>VFJZ01000026.1 GCA_009885805.1 Actinomycetota bacterium
GCGCGGCCGACCTGATCGCCTGGACACAAGCCTTGTTGCTGGACGGCGCGCTCGCAACCGCCGAACCGAAAACGCTCCGCTACCGGATCCTGCACGTCGCCGGACGCCTCACCCGCCACGGCCGCCGGCAGACGCTCCACATCCCGGCCGGCTGGCCCTGGCGCGACCAGATCCTCGCCGCCGCCCGCCGTCTCGCTGCGCTCCCGGCACCGTAGCGGCAGTCTCGCACCGCCTTGCGATCACCAGCCCGGACACCCGCCCGCGCCACGCTACGCCGACACGAACCCGGAAGCCCGCCAAGACCGACCGCAAACGCCATCCGCGACCGACACCGGCCGACACCCCGATCACACGCCCCAACCACCGCTCACGCCGCTTCCTGAGGAATCCGGGCTAGCCTCTCCGGATGACCGCGAGCGTCCGACTCGGTACCTGCTCGTGGGCGGACCAGAGCCTGATCGAGGCGTGGTATCCGCCGACGGCGCGCACCGCCGAGGCCCGGCTGCGCCACTACGCCGAACACTTCGACACCGTCGAGGTGAACTCGAGCTACTACGCGATCCCCGAGGCGCGGACGGCAGCGCGATGGGCGGAGCGAACGCCCGACGGCTTCGTCTTCCACGTGAAGGCGTTCGGGATGATGACCGGCCACCGCGTGCTGCCGGAGCAGCTGCCCGCCGACCTGCGCCCGCTCGTCACGACGGTGACGGCGCGCGGCAACGTCGACCCCACCGAGAAGCTCGTCGACCTGGTCTTCCGCCGCTTCCGGCAGGCCCTCGAGCCGCTCGCCGCGGCCGACCGGCTCGGTGGCGTGCTGCTGCAGTACGGCCCGTCGGTCGCGCCGTCGCCCGACGCGCTTGCCTTCATCGAACGCGGTGCAGCGCTCCTCGCGCCGTACGAGGTCCTGGTCGAGTTCCGCCAGCGCGACTGGCTGTCGCAGGACAACCGCGCGGAGACGCTCGGGTTCCTTCGCGATCGCGGGCTAACCTACGTCGCGGTCGACGCGCCCGCGGTCGCGACGCCGAACGTGGCCCAGACGGTGGTGGCGGCGACGACCGGCACGGCGTACGTCCGCTTCCACGGACGCAACGCCGCGACCTGGAACGTCAGTGGCGGCGCCGCCTCCGACCGCTTCGACCACTACTACCGCGACACCGAACTGGCCGAGTGGGTCGAGCCGCTGCGCGAGCTGTCGCGTACCGCGACCCGGGTCTACGCGATGTTCAACACGAACAACGGCGACCAGGGGCCCGTCAACACGGGCGCGCTCCGCGATCTGCTGCGCGCGGCCGAGGTGCCGGTGACCGGGGCGCCGGGACCGGCCCAGGGTACCCTCTGGTGAATGATCGGCGTGTTCGACTCCGGGATCGGCGGGCTCACGGTCCTCGCCGATCTCGAGCGCGAGCTACCCGCCGAACGGCTCGTGTACGTCGCCGACCAGGCACATGCGCCGTACGGTGACCGGCCCGCACGCGAGGTCGTCGAGCGCAGCCTGACGATCGCGCGCGGACTCGTCGACGAGGGCGCCCGGCTGATCGTCGTCGCCTGCAACACGGCGACCATCGCCGCGATCGGCGCCCTCCGGCTCGACCTCGCCGTTCCCGTCGTCGGCGTCGAGCCGGCGGTCAAGCCAGCCGCCGCGCGCACGCGGTCGCGGGTGATCGGCGTGCTCGCGACGGCCGGCTCGCTGGACGGCGCGAAGTTCCGCGGCCTCGTCGCCGACCACGCCGGCGACGTGCGCGTCCTCACACAGCCCTGTCCCGGTC
The DNA here is from genome assembly GCA_009885805.1 of Actinomycetota bacterium. GTDB lineage: Bacteria > Actinomycetota > Thermoleophilia > Gaiellales > F1-60-MAGs149 > VFJZ01. The sequence goes on from VFJZ01000026.1 coordinate 1,767, forward strand.
TCGTCGAGCAGATCGAGGCGGGCGACCTCGACGGCCCCGCGACACGCGCGCTCGTCGAGCAGTTCACGCGGCCTCTGGTCGATGCTGGCGCCGACGTCCTCGTGCTCGGCTGCACCCACTACCCGCTCGTCCGCGACCTGATCGAGGCTGTCGCCGGCCCGGGGGTGCTCGTGATCGACCCGGGAGCGGCGATCGCGCGCCGCGTCCGCGAGGTACTGGCGGGCGATCTCCGGCCCGGCCCCGGCTCGGTCGAGCTGCGCTCGACCGCCGGCTGCGATCTCGACGGCCTCTACCGATCCCTGAAGCGATAGACGATCCGCAGGCCCGACCAGGTCTCGTCGATCGCGCAGACCTTGTTGTCGACGAGCCCGGCCGCGAGCGCCACGTCCCGGATGACGTCCTCGGTAACGTCGGTCGCGACGCCGGACGCTCGCTTCGGCCAGCAGACCCACAGGCCGGCGTTACGCTCCATCCGCTCCGCCAGCTCCAGCAGCCGGCGTTCGAGCACCCGGCGCTCGGTGACGAACAGCAGCACGACATCGAGCGGCGGGCGCGTCTGCCGCAGGAGAACGGCGCCGGCCGGCAGCGCGCCGATCAGGTCGGCAATGTGATCCGGCGCCGCGACGAGCAGGACCCGATGGTGGTCGCGGATGCCGAGCTTACGCACGAGTGGCGTTCCCGAATAGCCGGCTGCGGCCGCGTCACGCACGTCGTGAGGATACGCCCGCCCGCCACCTCCCGTAGCATTCCGCAGCGTGCAGATCCTGGTGCTCCAGCACGACGGCGATTCCGGTCTCGACAGCCTCGAGGAACCACTCCGCGAGGCCGGAGCCCGGTTCGACGTCTGGGAATCCCACCGCGAGCCGGCGCCGAACCGCCCGGTCACCGACTACGACGGCCTGGTCGTCCTCGGCGGCATCGCGAACCCGGACGAGGACGCCGAGCACGCCTGGCTCGCCACGGAGCGCACGCTGATGAGGGACGCGCTCGACCGCGAGCTGCCCGTCCTCGGCGTCTGCCTCGGCGGTCAGCTCCTGGCGCAGGTGGCCGGCGGGACCGCCGGGCCGGCTCCCGGTGGGCCGGAGATCGGCTGGCACGAGGTGCGCGCGACGCCAGCGCAGGCGTCGGACGAGCTGTTCGGCGGCCTGCCGCAGGCGTTCCGGACGTTCGAGTGGCACGGCTACTGTTTCCAGCCACCGCCGACGGCGACGCTGCTGTACGACAACGATCGCTTCAACCAGGCGTTCCGTCATGGCCGCAACGCGTGGGGAACGCAGTTTCACTTCGAGGCAGCACCGGACACGATCCGCGACTGGTTCGCGACGGCCCGCGACGAGGCGTTGGCGTACGGCGTCGACATCGACGAGGTCGAGCGTGGCACCGTCCGCTTCGGCGACGCGCAGGTCGCGCTCTGTCGCACGGTCGCCGGTCGTTTCGCGGCCGTCGTCGCCCGCTACGCCGGCAGCAGGTAACGCGCCAGGCCCTCGCGGACGTCCACGAGGTCATCGAACGGTTCGTACGCCACGCCCGTCGCGGTCAGGTGACGCGCGAGCGAGCTCCGCGCGAAGACGAGGTCGGCGGCCGCCGCGCCGCAGCGGTCGGACCAGCCGTCGCCCACGTAGGCGATCCGCCGACCCGCGGCGAGGCGCGGCAACTCAGCACGCTTGCACGGCTCGCCGCAGACCGGACAGGGTGGGCGGTCGATGAAGGTCACCGCCGCACCGTTCGGGCCGAACGAGACGGAGTGAGCGATCACCGGCAGCGAGACGTCGTGCCAGGCCAGCACCGGCTCGATCACCTCCGCGAAGCCGGAGGAGACGACCACGGCGTCGACGAATCGCTCGCGGCAGAAGTCGACGAGGGCGGGCAGGCCCGGGCGCAGGGTGATCCGCTCACGGACGAGCGCCAGCACCTCGTCGAGGGACGACGTGACGTGCTCGAACTCGTACGCGATCACCTCGTTGAGGGTCATCGTGCCGGTCTGCAACGCCTTCTCGGCCTCGCGGAACACCCCCGGCGCGTGCTGCTCGACGATGAAGTCGAGCGTGTCACGGTCGGTGATCGTGCCGTCGAAGTCGAGCACCAGGAGCACGGCGAACGCGACGGCCTCAGGCCGGGTCGCGACGGAGCTCGTGGCAGGAACAGTGGACGCCGCCCCCGCACAGCGCCATCTGGTCGTACTCGATCTCGACGACGTCGAGGCCCTCGGCACGCAACCGTGCGTTGACCGTCGTGTTCGCCGCCATCGAGAGGATGCGACCGCCCCCGAGCGAGACGAGGTTGCCGCCAAGTTGCACGCACTCCCGGTAGCTGACCGGCACGCGGCGAATGCCGCTCGCATCGAACCAGTCGAGCACGTAGCGCTCGAGGGCGTCCTCGCAGACGAGGGCGAGCTTGGCTGCCAGCATCACGACGACGGCATCGAGGTGGACGAACTGCGGACCGAGCGGAACGGTCAGCGCCTCCCACCCCTCCCGTTCCAGCCAGCCGCGGACCTGCTCCGCACCCTCCTCCGTCGAGCGGTCCTGCGTGTAGCCGAGCAGGACGCGGCCGGGCTCGATGATGCCGAAGTCACCGCCCTCGAAGTACCCGGCAGTGACCCAGTTCCAGATCGGAATGCCGAGCCGCTCGTACGTCCTGGCGACCACGGCGTAGTCACGGCGTCGCGCCTCCGTCTGGATCGCCGTCACGACCGGGCCCCACGGCGTCATGAAGGTGGAGTCCCGTGTGTAGACGGAGTGCGTCAGGCCGGGATCGGCCTCGACCAGGTGGACGCGGACACCGGCGCCGACGTAGGCGTCGGCCATCGCCCGCCACTGCGTGAGCGCACGCTCCTTCGACCAGGTCGTGCCGAGCTTGGTGCGGTTGCGCAGCGCCATCCGCGCGATCGAGTTGATCGGGAGCCAGTCGAGGTTGTCGGGCGCGCCGAGCAGGACGTCGGTCAGGATTCCGGTCTGGTTGTCGAGACCCCAGCCCTGCGGGAGGTGATCCGCGGCCGGGGCGTAGCCGATGACGGTCGCCATGCAGCTGACCGTAGCATCACCGGGCGCACGCCCGGAGCCGCGCGCGGCCGGCGTCGAGGTCCGGACGTCCCCGGGGCGGTGGCAAGCTGCGCACCGAGGCGCGCGACGTGCAACGCCACCTTCCCCGATCCGGTGCCTCCGCCGAGCCCGTTCGCGGCGTGCCAGCGGACGAACGCCTCGAGGTCCGCGACCGACAGCGTCCCGAGGTCGTCGCCAGTGGAGCGGCCGGCGCGGTCGAGCCAGAAGGCGACCAGCTGCAGTGTCCGACGGTAGGCGACCCGAGGGGTCAGCGGCCGCCCGGCGACCCACGTCCGATCGAACTGCGCGAGCGCCTCGGCGATCGTCACGAGGGTCGCTCGGCGCGCCGCGCGATCGCGCGCAGAAGGCTGCCGCGGACGAGGTCGGAACCGGGCCGGACGATCCACCAGTAGCGGCGGAACGCGCGGCGGGCCTGCGAGCCGACGGCGATCCGGGTCTCGGTGACGAGCAGCGTCCCGTACGCGGCGGGTGCGCAGCGCACCGATAGCGCCACCTTGACGCAGTCCACCGGCTCGTAGGCTCGCCAGGCGCTCGCGTCCAGCTCGAGCGGCGATCCGCCGCCCGGCCACGGACGGCCCGCGAAGCCGACGACGACCTCACGGTCTGCCGAGGCGATCGGCACGAACCCCGCCTCCCCGTCGCCGGCCTCACCGATCGTCCCGGCCGGGCGGCGCAGCGACCGTCCACCGGTGCGCACGGCGAACAGCGCTCGAGCGAGTCGTGCTTCGGCGAGATCGGTCGTCCGGATCGCGGCGACGACACGGTCGATCTCGGCCCGCACGGGGTAGCCGTGCATCGTGCGGTGATCGAACCTCGGTATCAGCTCGTCGAGCAACGTCGGCGAGACCGGTGCAGTCACGCGGGGCATCGTATGCCAGAATCGGGGCGATGGCCGAACCGACGACCCGCGACGTCGATGCCCTGATCGGCCCGGCGACACCCCACTTCGCGTACCAGATCCGGGAGCGGGTTACGAATCTCGTCGCCGGGCTCGACGAGTCCCATCCTGTCCGCCTCTATGCGCGTGACCGCCTGGCGCTCCTCGACGGCCTCGGCTGGACGACGTCGAAGGGCGAATGGGGCGACCCGTCGAGCCCACAGTGAGCCTCGCGCTCAGGGAGTGGCACGTCGTGACCGAGGCGATCGCGCGCGGCGACCAGCTGCTGACGTTCGTCCCCGACGGCGACGCACGCGCGACGGTCGGCGGTGCGTTCTGGCTCGTCCCGACCTGGGAGCACCAGCGGCCGGCGGCCATCAAACGCTCCTGGCACGGGGAGCTGAGCCGGTCGAACCGCGATCGGCCGGCCGGCGGCGGCACGGCGCTGCGGTGCCACGCCATGGTCGACAGCGTGCATGCGATCGCGGCCACGCAGCCGCTTGACGCCCTCGATCCGTGGCATCTGTGGACGACCCAGTACGCGGAGGCGCAGCGACCCGCGACCGTGCTCGTGCTGCGCGCGTCCGCGCTCGTCGAGCCGGTGGCGGTGGCGGTGACGGTGGCGGATGACGCGCCGGCATGGTTCGACCTCGACGGCGCTGCGCCGCCCCTCACGGCGCTCGTCCCCGCCCTCATGGATCAGGCCTTCGCGATCCGCGCCGCGGCGGTCCTGGCCGCGCTCGGCGTCGATGCGCGGGCGACGGCGTGACGCTCGAGGGACGCCTCGCGTTCGTCACGGGCGGCTCGCGCGGCATCGGGCGCACGATCGCAGTCGACCTCGCGCGACGGGGCGCGGACGTCGCCTTCTCCTACCTCCGCAACGAGGAGGCCGCGCGCGAGACGGAGGAACTGGTTCGAGCCGAGGGCCGGCGCGGATTCGCGCTCCGCGGACGCGTCGACAGCGCCGAGCGGTGCACCGCCCTCGTCGACGAGGCCGCCGCAGCGCTCGGCGGCCTCGACCTGCTCGTCTCGAACGCGGCCTCGGGCGTGATCCGTCCCGCGCTCGCCACGACGGAGAAGCACTGGGACTGGACGATCAACACCAACGCCCGCGCGATCCTGCAGCTCGCACAGGCGGCGGTGCCGCACATGACGGCGCGCGGCGGCGGCGCAATCGTCGGGCTGTCGTCGCTCGGATCGTTCCGAGTCCTCGAGAACTACACGCTCGTGGGGGCGTCGAAGGCCGCGCTCGAAGCGCTCATCCGCTACCTCGGCGTCGAGCTCGCGCCGCTCAAGATCCGCGTCAACGGCGTCTCCGGCGCCGTCGTCGACACCGGTGCCCTCGACCACTTCCCGAACCGCGAGCAGATGCTCCGGGACGGTCGCGAGCGAACGCCCGCCGGCCGCCTCCTGAAACCGCAGGACCTGGCGAATGCCGTGGCCTGGCTCGCCGGGCCCGAGTCGGCGATGGTGCTGGGGCAGACGCTGATCGTCGACGGCGGCTTTTCGCTGCCGGCCTGAGGCGCCGGGCCGTTGGGGCCTGGCCCCTACGCCCGGTGCGCCGCTGGTCGAGATCGCGAGGATTCGCACCGCCTGGTCGGTGAAGTTCGCGACCTGGTGCGCGCCGACCTCGTGCGTCCCGAAACGGGCGGCCTCACCGGCGACGAGGTCGCGCCAGCCGTCGGGCGTGCGCAGGCTCGGCGAGCCGCTCGGTACGACGAGCAGTTCCTCCTCACCGGGGTGGAAGTGGTACGGGGTAGCCGGCCTGTCCGGGCAACACCCCCCCGACGCTCGCCCCGATGCGCTCCGTCCCGAGCTGCCAGCCGATGCGGGCGCGACGCGCGACGAAGCCCGGCTCGTCGCGTTGCTGATCGAAGACCGGCTCGAAGATGTTGCACATCGCACCCTGTTCGGCGCTGCCGTGACCGGGCCTCCCGGCCAGCGCTACGGTTGCGCGGTGGCGACGCTGAGCCCCCTGCGCGAACGGCCGTTTCGGCGGTACTTCTTCGCGCACGTCATCAACGACCTCGGCAGCAGCGCCGGCTACATAGCGCTCGCCTTCGGCGTGCTCGAACACGGCTCGGCGACCGACCTCGGCATCGTCTTCTTCGGACGCGAGATCGCCTCGGTCGCACTCGTTCTCGCGGGCGGCGTCTGGGCTGACCGGCTCCAGCGGCGGGTGATCCTCGCGACGGGGTACCTGGCGGAGGCAGCCGCCACCGGCGCGATCGCCTTCCTGCTGTTCGCCGGCAGCCCTTCCTCCATCTTGCTGGCGCTACTCGCGGCGATCAGCGGCGGCGCCAGCGCGTTCGTCTACCCGGCCCAGGTCGGGTTCATCACCGAGCTTGTCAGCACGGAGAAGCTCCACGCCGCAAACAGCCTGAACAGCGCGACGTGGTCGATGACGGCGATCTTCGGCGCCGCCCTCGGGGGAACGCTGGTCGCATTCCTCGGCCCGCCGCTCGCCCTCGCCGTCGACGCCGTGACGTTCGTCGTCGCGGCCGTGCTGATCCTCGGCATCGGGCGCCAGACCTCACGCGCGCCTCGGGGCACGAGCCCCCTGGCCGACCTGCGCGAGGGCTGGCACGAGTTCGCGTCTCGCACGTGGGTGTGGGTGATGGTGCTGAGCTTCATGGCGTTCCAGGTCTCGTTCTTCCCGGCGATGTTCGTGCTCGGCACCGATGTCGCGAACCGGGATCTCGGGGGCGTCGCCGCCTGGACAGCCATCCTCGTGGCGCAGGGCGCCGGATCACTGGCCGGCAGCCTCGTCTCGACGCGCATCCGGACCACGTATCTGCTGCGGGCGTCTGCGTACCTTTTCGCACCGGTCGGCATCATGCTGGTGTTGCTCGGTGCCGGCGCACCACTGCCTGCGATCGTCGCCGGATCGGCCGTAACGGGGTTCGCGTTCGGCAGCGCGGGGCCGTTCTGGATGACCGCCTTGCAGCGGGCGATCCCGGCGGACGCCCTCTCCCGCGTCGCCTCGTTCGACCAGCTCGGCTCGATCATCCTCAACCCGGTCGGCTGGATCCTGATCGCTCCGCTCGCGGCCGCGACGTCGACCCACACCGTGCTGGTGGCGACGGGCGTCGCCGGGACGATCGTCGCCCTCTCGGTGCTGGCGGTGCCCGCCGTCCGGAACCTCAAGATCGTCGCCCCGGACGATTAACCGACGTCGAGCGCGAGCTGGTCGGCCTGCCAGCGCGACAGGGCAGGGCCGAGCACCGGAGGCGCGCCACCCCGCGCGCCGGCCGGCGTCGCGACGGTCGCGCCGTGCTCGTCGGCCAGCCGCTGTACCAGGGAAGCGACGCGAGCGTGCTGCTCGTGCGCGTAGCCCGACTGGCGGTGGTAGAGCCGCTCGTAGTACGCGACGAGTTCGGGATGAACGTCTTCGAGCCACGGCATGAACACCTCGCGCACCCCCGGCCGGAGGTGGAGGAGGATCGGCGTCACGGAGGTCGCGCCGGCGTCGAGCGCGGCCTCGACGACCCGTTCGAGCCCAGCGGCGTCGTCGGAAAGCCCCGGCAGAATCGGCGCGATCAGCACCGCACAGGGAATGCCGGCCTCGGCGAGCGTCCGGAGCGCAGCCAGGCGCTGCGACGGCGGCGGCGTGCCCGGCTCGGACGACCGCCAGACGTCTTCGTCGAGCGTGCCGATCGAGAAGGCCGCCCTGAACAGGCCGCGCTCGGCCGCGGACGCGAGCACGTCGAGGTCGCGGACGATCATGCTCGACTTCGTCAGAATCGAGAAGGGGCGCCCGGCCGCGGTCAGGACCTCGCTGATCCCGCGCGTCAGCCGGTAGCGGCCCTCGCACGGCTGGTACGGGTCGGTGTTCGTGCCCATCGCGATCGCATGGCGGCCGAGCCGCGGGTTGCGAAGCTCGGCGCGCAGCACCTCGACGGCGTTCACCTTCACGACGATGCGGCGCTCGAAGTCCTCGCCTGCGTCGAGGCCGAGGTAGGAGTGCGTGGGACGCGCGAAGCAGTACGTGCAGGCGTGGGTGCAGCCCCGGTAGGCGTTGATGGTGAACCGGAACGGCAACCTGGCCGCCTCCGGCACGCGGGAGATGATGCGCCGCGCCCGCACGTGCAGGTAGGAGACCGAGGGCAGGTCACGGTGCCCCGGCACGTCGTCGGAGAACAGCGCGGGATGACCGCCGTCATCGTCGGCGAGCCGCCAGCGGAGCGTTGCCGGAGCAGGCATCACCGGCATCATACACGAACATACGTTCGTATCAAGTGTCGATCAGGAAGCGAACATCCCGCGCGGCAGCCAGCCACCGCCGTCTAGCGTGAGCGTCGAGCCCGTCACGTACGAGGAGTCGTCGGAGAGCAGGAAGCGCGTCGCGGCGACGACGTCGTCGAGCGTGCCGAGTCGCCCGGCCGGAATCCGCGCCGACATCGCCGCCTGGATCTCCTCGGTCGGGAACAGGTTCTCCGTCGCACCGGGCGTCAGGATCGGGCCGGGGGCGATCGAGTTGCAGCGGATCCCGAGCGGCGCCCACTCCACCGCCAGCGTCATCATCAAATTCTGGACGCCAGCCTTGGCGGCAGCCGAGTGGGCGGTGCCGGCGTTCCCCGTCCAGGCATAGGTGGCGATCACGGAGACGATCGACCCGCGCTCGTGGCCAGCCTCGCGGTAGTGCTGTGCGAACGCACGCGAGCAGAGGAAGCTGCCGTTCAGGACGATCGAGATGACCGCGTTCCAACCGTTGGGAGACAGGTCGATCGCCGGACAGATGAAGTTGCCGGCGGCGTTGTTGACGAGCAGGTCAGCGGCACCGAAACGCTCGCTGCAGGCGGCGAAGAAGGCATCGACCTGCGCCGGGTCGCGCACATCGCACGGCACGGCCAGCGCCTCGCCCCCACCGGCCTCGATCAGCGCCACCGTCTCGGCGATCGGCTCTGGGCGCCGCCCGCAGACGGCGACCCGCGCACCGCGGGCGGCGAGGTCGAGCGCGAACGCGCGTCCCATCCCGCCGCCGCCGCCCGTCACCGCGGCCACGCGGCCGTCGAAGCGCACATCGCTCACAGGGTCTCCTCCAGCTCGATCAGGTAGTGGTCGACGACGTCGTCGGCGAACGCCTGCGCCGCAGCCATACCGCCCTCGACCGACTCGCGGAACCGGTCCGGCGCGCCGTCGCGCGCGAGGAGACGGACGGTCGACCACAGCTGCTCGGCAAGCTCCTCGCCGACCTCGCCCGGCGTCCCGCCGAGCCGGGCGGAGACGCTGTATGCCGTCTCCTTCAGATAGTCGAAGCGATCGCCGACGAGCCCTGCCGCGACTGCGACGCGGTCGAGATAGCCGCCGTCGGCGACCCGCACGGCCGGTACCGTGACCACGAGCGGTGCGATCGCCTCGCGCATCGCGCGAACGGCCAGGGCGACGGGTTCGTCGTCCGCCGCGAACTGCAGCGCGCGGCGCAGGGCGGCGTCGGCCTCGGGCGCGGCCAGACCCGCGGAGGCCTCCTCGGCCGTCTCGCACATCGCGATGATCTCGGCGATCTCGCGGATCTCGTGCACTGCGGTCAGCGGCCGGCCGTCGCCGTCGAAGACGAGCCAGCCGAGCGACTCCCCGCGCGGAAACGCACAGGCGAAGCGGATCTCGCCGGCCGTCGTGCGCGCCGCGAGCACCGCCGTCGGCTCGCCCCCGTGTCGTGACGCCAGCGCGGCCGCCTCGACGATGCGCACCTCGTCCACCTTGCGAGCGTAGCCGATTGCACTGGCCGCCGAGTCGGGTACACTCGGAGATGTGACACAGACCAAGCAGCGCACGCGCCCTGACGTGCTCGAGGAGGTCGTCTCCTGGCGGCGGGAACAGCTGGAACGGTCCGGCTACGAGACCGAGATCGCGGACCAGATCGCGCGCTCCGAGGCCGACCTGCACCAGGCGATCAAGCTGCTGCAGCAGGGCTGCCCGGCCGAGACGGCCGCGCAGATCCTCCTCTGACGGCAACCGCCGGAGAGCGTCCGGTCTATTCGGTCGCCGCGTTCGCACGCGGGCTCGCAAGCTGGCTCGAACGGCTGCCGGAGGTCTGGGTCGAGGGTGAGGTAACAGAGTTGCGGCGGCAGCCCGGCTGGGCGTTCGCGTTCTGGACGCTGCGAGATCTCGACGGCCGGGCGGCGGTGAAGGTGCGGATGCCCGGAGGGCTGTTCGACGGCCTCGAGACCCCGCTCCGCGACGGCGAGCGCGTCCTCGTCCACGGCCGGGTCGAGCTCTTCATGCGCACCGGCGACGTCTCGCTGCGCGTCCACGCCGTCGAGCGGGCCGGCCTCGGCGACCTCCTCGCCCGCGTCGAGCGTCTGCGGCTGGCGCTCGCCGCCGAGGGCCTGTTCGCCGCCGACCGCAAGCGACCGCTCCCGGTCGTGCCACGCTGCATCGGCCTCGTCTGCGGCCGTGACGCCGCCGCCCGTCACGACGTCACGGAGCACGTCACCCGCCGCTTCTCGGCGGCGCGATTCGAGATCGTCGAGTGCGCCGTGCAGGGCGTGGCGGCGCCGCGCGAGATCGTCCGTGCCCTGCGCCAGATCGAGGCCGGCGGCGACGCCGACGTCATCGTGCTGGCGCGCGGCGGCGGCTCGCTGGAGGACCTCGCGGCCTTTTCCGACGAGAGCGTCTGCCGCGCCATCGCCGCCTGCGCCGTCCCGGTCGTCTCGGCGATCGGACACGAGCAGGACACGCCGCTGTCGGACCTGGTCGCGGACGCGCGCGCCTCGACACCGACCCACGCCGCCCGTCTCGTCGCCCCTGACGCGCGAGCCCTCGTCCGCGAGACTGCTGCGCGCGCCGACCGCGCCTACCGCGTGGTCGCGACGCGCGTCGCCCGTGAGCGCGAGACCCTGGCAGCGCTGCGCGCCCGGCCCGTCCTGCTGCGGCCCGGCGGCTTCCTCGACGTTCGCCGGGACGGGATCGGTGCGGCGCGCCGGCGGCTCACCGACGCCCAGGGGCGGCGCCTCGAGCTGGAGCGATCCGGACTTCAGGCCGCCGCCCGCCAGCTTCGGGCGCTCGGGCCGGCGGCGACGCTCGACCGTGGCTACGCGATCGCCCTCGACGGCGCGGGGCGGGTCGTCCGCGAGGCCGCGGCCGTCGCGACGGGTGACTCGCTTTCGCTCCGCCTGGCGCGCGGCCGCCTGACGACGCGGGTCGAGGAGGTCGAGCCGTGATCGATCCCGGCGAACTCCCGTTCGAGGCGGCGCGCGCGGAGCTCGACGAGGTCGTGCGCCGGTTGGAGGACGGCTCGACGACCCTGGAGGAGGCGCTCGCCCTGTGGGAGCGCGGCGAGGCGTTGCATCGGCGCTGCGCGGAGGTACTCGGCCTGGCCGAGGAGCGTCTGCAGGCGCTGCGGCCGCCGGATCCGCCGCCGTCGCCGTAGGGTCGGGTGTCGCATTCGTGCCAGGCACCTTTGCGACACGCGCGCGCGGTGAAAGAATGGGATCTGATCCCTTTCTTTCAAGGAGGGCGAGCGAGACCAGCGCGAACAGCCGCTGCAGCCGCTCCGGCATCTCCCGCGCGCCGAGGAGGACGGGGCCGGCGGCCTTCACGACATACGTGCCGAGCGCCGTCGCGCCGATCGCCCACCAGGTAACGCGGATCGTCTCCGCCAGACGAGGATGCCGAGCGCGCCCGCGATGGTGCCGCCGTTCCAGCAGCAGAACAGCGTCACGCCGACCGTGTAGAACGCACGTCGCGAGCGTGCCGGGTCGCGCTGCGCGAGGGCGAACGCCGTCGACTCGTCGACCCGCCGTGACGACGCCGACCAGCAGCAGCTGCGAGCCGCCGGCGAAGACGAGCAGCGACATCGCGCAGGCGTGCAGGGCGGAGATGCCGGCAGCGCGGGCGAGCAGTCCGAACGACAGCCCGATGATGCCGACGGCGGCACCGATCGCGATACCGTCGCGCAGGAGCGTGCGATCCGCCGCGTCCACCGCCGGCGCGTCAGCGCCCGATGAAGCGCGGCGGGCGCTTCTCGGTGAAGGCGTTCAGGCCTTCCTTCGCATCCTCGGTGGAGAAGAGGATCGCGAACAGGTCGGCCTCGTGCACGAAGTTGGCGCCGAGGTCGCCGTGCAGCGCGCGGTTCGTCGCCTCCTTCGTGTAGGCGACCGCGACCGGGCTCTTCGCGGCGATCTCCGCCGCCAGCGCCAGCGCGCGCGGCACGAGCTCGTCCGGCTCGACGATGGCCTGCACGAGGCCCCGCTGCAAGGCCTCGTCAGCAGACACCATGCGGCCGGTGAGGAGGATCTCCTTCGCGAAGCCGAGCGACGTCGTTCGCGCCAGCCGCTGCGTCGCACCCCAGCCCGGCATGATGCCGAGGTTGACCTCGGGCTGGCCGAACTGCGCCTTCGGCGAGCAGAGGCGGATGTCGCAGGCGAGCGCCATCTCGCAGCCGCCGCCGAGCGCGTAGCCGTTGACGGCGGCGATCGTCGGCTTGCGCATCGTCTCCAGCCGGTGCGCGATCTCCTGCCCGAGCTCGCCGTACGCACGGGCCTCCAGTGGCGTCTTCGTCGCCAACTCCGCGATGTCGGCGCCGGCGATGAATGCACGATCGCCCGCACCGGTCAGGACGACGGCGCCGACGGAGGTGTCGCGAGAGAGGTCGAGCAGCTCCGAGTGCAGCTCGTCGAGGTGATCCGTCGAGAGCGCGTTCAGCACCTCGGGCCGGTTGACGGTGACGAGCGCCACGCGCCCCTCGCGGACGACGTCGATGGACATCAGGCGGCGACGTGAGCGCGGAGGTAGTCGACGATCGCGGTGGTCGGCGTGCCCGGCGTGAAGATGGCGGCGACGCCGAGGCGCTTCAGCTCCTCCGCGTCTGCCGCGGGGATCGTGCCGCCGACGAGCACGAGGACATCCGACATGTCCGCCGCCGCGAGGCCGTCGAGGATCCGCGGCACGAGCGTCATGTGGGCGCCCGACAGGATCGAGATGCCGACGGCATCGGCATCCTCCTGGATGGCGGTCTCCACGATCTGCTCGGGCGTCTGGTGCAGGCCCGTGTAGATCACCTCCATGCCGGCATCGCGCAGCGCGCGGGCGATCACCTTCGCTCCCCGGTCGTGGCCGTCGAGCCCGGGCTTGGCGATCACGACGCGGATTCGGGAGTCCATGACGGTTGAAAGCATACGCGGTACGTGACGACTACCATGTCGCCGATGCGGCTCCGCTCCTGGCTCGTTCTCCTCCTCGTCGGCCTCGCCGGCTGCGGTGGCGGCCCGTCCGACGCGATCACCTTCAAGAACGCCGACGCCGGCTTCACGTTCACCTACCCGCGCGACTTCATCTCCGGCTTCACGGCCGTGTCGCGGGAGATCGACGGTCGCGAGCCGCGCTTCTCGACGAACGTCGGCATCGACGAGATCAACGTCGTCGTCGTCAGCCGCTACACGATCAAGCGCCCGTACGAGTCCTACAAGGCAGACGAGTTCCAGCCCTTCGTCGACGCCGCAGTGCGCGCCCTCGCACAGGCCGCCGACCTGCGCGTGACGAAGAAGGGACGCGTCGACCTCGGCGGACTGGAGGCGTACACCTACGACCTCGAGGGCGAGGAGGGAGCGGGTGGACGGATGATCCTGGGCTTCAAGGGCCGCGACCAGTGGTTCGTCCGCTGCAACTGGGACGCCGAGGGGCAGGCGCGCCTCCCGCGGGCCTGCGACGACGTCCGCGACAGCTTCGATCTCGCTACCGCGTAGGCGTCAGCCGACGCCGAGCGTCGGGCGCGTGAGCGGCGTGTAGAACGCGACCTTCCACGCGCCGCCCTCCTCGACGAGCTCGATGAACCACTCCCAGGCGAAGTCCTGCCCGGTCCCTGCGACCGGCCCGCTCAGCCGGTAGCGGATCACGAGTTCCTCCTGCGGGAAGCTGCGCTCGAAGGCCGTGACCTGCTCGAAGTTCGCGAGCGTCCACTCGTCAGGCAACGGCACGACGGGGATCACGCCGGTCAACCACTTCTCCCGCGTGTACTTCGCCCGCCACTCCTCCGCCAGGAGGTCCCACGATCGCGGCAGGTCGTCGCGCGTCATCGAGGCGGTGATCCACTCCTTCGCCACAGCGACCGCCTCGGGCGGCGGCTCGACGAAGGTGACCGGGTCCGTGAAGACTCCCGTCTGCGCGGCGATCGACTCCCCCGCGATCGTCGTCGGCGGCGCGGCCGCGGGCTGCGTCGCCCCGACCACCTGCGGCACCGTCTCCGAATCGCCGCACGCTGCCAGCAGCGTCGCCGCGGCGAGCGCGGCCACGATCGTCTTCGCCACCCTCACGCGGCCATCCTACCAGCCACCAGAAACAACGAACCCGGCGCTGAGGCCGGGTCCGTCGTGGGAAGGAGTATGGAGGGCGAGAGTGATCTCGTCTCGTATGTTGGTCTCGCGGTGTCCGCACATTGGACTGTCACAAACTCCGCTCGACGTGGCTTGAATATAGGAGATACGACCGCACAAGGCAAGTTGCGGAACGGTAGTGGGTATGCGAAGACCGTGTTAACCGCCGGCGCGCAAGCCGACCGCGAATCAGCGGGACGATCCGGGAACCCAGAGCGGCTCGGCGCCTGGCGGGTTGGCGCCGCGCGCGAGGATGAACAGCAGGTCCGACAGCCGGTTGACATAGGCGACGGCCTCGGTGGAGACGGGCTCGGCGACGGCGAGCGCGACGATCTCCCGCTCGGCGCGGCGGCAGACGGTGCGGCAGACGTGCAGTTGGGCGGCGAGTGGCGTCCCGCCGGGCAGGACGAACGACGTCAGCTCGGACAGCGTCGCGTTGACCTCGTCGCAGCGCTCCTCGAGCCACGTCACCTGCGCGGCCGTGACCCGGAGTCGGGTGCGGTCGCGCTGCGACGCGCGATCCGGACGCTCCGCGGATGGCACGCAGAGGTCGGCGCCGAGGTCGAACAGGTCGTTCTGGATGCGGGCTAGCCACGGATCCCAACCGGCCGCTACGCCGGCCGCCCGCGCCACACCGAGGTGCGAGTTCAACTCGTCGACCGTCCCGTACGCCGCGATCCGCAGGCTCGCCTTCGAGACGCGGCGCCCGTCGCCGAGGCTGGTCTCGCCCGCGTCACCACCGCGCGTGTAGATCCTGGTGAGGTTGACCACGACCGCAGTATGGTGTCGATCCCGGCGAGGGTCGTTCGTCGGACCATGACAACGACGGAGGAGTTGATGACGTGCAGTACCTGCTGCTGATCCACGGCGACGAGTCCCTGTGGGGAACGATGAGCGAGGCCGAGTCGAGCGCGATCATGGGCGAGTACTACGCCTACAACGAGGCGATCACGGCGGAGGGGATCATGCGGGGAGGGAACGCGCTGCAGCCGACGGCCGCGGGGCGCATCGTCCGCGTCCGCGACGGCGAGCGGGTGGTGACCGACGGGCCGTACGCCGAGACGCGCGAGCAACTCGCCGGCTTCTTCATGGTCGAATGCGACACGCTTGACGAGGCGATCGACGCCGCCGCCCGCATCCCGGGTGCCCGCCACGGCACGATCGAGGTGCGGCCGGTCGCGAGTCACGACGCCGACCGCTGAGAAGGTTTCGACGTGGATGCCGGCGGCCTGTACCGTGAGCAATTCGGGCGTGCCGTAGGCGTCCTGGCCCGCTCGCTGCGCGATCTCGACCTCGCCGAAGAGGTCGTCCAGGAGGCGTTCACGACCGCCCTCGCGACCTGGCCCCGCGACGGCGTGCCGGACGAACCGGGTGCCTGGATCATCCGCACCGCCCGGAACCGCGCGATCGACATCCTCCGCCGTCGGCACCTGGCGGCAGACCGGGAGCTGCAGGCGGCGGAACGGGTCGTCCGCGAAGGGCCGGCGATCGAGGAGGAACTCGGCGACGAGCGGCTCGCGCTCCTGTTCGCGTGCTGCCACCCGGAGCTGCCAGCCGAGGGACGCATCGCGCTGACACTCCGTCTCGTCGCGGGCCTCACGGTCGAGGAGATCGCCCGCGGCCTCCTGACGCGTCCAGACGCGATCGCGCAGCGCATCGTCCGCGCGAAGCGTCGCCTGCGCGACACCGGCGTCTCCCTCGCCGTACCGCCGCCCGCGCGACTCGGCGAGCGGGTCGCCCCCGTGCTCGCGACGCTCTACCTGACCTACAACGAGGGCGCGGCGACGACCACGGGCGACGAACCCGCTCGCGCCGACCTGTGCGTGGAGGCGATCCGACTGACGCGACTGCTCGTCCAGTTGATGCCGGCCGAGCCTGAGGCGCACGGGCTGCTCGCGCTGCTGCTCCTGACCGAGGCGCGGCGGCCGGCGCGCGTGGACGGACGCCGCTACGTCCCCCTCGACGAGCACGACCGCAGCCTGTACCGCGCCGATTTGATCAGCGAGGGCGACCAGATCGTGCGGCAGACGCTCGCCGAGCAGCCGGGCCGGTACACGATCGAGGCGGCGATCTCGGCCCTGCACTCGACCGCGACCGACGCGGCCAACACCGACTGGCCCCAGATCGTCGCGCTCTACGGCGTCCTCGCAACGTTCGCCGATTCTCCGGTCGTCGCGCTCAACCGCGCGGTCGCGATCTCCTACGCGGACGGCGCGGGCGTCGCGCTGCCGCTCCTCGCCGACCTCGCCGAGGACCTGGCGGCGTACGGCCCGTTCCATGCTGCCCGCGCCGATCTCCTGCGCCGCCTCGGCCGCTACGACGAGGCGACCGCCGCCTACCGCGAGGCGCTCACCCACACCGGCAACGCCGCCGAGCGCGCCTTCCTCGGCGAACGTCTGCGCAGCGTCCGCCGGCTCGGGCGCTAGCGCTAACGCGGCGCCGCGACCTCGATCACCATCGCGTCGCCCTGACCGCCGCCGGAGCAGATCGCCGCGCAGCCGATTCCGCCACCGCTCCGACGGAGCTCGTGGATCAGCGTCACGATCAGGCGGGCGCCGGAGGCCCCGACCGGATGGCCGAGTGCGACCGCCCCGCCGTTCACGTTGACGCGATCTTCGGTCACGGCGAGCATCCGCGTCGCGTGGAGGGCGACCGAGGCGAACGCCTCGTTGATCTCCCAGCGGTCGACAGCGGCAGCGTCGATCCCGGCCTTCGCGAGCGCGATCTCGGCTGCCAGCGCCGGCACCCGTGCCAACCGGTCGGTGCGATCGGCGGTGTAGCCGACGGCGCGGATCACCGCGAGCGGCTCGATCCCGCGCCGCTCCGCCTCGGCCTCCGAGCAGACGACGACCGCCGCCGCGCCGTCGTTGACGCCCGGCGAGTTGCCTGCGGTATGCGTACCGCCGGCCACGAGGGGTTTCAGCGCGGCGAGCGCCTCGAGCGAGGTGTCACGGCGCGGCCCCTCGTCCGTGTCGACGACGACCGCGCCCTTGCGACCGTCGATCGTGAGCGGCGCGATCTCCTCTGCAAACCAGCCCGCGTCGATCGCCGCGACCGCCCTGGCGTGCGAGCGCGCGGCCCAGGCATCGAGATCCGCGCGGTCGATCTCGAGCTCGGCGGCGACGGTCGTGGCCTGCTCGTACATCTGCCGGCCGGTCCAGGGGTCGCGCAGCCCATCCCACAGCATCGCGTCGACGAGTGTCGCGTCGCCGAACCGGAAGCCCTTGCGCGCGCCGAGGGCGAGGTGGGGCGCGTTCGTCATCGACTCGGCGCCGCCGGCCAGGACGACCTCGTGGTCGCCGAGGCGGATCAGGCCGTCGGCGACGGCGATCGCCCGCAGTCCGGATGCGCAGACCTTGTTGACCGTCTCCGATCCGACCTCCGTGCGCAGACCGGCGGCGAGGGAGATCTGTCGCGACGGGATGTGGCCCTGGCCCGCCTGGATCACCGTGCCGAACGCGCAGTAGTCGATGTCCGCCGCCGGCACACCGGAGCGCTCGATGGCGGCGCGCGCCGCAACGGTGCCGAGCTCGACGGCGGAGAATGGGGCGAGGGCGCCGAGCAGTCGCGCGAACGGCGTCCGCGCGGCGCCGCAGATCACGGAGCGGGCCACGGCGAGCCACTCTACCATCCGACCGTGGTCGCAGATCCCCGACTCCGCGGGCGCCGGCTGGCGGCGACCGCGATCGACGTCGCGCTGGCCCTCGTCGGTGCGGTCACGATCGGTGCCGTCGCCGGCGAGCAGGCGGGCCTCGCCGTCGCGCTCGTCGCGCCTGCGCTGCTGACCGCGAGCTTCCTCGCGGTCGCCGGCACGACGCCCGGCAAGCGGGCTCTCGACCTCGCCGTCGTCGATCAGGCCGGGCGCACGGTGTCCGCCCGTCAGGCCCTGCGCCGTGAGCTTTGGGGTCGCCTCTGCCTCGAGCACGTGCTCCTCCTCGCCGGGGGAGCAGGAGCAATCGGGTACGGCGCCGGCCTCCGCGGTGACGGGCGCGCCTGGCACGACCGCGTTGCCGGCACGCGCGTGATCCGCCGCGGCGCTGCCCTGCCCGATCCCGGCCTCGGCCCGCGACACGTCGACGCAACGACGAAGCCGGGCCCTGGCGGTCTCGAGTTCGCGGCATTCCTGCCGCGGGCCGGCGCGTACGCGATCGACTCGGCGCTGGTCGCGACGGTCTGGCTCCTCCTGTTCCTGCCGGCGGCGATCTTCACCGACCAGGTGAAGCTCGAGGGGGACGAGCCGGTGATCAGCGAAGGCTTCGCGTTCGTGGCGGTGGCGACGGTGCCGCTGCTGACGGCGCTGTACGCGATCGTCGCGCTGTACCTGCGCGAGACGACCGTCGGTAAGCACGCCGTCGGACTCGCCGTCCGTCGTGCCGATGGCTCGCGCCTGAGCCTCCGCGGCTGCGTGATGCGCGAACTCGTCGGCCGTCAACTCACCCTGGGCGTTGCCGGGGCGCTCATGACCGCCGGACTCGCGACCCTGGTCGACCTGCTCTTCCCGCTCTGGAACCGGGAGCGACGGTCGCTGCACGACATGATCGGCGGCAGCATCGTCGTCCGCGCGGCCGGCCGGCCGCGGCCGACGCTTGACAGCGGGGCTCCGGCCGCTGACACTGACGCGTGATGCACCGCTCCTCCCCCAGCACCTGGTCGTGGTCCGACGGGCGAGGCGACGGCTGCCGCTGACCGGTTGCCGCATCGACGTCTCGCCCAGGCCTCCCCGGTGGAGGCCTTTTTTCTGCCCGTGAACCCACCCTTCCGCCCACGCCCCTCCGTCCGCGACCTGCCGGCCGACCTCCTCACGCCGGTCGGTGCCTACCTGCGCCTGCGCGACCTCGGGCCGGGCTTCCTGCTCGAGTCGATCGAGCGCGGCCAGCAGGTCGGGCGCTGGTCGTTCCTGTCCGCGGGCTGCGAGGTCGTCACGCTCGACCATGCGGCCGACGACCCGTTCGCGCCGCTCCGGGCCTTCCTCGCCCGGCACGCGGACGCCGATGGCGCCGGGTTGCCGCCGTTCGCCGGTGGCGTCGTCGGCCACCTCGCCTACGACGTCGTGGCGCGCTTCGAGCCGACGGTGCCGTTGCCGTCGGCCCGTGACGATGACGTCCCCGAGCCGTCGCGGTTCCTCCTCGCGCCGGTGGTCGTCGCGTTCGACCACGTCCGACAGCGGGTCCAGGTGATCGCGCAACGAGGCCACGAGGAGCTCGCCGACGAGATCGCAGGTCGCCTGACCGGGCCGGTCGAGGCCTCTGCCCTACCGGTCGCGGCGCTCGCCTCGGCCGGCGGCGCACACGCGGAGATCACCCGCGACCGCTATCTCGAGATGGTCGCAACCGCGAAGGACCACATCGCGGCCGGCGACGCGTTCCAGATCGTTCCGTCGCAGCGTCACCTCCGGCAGACGGCGCGGAGTGCGGCGGCAATCTACCGGGCGCTGCGCACGGTCAACCCGTCGCCGTACATGTTCTTCCTGGAGACGGACGGGCTCGCGGTCGTCGGCGCCTCGCCGGAGACGCACGTCTCGCTGAACGCGGACCGGATCGCCGCCCTGCGGCCGATCGCCGGCACCCGACCACGCGGCGCCGACGCGGAGACGGACGACGCCCTGGCGGCAGAGCTCGAGCGCGACGAGAAGGAGCGTGCGGAGCACATGATGCTCGTCGACCTCGCGCGGAACGACCTCGCCCGCGTCTGTGAGCCGGGCACCGTCCGGCCGACGCGACTGCTCGAGGTCGAGCGCTACTCGCACGTGATGCACCTCGTCAGCGACGTCCAGGGGCGGCTGCGTGAGACGGAGGACGCGTTCGCGCTCCTGCGTGACACGTTCCCGGCCGGCACCGTCTCGGGCGCGCCGAAGGTGCGGGCGATGCAGATCATCTCGGCCCTCGAACCGCACCGGCGCGGCATCTATGCGGGCGCCGTCGGGTACGTCGGCTTCGGCGGCACGCTCGACACCTGCATCGCCCTCCGCACGATCGTCCTCGTGGACGGCGTCGCGCGCCTCCAGGCCGGTGGCGGCGTCGTCGCGGACTCCGTCCCGGCGGCCGAGCACGAGGAGTGTCTGAACAAGATGGCGGCGCTGCAGCGGGCGATCGACCTCGCCGAGACGGGGGCGTACGGACGATGACCGGCCGCGTGCTGCTGATCGACAACTACGACTCCTTCACGTACAACCTCGCGCACGGCCTCGCCGAGGAGGGCGCCGAGGTTCGCGTCTTCCGGCATGACGCGATCGACGTGGACGACGCCGAGGCGCTCGCCCCGACACACCTCGTCATCTCCCCCGGCCCCGGTCGCCCGTCCGAGACCGGCATCTCGGCGGCGCTGATCCGGCACTTCGCCGGGCGCCTGCCGATCCTCGGCGTCTGCCTCGGGCACCAGTTGCTGGCCGAGATGCACGGCGGCGTTGTCGACCGCGCGGCGCGACTCGTCCATGGCAAGAGCGGCCTGATCGACGTCGTTGCGCCGGACCCGCTCCTCGCCGGACTCGGCGGTCGTTTCGAGGCCGGGCGCTACCACTCCCTCGTGGCGATCGAGCCCCTGCCGCCCGAGTTCGTCCTCACCGCGCGCGCCGTCGACGGCGAGGTGATGGCGATGCGCCATCGCAGCGCCCCGACCCACGGGGTGCAGTTCCATCCCGAGTCGATCCTCACCCCCGCGGGGCCCCGGCTGCTGCGAAACTTCCTCGGACTCAAGGCATGAAGGACGTCATCGAACACCTCGTCGCGGGAGAGGACCTCGGTCTCGAGGGCGCCCACCGGGCGATGGGCGTCGTCATGCGCGGGGAGGCGAACCCGTCCCAGATCGCCGGGTTCCTCGTCGCCCTCCGCGCGAAGGGCGAGACGCCGGGCGAGATCGCCGGCTGCGTCCGCGCCCTGCGGGAGCACGTCGTCCCGGTGCGGCCCGCGCGCACCGACCTGACCGACGTCGTCGGCACCGGCGGCGACGGCGCCCACACGTTCAACATCTCGACGGCAGCCGGCATCGTCGTCGCCGCTTGCGGTCACGGGGTGGCGAAGCACGGCAACCGTGCCCTGTCGTCGCTGGCCGGCTCGGCGGACGTCCTCGAGGCGCTCGGCGTCGCCATCGACCTGCCGCCGGAGTCCATCGCGACGTTGATCGACGAGGTCGGGTTCGGGTTCATGTTCGCCCCGAACCACCACCCGGCGATGCGCTTCGCCGGCCCGGTGCGGCGCGAGCTCGGTATCAGGACCGTGATGAACCTGCTCGGGCCGCTGACGAATCCCGCCGGCGTGCCGACGCAGGTGATCGGCGTGCCGAGCCCCGACCTCGTCCCGGTCTTCGCGCAGGTCGCGGCCGAGCTCGGCACCGAGCGGACGGTCGTCGTCCACGGCGCCGGCGGCATCGACGAGCTGTCACCGGCGGGAGTGTCGCTGATGGCGATCGCCGAGGCGGGCGGAGTCCGCACCGAGCCCGTCTCGCCCCGCGCGCTCGGCTTCGCCGACTCCGAGCCGACTGCGCTCCGCGGCGGCAATGCCGTCGACAACGCGGCGACGATCCGGGCCATCTACGCGGGCGCGCTTGGCCCGAAGCGCGACGCGGTCGTCCTCAACGCCGCCGCCGGGCTGCTCGCCTGCGGCCGGGCGGCGTCGCTCGCCGAGGGCGTCGCCCAGGCTGCCGCCGCCATCGACGCGGGCGCCGCGGAGGAGACGCTGAACCGCGTCGTGCTGCGCAGCCGCGAACTGGCCGGGCTGGAGGTCTAAGGTGGACTACCTGAACGACATCGGCGCGTGGACGGCGGCCGAGTTGGCGAAGCGACGCGAGACGCGTCACTTCGCCGGGGCGATCGCCGGCGAAGGCCTGTCGGTGATCGCCGAGGTCAAGCGGGCCTCACCGTCCCAGGGCACGATCACCCGCGACGCCAACCCCGTCGCGATCGCCAAGGCGTACGAGGCCGGAGGCGCGGCGGCGATCTCGGTCCTCACATCGGGCCGTGACTTCGGCGGCTCGCTGGCCGACCTCGAGGCCGTCCGCCGCGCTGTCGACGTACCGCTGCTCGCGAAGGACTTCTACGTCGATCCGTGGCAGGTCGTCGAGGCGCGTACGCACGGCGCCGATGCGATCCTCGTCATCATGGGTCTCGTCGACGACGGCCTGGCCCAGGATCTCGCCCAGCAGGCCGAGGACCTCGACATGGACGTGCTCTGCGAGGTGCACACGGAGGAGGAGTTGCGTCGCGCGCTCGCCCTCGCCTTCCCGCTGATCGGCGTCAACGCCCGCGATCTGACGACGCTCGAGGTCGACCCGGCGCGTGGCCGCAGCCTGCTGCAGGTGGTCCCGCCCGCCTTCGTGCGCGTCGCGGAGTCGGGCATCGCCTCACGCGACGACGCGGTGCGGGCCCGCGACGCAGGCGCCCACGCGGTCCTGGTCGGCACGGCGCTGATGCGCGACCCAGCGCTGCTCGCGGAGCTGGTGGGCCTGTGACGCTCGTCAAGGTCTGCGGACTCAACCGGGCGGCCGACGTCGCCGTCGCGATCGAGGCCGGCGCGGACATGGTCGGCTTCATCTTCGTCGACTGGTCGCCCCGCTACCTGGCGCCCGAGGACGCGGCCGCGGTCGTCGGCCGCGTGCCCGCCGGCACCGCCCGCGTCGGCGTGTTCGTCGATGCCGACCCGGACACGGTCGCCGCGATCGCCGACGAACTCGCGCTCGACCACGTCCAGCTGCACGGCGCCGAGCCGCCCGCGGTCGTCGAACGCTTCGGCGCCCGTGCGATCAAGGCCCATCGGTTGCCGGTCGACCACCCGCTCTACGGCGACACGATCCTGCTCGACCGCCGGTTCCATGCAACGCCGACGGCCGCCGAGCTCGCGGAGCACTGGACGCTCGCCCGTGAGCTGGGCCGCGAGCGGCGCGTGCTGCTCGCCGGTGCGCTCGATGCCGGCAACGTCGGCGAGGCGATCCGCGTCGCCCGGCCGTGGGCGGTGGACGGCGTGCGTGGCACGGAGTCGGAGCCGGGCGTCAAGGACCACGCGAAGATCCGCGCCTTCGTGCGCGCAGCGAAGGAGGCGGCATGATCGGCACCCACCAGCCAGATTCGCTCGGCCGATTCGGCGCGTTCGGTGGACGCTTCGTCCCCGAGACGGTGATGGCGGCGCTCGACGAGCTGCAGGCCGCGGTCAACGAGGCGCTGGCCGACCCGGCGTTCCACGCCGAGCGCGATGCGCTCGCACGCGACTTCATCGGGCGGCCGACGCCGCTCTATTACGCCGAGCGCCTGTCGGAGGCCGTCGGCGGCGCGCAGATCTGGCTGAAGCGCGAGGACCTCAACCACACCGGCGCCCACAAGATCAACAACGCCGTCGGCCAGGCGCTGATCGCGCGCCGGCTCGGCAAGCGCCGGATCGTCGCGGAGACGGGCGCCGGCCAGCACGGCGTCGCGGCGGCGACGGTCTGCGCGCGGTTCGGCCTCGACGCCGTCGTCTACATGGGCCTCGAGGACACGCGGCGGCAGCGGCCGAACGTCGTCCGGATGCACATGCTCGGGGCCGAACTCGTGCCCGTCACCGCGGGCGCCGGGACGCTCAAGGACGCGATGAACGAGGCGATCCGCGACTGGATCGCGTCCGTCGAGACGACGCACTACATGATCGGCTCGGCCGCCGGCCCGCACCCCTACCCGCTGCTCGTGCGGGAGTTGCAGGCGGTGATCGGCGATGAGGCGCGTGCGCAACTGCTCGACCGCGCGGGCCGGCTGCCCGATGCCGTGCTCGCGTGCGTCGGGGGCGGTTCGAATGCGATCGGGATGTTCCACGCCTTCCGGGATGACGACGTGCGGCTGATCGGCGTCGAGGCCGGCGGCGACGGCGCCCAACTCCACGCAGCAACGCTCGGCGGCGGGCGCGTCTCGATCCTGCACGGCTCGCGCTCGTACGTGCTCGCGGACGGCGAGGGACAGGTGCTCGAGACGCACTCGATCTCGGCCGGGCTCGACTATCCCGGCGTCGGGCCGGAGCACGCGCACCTCAAGGAGACGGGCCGGGCCGAGTACGTGCCGGAGACCGACGAGGCCGCGCTCGTGGCCTTCCACCGCCTCTGCCGGCTCGAGGGGATCATTCCGGCGCTCGAGTCGGCGCATGCCCTCGCGCGCGCCGAGCGCGTTGCGGCGTCACTTCCGCCCGCTGCGATCGTCCTCGTCTGCCTGTCGGGCCGCGGCGACAAGGATGTCGACGCGATCGCCGATCGCGAGGCCGTGCGATGAGGCTCGTCACGCCCGCGCTCGTCGTCTACCTGATGGCGGACGACGGCGTCGCCGACCTTGCGGCGGCGGCCGTCGAGGCGGGCGCGACCGCGATCGAACTCGGCATCCCCTACTCCGATCCCCTGGCGGACGGGCCGACGATCCAGCGCGCCGGCCAGCGCGCGCTCGACGCCGGGATGACGCCCTCGCGCGCACTCGCCGTGCTCGCCGAGATCGACCGGCGCGTCGACGTCCCGCTGATCCCGATGACGTACGGCGCGATCGTCGAGGCGTACGGCGTCGAGCGCTTCTGCGCCGACGCAGCGGCGGCCGGTGCGGAGGGGCTGATCGTCGCCGACATCCCGCCCGAGGAGTCCGCACCGCTGCGGGACGCCGCGGGCGGGGCCGGAATCGACCTGATCCACCTCGTCGCCCCGACCTCTCGCGAGGAGCGGCTGCGCGCGGCGGCCGGCCTGAGCCGCGGCTTCGTCTACCTGGTCGCGTCGATGGGGACGACGGGCGCGCGGGAACGGCTCGACGACCGGCTCGCCGGGCTGATCGGGCGGACGAAGGCGGCGGCCGGCGCGACCCCGGTGATCGCGGGCTTCGGTATCTCCCGCCCGGAGCACGTCCGCGCGGTGCTGGCAGCCGGCGGCGACGGCGTGATCGTCGCCTCGGCGGCGATCGACGCCCTGGACGAGGGCGGCGCGGAGGGGTTTGCGACGTTCGTGCGGTCGCTGGCGGGCGCGCTGGCCTGACTCGCTGTCGCAATGGTGCCGCACGCCTTTGCGACACGCCGCTGTCGCAATGGTGCCGCACGCCTTTGCGACACGCGGCGGCGCGTAACCTTCCGGCGTGCCATACCCGAAGATCGAGCTGCACGTCCACATCGAGGGCACCGTGCGCCCGGCGCGGCTCATCGAGATCGCGCGTCGCAACGGCTATCCGCTCCCAGCCGACACCGTCGAGGGCCTCGACGAGCTTTACCGGTTCCGGGACTTCAGACACTTCATCGAGGTCTGGGTTCTCGTCACGAACGCGCTGCAGCGGGCCGACGACTTCCGCGAGATCCTGGTCGACTATGCCGCCGAGGCGGCGTCGCACGGCGCCGTCTACCTGGAGGCGATCTTCTCGCCCGCCGAGCGCGTGCGACGGGGGACGACGTACGACGAGGTCTTCGCCGGCTTCTGCGACGGCATCGAGCAGGCACGTGCGCTGCACGGCGTCGAGATCCGCCTGACGCCCGACATCACGCGTGGTTTCACCCTCGACGAGGCGGAGGCCGTCGTCCGGCATGCCGCGCAGTACCGCGACCGCGGCGTCGTCGGCGTCGGCCTCGGCGGCCTCGAGGCGGAGTACCCGCCGGAGCTCTACGCCGACGTCTTCGCACTCGCCCGCGGCCTTGGCCTCGCGAGCGTGCCGCACGCCGGCGAGGTGGCGGGCGCGGCCAGCGTCCAGGGAGCGATCGAGAGCCTCCACGCCGACCGTATCCGCCACGGCATCCGCTGCCTCGACGACCCCGGGCTGACCCGGGAGATCGCCGGCCGCGGCCTCGTGCTCGACGTCTGCCCCTTGTCGAACCTCCGCACCGGCGCTGTCGCCTCGCTCGCCGACCATCCCCTGCCGCAGCTCCTCGACGCAGGCGTGCGCTGCTCGATCTCGACCGACGACCCGGCGATGTTCGACACCGACCTCGCCCGGGACTACGAGGCAGCGTGCTCCTGGGGCCACTCGCCGCGGCTGTTCTACGAGGCCGGCGTCGACGGCGCCCTCTGTGACGAGTCGACGCGGGCACGGCTGCGTGCGGTGGGCAACGCGTTCGACTGGTGATAATGGGCCGATGCGCGATCTTCATCTCGACCCGTCGACCCTGCCGTGGGTCGAGCAGTCGCCCGGTGTCTGGTTCAAGCTGCTCCGTGCCGCGCCTGCAGAGGAGCGCTACACGAACCTGCTGCGAGTCGCGGCCGGCGGACTCCTCGCCCGGCACCGCCATCCCGGACCGGTCGAGGCCTGGGTGCTGCAGGGTTCGTGGCGCTACCGCGAACACGACTGGGTCGCGCGGGCAGGCGACTACGTGTATGAGCCGATCGGCGACGTGCACACGCTCGTCGTCGACCCGGCCGAGGAGATGATCACCCTCTTCAACGTCGCCGGCGGCGTGGTCTACCTCGACACGGACGACAGCGTCACGCGCATCGACACGGCGCAGTCGAAGCTCGATCTGTACCGGGCGCACTGCGCGGCCAACGGACTGGACGTGGCGCCCGTCGCGTTTTGACCGGGGCGGCGTGTCGCAAAGGTGCGCGGCACGAATGCGACAGTTCTACCCAGGCGGCGTGTCGCAAAGGTGCGCGGCACGAATGCGACACGGCACGAATGCGACACTCTCTAGTGTTCGAGGCATGCGGTACCGCCGCCGGCCCCCACTCCTCCTCCTGCTCGGCTTCGTCCCGCTCGCCGTCGCGATCTGGTGGACGATCGACGCCGGCACCAGCGCCTACCTCGAAAACCCGACGGTGCTCGTCGCCGCACCGCTGGCCGGCGCGTTCGTGATCACCGCCGCGTTCTGGACGTTCGGGCTCGTGGACAACCGGCGCCGGATGCGCGAGTGGCGGGCCCTCGCCGAATGGGGCGCCCCGCACGGCCTGGCGTTCGACATCCAGGGCTACACCGTCGGCGGCACGCTGGGCCGACGTGACGACGTCGCGATCGAGAACGTCATCTCCGGCTTCATCGCAGGCGCGCGCGAGGGGTCGATCGCGCACGTCGCGATCCCGCGACGCCGCTGGCGCTTCCTCGCGGCGATCCCGCTGATGGGGATCTTCGCGTTCGGCAGCTTCGACCTCTGGACGGTCGTCCGGTTGCGCCTGAACGCGGACGAGGTGCGGCCGTTCAGCCGGCTCCACCTCCGCCGCGGCGGCCTGCGCGACGCCTCGCTCCTCGCCGCCTTCAGCGACGTCGCAACGCCACTCCGCCACGTCGATCTGGAATCCGTCGAGCTCCACGATCTCTACGGCCTCGAGGTGAATGACGACGCCGACGAGGTCGCCGTTCGCCGACTCTTCAGCCCCGTCTTCATCCGCTGGCTGATCGAGCGTGCCGCGCGTCCCCTCATGGTCGATGTCCACGGCGGTGAACTCGTCGTCGCCGTGCCGGGACGCCACCTGGCGACGGCGGAACTGGACGAAGCGCTCGCGACCGCAGTGACGGTGGCCGAGAACGTCGCGCCGGCGATCCGCGACGAGGTGCCGCCGCCGCAGGCACCGGTCACCCCCGTCGTGTCCCACTCGTTCACGCTCGGCATCGTCATCTCGGGCGCTGCGCTCGTCGCCGCCTTCGGCGTCGGCGGCTACTTCGTCTTGCGCGGGACGGACGGCCTGTCGCGGCCGGCGGAGGCGAGGGATGAGGCGCGTGCCCTCGCCGCGTCCGCCCGGATTCCGCAGGACCGCGTGCTGGAGTACCGCGCCACGGTCGTCGGCGTCGGCGACCTCCTCGGCTCCGGCACCCTCACGATCGCCAGCTCGTCACGACGCCGTCTCGTACACCTCGATGTCACCACCGCGGCGGTCTGGCAGCGCTGGGACGGCACGGCGGTCGAATGGACGTGCCGCGCACCGCTCGGTGGGACACCGACCTGCGCCCCGGGAGGCGACGCCCTGCTCGCACCCGTCGTCGCCCTGCTCGAGGGCGCCACCCTCGGCGAACACTTCGACCTCGACGGCTTCGCGACCACGAGCACGAGCGGCAGTGCCAGTTGCGCGTCGCTGCTCGGGGGCACGTTCTGCGTCCGGCCCGACGGCGTCGTCACCGCGGTTCGCGCCAACCGCGCCGGCGTCGTCACGCTCGACCTCACCGACGAGCGACCGCTCGAAGAGGGAGACCTCGCCGCGCCGGCGAAGGTCGGCTGATGGAGATCCGGTCGTACGGCGCGGCGCGGACCGTGACAGGCTCGTGTCACCTCGTCGAGACCGGCGGCGCCCGCGTCCTGCTCGACTGCGGCCTCTTCCAGGGCACGGCGGAACTCTGGGCGCAGAACCGTGCCCCGTTCGGCTTCGACGCCGCGGGCATCGACGCCGTCGTCCTCTCCCACGCGCACATCGACCACGCCGGCCGCCTGCCGCTGCTCTTGAGGCGTGGGTTCACGGGCGAGATCCACGCGACGGAGGCGACGCGCCTGATCGCGGAGCACCTGCTACTCGACGCTGCGAAGCTCCAGATGGAGGATCGCGAGCGAGCGAAGCGCAAGGGACGACCGGCCGACCCCGAGCTGTACACGACCGATGACGTCGTCGCGACGCTGGAGCGCTTCCGGCCCCTCCGCTACGACCAGCCCACCGCCGTCGCCGGCCTGAGGATCACGCCGCAGCGCGCGGGCCACGTTCCCGGTTCGGCGAGCTTCCTGATCGAGAGCGACGCTCGCCGCCTCGTCTTCAGCGGCGACCTCGGGAACGCGCGCAAGGTCGTCATGCCGGACCCCGTGCCATGCCCGCCGGCCGACCTCGTCCTCGTCGAGTCGACGTATGGCGACCGCGACCACCGCCCGTTCGAGGCGACGCTGGCCGAGTTCCGCGACATCCTCCGCGAGGCCGCGCGACGAGGCGGCAAGGTGCTCGTGCCGACGTTCGCGCTGGAGCGCACCCACGACATCCTCTACCACCTCGCGCGCCTCGAGGAGACCCACGAGTTGGAGCCGCTACCCGTCTGGGTCGACTCCCCGCTAGCGCGCCGCATCGACACCGTCTACGACGTCTCCGTGGACGAGTTCTCGGCCGAGGTGCAACTGCTCTACCGCAAGGGCCGCGACCCGTTCCATCCGAAGCGCCTCGCCTACACCCAGAGCGTGGACGACTCCAAACGCATCAACAGCGCGACGGAGGCGACGATCGTGATCGCGGGCTCCGGCATGATGACCGGCGGCCGCATCCTCCACCACCTCCGCGCGCACCTCGACGAGCCGTCCACGACGGTCGTCATCGTCGGGTTCCAGCCGGGCGGCGGCCTCGGCCGGCTCCTGGTCGACGGCGCCCCGCAGGTGAACGTGATGGGGCAGACGGTCGACGTTCGCGCCCGGATCGCGACCGTCGGCGGGTTCTCCGCCCACGCCGACCGCACCGAGCTCCTCGACTGGACGGCCGGCGCCGGCGGCGACGCCGAGATCCGCCTCGTCCACGGCGAGGTCAGCGCCATGACGTCGTTGCGCGACGCGCTGCGCCTGCGCGGTCAGAAGGCCGAGCTGCAGCCGTCCGCGATCCACCTGCCCGGGCCCGGCCGCCGCGACGAGGGCGGCGAGTAGCTCAGGGCAGCCAGCGGTCGCCGGCGGGCGTCACGACCAGCTCGTGCGTCAGCCCGCGCACGTCCTGGCCGGCGAGGTAGAGCACGGCGGCGGCGACGTCGGCCTCCCGCGCAAGTGCACGCCGTGGCTGGGACGCAGCGCGGTCGGCGGTCTTCGGCGACTCGATCGTCGCGTCGACCACGAGCAGCGCCACGTGGATGTCCTCGTCGCGCAACTCCTGCGCGGCGGCGTGGACGAGCGCGCGCGTCGCCGCCGCACCCGCGCCCCAGGCGCCGCGGCCGGGGAGCGACCGCCGCGCCGACCCGCCGGTGATCTGCACGAGTGCGCCGCCGCCGCCGCTCGCGCGCAGCGCGCGCACACCCAACTGGAGGAAGAGCGCGCACTGCTCCGCGACCGGGGTGCACCACTGGCGGACGGCGTCCGGTCCGGCATCAGCGATCGGTCCGCCACCCCAGACCGAGCCGGGATCCGGTCTGCTCGCCGAGATCGCGTTGACCAGGAGCGAGAGGGGGCCGACGGCAGCCGTCGCCTCGTCGATGGCCCGCGCGAGGTCCGCCGGGTCGGTTGCGTCGGCCTCGATCGCGACGGCGCCGACCGCGCGAGCCCGATCGAGCGAATCCGTTGAGCGGGCAACACACGCGACCCGGTAGCCATGCTCGAGAAGGTGCGCCGCAGTCGAGCCGCCGAGGTTCCTCGCGCCGAGTACGAGCGCTCCGCCGGCGCTCTCCGTGGATCGGCGCATGCGGCAGACGATACACTCTGCCCATGCCCTGGTGGCTGCACCATCTGCTGATCGGCTGGATCGGGATGAAGATCGTCCTGGTGCCGGCGTTCATCGCGATGCGTCGGGCGCTGCGGGCGACCGACGAGCAGGACCGGCTCGACGCGATCTGGCTCGCGGAGTACGAGGCGGGCCGCGGCGGCGGCGGCGACCCGATCGCGGTGCGCCGGCACCGGCCGCGACCGCGCAGCCCGCGCGACGGGGCCGTACTCCGCACGCAACGCACGCGTGTCCCCTGACGATCCCGGCACTGATCGCCGCCGTCGCCGCCCTCCGCTGGGAGCAGTGCGTCAACCCGTATGCCGACGCCGACGAGGATCCCGCCCTCGACCGGCCCGGCGCCGCGGCCATCCGCCGCGCCAACCTCGCGGCCTACCTCGCCGAGCGCGCGGTCGCGCGGTTCCTCCTCGTCGGCGAGGCGATCGGCTACCGCGGCGGCCGCTTCAGCGGGATGGCCTTCACGAGCGAGCGCCAGCTGCTCGCCTGGGGTCCGCCCTACGCGGCCTCCTCAACGGCGACAGGAGGCTGGGCCGAGCCGTCGGCGACTGTCATCCACGGTGCGCTCGCCGCCGCCGGTCGCGAGCGCGACGCGGTTCTGTGGAACGTCGTGCCAGCCCACCCGCACCGACCGGGCACCCCGCTCAGCAACCGCCCGCCGACCCGGGCGGAGGTGGAACAGGGCGCGCCGCTGCTCGACTCTGTCATCGCCGTGACGAGCCCGCGCGTCGTCGTCGCGGTCGGCCGCGTGGCCGAGCGGCTCCTCGGCGCGCGTGCCGACATCGCCGTCCGCCACCCGAGCCAGGGCGGTGCCACGGCCTGTCGCGCGGGCCTCGCCCGGATCCTCGCCGGGTAGCATCTCCACCGTGGCTCGCATCACGTCCCGGATCGACGCCGCCGATGCCGCCTTCGCCGAGAACGCGACCGCCGTCGGCGCGCTCTGCGACGACCTCGCCGTACGCATCGCCGAGGCGCAGCGCGGCGGCGGCGAGCGTGCCGTCGCGCGGCACCGCGAGCGCGGCAAGCTCCTCGCCCGCGAGCGCATCGACCGGCTCGTCGATCCCGGCTCGCCCTTCCTGGAACTATCGCCACTCGCGGCCGCGGACGTCTACGACGACGCAGCACCGTCCGCGGGCATCGTCACCGGCGTCGGACGGGTCTCCGGCCGCACCTGCGTCGTGATCGCCAACGACGCGACCGTCAAGGGCGGCACCTACTACCCGCTGACCGTCAAGAAGCACCTGCGCGCGCAGGAGATCGCTGCCCAGAACGCGCTGCCGTGCATCTCGCTCGTCGACTCCGGCGGCGCCTTCCTTCCGCTCCAGGCCGACGTCTTCCCCGATCGCGAGCATTTTGGGCGGATCTTCTACAACCAGGCGCGCATGTCCGCCGCCGGCATCCCCCAACTGGCGGCCGTCATGGGCTCCTGCACCGCCGGCGGCGCCTACGTGCCGGCGATGGCAGACGAGGCCGTGATCGTCCGCGGGACGGGGACGATCTTCCTTGGCGGGCCGCCGCTCGTGAAGGCGGCGACCGGCGAGGAGGTGACGGCGGAGGAGCTCGGCGGCGGCGACGTCCACGCCCGCATCTCCGGCGTCGCCGACCACCTCGCCGTCTCCGACGAGCACGCGCTCGCGACTCTCCGCGACGCCGCCGCACGCCTCCGGCCCGAGCGTGCGCCCGACTGGGAGCTGACAGATCCGGCCGAGCCGCTCGAGGATCCCGCGGAACTCCTCGGCATCGTCCCGCCCGAGCCACGGCGCGGCTACGACATCCGCGAGGTCATCGCCCGGCTCGTCGATGCGAGCGAGATGCACGAGTTCAAGCCGCTGTACGGCGAGACACTCGTGTGCGGATTCGCGCGGATCATGGGCCACCCCGTGGCGATCCTCGCCAACAACGGCATCCTCTTCTCGGAGTCGGCCCGCAAGGGAGCGCACTTCGTGGAGATTGCCTGCCAGCGTGGCATCCCGCTGCTCTTCCTGCAGAACATCACCGGCTTCATGGTCGGCAAGGAGTACGAGCACAGCGGCATCGCCCGCGACGGCGCAAAGCTCGTCACCGCCGTCGCCTGCGCTGCGGTGCCGAAGCTGACCGTGATCGTCGGGGGCTCCTACGGCGCCGGCAACTACGGCATGTGCGGCCGGGCGTACGGGCCCCGCTTCCTCTTCAGTTGGCCGACGTCGCGCATCTCCGTGATGGGCGGCGAGCAGGCGGCGACGGTGTTGACAGCGGTCGGCGACGCCGACGCCGAGGCGATCCGCGCCACCTACGAGCGAGAGGGATCGCCGTACTTCGCGACGGCACGGCTCTGGGACGACGGTGTCCTCGACCCGCGTGAGACCCGCACCGTGCTCGGCCTCTGCCTCCACGCCTGTTCGCAGGCGCCGATGGAGACGACGCGGTTCGGCGTCTTCCGGATGTAGCGTTCGGCCATGCCCGAGCCACTGCAGGTCACGCAGGATGGCGCCGTCGTGCACGTCACGATGACCCGACCGGAGCGTCGCAACGCGTTCGACGCGGACCTGATCGCCGCCCTGACGGACACGTTTCGCGGCGTCGTGGAGCGGCCGGACGCCCGGGTCGTGGTGCTAGCCGGCGCCGGGCCGTCCTTCTCCGCGGGAGCCGATCTCGACTGGATGCGCGGCGGGCTCGAGTTGACGCACGCCGAGAACGAGGCCGACGCCCTCCGCGCCGCCGAGATGCTGGCGGCGATCTCGACCTGCCCGCTGCCGGTCGTCGCTCGAGCACACGGCCACGCCCTCGGCGGCGGCGCGGGACTGGTCTGCGCCGCGGACATCGCGATCGCCAGCGCGGAGCTACGGATCGGCTTCAGCGAGGTCCGCCTCGGGATCGTTCCCGGCGTGATCTCGCCGTACGTGGTGCGCCGGATCGGGCCCGGTTGGACGCGGGCGCTGTTTCTCACGGGTCGCGCGATCGGCGCGGAGGAGGCGTACCGGATTGGCCTCGTCCACGCCGTCTGTCCCGCCGCTGCACTCGACGCGACGGTCGAGGCGACCGTCGTCGAGTTGCTCGCCGGCGGGCCCGGCGCGCTGCACGAGACGAAGCTGCTGCTGGACGAGGTGACCGCGCCGCTCGGGGACGACATCGCCGCCCGTACGGCCGGCCGGATCGCGCGGGTGCGGGTGGGGGACGAGGCGCAGGCGGGAATCCGCGCCTTCCTCGATCGCAAGGCGCCGCCGTGGCGCCCGTAACCCGGGCCCTCGTCGCCAATCGCGGCGAGATCGGTCTGCGGCTCGTCCGTGGCCTGCAGGCGGCCGGAGTCGTCGCCGTCGCCGCGCGCGTCGCTGACGAGGCGGACGCGCCGTACGTCGTGGCGGCCGACGGCAACGTCGAAGTCGACGGCTTCCTCGACGCGGCCCACCTTGTGTCGGTGGCGGCCCGCGCTGGCTGCGACGCCCTGCACCCGGGCTACGGGTTCCTCTCCGAACGCGCCGAGCTCGCCGAGGCCTGCGCCGAGGCGGGCATCACGTTCATCGGGCCGTCGCCGGACGCGCTGAGGCGGCTCGGCGACAAGGTCGCCGCGCGGGAACTCGCCGTCACCGCCGGCTTCGCACTCGTTCCCGGCGGGCCGGACGCCCACGGCCTGCAGTTCCCGGTCCTCGTCAAGGCCGCGGCGGGCGGTGGTGGCCGCGGTATGCGTGTGGTGCGCGCCGAGATCGACCTCGCCGAGGCGATGGCTGCGGCCGGGCGCGAGGCGGCGGCGGCGTTCGGCGACGCGACCGTGTACGTGGAGCGGTACCTCGAAGGCGCGCGCCACGTCGAGGTCCAGGCCTTCGGCGATGCGCACGGCGGAGCGATCCACCTCGGCCTCCGCGACTGCTCGCTGCAGCGACGGCACCAGAAGGTGATCGAGGAGGCGCCGGCACCCGGCGTCGAGGCGAGCGAGGTCGCCGCCGTCGGCGCCGCCGCCTGCCAGCTCCTGCAGACGGTCGGCTACGTCGGCGCCGCCACCGTAGAGCTGCTGCGGACGCCGGACGGCGACGTCTACTTCCTCGAGGTGAACGCGCGCCTGCAGGTGGAGCACCCGGTCACCGAACTGGTCACCGGGCTCGATCTCGTCGCGTTACAGGTGGCCGTAGCGCGCGGGGAGCGACTGCTCGACACCGTCGACGCCCGCGCGCGCGGCCACGCCGTCGAGGCGCGACTGATCGCGGAGGATCCGGCAGCCGGTTTCCTGCCGACGGCCGGGCTGCTGCTCCGCCTCGACCTCCCGGACGGCGTTCGCGTCGACAGCGGCTACCGCGCCGGACAGACGGTGCCGACCCGGTTCGATGGGCTCCTCGCGAAGCTGATCGCTCACGGCGCCACGCGCGACGAGGCCTTCGACCGGCTGCGCGCGGCGCTCGACGCCACGGTCGTCCTCGGCGTCCAGACCAACCTGCCTCTCCTCCACCACCTCGTCCGCGATCCCGACGTCCTGGCCGGCCGTCTCGACACGGGCCTCGTCGAGCGGCTCGTGATCGAGGCGTCGCCGCCGTCGGCGGAGGTACTGCGCACCGCGCGGATGGTGCAGGCTCGTGCCGGGCGGTTTCGGATCGGCCTCGCCGGCGCCGCCGCCATGCCAGCCGCCCAGGCGCCGGATGGCGCCGTCCACGTCCTCGAGAACGGCCGCGACCACCGCGTCCCGGCGGACGAGGCACCGGATATCGCGGTCGCCGCGCGTGAGACGGGCGGCGCCGGGGCGTCCGGCTCCATCACGTCCCCGATGCCCGGCCGGGTGGTGACCCTCCGCGTCGCGGTGGGCGACCGCGTCGCCGCCGGCGACGTGCTCGCGGTGCTGGAGGCGATGAAGATGGAGCATCCCGTCACGGCGCCGTACGACGCGGTCGTCCGCTCCGTCGGCGTCGCCGCCGGCGACCAGGTGACGGGCGGGGCCGGGCTGTTCGTGCTCGAGGCCTGAAGCTCACCTGAACGGGGGACGTCTCGCCACCCGCGATCGGTCGATCCCTTTCGGGTGGCGCCCTCCCCGCACCGTGTGCACGAACTCATCGTCCGCGTCTACGCGGGAAACGACGCCGCCCACGCCCTCGCCGGCAGCCTCGCCGGTGCGCGCGTCGCGATCCGCGGCGCGACCGGCGACGAGCGGCGCTGGCTGGAGACGGCGTTGACGGCATGCGCCGCCGAGATCGTCAGCGAGCACCCGGAGCTGGTGGTGGCCGGATCGCTCGCGACCCGCGCCGACCGGCACGGAGCGCTCACGACTGCGGACGTCGAGGCGATCTGGACGGTCCTCGGTGCCCTGCGCGGCCTCGCCGTCGCGCCGGCACCTTCGGCGCAGCCGCTCCTGCGCGCGGCCTGAGCTGCCGATAGCAACGACGTGGCCGACGGCTACCTTGCCCTCATCTCCCGTATCCACGCCGGCTTCAACGCCAACCGGCGCCTGGCGACGCTGCTCGACGGGCGACTCGTCGCGGTGCTCGGCGCGACGGCAGCGGAGTGGGCGGAGCTCGAGCCGCACCTCGCGTCGTGCGGCGCCGACGTCGTGGCCGATCTCGGACCCGACGTGGCCGCCGTCATCGCCGGCTCTGCGGTGACCGAAGACGACCTCGTCGCGGCCGCTGTGATGGACGTCGCGGTGCTCCGCCCCGCCGACGTCGCGCTGCTCGTCCACGCCCGGCGCAAGGTCGCCGAGCAGGACGGCCGGCTCTACGACGAGGCCCTCGAACGTGTGCGGAACGAGGGGCGCCTCATGGCCGCGACCCGCGAGCGGCGGGCGCGCGAGACCGTCGAACAGCCGACCAGCGAGCGCGGCATGCACATCCGGGAGCTGTAGCCCCGGCTAGGATCCCCGGGTGCGACGTCGCCGACGGATCGTGCTCGCACTGCTCGCCATACCGCCGCTGCTGGTGGTCGGCGCCGTCGGCTTCGTCCGTGCATCGGCCGCCGGTGACGTCGGGGGCAACGCGGCCGAGATCCCGCCACGCGGCGTTGCGATCGTGCTCGGCGCCCAGGTGCGCCCGGACGGACAACCGTCGATGATGCTCGCCGAGCGGGTCGATGCCGCGGTCGACCTGTACCGGCGTGGCCGGGTCGAACGGCTCCTGCTCACCGGCGACAACTCGACCGTCTCCTACGACGAGGTGACCGCGATGCGCGACCGGGCGATGTCGGCCGGCGTCCCGGCCGCTGCCATCACGCTCGACTACGCCGGCTTCGACACCTACGACTCGTGCTGGCGAGCGCGCCACCTGTTCGGCGTCACCTCGGCCGTCGTCGTCACCCAGGCGTTCCACGCGCCCCGAGCCGTGTTCACCTGCCAGGCCCAGGGCATCGACGCGGTCGCGCTCGGCGTTCCCGACTGGGGCCGTCATCCGACCGGGGTGATGGCACGCCTGGCGGCGCGGGAGCTAGTGGCGACGGTGAAGGCGCTCTGGGAGGTGGAGGTCGCGCGGCCACTGCCGGTATTTCCGCAATGATCCCCCCCGTGGACGAGCAACTGGAGTACTGCTACCGGCACCCCGACCGGGAGACCGCGCTCGCCTGTTCCAACTGCGCGAGGCCGATCTGTCCAGACTGCATGACGGCGACGCCTGTTGGCCAGCGCTGCCCGGAGTGCCTCGGTAAGCAGCGCGTCCGGCGACCCTCGTCGATGGCGCACGTCGCTCCGATCGTCGCGTATGGCCTGATCGCCGCCTGCGTGCTGGTCTTCATCGGTCCCCAGGGAGGATTGTCGGCCGGCCTCGGCGGCGGCCGCGTGAACTCCTCGATGTTCGAGTACGCGCTGTACGGCCCGGCGATCGCCAGCGAACCGTGGCGGCTCGTGTCATCGATGTTCATGCACGCCTCGCTGCTGCACCTCGGCTTCAACATGTACGCCCTCTACGCCTTCGGCCCCGCCCTCGAGGCGCGGTACGGCCGGGCGCGCTTCCTCGGCCTCTACCTCGCGGCCGGTCTGTTCGGCTCGGCGGGGGCGCTCCTGCTGGACCCCGAGAAGCTGACGGTCGGCGCGTCGGGCGCGATCTTCGGCCTCATGGGCGCCTACGTCGCGATCGCGAAGGCGCGCGGGCTGCCTGACCTCGGCGGTCTCGGCGGCGTACTCGCCATCAACCTCGTGATCACGTTCTTGCTACCGGGGATCTCGATCGGCGGACACGTCGGCGGCCTCGTCGGCGGCCTCGCCGTCGGGTTCTCGTACGAGCTCATCGGGCACCGACTACGGGGCCGGTCCGTGCAGGTGGCCGGGCTCGCGGCCGTCAGCACCCTCGCACTCGTCGCGGTCGCCCTCGGTCTCGTCCTCGCCAGCGGCGCCTGAGGCGTCAAACCCGTCAGCGGGCGATCCGGATCTTGCGGACGGTGCTGCGGTCTCCGGCGGCGAGCGTCAGCGTCAGCACCAGCGGGGCCTGGCCGGGCTTGACCCTGATCGTCAGCCGCCGCGCCCTGCGGTCGACCACGAACCGCTGGCTGCCGATGCGCAGGATCGCGACGATGCTCGACTGCACCGTCAGCTTCACTGTTCGTGCCCTACGCGACAGCGTCGCCGGGCTCTTGACCGCCAGGAACTGCGGTGCAACAGGCGTCACGCGCACCTTCACGCGCCGCTCGGCGGTGCGTCCGAACCGGTCACGAGCGACGAGGCGGATCGTGCGCTGACCGCGGCCGATCAGGCGGGCTCCGTCGTACCAGGACAGGGCCTTGCCGGACAGCGTGCGGCCGAGATCGTCGAAGGCCTGACCGCTGAGGTAGCCGGCTGGTCGGCGGACAGCGAGCCGCCCGCGGGGTCGATGATCTGCACCGTCGGGGGCACGCCGAGCGAGACCAGCGGGCCGGAGACGGCGGCCGTCTCCCGGAATCCATCCTCTGCCCGCACGCGGATCCGCGCCTTTGTGCTGCGGGAGAAGTACCGGGCCGCAAGGCTGACGCTGCCGGTGTTCGGGCCGAACCAGATCGGCCGCCACGTCTTCCCACCGTCGACCGCGTAGTCGATGCGCACCTGGAGGCGGTTGCCGTCGGCATCGCATGGCCGGCGACGGACGGCGGACGAACGGTCGGGATACCGCCTTCGACTCGACACCGGTTTCCCTTAGATGGAAATGGCGGGCGGGGACCGGGCCTCGTCATCGCCCAGGGCGCTGGATCGGGTACCCTCGCCTGATGGCGAGCGTGCTCGATCACCGCTACGGCACCGGCCCGGCGCTGACGATCGGCGTCGAGGAGGAATACATGCTGCTCGACGCGGGGACGTTCGAGCTCGCCGGCAAGATCGACGACGTCCTCGCAGCGTTGCCCGCCGAGCAGTGGGCGGCGCGGGTGATGCCGGAGCTGTTCGAGTCCTCGGCCGAGGTCGCGACCGGCATCTGCAGGGGCGTCGACGATGCCCGCCGTGATCTGACGGAGATCAGGCAGGGACTCGCTGGCGTGCTGCACGGGCTCGGCCTCCGACTCGGCAGCTCGTCCGCGCACCCGTTCAGCCTGACGGAGAACCAGCGGATCACGCCGCGCGACCGCTACCGGTACCTGCTCGAGCAGCTCCAGTACGTCGCTCGCCGCGAGCTCGTCTTCGGGATGCACGTCCACGTCGCCGTCCCCGACCCGATCGCCTGCCTGCAGGTGATGGAAGGGCTCCTGATCGAGCTGCCGGTGCTGCTCGCGCTGTCGACCAACTCCCCGTTCTGGCGTGGCCGGCCGACCGGCCTGCAGTCAACGCGGACGGCCGTCTTCGCGGCGTTCCCGCGCTCCGGTCTGCCGCCGCGCTTCGACTCCTACGACGACTACGTCGAGACGATCTCCTGGCTCGAGTCGACCGGCGCGATCGGCGACTACACGCACATCTGGTGGGACCTCCGCCCGCATCCGCGGTTCGGGACGCTCGAGATACGAGTGATGGACGTGCAGTTCGACCTCGATGCGACGATGGCGCTCGCCGCGTACGTCCAGAGCGCCGTCGCCGAACTGCTCGACCAGATCGGCCGCGGCATCACGCCACCGACCTACGCGCGCCCGCTGATCGCCGAGAACAAGTGGCAGGCAGCGCGGTACGGTCTCGAGGCACCGTTGATGGACCTCGCCTCGGGACGTCGCGCCCGCGTCACCGCCGCGACCCTGGCCCGGCGGCGCCTGAAGCAGCTGCGGCCATTTGCCCGCGAGCTCGGCTGCTGGGACGCGCTCTCGCACGGGGTGTCGGCGATCCTCGAGAAGGGGTCCGGAGCCGACCGCCAGGTGCGGGTGTGGCGCGCAAACGAGGACCTCCATGAGATGCTCGGCGAGCTCGCCGACCTGACCGAGCTTCGCACCTGATGGACTTCGACCTCTCCGACGAACACGCGGCGCTCCGCGACACCGTCCGCACCTTCGCCGAGAAGGTCGTCGCGCCGGTCGCCGAGGAGCTCGATCGCGAGCACCGCTTCCCCGTCGACATCGTTCGCCGGCTCGGCGAGATGGGGCTGATGGGCGTCCCGTTCCCGGTCGAGGTCGGCGGCGGTGGCGGCGACACGCTCGCCTACGCGCTGACGATCGAGGAGCTGGCGCGGATCGACTCGTCCGTGGCGATCACGGTCGCCGCGCACACCTCGCTCGGCACGTCGCCGATCGCGAACTTCGGCTCCGCCGCGCAGACGGAGCGCTACCTGCCCGACCTGTGCTCCGGCCGTCGGCTGGCCGCGTTCGGCCTGACCGAGCCCGAGGCGGGCTCCGACGCCGGCGCGACGCGCACGCGCGCCGTCGAGCAGCCGGATGGCTCCTTCGTCGTCAACGGCGCGAAGATGTTCATCACCAACGCCGGCACCGAGCTTTCCGGTGTCGTCACGATCACGGCCCTGACCGGCGACGGCGAGATCACGAACCTGATCGTGGAGAACGGCACGCCCGGCTACGAGATCTCGCCGCCGCTGCGCAAGATGGGGTGGCACGCGTCCGACACGCGGGCGCTGACGTTCGCCGACTGCCACGTCGGCCCGGACGCCGTGCTCGGCCCACGCGGCGCTGGCCTGCGCCAGTTCCTCGCGATCCTCGACGGCGGCCGGATTTCGGTCGCGGCCCTGGCGCTCGGTCTCGCCCAGGGCGCGTACGAGCAGGCCCTCACGTATGCGCGGCAGCGAAACGCCTTCGGCCGGCCGATCGCGGCCTTCCAGGCGATCCAGTTCAAGCTGGCGGACATGGAGACCGAGATCGCCGCTGGTCGCCACCTCGTGCGGCACGCCGCCTGGCTGAAGGACCGCGGCCGGCCGTTCGCCCACGCCGCCGCCCTCGCGAAGCTCTACACCGGCGAGCTGTCACATCGCGTCGTCAACGAGGCGGTCCAGATCCATGGCGGCTACGGCTACATGGACGAGTACCCGATCAGCCGCTTCTACCGCGACCAGAAGATCCTCGAGATCGGCGAGGGGACGAACGAGGTGCAGCGCCTCCTGATCGCCCGCGCGATCATCTGACGCGCTCGACCGGGTACCCGTGGCTCGCGACGAGGGCGACCACCGCCTCGGCGTGCTCGGCGCCGCGCGTCTCGACGGTCAACTCCACGCCGGTGTCGGTGACGACGATGTCGTGACCCTCGCGGTGGTGGACGATGTCGACGATGTTGACGCGCTCGGTCGCGAGGATCTGGAGCAGCGTCAGCAGCGCGCCCGGCCGATCCGGGATGCGCGTCGAGAGGACGAGGTAGCGACCGGACACGGTCAGGCCGCGACGAACGACGGCCTGGATCAGCGGCAGATCGATGTTGCCGCCGCTCAGGACGACGGCGACCGTCTGTCCCGCGACGTCGCCGACGTGACCGGCGAGGAGTGCGGCGGCGGCGGCCGCGCCGGCGCCCTCGACGAGCAGCTTGTGCCGCTCGAGGAGGAGGTTGATCGTCTGCACGATCTCCTCGTCGCCGATCGTCACGACGTCGTCGACGAGGTCGCGGACGAGCGGATAGGTTAGTGCGCCGGGCTCCTTCACGGCGATGCCGTCGGCGATGGTGTCGGCGCGCACCGCCGTTTCGAGCGCGCCGCCGGCGACGGAGCGCGCCATCGCGTCGCAGCCCGCCGCCTGGACGCCGACGATCCGCACGCCGGGCAGCCGCGCGCGCAGGGCGATCGCGACGCCGGCGAGCAGTCCGCCGCCACCGCACGGGACGAGGACGACATCCGCCCGGGGAACGTCGGCGGCGAGTTCGAGACCGAGCGTTCCCTGGCCCGCGATCACGAGCGGATCGTCGAACGCGGAGACGAACAGGGCGCCGTCGCGCTCCGCGGCGGCTCGGGCGGCGGCCTGCGCATCGTCGAACGTCGCGCCGGCGAATTCGACCGTTGCGCCGTACGCCCTGGTCGCCGCGACCTTCGCCAGCGAGGCGTCGACCGGCATGAAGATCGTCGCCGGCACGCCGGCGAGCTGCGCGGCGAGGGCAACGCCCTGGGCGTGGTTGCCGGCGCTCGCCGCGACGACGCCCCGGGCCCGCTCGTTCCCGTCGAGCGCGCGGATCCGGTTGTACGCGCCGCGAATCTTGAACGAGCCGGTCCGCTGGAGGTTCTCCGCCTTCAGCACGACGTCGGCGCCGACACGCGCCCCGAGATGACGTGACGGGATCAACGGCGTACGCACCGCGACGTCGTAGACGACGCCCGCCGCGCGCTCGACGGCCGCGATGTCACTCATC
This sequence comes from Actinomycetota bacterium, assembly GCA_009885805.1. GTDB lineage: Bacteria > Actinomycetota > Thermoleophilia > Gaiellales > F1-60-MAGs149 > VFJZ01. The sequence continues at coordinate 43,884 of VFJZ01000026.1, forward strand.
GCCGGGCCGGCGCTCGAAGGCCGCGTCGTACAGCTCGGCGACCGCGGCGAGCGGGTCGGTCTCGTGCCGGCCGAGGCGCCCGACGAGCTCGGGGCCGCGCTCGGCGAGCGTCCGCTCGACGACGGTGGTGGCGCGTGCGATGGCCACCGTGCGCACCTCCCGCTCGAGGTTCGACCGGCGGCGCGCCGTGAGACCGTCCGGCCCGAGCCCGGCCCGACGCTCGCCGATCGCCGCCCACAGGTCGTCGATGCCATCGCCGGCGCGGGCGTCGGTCTCGACGACGAGCGGCCGCTCGCCCGGCGGCGCGAGCGACAGCGCGTGCCGCAACGCGGAGCGCATCGCCTTCGCCTCGGGGTGGTCGCGCTTGTTGATGCAGAGGACGTCGGGAATCTCCATGACGCCGGCCTTCAGCGCCTGCACGGCATCGCCCGAGCCGGGCTGCAGCACGAGCACGACCACGTCGACCACGCTCGCGACCTCGATCTCCGACTGCCCGACGCCGACCGTCTCGACGAGGATCACGTCGCGACCGGAAGCGTCGAGGACGTGCAGCGCGAGGAACGTCGCCTCGGCGAGACCGCCGAGGTGTCCACGGCTCCCCATCGAGCGGATGTAGACGCCCGGATCGAGGAAGTGTTCGGCGAGACGGATGCGGTCGCCGAGCAGCGCGCCGTGCGTGAAGGGGCTCGACGGGTCGACCGTCAGGACGCCAACGGTGGTCTCCGACCGGCGCAGGTGCGTCACGAGCGAGGCCGCGAGCGTCGACTTCCCCACCCCCGGCGGCCCCGTCAGGCCGACACTCGCGGCCCGCCCCGTGTGCGGCCACAGGTCGCGGATGATCGGTGCGGCAGCGGGCGCGGCATCCTCGAGCAGGGAGATCGCGCGGGCGACGGCGCGGCGGTCACCTCGCAGGACGCCGGCGACGATCTCGTCGGGCGTACGCGGTCGGCGCTGCGCGGACGCGGTCACGGGCGGAGAGCGTAGCCCGGGCGGCTCAGCGACGACGCAGCGCGCCGAAGGCGACGCCGCCGACCAGCACGAGGCCGCCGGCGCCGGCGGTGACGACCGAGCCGCCGAGTAGGCCGACACCCGTCAGCGCGAGCCCGCCGAGGCCGATGCGGGGGCCGCGGAGGGTCTCGCCCAGGCCGCGGCGGGCACCGAGGACGGTGGCGACTCCGGCTCCGGCGAGGCCCGTCACGAGCGCGAGCCACGCCCGCCACGGCTCGATCAACGCAGTCGCGGCACCCCCGGGGATCGGCAGATGCGAGATCACCAGCGCCGCCATGATCGCCACGCCGATCGTGAGCGAGAAGAACACCACGAGCGCCGCATGGACCACGACGCGAGTGCGCTCGGCGCTCTCGACCCCACGGACGATGCGCTCCCGGCGGAACTGCTCGAAGTGGGAGATCGGGACCGGCTGTGCCAGTTCGTGCCACTCGGCGACGGGGGCCGGGCTCACCTCGGGGTCCCAGATCAGGGTCGGTACGGGCTCGGGCGCGGCCAGGGCGGCTCGCGCCGGGTCGGGCTCCCAGGTCTCGTCCACCTCGAGCTCGTCCGCCACATCGGGCTCGTACTGGTGGTACACGGGCTCGGGCTCGTACCGGTACAGGGGCTCGGGCTCGTACTCGGGCTCCGGTTCGTAGACGGGTTCCGGGTCGCGCTCGTACACGAGCTCCGGCTCCGGCTCGAACACGGGCTCCGGCTCCGGCTCGAACACGGGCTCCGGCTCC
>VFJZ01000085.1 GCA_009885805.1 Actinomycetota bacterium
AGAGCCGGAAGATCATCTCGAACGCCGCCGGCGCCGACCACATCAGCGCCACGGCAACCGGCCCGAACGGCCGCTCCTGCGCCGTCAGCCTCACCTACTAGACCAACCGCACGACCCCACTACCTCCTTCCTCCGACGCCCGCGAGCTGCCGCTCGCGGGCATCGGCGCGTCACGATACGGACCATGACGACCATCCAAGGATCGTTCGCCTGGCCGGACGGCGCTGCGGTTGCCGTGTCGCTCACGTTCGACGTCGACGCCGAGTGCGGGTTCCTCGGCGACAGCCCCGACTACGAGCGACGCCTGACGAGCCTTTCCGAGGGCCGCTTCGGCATCACCCGCGGCGTCCCGCGGATCCTCGACCTGCTCGGCGAGCACGGCATCGCCGCCACCTTCTTCGTCCCGGGGCACACCGCGCTCGGACATCCGCAGGCGGTGCGCGACATCGTCGCGGCCGGCCACGAGGTCGGCCACCACGGGTTCATCCACCTGCGCACCGACAGGGTGTCGGTCGCCGAGCAGCGTGACGAGATCGAGCGCGGATTCGCCGCGCTCGCGGAGGCCGGCGCGCCGCGCCCGACCGGCTACCGGTCGCCCGCGTGGGAGATGACCGACGAGACGTTCGACCTGCTCGTCGAGCACGGCATCCGCTACGACTCGAGCTGCATGGGCGACGACCGCCCCTACGTCCAGCGCTGGGCGCGTGGCGGAATCCTCGAGCTGCCCGTGCACTGGTCGCTCGACGATTGGCCCCGCTACGGCTGGTCGATCGACCACGGCGGCAACACGACCCACCCCGACGAGCTGCTCGACGCGTGGGCATCCGAGTACCGCGAGGCGCGAGCCGAGGGCCGGCACGTCACGTTCACGATGCATCCCGAGGTGATTGGCCGCGCCCATCGTTTCGCGCGGCTGCGCTCGCTGGTGGAGTTGATGGTCGCCGACGGCGATGTCTGGTTCGCCCGCCTCGACGAGGTCGCCGACCACGTCCGGCCGTATGTGGCCGGGGCGACCGGCTGAGCTCGGCGGCCTCTGGTCAGGCGCCGCCGAGACGCTCGCGCACCATGGCCCGGATGTCCTCGGGGCCCGGTAGGGCCGCGTCTTCGAGCGGCGGGCTGAACGGCACCGGATGGTCGGGTGTGCAGAGGATGGCGACGTCATCGAGGCTGCCGAGTGCGTCGGCGGCGACCTGCCCGATGAGCCCTGCGGCCCAGCCGCCGGTGCGCGCGCCTTCCTCGACGCACAGGAGGCGGCCGGTTGCCTCCACCGAGGCCACGACGGTGGCGACATCGAGCGGGCGGAAGCTGCGGAGATCGATGACCTCGGCCTCGATCCCATCCTGGGTCGCGAGCGCCTCGGCGGCGACCAGCGCGTCACCGACGCCCTTCATGACCGAGACGATCGTGACGTCGCCGCCGCGCCGGACGACGCGCGCCGTCCCGAGCTCCACCGGCGCGTCGGTCAGTTCGCCCTCGTCGAGGTACAGGCGCTTGTGCTCCATGAAGACGACCGGATCGTCGTCGCGGATGGCGGCGCGCAGCATGCCGTAGGCGTCGGCCGGATTCGAGGGGCAGACGACCTTGAGGCCCGGGATGTTCTGCATCCAGGTTCCCGGGATCTGGCAGTGCACCGGCCCGAACCGTGCGCCCGCGCCGACCGTCGTGCGCACGACGAGCGGCACCGCGGTCTGCCCGTTCGACACCCAGCGCCACTTCGCGGCCTGGTTGATCAGGCTGTCCATGGCGAGGGCCATGAAGTCGCCGAACATGATCTCGATGACGGGCCGGCTGCCCGTGACGGCGGCACCGAACGCGGCTCCCGTGATCGCGAGCTCGGAGATCGGGGTGTCGAACACGCGCGTCGATCCGAACTGCTCCTGGAGACCCTTCGTGACCGTGAAGACGCCGCCGGCGGCGGCGACGTCCTCGCCGAAGACGAGCACTGACGGGTCGGCCGTCAGCTCGTCGATGAGCGCCTGGCGGATCGCCGCGCGGAACTCCGTCATCGCGTCACCGCGGGCTCCGGGAAGGGCGACGCGAGGGCAGTGGCGAACGCCTGCCTCACGCGTTCCCGGGCGGTGCCTTCCGCCTCGCCGGTCACGGACTCCGGGACGCCCGCGTCATGCAACGCATCGCGCGCGACGATGAGCGGGTCGCGGCGCTGCCACTCCTCGAGTTCTCCCGGAGGGCGATACGTGGCAGGGTCGGAACGCGAATGGCCGACGAACCGATAGGTCCGACACTCGAGAAACACCGGCCCCTCGCCGGTGCGGAGGCGTGCGACGGCGGCGGCGGCGTGCCGGTGGACCGCGCGGACATCCATGCCATCGACGAGGGTCGCGTCGATGCCGAACACGCGGGCGCGGGCGGCGATGTCGGCACCTGCGGTGACCTGCTCCCAGGGCGTGTACTCGCCGTAGAGGTTGTGCTCGCAGATGAAGAGGACCGGGAGCCGGAAGACGGCGGCGAAGTTGAGGCACTCGAAGAAGTAGCCGTGGTTCGCGCAGCCGTCGCCGAATGTCGCCACGGCCACCCGGCCGGTGCCGCGGAACGACAGGCCGGCGCCGGTCGCAGCGGCCATGCTGCCACCGATGATGCCGAACGAGCCGATGATGCCGTGCGCGAAGTCGGTCAGGTTCATCGAGCCGCCGCGTCCGCCGTTCAGGCCCATCGCGCGGCCGGTCAGCTCGGCAGCCACCGCGGCGGGGTCGGCCCCACGGGCGAGGACGTGGCCGTGCCCACGGTAGGTCGTCGCGATCACGTCGTCGGGGCCGAGGGCCGCGGCGAGGCCGACGGGGATCGCCTCATGGCCGATGCACAGGTGCGTCGTCCCGGGAACCTCACCGCGCTGGAAGCTCGCCTGTACCTCCTCCTCGAAGCGCCGGATGAACGTCATCTGCTCGAGCATGGCGAGCATCTCGTCAGCCCCGACTCCGCTCTCTCCCGCTCCGCCCGCAGTGTTCACGCTTGCTCCTCCGCGCCGTGAGGGCCGTATCGTAGGGCCGGTCTGCGGGCACGGCGGTCAGCGCGCCTGACCGTGATACTCCCGGTTCGGCTGCATGTCCGTAGCGGAGGCGACGCGGTTCGACATGTTGAAGAAGGCCGCGGTGGCGGCGATGTCCCAGATGTCGCGATCGCCGAAGCCCGCCTCGCGCAGCGCCTCGCGGTCGTCCTCCACGATCGCGTAGGGCTCGCGCGTCAGCTTGACGGCGAACTCGAGCATCGCCGTCGTCCGCTCGTCGAGGTCGCCGGCACGGAAGTTGAACGCGAGAATCTCGCCGAGCGCCGGGTCGCCCGAGAGCTGCCGCACCGCCGCGCCGTGCGCGACGAGGCAGTAGAAGCAGCGGTTCTCCGACGAGACGACGACCGCGATCATCTCGCGCTCGAGCTTCGAGAGGCCGCTCGCGGCCAGCATCAGGTCGTTGTAGAAGGTCGTGAACGCGCGGAGCTTCGCCTGGTCGAAGCTGTACGCGCGCAGCACGTTCGGGATCATCCCGAGCTTCGCAACGCACTTGTCGAACAGCTCCTGCAGGTCCGGGTCGAGCGGGTCGGCCGGCTCGAGGTCGAGCGCGATGATCGGTTCGCCGTCGTCGGTCTTCATCGCGGCAGCATCGCCGATGTGGTTGGAGCCGGTGGATCTTCAGCGACCGTTTGATCTCGCGGCCGCGGAGAGGACGAGCGTGGTCGTGACGACCGTCTCGTCCGATGACGCGCTATCGCCTGGTGGTGCGCGCGACTGATACGGCCGTTAACGTGTCGGCGACGGTCCGGCTGTCGTTCACGATCGTGAGGCGATAGCGCACCACCCAGGAGCCCCGCATGCCCACGTCCAGTCTCGCCGGATCGACCGTCCTCGTCACCGGCGCCGGCCACGGCATCGGCCGCGCAGTCTCGGAGCGGTTCGCCACCGAGGGCGCGCGGGTGGGCGTCAACGACATCGACGCGGCGCGGGCGGGCGAGACCGTGGCCGCGATCGAGGCTGCCGGCGGCACTGCCATGGCGCTGATCGGCGACGTCGGCAGCGAGGAAGATGTGGCGCGCATCACCTCGACACTCGTCACCGCGTACGGTCCGATCGACGTGCTCGTCAACAACGCGGCGCTCGCGACGTACGAGGCTGTCTGCCGGCACTTCCTCGAGGGCGACCTCGACTGGTGGAACCGCATCCTCACGAACAACCTGACGAGCGTCTTCCTCTGCTCGCACGCGGTCGCCGGGGCGATGGCGCGGCGGCGGCGGGGCGCGATCATCCACCTGTCGAGTGGCGGTGCCACCCACGCGCATCGCGCGATGGCCTCGTACGATGCCGCCAAGGGCGGCATCGAGGCGCTGACCCGCGCCATGGCGCTCGACCTGGCGCCCTACGGCGTCCGCGTGAACTGCGTCGTCCCGGGTCTGATCCGCACGTACGACATCTCCGACGAGCTCGCGGCCGAGCGTGGTCAGGTCGTGCCGCTGGGTCGCCTCGGCAACGCCGACGACCTCGCCGGCCCGATCGTCTTCCTCGCGACCGACGACGCCCGCTACATGACGGGCGCGACCGTCGTCGTCGACGGCGGCGTGCTCGTCCAGCAGCGGTCGGCGCCGGTCGACGTCTATCCGGTCTCGAAGTTCCCGGTCGTGCCCGAGGCGGACAGCTGACGCAGGCTCAGCGCAGGCGGAACGTGCGGCGGCGTGGTACACAGCCGACGGCGCACCGGCACATCCTAGGACGAACCTTCCGCGGCCGCCTGTTCGAAGCGTGACCGCACGACCGGGGGATCGATGAACGGCGATGGTCCGGGCCACTCCCCCGGGGCGTAGTGCACCTCGACAAGCGCCGGGCGTGGCAGCGCTGCCAGGGACGGCGCGATCTCCCCGAGGTCGCTCACGACCGCCGTCCCCAGCCCGAGTGCCGCAGCGACCTCGGCGAACCGGCCCGGGGCGCCGAGCGGCTGGCCGCCGGTGATCGAGTAGTGGCCGTCGCAGAGGATCACGACCAGCAGGTTGGGCGGGCGGATGCCAGCGAGCGACCAGAGCGAGCCGGCGCCCATCAACACCTCGCCGTCGCCGAGGAGCGCGAGAACGCGGCGCTCGGGGCGGGCCTCGGCGACGCCGAGCGCAACGGCAAGCGCCGAGCCCATCGCTCCGCCCATGTAGAGGTGCGGGCCGTCGTCGCTCGCGGCGCGCAGCGCGCTCGTCGCCGTCCCGAGTGACGCCACGGCGAGGGCGTCGGGCTCGGCCGCGAGTAGCGCGCGGACGATGGCGGTGGCGTCCACGTCAGAGCTCCAGCGCGGCGTCGAGGATGATCGGCGCGATCGTCCGTGCGCCGTCGGCGACCGCGAGGGCGCCGCGGACGACCGCGGCGACGTCGTCCGGACGCCGCAGCGGGAAGCTTTCGATCCCGAGGAGGGCGAGCAGGCCGGTCGTGGCCCGGCCGAGCGGCATCTGCGACGGGTTGCGCTCGCCGAGCGTGCCGCGCATCGAGATCACGAGCGGGAAGCCGAGGCCGTACGGGACAGCCAGTGACCCGATCGCGTTCAGGGCGTTGCCGAGGCCGGAGCACTGCATCAGCACGAGAGGCGTGCCGCCGGCGGCGCGGTAGCCGGCTGCGTAGCCGATGCACTCCTCCTCGCGAGTCAGTGTCCGCACGGGCAGGCCGGCCGCCTCGATCGCGGCGACGATCGGGGCGAGGCGCTTGTCCGGCACCCAGACGGCGATCTGCACGCCGCCGGCGACGAGTGCGGTGCCGAGCGCGGCCTGCCAGGTCGTCGGCGCGGCGGTCACGGGGCGGCAGTCTAGGGCGCGGCCGCCGCGGGCGTGTCGCAATGGTGCCGCACGCCTTTGCGACACGCCGCTGTCGCAAAGGTGTGCGGCACGATTGCGACAGTTGCGCTCCGGGCGCTGAGCCGGGAGACTGGCCCGATGCAACTCGTTACCGGCGGCCGCGCGCCGATCGGAGTGCTCGACGAAGGCAGCGGGCCCGCCGTCCTGATCCTGCACGGCTTCCCCGACACCGTCCACGGCATGGGATCGATCGCCCGCGCCGTCGTCGCGGCGGGCGGACGGGCGATCGCCGTCGCGCTGCCCGGCTACCTGCCGTCGCCGGCGCCGCCCGACAACGACCTCCGCGCGGTCAGCGTCGCCACCGACCTCGTCGGCGTCCTCGACACGCTCGGGATCGAGGACGTCGCCGTCGTCGGGCACGACTGGGGCGCGCTCCTCGCCTACGACCTCGGCGCCCGCCACGCGCACCGCGTCCGCTCGATCGTCGGCCTTGCCGCGCCGCACCCGGTCGGGTTCCGCGTCCGGCGGCGGATCGTCCGCGAGCAGCAGACGGGCGCGTACGCCTGGCTGCTCGCCTACGCGACGAGCGGCCCGGATCTCGTCGCCGACCCGCACTGGCTGACCCAACTCGCCCAGGTCTGGTCGCCGGGTTTGCGGCGCGACGACTGGGACGACGTCCTCGCGTTGATGGCCGTGCCGGCGGTCGCCGCCGCCGTCTGCCGCTGGTACCGCTGCGACCTCGACGCCGACGACCCGCTCGGCGACGTCCTGGTCCCGGCGACCGTGATCCACGGCGCCCAGGACGGCTGCATCGGCCCGGCGGTGTTCGTCGCCGCCGACGGGCCGTTCAAGGCCGGGCTGAACCGGATCCTGTTGCCCGAGGTCGGGCACTGGCTGCATCTCGAGGATCCCGCGACCGTCCTGCCGCTCATCCTCCGCGGCGTCGGGCTGTAGGCGAGCAGTGGACGGCTACGAGCCGATCATGAGCTTCGGTGAGGAGGCCGCCTCCTCGTACGACGACGAGGTGCGCGGCGACGAGGCCGAGACCGTCGCCTTCCTCGCGGGCCTCGCGCGTGGCGGCCCGGCGCTCGAACTCGCGATCGGCACCGGGCGGATCGCGATCCCGCTCGCCGCGAGCGGCATCAGCGTCGACGGCATCGATCTGGCGCCGGCGATGGTCGAACGACTCCGCGCCAAGCCGGGCGGTGACGCGATCGCCGTCACGATCGGCGACTTCGCCGCCGTGCCGGTGGATGGTTCCTACCGCCTGATCTACGTCGTCTACAACACGCTCTTCAACCTGCTCACCCAGGACGACCAGGTGCGGTGCTTCGAGAACGTCGCCGCCCACCTCACGGCCGACGGCGTGTTCGTCGTCGAGGCGTTCACGCCGACGTTCCTGATGCGCCTGCGCGACGACCAGTACGTCGATGCGGAGCAGATCGGCGTCGACGAGGTGTGGCTCGACGTCGGCCGCCACGACCCCGTCGCACAGCGTCTGGACGAGAGCCATATCTCGCTCTCCCGCGCCGGGGTGCAACTGTTTCCGATCGTCTGCCGGTACGCCTGGCCGAGCGAGCTCGACCTGATGGCGCGGATCGCGGGTCTGCGTCTGCGCGATCGCTTCGCCGGCTGGAAGGGCGAGCCGTTCGAGGCCACGAGCAGACGGCACGTCTCCGTCTACCAGTCGGTCGGCCGGTAGTCCTTCAGGAACTGGCCCCAGACGTGCTCGCCCGTGTTCGTGCCGGCGATGATCGGGTCGACGATCCGCGCCGCCCCGTCGACGATGTCGAGCGGCGGCTGGAACCGGTGCTCGGCGGTCTTCCGCTCCGCGATCGGCAGCGGATCCTCGTCGGTCACCCAGCCGGTGTCGACGCTGTTCATGTGGATCCCGTCGGCGTGGAAGTCGGTCGCGGACGTCCGGGTCATCATGTTCAGCGCGGCCTTCGCCATGTTCGTGTGCGGGTGCCGTGTCGTCTTGAACTTGCGGTAGAACTGGCCCTCGACCGCGGACACGTTGACGACGTGCTTGTCGCGGTTTCCCGTACGCAGCAGCAGCGGCTTCAGGTGCCCGTTGAGGACGAACGGCGCGACCGCGTTCACGAGCTGCGTCTCGAGCAGCTCGATGGTCGGCACCTCGGCGAGGAGCAGACGCCAGGAGTTGCGATCCCGCAGATCGACCTGCTGGCGGTCCTGATCGAGGTGACCCTCCGGGAAGAGGCTGGCGGCAGGCGTGTCGCCGGGCACGAGGTCGAGCTGCGACGGCGCGGCGCCGAGCATGCGCCGCGCACCCGCCGGGAGGCGTGCAAGCGCGGCCTGCTCCGTCTCGAGCATGTGCGCGTAGAACGCCGGTGGCCGCCGCACCGTCTGGCAGGCGTTGTTGACGATGTAGTCGAGCCGGTCGCGCGTCGCGAGCAGGTGCTGGCAGAAGTCCTCGACGCTGGGCGTGTGGCGCAGGTCGAGGCCGAAGATCTCGAGGCGGTCGGCCCACGCTTCGAAGTCCGTCTCCTCGGCGTAGCGGATCGCAGCGTCGCGGGGGAACCGGGTCGTGACGATCACGCTCGCACCGGCGCGCAAGAGCTTGATGCCCGCCTGGTAGCCGATCTTCACACGCCCGCCGGTGAGGAGCGCGACGCGACCGCGCAGGTCGGCGGTCTCGCCGCGCTTGCCGTAGTTGAAGTCGCCGCAGGCGGGGCAGAGCTGGTCGTAGAAGTGGTGCACCTCGTCGTAGGCGAGCTTGCAGACGTAACAGGTGCGTGCGTCATCGAGTTCGGCACCGGTGGCCGGCGTCTCGTCGAGCGCGGGAGGGAGTACGTTCGGTGTCGTGAAGACCGGCCGTGCCCGCTGCACGCGGATGCCCGTGGCGGAGCGTGCCGCCTCGTCGCGTTCCCGCTTCGCCGCCTTCTCGCGTCGGCGCATCGCCCTCGCCCAGTCGCGGCGCTGCGCGACGTCGGGGTTAAAGACGTCCGCCGCCGCCGCGTGGAGCCGCGCGCGCTCCTCGACGCCGAGCGATTCGAGGAGGGACCGATCGCGGACGACCGCCTCGAGCAGGGCGGTCGCCGCGCGCAGGCGATCGGCGATGTCGTCGGTCTCCATCGGCTGGAACGTAGCCGCGACCTACGTGGAGAGCAGCCGCGCCGCCACGTCCGGCGCGACGTTGCCGCCTGAGACGACGCAGACGATCCGGCGGACACCGGTGAGATAAATCCGGCCGGCGAGGATGGCGGCCACCGGTGCGGCGCCGGCGACCTCGGCGGCGATCTTGCCCGCCGCGTACAGACGGCGAAAGCCCGCCGCGAGCTCGTCCTCGTCGAGCAGCACCGCCTCGACGCCGCGGCGGCGGCAGATCGCGAGGGTCAGCTCGCCGACCGCCGGCGGCGTCAAGGCGTCGGCAATGGTCGGCTGCATCTCGACTGTCCGCGGCGCGCCGGCCGCGAGCGAGGCGGGAAGCGTCCCCGTCGCGCGCGACTGGACGCCGACGATCCGCGCCTCGGGCGCCGTCTGCTCGAGGGCGAGGGCGATGCCGGCCACGAGTCCGCCACCGCCGACGGGGACGACGACGAGGTCGGCGCCGGGCGCGTCCTCGGCGATCTCCAGCCCGACCGTGCCGGCGCCGGCGATCACGAGCGGGTCGTCGAAGGGATGGACGACGACGCGGCCCGTATCGCCGCTGATCGCGCGCATCCGCTCGAACGCGTCGCTCGATGTTGCGGATTCGAGGTCGACGGTCGCGCCGTAGGTACGGGTGGCACTCACCTTGGCGCTGCTCGCCGCCCGCGGCATCAGCACCAGTACGTCAACGCCGAGGTCACGACCGGCGAGGGCGAGCGCCGCCGCGTGGTTCCCGGCCGAGACCGCGATCACGCCACGCGCGCGTTCCGGCCCGGTGAGTGCGAGCATCCGGTTGAAGGCACCGCGCGCCTTGAACGACCCGCTCCGCTGCAGCAGTTCGAGCTTCAGTTCGACCGGTACTCCGCACACGTCGGCGAGCACGTCCGAGGCCACCTGCGGTGTGCGTCGCACGTGGAGCGCCAGGGCGCGGCGTGCGGCGGCGATGGCGTCGGTCGTCGGTGTCATAGGGGAGATGGTCGCACGCGGAACACCCGCGCAACCCTCGCCGGCAGCCACCAGTTCCACCGACCGAACAGCGCCATCGTGCTCGGGACGAGCAGGGCGCGCACGATCGTGACGTCGAGGATGATCGCCGCCGCCAGGCCGAACCCGAACTGCTGCAGGCCGAGGATCGAGCCGGCGACGAACCCCATGAACGCGGCGAACATGATCAGGCCCGCCGCGGTGACGATGCGGCCGGTCTTCGCGAGCCCGACGGCGACCGCCTCGTCGTTCGGCCGTCCGGCGTCCCACTCCTCGCGGATGCGGCTGACGAGGAACACCTCGTAGTCCATCGACAGCCCGAACACCATCGCGAAGATGAACACCGGAATCCAGCCCTCGATCTGGTCGTACGAGATCAACCCGACGGCTTCCGCGCCGCCCCACTTGAAGAACATGGTCAGCATTCCGTAGGCGGCGCCGATCGAGAGGATGTTCATCACGATCGCCTTCAGCGGCAGGACGATGGACCGAAACGCGCGCAGCAGCAGAAAGTAAGTCAGCACGAGGACGGCGAGCACGAGCCACGGGAAGGAGCCGTATGTCAGGTCGAGGAAATCGGCTCCGGCCGGCGGGCCGCCGCCGGCCAGCACCTCGACGCCGGGCGGGAAGGCGGCGGCCGGGATGATGTCACCGCGCAGGCGGTCGACGAAGGCCAGTGCCTGCGGCGTGCCGTACTCGCTGCGGCCGACCGCGTCGATCCTCGCGTAGCGCCCGTCTGACGAGATGTACTGCGGCGACACCTGGAAGTCGACGCGGCTGATCTCCGGGTCGGCTGCGAGTCCTGAGGCCAGCCGCGCGAACGCCTGCCTCGCCGCCGGGTCGCCGCTCCCACCGGCCCGGCCGGTATCGACGACGACGATCGCAGGCGCGACGGCGCCGTCCCCGACCGCGGCGGTGAGGAGGTTGAGGCCACGCACGCCCTCGAGATTCTGGGGCACGCCGTTGTTGCTGCCGGGCCCGACCTCCAGCGTTAGCGTGGGCAGGGCAAGGGCGATCAGGGCGGCCGTCGTCAGCGAGGCGACGAGCAGGGGACGCCGCATGACGCGGTCGGCGAGCGTCGTCCAGAAGTTCGATTCGGCCTCACGACGGGCGAGGATCCGCGCCGGCACGAGTCGGACGCGGTCGAGGCGCGACGCGAGCAGGTACAGCAACACCGGCAGCAGCGTCAGAGCGCAGACGACCGAGACGAGGGGGATGATCAGCCCGCCGAGCCCGAAGCCACGCATGAACGGCAACGGCATCGCCAGCATCATCGCCAGGCCGATACCGACGGCCGTGCCGCTGAACACCACCGCTCGCCCGGCCGTCTCCATCGTCCGCACGACGGCGTCGGCGCGATTGCGACCGGCGTTGATCTCCTCGCGGAAGCGGTAGACCATCAGCAGCGAGTAGTCGACCGCGATCCCGAACCCGATCAGCATCACCAGGTTCTGCAGGTACACGGACAGCTCCATGAAGTTGGCGAAGATCCAGACGATGCCGAGCGTGGTCGGGATCGCGGCGGCCGCGAACAGAAACGGCAGCACGAATGCGAGCGACCCGAACACGAACACGAGGATCAGCAGCGCGATCGGGATCGCGATGTAGAGCTCGCCGACCTTGAGGTCGTCGGCGAACACGGGGTCGAGGTCGTGCTCGATCGCGGCCTGGCCGCTGACGAACACCTCGGCGCCGTCGATCGACCCGAACGCACGCCGCATGTCGTCGATGTGGCCCTTGGCGTCGGCCGGTTCGAGCTTCGAGACGATCGTGGCGACGACGAGGTCTGTGGACAGCGCCTGCACGGCCGCCACCTTGCTCGTCGGATACACGGCCGACGCCCGCTCGGCGGCCGTCCGGACGAGGGGGACCAGACGCTCGGCCGACCCGTCCGTGCCGAGGACGACGACGGCAACCGAACCGGTCGTGCGCTGCCCGAAGTGCTCCTCCAGGATCTGCTCGACCCGGTGGCTGTCGCTCCCCGGCAGCGTGAACCGGTTCGTGAGGAGGTCGGGAAGGCCGGCCGCTGCGACCAGGGCGGCGGCGACGATCACCAGCCACGTGCCGGCCACCAGCCACCGGAGGCGGATCATCGCCCTCGTCCAGCGTTCCATCCGCCGCCCCGTCAGCGGTGGTCGCGTAGCACGCCCGCGAGTCGCTCGACGGCGCGCTCGAGGTCGGCCGCTTCCAGGTAGCTGAACGACAGGCGCAGCTCGTTCGTCCCCGCCCCCGGCTCGGTGTGGAAGGCGTGGCCGGGGACGTACGTCACGCCCGCCTCGAGCGCCGCGGGCCGGATCGCGCCGGCGTCGATGCCGGGCGGCAGCGTCAGCCAGGCGAAGAAGCCGCCGCCCGGGCGCGACCAGCTGCAGCCCTCGGGCAGGTGGCGTTCGAGTGCGGCCTCGAGCGCGGCCCACTGGGCGGCGTAGAACGCCTGGCTGCGCGGGATCCGGCGGTCGAAGCCGCCGCCACGGCCGTAGGCCTCGATGATCCGCTGCCCGAAGCCGTTCGCGCACTGATCGGTGGTCTGTTTGGCCGCTGCCATCGCGCCAACGATCTCGGCCGGGCCGACCGCCCAGCCGAGGCGCAGGCCGGGCGCAAAGATCTTCGAGAACGTGCCCGCCTGCACGACCACGTCGGGCGCGAGCGACCACAGCGACGGCGGCGGCGCGGCGCCGAACGCGATCTCCCGGTAGGCGACGTCCTCGAGGATCGGCACGCCGTGTCGGCGGCACGTCTCGATCAGCGCCTCCCGCCGTTCGAGCGGCAACGTCAGGCCCGTCGGGTTCTGGAACTCCGGGATCGTGTACACGAACTTCGGCCGCAGGCCGGCGTCGAGCCGCCGCGCGAGGTCGTCGACGCGCATCCCGTCGGAGTCCACAGGGATGCCGACGATGGTCGCGCCGTGCGCCGCGAACGCCATCAGCGCACCCAGGTAGGTCGGCGCCTCGACGACGACCACGTCGCCGGGCTCGACGAGGCTCAGGCAGGCGAGCGCCAGGGAGTCCATGCCGCCGCTCGTGATCAGGAGCTCGTCCCGGCCGGGCCGGCGGCCGTCGAGGCGCTCCATGCGCTCGGAGAGAAAGGCGGTGAAGGACGGCACGCCGTCCGACGGCGTGTACTGGAGCGCGGCCGGCTCGTCGGCGAGCAGTTGCGCCGTGATCGCGGCGACCTCGTCGGACGGGAACGTCCCGGGATGCGGGAACCCGCCGGCCAGCGACAGGACGCCGGGCGGCGTCGGCGCGAGGATCGTCGCGACCTCGGCGCTGCCGCTGCGCGTTCGCGCGGCGAGGAGGCCCGACAGGGTCGTCGTGGAGACCTCAGCCGCCATCGCCGGCGCCCAGGTCGCCGAGGAGGTCGTGGAGCGACGTGCCGCCGGCGACCGCGGCGAGGAATCCGCGCTCGGCCGCCGTCGTCGCCTCGGCGGCCGCCAGTGCGGCGGCGATCTGCGCGGGAGGCGCGATCACGACGCCGTCGTCGTCGCCGAAGACGATGTCGCCTGGCGCGGCGCGGACACCGCCGCAGACGATCGTCTGGTTGGCGGCGGGCCGTGCGACTGCCGTCCCCGATGCGGGCGTCGTCCCGCGCGCGTAGACCGGTAGGCCGAGGCGGCGGATGCCGGCGAGGTCGCGGCAGTAGCCGTCAATGACGATTCCGGCCAGCCCGCGCCGCTGCGCTTCGGCCGTGAACAGCTCGCCGCAGACCGCGCGGCCGTGCCCATTCGTCGTCACAACGAGGACGTCTCCCGGCCTCGCCTCGGCGAGCGCCGCGTAGACGGGGAGGTGGTCGTCCTCGGCGACGACGGTCCGCGCGATGCCGGCCATCCGACCGCCCGGCGCCATCCGCCGGATCGCCGGGTCGACGACCGGCAGCTGCTTGTCGGCGTCGCACAGCGCCGAGACCTCGACCTGGAGGAGCCGTTCGATCACTGCCGCCGATCATACCGGCCCGGGTGGTGCGCGAAGATATGCAGGCGATGACGACCTACGATCGCTTCGAGGGACTGCGCTGCGAGCGCCGGCCGAACGGCGTCCTGCTGGTCACGATCGACCGGCCGGCGAAGCTGAACGCGACCGACGAGACGCTCCACCGCGAACTGGCGGACATCTGGCCCGTGATCGGCGCCGATCCGGAGACGCGTGTCGCCGTCATCACCGGCGCTGGCCGCGCCTTCTCCGCCGGAGGCGACATGGAGTGGATGCGCCGCAACCTCGGCGACGTCGAGCGCGTGCTGCGCACCGGTCGCGAGGCGATCGCAGTGATCGAGAACCTGCTCGCGCTGGACAAGCCGGTCGTCTCCGCGATCAACGGCCCGGCCGTCGGCGCCGGGCTCGCCGTCGCGCTGGCGGCGGACATCTCGATCGCCGCCGAGGACGCGATCCTCAGCGACGGCCACGCGCGCCTCGGCGTCGCCAGTGGTGACCATGCCCTGATGCTGTGGCCGCTGCTGTGCGGGATGGCGAAGGCGAAGTACTACCTCCTGACCGCCGATCGGATCGACGGGCGCGAGGCGGAGCGGATCGGTCTCGTCTCGCTGTGCGTGCCCGGCGCCGAACTGCTGGAGCGGGCGCTGGCCGTCGCCGATCGCCTCGCCCGCGGGCCGCAACGCGCGACGCAGTTCACGAAGAGGGCGCTCAACCACTGGTACCGGCGCGAGGCGGCGGTGTTCGAGTTGTCCGCTGCGCTCGAGATGCTCAACTTCCTCGAGCCTGACGCTCGCGAGGGCGTCGACGCCTTCCTCGAGCGCCGCGATCCCGACTTCCCGTCGGCGCGTCCCTAGGCTAGTGGCGCGTCTGGGTCGTCCTTCGCCATATGGAGCGTGAAAGAAAGGGATCAGATCCCGCTCTTTCACCCTCCAGAAGGCTACGGCGACCGACGGGTTCCGTCGCTGCGCGTCGGTACCCACTCGCTCCAGACACCCCAACCGGCTCGGATGTCGGTGACGAACCCCTAGACCGTCGGCGCCGGCACGGGCGGCTGCTGCCACGGGGTACCGGCCACGACGAGACCGCTGGCGGCGGTGAGCGTGGCGACGACGACGATCGCGACGGCGGGTGAGGTGAGGTCGGCGCCGACGCCGGCGATCAGGGCGCCGATCGCGAACCCGGCGTCGCGCCAGAAGCGGTAGACCCCGACGACGCGGGCGCGGTCGCGCGGCTGAATCGCGTCGGAGACGGCCGCGATCAGGGTCGGGTAGACCATCGCCGTCCCGGCGCCGAGCCCGATCGCCGCGATCAGCGAGGGGGTGAAGGCGCCGCCGCCCGCAACGAGCAGGGCGAGCGCTGCCGCCTGGACGAGCATGCCGGCGGTGATCATCGGCTTGCGGCCGAGGTGGTCGGAGGCCCAGCCGGTGAGTAACTGACCGGCGCCCCACACCACCGGGTAGGCGGCGGCGACGATCGCGATCTGACGCAGCGTCGCCCCCTCGGCGGCGAGGTAGAGCGGGGCGAGGCCCCAGGCGAGGGCGTCGTTCAGGTTGTTCACGAGTCCGGCCTGGCTGCAGGCCCGCAGCACCGGGCTGTGCAGCGTGGCGTGCGCGAACGCGCTGCGCAGGCTGTGCGGCGACTCGTGCGCTCGATGCGCGTGCGCCTCCTGCTCCAGCGCCACGTGGGCGCCCGTGTCGCGCACGAAGGCCGCGGCGACCACCAGGCCGACGGTCGCGATGATCGCCGCTCCGATCCAGACGACGGTGCGCGGCGCGAAGCTGGCGGCCAGGAGGCCGGTGACGAACGCTGAGGCGGCGACGCCGAGGTAGCCGGCCGCCTCGTTGAGCCCGAGCGCGAGGCCGCGGCGCGACGGGCCGGCGAGGTCGATCTTCATCACGACCGTCATCGACCAGGCAAGGCCCTGGTTCACGCCGAGCAGGACGTTGGCCGCGACGATGAAGCCCCACGACGGCGCCAGGCCGATCATCACCGGCACCGGCAACGCCACCAGCCAGCCGACGACGAGCAGTCGCTTGCGGCCGAGCCGCTCCGCGAGGCTGCCGGCGGCGAGGTTGGTGCAGGCCTTGGCGACGCCGAACGCGAGGACGAACGCCAGGATCGCCGCCTTCGAGGTCAGGCCGAAGTCCCGCTCGCCGACGAGCGGCAGCACGCTCCGCTCGAGGCCGACCATGCTGCCGACGAGGGCGTTCAGGCCGACCAGCAGCGTGAACTGCGCAGCGTTCTCACGTAGCCCGAGCCGGACCGACATCTCAGGCGGACGCGTGCAGCGCGCCACGTAGGTTCGCGGCCACGATCCGGGCCTGGTCGGGCGGGCGCGGCGGCGTGTCCGCGACCAGTGCCGCCGCGAACGTATCCGCGTCGCTGTAGGCCAGCATCGTGTTGTGTGCGCGCTCGAAGCCGATCGTGCTGACCGGGTTGCCCGACAGGCCCCGTCCGCAGACGGAGCCGGCGTAGTGGCTGGGCAACAGCACGACGTCGTCGGCCAGACCCATCAGTCGGCCGAGCGAGGCGTGCAGGATCTGTGCCTGACCGAGCGCATCGCCGGCGACGTGGAGGTCGGGCCGGCCGACATCGCCGATCAGCAGCGAGTCGCCGCTGAAGACGAGCCACGGCTCGTCCGTCCCGCGGCGGCGGTCGGCGACGGCGTAGGCGTGGTGCGCCGGCGCATGGCCCGGCGTGGCGATCGCGGTCACGACGGTGTTGCCGAACTCGACCACCTGCCGGTCGGCGAGCGGCTCGTGGGCGAAGTCGACGCCGGTGTTCGCCGGCAGGTAGGCGGTCGCGCCGGTGCGCGCGACGAGCGCCGGTAGTCCGGAGACGTGGTCGGCCTGCACGTGCGTCTCGAACACGGCGACGATCGGCGAGCCTGCCCGCTCGGCCTCGGCCAGGTAGCTGTCGACGAGGTCGATGTGCGGATCGACGACGGCGAGCATGTCGAACGTCGTACACCCGAACAGGTAGCTGGCGCACGCGGTCGAGTCGTAGTGGAAGAGGCGGAGTAACATCGGGTCTCCTTTGGTTAGCCAGCGACGGCGACGGGGTAGCCGGCGCGTCGCCATTCGGGTAGTCCGGTCGCGAGCCGGCGGGCGGCGATACCGCGAGCGTGCAGCAGGCGCACGGCGTCGTCCGCGTAGACGCAGTAGGGCCCGCGGCAGTACGCAACGACCTCGGCGCCGGCAGGAATGGTCTCGGCGACGTCCGCCATCTCGTCGAGCGGCGCCGGCCTCGCCCCTCGGATGTGCGCGGCGAGGTACTCGCTCCGAGGCCGGACGTCGAGCACGGTGACGCTACCGTAGGCGAGCCGTTCCGCCAGCTCGGCCGCTGAGATCTGCTCGATCTCGCTCCGGTCGCCGAGATATCCCGTCGCCAGCACCTCGACCTCGGCGAGGTGGGTCGCGGCCACGCCGCGCAACTCCTCCCAGAGCGATGCGACGTCGTCGCTTGCCAGGCGGTAGCGGACGCTCGTGCCGTCGCGCCGGGTGCGGACGAGCCCGGCGCGCGCGAGCACCTGCAGGTGCTGCGAGGTGTTCGCGACGCTCTGTTCGACCTCACGCGACAGCGCATCGACGGAGCGCTCGCCCTGGGCGAGCACGTCGACGATCTCGGCTCGGTGTCCGTTACCGAGCGCTTTCGCGATCGATCCGAACGCGGCGTACAACGCGTCCTTTGCTGCTCTGTCTGCCACGGGTTCCTCGCGTGTCGAAGTTTATTCAAGATATCACTTGATCTAGCTGAACTCAAGCAGGCGTGCCGACAGCGTGGTCTGCCGGATGGGGAGGTGCCGCGGGTCTGCGTGCTCGACCCGGACGCTGATCTCGTTCATCACCTGCGCGACATCGGTCGGTGCCGGCGGCTCGACGGCTGGGCCTGCTACCACGCAGAGCTCGACGTCCTCGACCTCGACGGACACGAGGTGGGCGTCGTCGGCCGCGCCGTCAGAGCACCGCTCGCCGTGCTGGTCGCAGAACAGCTCGTGGCATCTGGCTGCGAGCTCGTCATCAGCGTCACCTCGGCCGGTCGGGTGGGTGCTGATCCCCGGGCTGGGTTCATGCTGCTCGAGCGCGCCGTCCGCGAGGGCATGGCGGGTCCGGTTGGGGAGTCTGGGGGGACATATTTCAATAATTTGTTTGATTTCTTGAAATAGCGTGGTACCGTCTCCACACGTTCGTGAACCGGACTTGCCGAGACCGACGTCCGATGTACGGCAACCGCCCACCACCCAGGCCCGGATGGCACGCGGGCCGCACCGCACATACGAGGGGAACGAAGACGATGAATCCGAACAAGGCACTCTGGGAGAAGGGTGACTTCACTCGCGTCGCGGTGAGCATGCGCGAGAGTGGCGAGGCGCTCGTCGGCGGGTTGGGAATCACGGCCGGGCTCAGGGTCCTCGATCTCGGGTGCGGCGACGGGACCACTGCGGTACCGGCGGCGGTGCTCGGGGCGGACGTCCTGGGCGTCGACATCGCCAGCAATCTCGTCGCGGCTGGCAACGCGCGCGTACAGGCCCTCGCGCTCGCCAACTGCAGATTCCAGGAAGGCGACGCGTCCGATCTGCACGAGATCGCGGACGACAGCTTCGATCTCGTGATCAGCATCTTCGGTGCGATGTTCGCTCCGAAGCCGTTCGACGTGGCGAAGGAGGTCGTCCGGGTGACGCGGGCCGGCGGTCGCATCATCATGGGGAACTGGATCCCGAACGATCCGACGCTGGTGGCCCAGATCTTGAAGATCAGCTCCTCCTACTCGCCGCCACCTCCGGAAGGGTTCGTCAGCCCCATGACGTGGGGCGTGGAGGCCAACGTGATCGAGCGATTCGGCGGCGCGGGAGTTCCCGCGGAGAAGATCTCGTTCGAGAGGGACACCTACACGTTCAACTTCCCCGGCGCACCGTCGGAGCTTCTTGCTGCGTTCAAGACGTACTACGGGCCGACCATGAACGCATTCGATGCTGCGACGGCCAACGGCCGTGAGGTCAATCTGCAAGCCGACCTGGACGCCCTCTTCACGAGCCAGAACGCAAGCGCGCTCCCGGACGTCACCTCCATCCCCGCAACCTTCCTGCGTGTCACGGTCGCCGTGTAACGGCCGCGCGGATTCGAACGAACTCGACCGTTCGGCGGGTTTGCCGAGTCCGCCGCCGCCGTGCCGCGCGCCGCATCGACCGCGCTACATCCCCACGTCGCGAAGGCGCGCGCACGTTCGGTCGCTGGAGTACGGATCACTCGGCGATCCACGTCTGAGCACGTAGCATGACGCGATGCGCGAGCCGCTGCAGTTCGGCTACTGGGCGACCAACCTCGGCGGGCTGGTCTTCTCGAGCCTGGACGAGACCGACTGGACGTTTCAGGGGAACGCCGAACTCGCGCGTGCGGCCGAGGACACCGGGTTCGACGCGACCCTCCTCGCCGCACGGTTCATCCTGACGGGCGGTCGCGCGCCCCATCTGGAGGCCGTCAGCACCTCCGCGGCGCTGGCCGCCGTGACGTCGAAGCTCCGGATCATCGCGGCCGTCCACCCGGGGCTGTGGCACCCGCTCGTCGTCGCGAAGATGGCCGCGAGCATCGACCATCTCGCGCCCGGGCGGTTCGGCCTGAACGTCGTCAGCGGCTGGTTCCGCAAGGAGTTTCACACCCTCGGCGAGCCGTGGCTCGATCACGACGAGCGGTACCGTCGGTCGGAGGAGTTCATCGAGGTGCTGCGCGGGCTCGCCGAGGAGGAGACGTTCTCCTACGCCGGCGACTTCTACCGGCTGCACGACGCCTGGCTCGAGCCGCGGCCGCTGCCCGGCAGCATCGAGATCTACCAGGGCGGCAACTCGACCGCGGCTCGGCGAATGGCGGCGCGCCTGTCCGACTGGTACTTCATGAACGGCGACACGGTCGAGGGCGCCGCGGCGCAGATTGCCGATGTGCGGGCTCAGGCGGCCGCCCACGGCCGGGACGTGCGCTTCGCGCTCAACGCTTTCGTCGTGCTCCGGGAGTCGGACGAGTCAGCTGCGGATCAGCTCGAGCAGATCATCTCTACCGCCAACCCGGACGCGGTCGCGGCGTTCGCCGGGCACGCGCGCGGCGCCGGGTCGTCGACCTCCGACCGCATCGGCATGTGGGCCGACTCGGACGCCGCCCGTCTGGTGCAGCCGAACGACGGCTTCCGCTCGGGACTGATCGGCAGCGCCGAGACGATCAGCGCGCAGGTCGAGCGGTTCCACGCCGTCGGGGTGGACATGATCCTCTGCGGCTTTCTCGACTATCCCCGCGAGCTGCCGGAGTTCGGGCGCCGGGTGATCGGCGCGCTGCGCTGACGGGCGACCCAGTTCACGAAGCGGGCCCCGATAAGCCGCGATTTCGCCCGGCAGGCTCGCGGATTACCGCACGCACAACGGCCTGCACTCGCTCACTCGCGGAGCCGGGCGCGCCGACGAGGAAGCGGCCGAGCAGCTCGAGCGGATCATCGCCAATGTGGTGTACGGGCGCCGAATCCAGGTCGGCTATACAGCGAGCCGATGGATGACCTGGTCACGTACTCCACCAATGGGCGGGTCGCGCACGTCACGATCAACCGGCCCGCGAAGCTCAACGCCCTGAACCCGGCGATCGCACTCGGTCTGGAGGCGGCCTGGCAGCGGTTCGAGGCGAGCGACGATCTGTGTGCGGTGCTGAGCGGCGCCGGCGACCGAGCGTTCTCCGTCGGCGCCGACCTCCGCGACAACCCGCTCGATCTGTGGCGTGGCGTCCCCGACCTCGGCGTTCACCTCTCGAAGCCGGTGATCGGCGCGCTGCACGGGCACGTCATCGGCGGCGCGTTCGTCGTCGCCATGCACTGCGACCTGCTCGTGGCCGCGGAGGACACGGTGTTCAGCTACCCCGAGGTCGCCGTCGGGTTCACCGGCGGCATCATCGCGGGATTGGCGTCCAGGATCCCGCACAAGATCGCGATGGAGTTCATGCTCCTCGGCGAGCGCATCGATGCGCGTCGCGCGTACGACGTCGGCATGGTCAACCGCGTCGTGCCGGTCGGCCAGCACATCGCCGTCGCCACCGAGTGGGCGGAGCGGCTCGTGGCCGGCGCCCCCCTCGTCACGGCGGCGCTGAAGGAGTTCGTGCGGGCTGCCACGCCGCCGAGTCCCTCCGAGTCGGCGGCGCGGGCGCGGCGGGTGCTCGTCGGGATCCAGGGGAGCGAGGATCGCGTGGAGGGCGAGCGCGCCTTCGCCGAGAAGCGCGTCCCCGACTACCGCGGCCGCTGACCGCCGGGTCACCCGGGCGCGGCATACGACGCGGCCACCCGCGATCCACACTGTGCAGATGACAGAGGTCTACGAGTTCGAGCAATGCCCGCTGCGCGACCGTGCGCACGCCGTCGCCGACCGGAGCGCCCTCGCCCGACTCGTCGCGCGTGCGCTCTGGCCGGCCGCTCGTCGCGCCGAGCGCGTCGAGCTGTCGACCGACGCCATCGAGGCCTGGACGCTCGACGGGCCGACGCGGCTGACGTTCGCCGAGATCACCTCGGTGCGGCCGCTCCGGACACTGGTCTCGGGCCGCGTCCTACGGATCGACGGCCGGTCGGGCCGGATCGAGATCTCACCGACGCTACCCGGCTACGTCGATATCGAGCGCAGCGTCGACGTCGCGGTCGCGGCGTCGATCCGGCTGTAGCCGGCGGTCGGCCTCAGTTGACACGCGTGGCGCGGCCGGCCCACTCGCGGTCGCGCAGCACGAACTTCTGGATCTTGCCGGTCGACGTCTTCGGCAGCTCGCCGAACGCGACGGCGGCCGGGCACTTGAAGTGCGCGATCCGCTCGCGGCAGAACGCGATGATCTCAGCCTCCGTCGCCTCGTGCCCGGACTTCAGGGTGACGAACGCCTTCGGCCGCTCGCCCCAGCGCTCGTCGGGAATGGCGACGACCGCGCACTCGAGTACCGCCGGGTGCTGCGCGACCGTCTGCTCGACCTCGATCGTCGAGATGTTCTCGCCGCCGGAGATGATCACGTCCTTCATCCGGTCGCGCAGCTCGATGTAGCCGTCGGGGTGCCAGACGCCGAGGTCGCCGGAGTGGAACCAGCCGCCCCGGAAGGCCTCCGCCGTCGCGTCCGGATCGTCGTGGTAGCCCTTCATCACGGTGTTGCCGTGCATGACGACCTCGCCGATGGTGGTGCCGTCTCTCGGCACGTCCGCCATCGCCTCGTCCACGATCCGTACGAGGTCGGCGGTGACGTGCCCCTGCCCCTGCCGCGCCAGCAGACGGGCCTGCTCGTCCGCGGGTAGCTCGTCCCACTCGCGGTGCCAGCTGCAGACGGTGATCGGCGCGTAGGTCTCGGTCAGCCCGTAGATGTGGATGGGCCGGAAGTTCCGCTCCTTCAGCTGGGAGAGCAGCGTCGGCGACGGCGGCGACCCGCCGAGGTAGACGGTCACGGGCCGCTCGAGCCGGCGAGCTGCCGGGTCGTTCATCAGCATGATCTGGACGGTCGGCGCGCCGCCGGTGTGGGTCACCTGCTCCTGGTCGAGCAGCTGCCAGATTCGCCCCGGATCGACCCGGCGCAGGCACACGTGCGTCCCCGCCACCGCCGTCACCCCCCAGGGCAGGCACCACCCGTTGCAGTGGAACATCGGCACCAGCCAGAGGTGGACGGAGTCGGCGTTCAGGCCCATCTCGATCACCTGGCCGAGCGCGTTCAGGTACGCGCCGCGGTAGGTGGTCATGACGCCCTTCGGGCGGCCCGTCGTGCCGGAGGTGTAGTTGATCGCGATCGTCTCGTCCTCGTCCGCCAGCCAACTGGTGACCGGCTCGGGCGAGCCGCCGGCGAGGAAGTCCTCGTACGGATCGCCCGCCGCGCCGGTGTCGTCAATGCGCACGACGGTCACCACGGCCGGGTCGAGGTCGGCGACGAGCGGCACCAGTTCGGCGTCGGCGAACAGCCAGCGGGCCCCGCTGTGTTCGACGATGTAGGCGATCTCGTCGGCGTTCAGTCGGGTGTTGATACCGACGATGATGCCGCCGGCCGCCGGCACCGCGAACTGTGCCTCGAGCATCGCCGACGTGTTCGGGCTCAGGATCGCGACCCGGTCGCCCTTGGCGAGGCCGTCGGCGCGCAGGCGGGCTGCGAACCGGTTGACTCGCTCGGCGAACTCGCGGTAGGAGTAGCGCCGGTCGTCGTGCACGACCGCCGTCTTGTCGGGATGGATGAAGGCGCTGCGGTGCAGGAAGCTGACGGGCGTCAGATCGCTGCGAGACACGCGGTCAGTCTCCACTCGTGCTCCTTTCGGCGTATCTGGTGGCCGCCGACGCGAAGGCGTCGACGGTGGCATCGATCTCCGCATCGGTGTGGACGAGAGACAGGTACGCCTTCTCCGGTGCGATCAGGTTGCCGGCGCGCAGCACGCCGTGGGTGATCTCGCGCATCGCGGCGGCGTCCGCCTTGCGCATCGTGCGGTAGTCCGTCACAGGGCTGTCGACGAGCAGCGTCTGGAAGATCGGCCCGATGCCCATCACCTGCGCCGGGATCCCCGCAGCCGCGAAAGCGGCGCGAAGGCCGCCGCGCATCCGCTCGCCGAGGGCGTCCAGCCGCTCGTAGGCGCCATGCTCGGCGAGGACGTCGAGCGTTGCGAGGCCGGCCGCTGCCGCGACCGGGTTGCCGTTCAGGGTGCCCGAGATGAAGACGTATGTATCGTTGCCGCGGCGGCGATGATCAGCCGTCGCCAGCAAGTCGCGGCGTCCGGCGACGGCCGCGAGCGGATAGCCGCCGCCGATCACCTTGCCGAACGTGGCGAGGTCGGGCGTGACCCCGTAGCGCTCCTGCGCCCCGCCCGGCCCGAGCCGGAAGCCGGTGACGATCTCGTCGTAGATCAGGACGATGCCGTGGCGGTCGGCCAGTGCCCGCAGGCCGGCGAGGAAGCCCGGCACCGGCTCGATCACACGCTGGAACGGCTCGACGATGATCGCCGCCAACCGCTCGGCATGGGCGTCGACGATCGCCGCCGTCGCGTCGAGGTCGTTGAACGGTGCGATCAGCACGTCGCGCTCGAGCGCGCGCGGAATGCCGGACGAGGTCGGCTCCGGCGACGGGTAGTTCGGCGGCCCGACCGGGTAGAGGCTCATCTGCGCGTAGTCGCTCGAGCCGTGGAAGCCGCCCTCGAACTTCAGCACGGCGTCGCGGCCGGTCGCCGCCCGCGCCAGCCGCAGCGCGTAGAACGTCGCCTCGGCGCCGGTCGCGGAGAACTGCACCATCTCGGCGCACGGCACCTGGTCAATGATCCGCTCCGCCAGTTCGATCACCGGTTCGTTCAGGGTGTAGAACGTCGAGCCGAGCGTGACCTGGCGCTGCACGGCCTCGACGACCCGGGGGTGACAGTGGCCGACGAGGAGCGGGCCCGAGCCGAGGACGTAGTCGACGTACTCGCGGCCGTCCACGTCGAAGACGTGCGAGCCGGCGCCGCGCTCCAGCACGCGCCGCTCGCCGCCGGACAACGCGAACAGCGTGATCGAGCCGCCGGCGATGGTCGCATCGGCGCGGGCGAGGAGGTCGTCCGTCCGGGGTGTCGCGGTCATGACGAGACTCTACCCGGCGTCGCGTATCGCGTGGCCAGCGTTCGTCGGGTTAGAGCACAGCGTTTTCAGGGTTTCGAGTCAGCGTTTCTTGGGTTTGTCGGGCCCCCGAGTGCTAAGGTTAGGCGGTGTACAAGCGAGCTCTGGAGCAGCAGGTCCGCTCGTCGCTCGAGACATTCCGCGTGACGGTCGTGAACGGGCCGCGCCAGTCGGGTAAGACGACGCTTCTGAAGGCGGTCACGGCGACCGGTGGGACGTACATCACGCTGGATGACGACGACCAGCGTGCGAGGGCCCGTCACGACCCGACCGCCTTCCTCGAGCGCGCCGCGAGGCCGATCGCGATCGACGAGATTCAGCGGGGCGGTGACGAGGTCGTCCTCGCCATCAAGGCGGCCGTCGATCGAAACGATCGTCGCGGTGCGTTCCTCCTCGCCGGCTCGACCCGCTTCCTCTCCGTCCCGTCCCTGAGTGAATCGCTCGCAGGCCGCGCTGAGATCCTCGATCTCTGGCCGCTCGCGCAGAGTGAGATCCGTGCGCTCGGTACAGATGTGCTCGACAGGCTGCTTGCTGATCCGGCCGCTCTCGAGGGTGCGTCCGTCGAGCCGCTGGCGAGGGCTGAGACGGCCGACGTGCTGGTCCGCGGCGGCTATCCCGAGGCGATCGTCCTCGAGCACGACTTCCGGAGGCGGTGGTTCCGCAGCTACCTGCGAACGGTCATCGACCGCGACGTCGTCACGGCGTCGTCGATCCGTCAGGCCTCCGAGTTGCCGCGTCTGCTTCGCCTCGTCGCGGCCAACTCGGCGGGTGAACTCGTGCCGAATCGGCTCGCCGGCGACGCCCGTCTGAGCGAGGACGTAACGCGCCGGTACCTCGGCCTGCTGGAACTCGTCGGCCTCGTCGTCCGCATTCCGGCCTGGACGCCGAGCCTCACGACGCGCGAGAAGCGCCATGCGAAGGCCGTGATCAGTGACACGGGGCTTGCGGCGGCGCTGCTCGGGATCGACGCCGGATCGCTCGCCGCGCCGATGACGCCCACGCTCGGCCCGCTGCTCGAGACGTTCGTGGCGACCGAGATCCTGAAGCTCGTGAGCTGGTCGTCGAGCGGCGTTACGGTTCGGCACTGGCGCGACCGCAACGGCGCTGAGGTCGACCTCGTGCTGGAGTGGCCGAACGGCGAGATCGTCGCGATCGAGGTGAAGTCGGCGTCGGTCGTTCGCGCGCCCGACGTGCGTCATCTCGAGCGCCTGCGTGACGGGCTCGGTGACCGGTTCCGCGGCGGGCTCGTCCTCCACCTCGGCGACCAGGTGACTCGGTTCGCCGATCGCATCTGGACGGCGCCGGTCAGCGCGCTCTGGGCGACGTCCTGAGCGAGGCGCCGTCACAGCCGAGCTCGAGGGCGAGGCGGATCCGGGCTCGCGCCGGCGTCAGGTCGCGGACGATCCGGACGCCTCGCTCCTCGAGCCAGCGCCCTTCGCCGATGCCGGCGTAGTCGGTCGTCGGGCCGCCCTCGGCCTCGCTGGCGGCGACGACGACCACGCCAGCAGCAAGCGCGCGCTCGACACCGCTGGCCATCGCCGGCGTGACGCCGCCCGCCGGGAACGTCTCGAGGACGAGCCCCCGGGCACCGCCAGCGACGACAGCATCGATGGCGGCGGACGAGGCGCCGAGGACGGCGCGGACGATCTCGACCCGCTCCTCGATGCGGGTGGCCGGCAGCGTCTCGCGTCGCGGATACGCGCCCGGCGCCGTGGGCGGCGACCAGAACGCGTCGTACGCCGAGGCGTGGCGCTTCGTCACCGTGCGCGCCGTGTGGACGGCGCCGCTCATCGCGACGAGCACGCAGGCGCCGCGCGCCTCCGCCGACCGAGCGAGGGCGACGGCCGTGCCGAGGTTCCCTGGCCCGTCGGCGTGCGGATGGCCCGGCGGGTGCATCGCGCCGGTGATGACGAGCGGCTTCGTGCCGCCGACCGCGAGATCGAGCAGGTACGCGACCTCGACCATCGTCTCGGTGCCGATCGTCAGCACGGCGCCGTCGATGTCGGGCGCGACGAGCCGCGACCGGATCTCGAGCGCCCAGCCGAACACCTCCGTCAGCCCGAACGTGGTCGACGAACCGAGCGTCAACTCGATCACCTCGACGTCGTCGAGACCGGCCGTGACGTCGGCGCCCGTCAGCGTGCTCGCGAGGCCCTCGCCGGCGGCGTCGACGGCCGCGATCGTGCCGCCCGTCGTCAGGCACAGGACGCGAGTCATCTGCGACACTCGCGTCCATGCGTGCGCTCCGCTTTCACCAGTTCGGCGGTACCGACGTTCTGCGGATCGACGAGGTTCCTGATCCGCAGCCGGGCCCGGGCGAGGTCGTCCTGCGCGTCACCGCGGCGGCGCTGAACCACCTCGACGTCGACATCCGCTCCGGGCTGTCCCGCTTCCCGGTGCCGCTGCCGCACACGCCGGGCTTCGAGGTCGTCGGGCGGGTCGCGGCGGTCGGCGACGGCGTCACGGACTGGTCGGTCGGCGACCGCGCGCTCTGCTTCTTCGCGTCGTCCTGCCGTCGTTGCCGGTGGTGCCGGAGCGGGCACGAAGCGCTGTGCGACGAGCTGCAGTTCGTCTCGATCGCGATTCCCGGCGGGATGTCCGAGCTGTTTCGCTGCCCGGCCGATCAGCTGCTGCCGCTGCCCGACGCGCTCGACGACGTCAGCGCCGCGGCAGTGATGGCGGCGTTCGGCACCTCGTACCACATGCTGTTCACCCGGGCCGGCCTGCGCGCGGGCGAACGGGTGCTGGTGACATCGGTCGGCAGCGGCATCGGCTCGGCCGCTATCCAGCTGGCGAGCTGGGCCGGCGCAGAGGTGATCGGCACCGCTTCGAGTCAGGACAAGCTCGACCGCGCGCGCACGCTCGGGATGACGCACGGCATCGACTACACGACCACGGACGTCGTCGCCGAGGTGCTGCGACTGACGGACGGCGCCGGGGTCGATCTCGCCTACGAGCACGTCGGCGGCGAGCGCTTCGCGGAGGCGATCGGCTCGGTCGGCAAGAACGGCCGCGTCGTCACCTGCGGCGGCCACGCCGGCGAGGTGGTGGACTTCGACATCGTGCCGTTCTTCCGTTCCCAGAAGACGGTGATCGGCTCCTTCTGCTACTCGCGAGACGAGGTCCTGGCGTGCCTCGACCTCGCTGCCAGGGGGCTCGTCACGCCGCAGGTGCACGCGACCTTCCCGCTCGCCGAGGCGCCGGCCGCGTACGCGCTGATGGAGCGTCGCGGTCACTTCGGCAAGATCGTCGTCACGCCGGCTACCTGAGAGCGATCGCCATCGGCCGCAGCGGCGAGCCGGTCGCGCCGGTCAGCTTCAGCGGGCCGCCGATGAAGGCGAACTCCCAGAGACCCTCGGCCGCGACCTCCTCCAGCCAGACGACCTCCATGATCTGGGCGCCGACGGTGGCGAACATGTAGCAGTGGACGGGGAGGAAGCTCTCGGGCTCCTCGGCGGGGACGACGTCGAGGCCGACCGTGTCGCAGCCGATGATCATCGCGCCCGTCTCCTCACAGAGGTACTTCGCGCCCGGCAGGCCCAGGCCCGGCGAGTTCATCAGGTAGCCGTCGTAGTCGGGCCAGCGCGTCATGCGCCCGGTTCGAAGCAGCACGATGTCGGCGATGCGCAACTGCACGCCCTGTTTCTGGGCGGCGCCACGGAGGTCTTGCGGCGTGATCGCGTAGGCGTCCGGGAGGCAGTCGACCCCGTGAAGCCGCGCGATGTCGAGCACCACGCCGCGGCCGACGATGTTCGGGTACTTCTCGGCGCCGCCCTTCAGCCAGTGGCGGCTGCCGAGGTCCTTCTCCGCCGTCCAGCCGTTCCAGAAGCAGCCGAAGTGGCCGAGGTGGTTGAGCGTGTCGATGTGCGTGCCGCAGTGGGTGTACATCTGGAAGGCGTCGCCGCAGTACGAGTAGCGCTCGTGCACCTCGGGGCCGCAGCCCGAGAGGCCGTCGTGTACCGACCCGCGCGGCGTGTGGGTCATCCAGATGTCGTACTTTGGGTCGCCGGCTGCCTGCCAGGACGGCATGCCGACGAAGTAGTCGACGGAGAGGTCGAACATCGTCGAGCCGTCGAGCCGCTCGAGCAGTGCCTTGCGCCGCTCGGGCGTGACCCAGTTGAGCCGGCCGATCTCGTCGTCCGGCCCCCACGGGCTGTGGGAGACGACGAGGCCGTCCTGCTCGGC
>VFJZ01000087.1 GCA_009885805.1 Actinomycetota bacterium
ACGACCCCGGGCTTCGCGGCCGGCCGGTGATCGTCGGCGGCGGCGTCGTGCTGAGCTCGAGCTACGAGGCGCGGGGCCGCGGTGCGCGATCGCGTCGGCCTGCCGATCACGATCGGGATCGCGCGCACGAAGTTCCTGGCGAAGGTGGCGAGCGGCGTCGCGAAGCCGAACGGTCTGCTCGTCGTCGATCCCGACGCCGAGCTCGCGTTCCTCCACCCGCTCGACGTCGAGCGGCTGTGGGGCGTCGGTCAGGTGACGGCGGGCAAGCTCCGCAACCGTGGCATCGCGACCGTCGGTGACGTCGCGCGGCTGACGGAGGCGGAGCTCGTCACGCTGCTCGGCCGCGCCTCCGGGCGGCACCTGCACGCGCTTGCCCACAACCGCGAAGCGCGGCCGGTACAGCCGGGCCGGCGGCGTCGGTCGATGGGCGCGCAGCGCGCGCTCGGCCCGGAGCGGCACGCTGCGGCCGACGTCGAGGCGTCGCTGATCGCGCTCGTCGACCGCGTCAGCGGGCGGCTGCGTCGGGCCGACCGCGTCGGGCGCACCGTCGTCCTGCGCCTGCGCTTCGCCGACTACGTGCGCGCCACCCGCTCGCGCACGCTCCACGAGCCGACGGCGGACACCGCGCTCCTCGTCGACGTCGCCCGCGGCCTCCTCGGCGACGCCGCGCCGCTCGTCGCCGCGCGCGGCATCACGCTCGTCGGCGTGTCGATCACGAACCTCTCGACGCGCGGCACCGAGCAGCTTGCGCTGCCGTTCGAGCCGGGCCGCGCCGCCCTCGACGCCGCCCTCGACGGCGTGCGCGACCGCTTCGGCAGCGCCGCCGTCACGCGGGCGGTCCTGCTCGGCCGCGACACCGGGATCAGCGTGCCGCTGCTGCCGGACTGAGTTAGGCGAGCGAACCGATCGCGGCGATCTCGCCGCGATCGTAGACGCGACGACCGACGGCGTCGCTGGTATTCCCCTCGAGCGTCTGGATACGACCGTCGGGCAGGACCGCCTCGACGAACCCGACGTGATCCCAGATCCCGTCGCGATCCCGGTCGAAGAACACGAGATCACCCGGGCGTCCCCCGGCCGTGGGCCCCTCCGCCAGGCGCCCGCTCTTGGCCAGCCACGCGCGGATACCCTCGACCGCTGCGAAGCCCTGCCCGTTGTCACCGAGCGGCGTGCCCGCGCGGCCCGAGATGTACGACACGAAGTAGGCGCACCACGGGCCGACCGGACCGCCGGGCACCGCCGTCCGATACTCCGCGATCCGGGCGCCGTCGTTCGAGCCCGGAGTCGACTCGGCGACACCGAGTTCGGCAGCGGCGAGCGATACGCGGGCGCTACCGGCACCGCTCGGCGGTGCAACGCCGAGCGGCAGCGGCGCGGCGCCGACCACGTCCGCCAACGCAGCAGCCGGGGGCGGGGCAGGGCTGGCCGGCCGGAGGGCGGCGATCACGCCGAGCGCCCGCTCGAGGCCGAACGACTCGCCGGTCATCGTCGCCGGCTGGGCCGGCGATAGCGCAGCACCACCGGCTCGGACGCTCGCGGCCCGGAGCGCAGCGTCGAACGCGCCGGCCTCGTTCGGTGCCGCCGTGGGGCGGACGGGCAGCGCAGGGAGCGCCGTGATCGCGGCCGGAGCAATCGCCACGGTCGCCAGATCCACCTCGGCCATGGGTCGAGTATCGACCGCAGGCGGCACGAGCTTGATTGGAGGCCGCCGGTTCGATCGGCCGGGAGCAGCGTCGATCGCTCAGTGAACGTGCTCTGCGGGCAAGCCGAGTAGGGAACACGTCTCCGACCCGCAGTCGTACTGGACGAGCACCGCCGACTCGTCACCGATCACCCACGCGTCGTGGCCGGGCGCGAGCACGACGAAGCACGGCGCGACCTGGTCGACCTGGCAGCCGTCGGCGTACTCGGCGATCAGATGACCCTGCGCGAGGAAGCCGGCGTGCGCATGCCGGCAGAGGGTCGCGCCGGTGAGTGGCCCCATTTCAACGCTCCAGCGCCAGCCGGGCGGGTAGACGACGCGCTTGAGGCGGCCGACGCCGGCCGCAACCTCGTCGATGACGACGCCGCCGACCCGCGAGGTGGACGCGCCGGCGATGGGAGCGGTCAGATCGGTCATCCACAATCCTACGCCTCCGTAGTGCGTGACGAACGCCGTTACGGCCCGAGGAGGCCCGCAGGGACGACAGCGATCCCGTCCTGCCGCCGATACGCGTACGTGCCGGCCGTGAGAACGACGGCGTCGAGCAGTTCGTCGCCGATCGTGTCGCGCAACCAGCGCAGATGCCGAACGTCGCCGTCCGACACCGTGCTCGCGAGCTTCACCTCGACCGCCACGATGCGGCCGTCGCCGCGCTCGACGATCAGATCGACCTCGTGCTCGCCGGCAGCGGTGCGCAGATGGCTGACGCGAGCCTCGGCGGCCTGCGCGTAGACCCGCAGGCCGAGCGTCACCAGCGACTCGAACAGGGCTCCGAGGAGCGTCCCGTCGCGCGGGATCGCCGGGCCGGCGTCCGTCGCGGCGAGCAGGGAACCGGCGCCGACGCCGAGGAGCCGAGCGGCGAGCGCCGGATCGACCAGCTGGTGCTTCGGTGCCGCGGCGAGGCGCCGGAGATGGTTGCGGGTCGGCAGCCACGCCGGCACCGAATCGACGATCCAGAGCCGGGTCAGCGCGTCCCGGTAGGGACCTGTCGCCTGCTTCGACGGCCTCTCCGCCTGCCCGCTCGACGCTGCGTTCCGGATCGTCTCGTAGGACGCGCTGGTGGACGACGCCGCCGCGTACGCGGCCAGCCACCGGCGCAGCGCCGCCGGGTTGCGGACGTTCACGCCGAGCTCGGGCAGTTCGCGTTCGGTGATCCGGTCGATGTAGCCATCGAGTTGCGCCCGCACGAGCCGTTCGGACAGATCGCGCAGGCCGGGGAAGCCGGAACGGACGATCTCCGCGACGTAGTCGGCGAGCCGCAGTTCGGTGTCGCCGGTGATCGCCGGCCGCCCGCCGGCGAGCAGCTCCGCCAGGCTGACGGTCGGCGACCCCACGCCGCGCTCGGCCAGCGTCAACGGCCGCATGCGTAACGTCACGATCCGCCCGGCGCCGGAGTGAGTCGTGGCGCCGGCCGCCGGTGACGCCGAGCCGGTGAGCAGGAACGACCCGGCCGCCGCGCCGTCGTCGACAGCGCGGCGGACGAGGTCCCAGCAGGCCGGGTACCGCTGCCACTCGTCGATCAGGATCGGCCGCTCCCCAGTGAGAAGCCGAGACGGGTCGGCCTCGATCACGGTGCGCAGGTCATCGTCGTCGAGGCGGTGGATGGTGCGCGCGCGCCGCGAGGCGGTGAACGTCTTGCCGACGGCCTTCGCACCCTCGATCGAGATCGCCGCGAGCCCTGCCGTCAGCTCATCCAGATCATTGTCGACAGCGCGCCTCAAGTACTCGCTCACGACTGAAACGTACCATTATGACGGCCTTTGTGGAACCATTCTGACGGCCTCTATGTGACCGTCATGACGGATCTGTGGACTTGCCTCTGGGCGCCGGCCGGCCTTCGCCACCGAGGTGGTGTAGCGTCTCCGCCGTGGCATTCGACCTCGTGATCCGGGGCGCGCAGGTCGCGCCCGGCGACGGGCCGATCCAGCGGCGCGACGTCGGCATCAGCGGCGGCCTCATCGCGGCGGTCGAGGCGGATCTGTCCGGGGCGGAGGCAGCGGAGACGGTGGCCGGCGAGGGCCTCCTG
Organism: Actinomycetota bacterium; assembly: GCA_009885805.1. GTDB lineage: Bacteria > Actinomycetota > Thermoleophilia > Gaiellales > F1-60-MAGs149 > VFJZ01. Next base: position 3,729 of record VFJZ01000087.1, read on the forward strand.
CTCTGCCCCGGCTTCATCGACGCCCACGTCCACGCCGCCCTGCAGCCGTTCGTCGACCCGACACTCGCCCCGCTGCTCGCCCAGGGCGTGACGACGGCGGTGATCCACCCCGACGGCCTCGCCCCGGCGCCGGTGACGGCGGCCGCGCGCGAGGGGCGCCGCCAGTACCTGCGCGCGCTCGAGGGCCCCGGCCCCGACGAGTGGCCCTGGCTGACCCTCGCCGAGCACCTGGATGCCCTTGCCGCGACGCGGCCGGCGATCTCGCTCGTGCCGTCGATCGGTCACTCCGCCGCGCGGGACACCGTAATGGGGAGCGTGAACCGGGCGCCGACGGCGGACGAGGTGCGGGCGATGCGCGCGGAGGTCCGCACCGGCTTCGAGGCCGGGGCGCGATCGCTCTCCTTCGGGCTCGTCTACGTCCCCGGCTGCTTCGCGGCGACGGACGAGCTCGGCGCGCTCGCCCAGGAGGCGGCCCGTTTCGGCGCGCCGCTCGTGCCGCACACGCGCAACGAGGCCGACGGCATCCTCGGCGCGATCGGCGAGCTGATCGACGTCGCCCGCCGCAGCGGCGCGCCGCTGCACCTTTCGCACCTCAAGGTCGTCGGCAACCCGCACCTGATCGAGCCGCTGCTCGCGATGATCGACGAGGCACGCCGCAGCCACGACGTCACCTTCGACCAGTACCCGTACGGCGCCGGCTCGACGACGCTCGCCTCGATTCTCCCCGCCTGGGCGCAGGACGGCGGCGCCGCCGCCACCACGGCGCGACTCGCCGACACCGACACCCGCCGGCGGATCGCGGAGGACATGCGCGCCGGCCTGCCCGGCTGGGAGAACCTCTACCGCGCCTGCGGCCCCGACCGGATCACCGTGACGCAGGCGGCGGCGCCCCGCTCCGATGTCGCCGGTCAAACGCTCGCCGCGCTGGGCGAACACCTCGGCATCGATCCGCTCGAGGCGGTGCTCGACCTGCTGCGCGACACCGCGCTCGACGCGACGATGATCGACGAGTACGCCGACGACGCGGCCGTCCAGCGGATCTTTCGGCACGAGGCGATGCTGCTCGGCTCCGACGGCATCTTCGGCACACGGCCGCACCCGCGCGTCTACGCGTCGGCGGCGCGCGTCGTCGGCCGCTTCGCGCTGCGCGACGGGCTGGTCGAGCCGGGCGAGGCGATCGCCCGCCTGACGGCACGAAGCGCCGACCGCTTCGGCCTGCACGACCGCGGCCGCATCGCCCCGGGACTGCGGGCCGACCTCGTCCTACTCGACCCGGCGCGCTACCTCGACACCGCCACCTACGACGATCCCTGCCGGTACCCGGACGGCGTCGCGCGCGTCGTCGTCGCCGGCGAGACCGCCTGGCGCGACGGCGCCGCCACCGCCGCACGCGGCGGCGAGGTCGTCACGACCCCGCTCCCGCAGACCCGATCGGAGGCCCGATGACAGACGAGTTGAGGATCACCGGCTACGACGTCCTCGCCGAGCAGGACGGCCTCGTCGTCTCCCACAGCCCGTGGGGGCCGGACGACGAGATCGGCCGGCTGAACTGGGTCACGCCCGAGCGCCGCAAGGCGCTGCTCGAGCGGCTCGACGGCTCGGCGATGTTCGACCTCTCCGTCGACTACTTCGTCGGGATGCCGTCCTGGCAGGCCGCCGGCGACCCGAAGTACGACATCTGGATGACGCACACGCCGCGCGGGTCGGTACACGACGGCCTCTCCGGCTGCGGCCCCGAGGTGCACGAGCGCTACTCGTACTGCGGCGACGCGTTCCAGATGTACACCCACTGCGGCACGCACATCGACACGCTCAACCACCTCGGCCACTTCGGCTGTTTCTGGAACGGCTGGACGGCGGAGAAGGACCTCGGCAGCCGCCACTGGCTGAAGGGCGGCGCCGAGAAGTACCCGAACA
>VFJZ01000099.1 GCA_009885805.1 Actinomycetota bacterium
CCGCCTGCAGGGTTCGGTGGAGTAGCATCGGAGCATGTCGACCTCGGAACCGTCCCTCGATCGACTTCGGGCGGGCGTTCTCGGCGAGGTCGACCCCGACATCGCCGCTCTGCTCGAGCAGGAGCTCGCCCGCCAGCGCCATCAGATCGAGCTGATCGCCTCGGAGAACTTCACGTGGCCCTCCGTGCTCGAGGCGGTCGGATCCGTTCCCACGAACAAGTACGCCGAGGGGTATCCCGGCAAGCGCTACTACGGCGGCTGCGGCGTCGTCGACGAGATCGAGACGATCGCGATCGCCCGCGCGAAGGAGCTGTTCGGCGCCGAGCACGCGAACGTGCAGCCGCACGCCGGCGCCCAGGCGAACATGGCCGCCTACCTGGCGGTGCTCGAGATCGGCGACACCGTCATGGGCCTGCGGCTCGACCAGGGCGGCCACCTGACGCACGGCCACCGCGTCAACTTCTCCGGCAAGCACTACTCGTTCATCTCCTACGGCGTCCGGCCGGACGACGAGCGCATTGACATGGACGAGGTCCGCCGCCTCGCGCACGAGCACCGGCCGAAGCTGATCGTCGCCGGCGCTTCCGCCTACCCGCGCCACTTCGATTTCGCGGCCTTCCGCGCGATCGCGGACGAGGTCGACGCGCTGTTCATGGTCGACATGGCGCACGTCGCCGGCCTCGTCGCCGCCGGCGTCCACCCCAACCCGGTGCCGTACGCCGACATCGTCACGTCCACGACGCACAAGACGCTCGCCGGACCGCGCGCCGGCTTCATCCTCTGCCGCGAGGCGTTCGCGAAGCGCATCGACTCGGCCGTCTTCCCCGGGATGCAGGGCGGCCCGCTGATGCACACGATCGCCGCCAAGGCGGTCTGCTTCGGCGCGGCGATGACCGGCGCATTCCGTGACTACCAGCGCCAGGTCGTCGCGAACGCCGCGGCGCTGGCGGCGTCGCTGACGGACAACGGACACAGTCTCGTCTCCGGTGGCACCGACAACCACCTCGTCCTCCTCAACCTGAAGAACTCCGACCTCGACGGCAAGCAGGCCGAGGATCGTCTCGCCGCCTGCGCCATCACCGTCAACCGCAATGCCGTCCCGTTCGACCCGCGGCCGCCGATGACGACCTCGGGCATCCGCATCGGCACGCCGGCCGCGACGATGCGCGGCCTCGACGAGACTGACTTCCGGGAGGTTGGCGCCGTCATCGCGGCGGCGCTCGCCGCCGACGCCGACGCCCCCGCCCTCCGCACCCGGGTCGAGGCGATCCTCGCCCGCCGACCGCTCTACGCCGGCCTTCACTCGCACGGAAAGGTGACCGCATGACCATCGCCCACTCGCTCTCCCGTCTCGGCACCGAGACAGCGTTCGAGGTCCTCGCCCGCGCCAAGGCGCTGGAGGCGCAGGGCCGCGACATGATCCACCTGCAGATCGGCGAGCCCGACTTCGACACGCCGTCGCACGTCGTCGAGGCCGGCTGCAAGGCGCTGCGCGACGGGTATACGCACTACTGCCCCGCGCCTGGCATTCCCGCGCTGCGCGAGGCGGCCGCCGACTACCTCTCGCGGACGCGGTCGATCACCGTCGACCCCGGCCGCGTCCTGATCGCGCCGGGCGCCAAGCCGTTCCTCTTCTTCGGCGTGCTCGCGACCTGCAACCCCGGCGACGAGGTGATCTATCCGAACCCCGGCTTCCCGATCTACGAGTCGGTGATCCGCTGGGCCGGGGCGACGCCGGTGGCGCTGCCGCTGCTGGAGTCGAACGGCTTCGCCTTCCGGGTCGAGGACCTGGCGGAGCGGCTGACGCCGAAGACGAAGCTCGTGATCCTCAACTCGCCGGCCAACCCGACCGGCGGCGTCGTCCCGCGCGAGGTGAACGTCGAGGTCGCGAAGCTGCTCGCCGACCACGACTGCTACATCCTCACGGACGAGGTCTACTCGGAGATGGTCTACGACGGCGAGCACGACTCGATCGCGTCGCACGGCGACCTTCTCGACCGCACGATCCTGCTCGAGGGCTTCTCGAAGACGTTCGCGATGACCGGCTGGCGCCTCGGCTACGCCGCGATGCCGCCGGAGCTCGTCGAGCCGGTCACGCGTCTGTTCATCAACTGCCACTCGTGCACGCCACCGGCGTACCAGATGGCCGGTGTCGCTGCCCTGACCGGCCCGATGGACGAGGTACGGGCGATGATCGAGGAGTTCCGCGCCCGGCGGACGCTCGTCGTCGACGGGCTGAACGCCCTGCCCGGCGTCAGCTGCATCGAGCCGAAGGGCGCGTTCTACGCCTTCCCGAACATCTCGGAGACCGGGCTGTCCGCGCGCGACCTGCAGAACCAGCTGCTCGAGGACGCCGGCGTCGCGATGCTCGCCGGCACCGCGTTCGGCGAGCACGGTGAGGGGTACATGCGCGTTTCGTACGCGAACTCGCCGGCGAACATCACGGCGGCGCTCGGCAAGATGCGCGAGCTGCTCGAGCGGGTGCCCGTCTGATGGGTCGGCGGATCGTCGTCACGCGACGCATCCCCGAACCCGCGCTCGACCTGCTCGCGGGCGGCGGCGAGATGTGGCTGTCGCCGCACGATCGGCCGCTGTCGGTAGAGGAGCTGCACGAGGCGGTCGCCGGCGCCGACGCCGTCGTGACGCTGCTGCACGACCGCGTCGACGATGTTCTCCTCGACGCCGCCGGGCCGCAGCTGAAGGTCGTGGCGAACGTCGCCGTCGGCTACGACAACGTCGATGTACCCGCCCTCACGGCGCGTGGCGTCCGGTTCACGAACACGCCTGGCGTCCTCACGGAGGCAACCGCCGACATCGCGTTCGCGCTGATCCTGATGACAACTCGGCGGCTCGCCGAGGGCGAGCGGCTGATCCGGGCGGGGACGCCGTGGAACTGGAGCATGTTCTTCATGCTCGGCAGCGGCATCCAGGCAAAGACGCTCGGCATCGTCGGCCTCGGCCAGATCGGGCAGGCGACGGCGCGCCGCGCGCGTGCCTTCGGGATGGACGTCATCTACAGCGGCCGCCGGCGCGCCGATGAGGCCGTCGAGCGAGACCTGGCGGCGCGTCACGTCTCCCTCGACGAGCTGCTGACGACCGCCGACGTCGTCTCGTTGCACTGCCCGCTCTCCGCGGACACCCGGCACCTGATCGACGCCGCCCGGTTGGGTCAGATGAAGCCCACCGCCCACCTCGTCAACACGACGCGCGGCCCGGTGGTGGACGAGGCCGCGCTGGCCGACGCCCTGCGCGACGGCGTCATCGCGGGCGCCGGCCTCGACGTCTTCGAACGCGAGCCGCTGGTGCACGAGGGCCTGCTCGGCCTCGACAACGTCGTGCTGATCCCGCACCTCGGTTCCGCCACGATCGAGACCCGCACGGCGATGGGCGTGCTGGCCGCTCGCAACGCAGTCGCCGTCCTCGACGGTCACGAGCCGCCCACGCCCGTGAACTGATGGCCTCGCTGTTCGACCTCGCCGGCGGCGGCGCCGCCATCCGCCGCCTCACCGACGCCTTCTACGAACGCGTCTTCGCTGACGACCTCCTCGCGCCGCTGTTCCACGAGCACGGCGACCAGCACGCCGACCGCCTCGCGATGTGGCTGACCGAACTCCTCGGCGGCCCGGCCGAACACAGCGAACGCCGCGGTGGGTTCGAGATCATGAAAGGCGCCCACCAGAACCTCCGGATCAGCGAGGAGCAGCGGGCGCGCTGGGCCTCCCTGTTCTTCGCCGCCTGCGACGACGCCGGACTGCCACCCGCGTTCGCACGCGGCGTGGTGCCGCACATCGAGGGCGGATCAACCTTCGCGATGCGCGTCAGTTGGCCGGCCGATCAGCGCTGGCCGCGCTGACGCCGAGGCCGCGAACACGGACCCGTTCCCGCCCCGGCACTCGCTCCGCCAGTTCGAAGCCCGCCGCGAGGAGAACCACGCCGACAGCCTGCCCGGCGACGACGTACCCATAATCACCAACTCGGGTGAGGGTGCCGGAGCCGGCGAGTGCAGCGACGCCCACGAGGATCAGGGCATTACCTGCGACCCGCCGACGTGCCAGGAGTGCACGGCCTGACGACGCGACGATCATTGCCGTGCCCACGACGTTGAGCGCGATCGCCCACAGATAGACGTGCCCGGTGATGGTCTCGTTCGGTGGCGGACGCAGCGTCGCTCCATACGCTGCGAGTGACGCGAGGTCGGCGACGAGCACCGACACGGCGGCACCGACGACGGCAGCAGCCACCGCGCCCGTGACGACGAGGGCTGCGCTGCGCGGCAGCAATGCCCAGGCCGACCCCAGGCCGAGGAAGGCGACCGTCAGGCAGCCGCCGGCCAGGTAGTAGACACGAAAGGCCGCCGGGCCCCACCCGTCTGCGCTGCCGTATGCCTCGGCGGCCGCTGCCACGGCGAACAGCGCCAGACCGACAGCCCAGAACACCTTCGGCGCCGACACCCGCCGCACGGCCGAGCCACCGATCCGGGCGGCGAGTGCCGCGGCGACGAGCGCCGTCGCGAGCGGCACGGCGGCTGGACCGACATCCACGGCGACACGGTAGCGGGCTCCCCCATCCGGGGCGCCCGGAATCCTCCCCCCGGGGGACGGGCCGGCCGGCCGGGATCCCGACCCTTACGACATGCGGCGCTCCCACCCCCTCCTCGTTGCAGCCGTCCTGATGCTGACGCTCGTGGCGCCGTCGTGGGCCGCGGTGCCCGGCAGCGGGATGTCGCTCCGCGAGGAGCGCGTCTTCGATCTCGTCAACGAGCTTCGGGCTGAGCGGGGACTCGAGCCGCTCAGGGTCCACGCGCGCCTCGTGACGGTCGCGCGCCGCCATTCGCGGGAGATGCTTCGCCATGACTTCTTCTCGCACCGCGGGCGGGACGGCTCGACGCCCGATCAGCGGATCCGTCGCGCCGGTGGCCGCGGTGCGACCGGCGAGACGCTCGCCTGGGGATCGGGCTCGTCTGCCACCCCCGCCGAGATCGTCAGGATGTGGATGGAGTCGCCGCCGCACAAGCGGATCCTGCTGGACCCGGACTTCCGTCAGATCGGCATCGGCCGCGCGCTCGGCACCTACCAGGGCTACGGTGGCACGGCGATGTTCACGGCGGATCTCGCCGAACGCACTCGCTGAAACTACTGAAATCTGTAGTCAGATGGCGATCGATCCTGCGTCGGGAACCGCGCGGACTTGCCGATGAAGGGAGCGTGAGGGCTCTCCGCCGCTCGTTGACACTGTTCGCCATGGCAGTCGCCGTCGGAACCACCGCTCCGACCATGGCGGTAGCAGCGAGTGGGCAGACGCGCACCGAGCGCGCGACGCTCGCCCTGGTCAACGAGGCGCGAGCCGCGGAAGGGCTGCGCCCGCTTCGTTACGATCGCCGGCTCCGACTGGCGGCGCTCTCCCACACGCGAGACATGCTGCGGCGCCGCTACTTCGCGCACGGCGCGACCGTCGAGCGGCTGTCGCGCTACATCGACGGCGGGGTCATCGGCGAATCGCTGGCCTGGGGATCCGGGACGTTCTCGTCGCCCGCGGAAACCGTACGGCGCTGGCTGGAGAGCCCGCCACATCGCGCAATCCTGCTCGACCCCGACTTCAAGTACCTGGGGATCGGCTCGCGCGGCGGCCCGTTCAAGGGTGAGCGATGGGCCCGCGTCTACACCGCGAACCTGCTCGGCTGACCGGAGTGGCGCCTTGACACCCGGCACCTGGTAGTGGTGCGAGCCCGAAATGGCGAGTCGTTTGGCGCGCCGCCGCTACGCGTCGGAACCCGCGGGCTTCGCTCCAGAGACCCGAACCGGTCACGCCATTCCGGCGTCTAGGGCGCCAGGCCCGCGACGCGGCGCAGCATCGGGGCGAGGTCGAGCGGGTTGAACGGCTTCGTCAGATAGCCGACCGGCCCCGGAATCGACCCCTCCTCCTGACCGCGCAAGTCGGCTCGCGCCGACAGGAAGACGATCGGCAGGTCGGCGGCACGCGCGTCTGCCCGGAGATCCCGCGCCACCGCCCACTCGTCGTGCGGATCGACCCCGGGCAGCATCAGGTCGAGCAGGATCACGTCGGGCTCGAAATCGTGCACGGCCGGTAGCACCTCGGCTCGCGTCCCGGCCTCGCGCACCGTGAACCCCTCGCTCTCGAGGTTCACACGACAGAGCAGCCGGATCGAGATCTCGTCGTCCACGACGAGGACCTTCACGCCGCCTTCACCCCGCCGCCCGAGCCGCGACGGAGCGGCAGATCGACGATGAACGTGGAGCCTTCGCCCGGCTCCGACTCGACGCGGATGCGTCCGCCCATCGCGGTCACGAAGCCGCGCGTCAGGTACAGGCCGAGGCCGATCCCGCGGATCCCACGCGTCATGCGCGCATCGGCGCGGAAGAACTTCCGGAACAGGTTCCGCTGATCGGCGACCGAGATGCCGATGCCGGAGTCCTTCACCCTGATCTCGACCATGTCCAGCTGACGCTTCGCCGACACGTCGATCGTCCCGCCGTCCGGCGAGTACTTGATGGCATTGTCGACGAGGTTGAGCACGACCTGACGAAGCTTGTCGCGATCGGCAGCGGCGATCAGCGGATCCCCCGGCAGCTGGAGGTCGATGCGGTGGGTGTCCTTCGCCCGCTCCGACTGGCGCACGACGATCTCGCGCAGGACGTCGCCGACGTCGATGTCGTCGAGCGTCAACTCGACGCCGCCTGCCTCCAGGCGCGTGACCGACAGCAGGCCGTCGACGAGCCGCGTCAGGCGCTCCGACTCCGTCGCGATGTAGCCGAGGAACGTGCGGCGATCGTCGTCGGGGAAGGTGACGTCACGCCGCAGCAGCGTCTCGGCGAAGCCGTAAATGGACGTCAACGGCGTGCGCAGCTCGTGCGACACGGTCGCCACGAAGTCGCTCTTGAGCTGATCGAGCTGGCGATCCTCCGACACATCTCGAAGCGCATAGACGGTGCCGACACGATCCTCGACCGGGTCGCGCAGCTTCGCCGACCGCGTCTGCAGCCAGATCTCTCGGTCGCCGCGCGTCAGCCGGATCTCGCCCCCCGCGTTACCGGCGACGACGCCGTCGAGAGCGGCGAACGCACTGCCGTCGTGGTCACCCAGTTCGAGTCGCAGAACGTCCTGCAGCGTCTTGCGCAGCGCCGCGCGGGCCGGGACGCCCGTCATGGCAGCGGTCGCGCGGTTCCACATGCCGATCCGACCGTCGGCGTCGACGACGACGATGCCGTCGGCGATCGAGGCGATGATCGCCTCGGACTTCTCCTTCTCCTGCGCGACGCGCTGGTAGAGGAGGGCGTTCTGGAGGGCGACCGTCGCCGAGTTCGCAAACGCTTCGAGCGCCTCGATCTCGTCAGGCTTCCAGACCCGTCGCCGCCGGTCGTACAGCGCGAGGACACCACGGAGGTCACCGTCCGGGGAGAGGATCGGCGCGCCGAGGTAGGCGGCGAACTTCGCCAGCACGAGCGGGTCGTCGGGCAGGAAGCGGTCATCGGCGGCCATATCCGCGACCGCCACGGGCGTGCGGCGGCTCAGGACTTCGCCGGTCGGGCCGCCGGCAAGCGGGCCCTGCTCGCCCGCCAGTACCTCCGAGGCATCGCCCTCGACCGCACGCACGACGAGGCGGTCGCCCTCCACGAGTCGCAGGGCGCACGAGTCGGCGCCGAGTAGCAGCGCCGCCTGCGAGACGATCTCGCGCAGCACGGCAGCGGCATCGAGATTGGACGCCATCAGGCCACCGATCCGCTGCAACTCCTGGGCACGCGCGCGGGCGCGTCGCTCCGAGGCGAGCGTCTCGGAGCGTTCGATGGCAGCGCCGGCGGCGATGGCGAGGTGACGCGCGAGTTCGAGGTCGTCGTCGCTCGACGAACGCGGCTCCGGCCAGACGACGCCGAGAACCGCGGCGGGACCGGCGGACGCTGACACGGGCACGCACAGTGCCGATCGCTGCCCGGCCTCGAGCATCCGGCGGCGCTCGGCGGCGGGGACGCGGCGATCGCCCTCGACGTCGGAGCACAGCACGACCCGCCCCTCCTGCGCCGCGAGTCGCAGCAGCGCGCCAGCCTCGCCCGCCTCGTCGACGAGCGCGGAGGGCGCCGGCGCGGCACCGGCAACTCGCAGGCCATCGATATCCGCGACGACGACCGCCGCGACCGCGCGGAGACTGCGGCGGGCAACTGTCGACACCGCCGCGTAGGTCTCGGCCGGTTCGCGCGAGCCCGACAGGGCCTCGGTGATGTCCAGGAAGCCCGAGCGCAGCACCTCGCGACGGTCGAGTTCCCGTGCGAGCACCGCCCGGTCGAGCGCGAGCGCCGCGATCTGGGCGAACGCGTTGAGATCGTCTCCCTCGCGATCGGTGAGGGGGCGCGCATCCCGGTAGAGCACCGCGATCGCACCGCGTTCCGCGCCACCCGGCAGCGGCGTGGCGACGCCGCAGACGGCGTCGGCGTGCGGCGCAGCGGCCAGGAAGCGACCATCGGCGTCGACCACCGTCCGAGCGGCCGCCAGCGCCTGGGCGGCGACGCCGTCACAGCCGTCGGGCAACCCGCTGCCGACCGCCTCGACCGCGTGGGGACCGCTCGCCCCGAGCGTGTAGATGATGGCGATGTCCCCTTCGAGCGCCGCGCGCGCAGCCTCGGCGACGCCGCGCAACATTCCCTCGACCGGTCCGTGGGCGCTGCGCGCCGCCTCGGCGACCGCCGCCTGACGCGACCGGGCCTGGTCAGCCGCGCGGTTGGCGGCGTGTACCTCGAGCGCCCGTGAGAGCGCATCGGCGATCCCGTACGCGGCCGGCTCGCCGCGCGGGTCGAGCTCCTCCGAGAGGCCGAGCTGCAGCGTCCCGCTCGCGATCTGCAGCGTCAGCTGCGATGTCGCCGGGCGATCACCATCGAGCGTGAACGAACAGGTGACATCGCCGCACACGATGTCTGCAGTGCGCGCGCCGAGCTCACGCCCGGCCGCCTGCGCCGCCACGTGGCAGGCTCCGAACACATCGTCCGTCGCCTTCAGACGCTCGTCGAGCGCGACGGTGACCGCCCGGCGGCGCAGCTCCGCGTCGGCGGCCCGCCGTCCCTCGAGCCGTGCCGCGCCGAGTGCGGCCTGCGAGACGAGCGCACGCAGCACGATGTCGGCCGCCGTCCGGTCCTCGCGACCGTTGCGCGGCGGTACGGGCCAGACCGCCCGCAGTGTCCGGTCACCGAAGAGCGGCACATCGACGTGGTCCTGGTCGGGCGCCGCCTCGTCGGCGACGACGACATTCACCACTGTCTCGGGCAGGGCACGCCTCGCCGCGTCGGTCAGGAGCGCGTCGATCGCCTCGGCGCTCGACGCGCCGTCGAGACGCTCCGCCAGCCGCGCCGTGGAGACGAGGGCGCGCAGGGTCGCCCGGGCAGCGCCGCGAGCGGCCAGCACGATCGCGGTCCCGCCGACCAGCATCTCGTGCTCGCGCCGCAGCGCCGCTACCCGGAGGAACGACAGCGACGCGACCGCGGTCGCCGCGGTCGCGGCGACGGCCAGCCCCTCCACGTCCAGGATCAGCGCGAGCGCGCCGCTCCCGGCGCCGGCCGCGACGCCCAGCAGGCCGAACGTGAGCGCCGCCGCAAGCGGCGAGCGCCGCGGCGACCGGGTCCGCGCGACCAGCAACGCGAGCACGGTCGCGAGCGCGACAAGCGCGAGCGCGACAAGCGCGGCGACGACGAAGGCTCGGGTCTGGCTGGTCACAGGATCGAAGGGCGGCGCAAGGGGTCGCCGCCCAAGCAGCAATCGTAGTCGAGCGGGCGGGCCGCGTGCGTGGCGGCGCGGCCCGCTCCTCTAAACTGGTCGCGTGGTGCCGACCCGACTGCTGCTCGCCGCGCCGCGCGGCTACTGCGCCGGGGTCGACCGCGCCGTCGAGACGGTCGAGCGCGCGCTCGACCTGAGCGAGGGCGAGCCGGTCTACGTCCGCAAGGAGATCGTCCACAACCGGCACGTCGTTGCCGAGTTGGCCCGACGGGGCGCGATCTTCGTCGACTCCGAGCTGGACGTACCGCGCGGAGCAACCGTCGTCTTCTCGGCGCACGGCGTCGCGCCGACCGTCCACGCGAACGCAGCCGGCCGCCAGCTGCAGGTGATCGACGCCACCTGCCCGCTCGTCACCAAGGTGCACTCTGAAGCTCGACGCTTCGCCGCTCGCGGGTACACGATTCTCCTGATCGGCCACGAGGGCCACGAGGAGGTCGAGGGAACGATGGGCGAGGCGCCCGACGCCACCCGCCTCGTCGGCTCCGTCGCCGAGGTCGCACACCTCGACGATCTCGGGCCGTCAACGCCACTCGTCTACCTCACCCAGACCACCCTCTCCGTCGACGAGACGCGCGCGATCATCGCCGCCCTGCGCACGCGTTTCCCCCACATCGAGGCGCCGCCGAAAGAGGACATCTGCTACGCGACCTCCAACCGCCAGGCGGCGGTCAAGGCCCTCGTCCAGCAGGTCGATCTCGTGCTCGTGATCGGGTCGGCGAACTCCTCGAACTCGAACCGGCTCGTCGAGGTCGCCCGCGACGCCGGCGTTGCGAGCCACCTGATCGAGGACGAGGCGGCGATCGATCCCGACTGGCTCGACGGCGTCGAGACGGTCGGCATCACGTCGGGCGCTTCGGCGCCGGAGACGCTCGTCCGCCGCGTGGTCGACTGGTTCGCGGCCCGCGGCACGTCGCTGGTCGAGGAGCTCCACGTCGTCCACGAGGACGTGTCGTTCAACCTGCCGCGCGCGATCCGGCGTCGACTGCCGCAGGTCGATACACCGCGCTCGGCGACACACTGACAGCCATCAGGTGCACGCTGGCGAGGCCGCCCCACTCGCCGTAGGGCTCGAGGAGCCGCGCCGTCTCGTGGCCCTCGACCGCTCGCCCCCAGAGGTCGCGGGCAAGTCGCACGAGCCCGAGGTCGCCGACGAGACCCGCCTCGGGACGGCCGAGCCCGTAGAGGCAGACGACCCCGGCCGACCACGGGCCGAGCTGCGGCTCGCGGCAGAGCCGGCGGACGACGGCGCCCGTCTCGTGGTCGTGGAGGCGCTCGAGATCGAGGCCGCGCGACACGCGCACGAGCGCCTCGGCGCGCCGGGCCGCCAGGCCGAGGCCGGCGATGCGCGCCGGTGCGAGCGCCGCCAGGTCCGACGTCCGCGGCGGAACCACGACCGAGCCGCCGATCAGTCGCAGCACCGCGCGCTCGAGAGCGACCGCCGCCCGCGCCTGGATCAGCTGGCCGCACATCGCTTTCAGCAGCGCGTGCGCGACGGTCGCCGTGCGCAGGACGCGGACGCCGCGACGGCGCGCCACGACGTCGCGCAGCAGCGGGTCCCTTGCCGCGAGCGCGAGGAACGGCCGATGATCGACGTCGGCACCGAGCACGAAGCGCGTCCGTTCGAGCGCAGACTCGGTCTCGGCGGTGACGACGAGGCAGCCATCGGGCCTCTGGTACACCCGCGCGCGCCCCTCCCGAAGGGTCAGCTCCAGCACACGGCTGCGCATCGCGCGGGTGCCGTCGGCGAGCCCCCGCGCCGAAGCGACCAGGTCGTAGGGCGCGACGGGACGCAGGACGTCGACGATCACTCGTGGAGGATAGGCTGCCCGCCGACCGGTGCCGCCCCCCGCAGCACGCGATACCCGATGAAGGCGGCTGCGAGCACGCCAGCGCCACCGGCGAGGTAGGTGCCACGAGCGCCCAGTGCCTCGACGACGAAGCCGCCGACGCCGAGCGAGAGGGCGTAGGCCGCCGCCATGATCGCGTCATTCGCGGCGCGCACCCGGCCGCGAACGCCGTCCGGCGTCCGCTCCTGGACGATCACCTGGTCGGCGGTGAGGCCGATGCCGCTCATCACGCCACCGATGGCGAAGGCGATCGCGGCGGTGATCAGCGTCGGCGCACCGGCGACGGTCGCGATCACGACACCCTCGATGGCGAGTGACGCGACGAAGGCGCCCGTGACCGTGAACCGGCGCATGGCACCGGTCGCGAGCACGGCGCCGAGGGTCTGGCCGATGCCCCACGCCGCGACCAGCACGCCGTAGCCGGCCTCGCCGGCGTCGAACTCCTCGATCGCCAGCGGCAGGTCGGCGATCGCGCAGTACGCCGCCGTCAGCCACGACAGCGACCCTGCCACGACAACGGCGAGCAGGACGCGGTCGGCCCTGATCACCGCAAAGCCCTCGAGCGGCGAGTCGGATACCTGGACATCGGTGCGGTCGCCGGAGAAGCGGCCGCGGACGAACACGAGGACGAGGACGGCGGCGAGCAGAGACGCGGCCGCGACGGCGAAGATGCCGCGCGCGCCGACGATGCCAACCCCGACCCCGGCCGCGACGGGCGCCAGCGTGAGCGCGGCGTTGCGCAGCGCCTGCACGTAGCCGTTGGCGAAGCGCAGGTCGCCCTCGACGACGAGGTTCGGCAGGGCGGCGCCGACGACGGGGCGGATCGGCGAGGCGGCGATGATCGCGAGCACCATCACGGCCGTCAGGACGACGATGCCGGCACCGAGGGCGAGGACGGCGAGGAGCAGGGCCCCCGCGACGCCACCGCAGGCGGCGACGAGCCGACGATCGAGCCGGTCGGCGAGCGTGCCGCCGAGCACCGCGCCGGCCGTCTCGGCAACCGCGATCGCGGTCATGACGGCGGCGACGGCGAGCACCGACCCCGTCAGGTGATAGGCGTACAGCGCAGCGGCGTAGAACGACAACGCCTCGCAGAACGCCGCCAGGAACGCGAACACGCCGATCAGGCGCACGGGCTTGTCGTAGGGCAACATCGCTCGAACCTCGTCCGGGTGCGGCTCGGACGCGCCGGGATGGCCCCGGGTCCGCCGCACCTGACGGCATTTTAGCAGGCAGCCTCCGGTCGCCCGGCAACGCCGAGGCGGACCTACAGGGCGAGTTCCAGCAGCCGTTCCATCTCGTCGAGCCCGCGGTGCCAGGTCGCCTCGTCGGCCAGGTCGATGCCGAATGCACCCAGCTGGTCCTGCGGCGAGGCGGCGCCGCCGAGCTCCAGGAAGGCGAGGTACCGCGGCACGAAGCTCGCGCCCTCCTCCCGCCAGACGGCGTAGAGCACGAGGCTCGCGAGGTGCGCGAACGCGTACGCGTACGTGTAGAAGCGCGTCGAGATGAAGTGCGGGATGTAGCTCCAGCCGAACCGGTAGCCGTCGGGCAGCTCGACGGCATCGCCGTACTGGCGGTCATTGCGGTCGAGCCAGAACGCGGCCAGCCGATCAGGCGTCAACGTCCGACCAGCGCCCCTCGCCGCGTACGCGTCCGACTCGTACCTCGCCATCATCGTCTGCCGAAAGACGGTGGCGAAGCTCGACTCCAGCTCCTGCCGGACGAGCGCGGCACGGGTGTCGGCGTCGGTCTCCCGATCCATCAGGTAGTCGAACGTGATCAGCTCGGCGAAGGTGGAAGGCACCTCCGCGATCGCAATGCCCGCGTGGAACGACAGCGCGGTCTGCCGCCGCGCGGCATAGGTGAAGTGCATGCCGTGCCCGAGTTCGTGCGCCATTGTCATCACGTCGCGCAGACGGTCGGTGTGGTTCAGGAGGATGAACGAGTCGGCGTCCTGCGCGACGGACGCGCAGAAGGCCCCGCCCCGCTTGCCCTGGCGTGGCTCTGCGTCGACGCGACGCTCGGTGAAGAACGCCTCCGACACCGCCTCGACCTCGCCCGAGAAGCGCGCGAAGGCGGCGCGGACGATCTCGCGCGACTCGGCGTACGGAAACGAGCGGCCCTCGCCGAGCGGCGCGTACTGGTCGGCGAGGTGGAGCCGGCCGAGGCCGAGCAGCCCCGCCTTGTGGCGGTACCAGCGATGAGCGATGTCGTGCCGGGCCTCGATCGCCGCCATCATCGCCTCGACGACGGGCGTCTCGAGTTCGTTGCCGAGGTTGCGCTGCGCCATCGGCCCGTCGTAGGACCGCAGACGATCGTCGACGAGCCGGTCGGCGACGAGCGAGTCGTAGCAGTGCGCCAACACCGGCGTCAGCGGCTCGAGGGCGGCGTACAGCGTGTCCAGCGCGCCGATGCGGAGCGCGCGGTCGCCCGCGTGGACGTAGGCGAGCAGCTCGTCGACGGTGTGGTCGCGCGCGCCGTCGCCGCCGTCGAACGCGACCTTGACGTTCGCCACCGTCTGCTCGAAGAGGTTCTGCCAGGCTGCCGTCGCGGCCGGCGAGCGCTCTGCCCAGATGCGCTCCTCCGGGGCGGTCAGCTTGTGCGGCCGGTAGCGACGCATCGTCGCCAGGTGATGACGGTCGCGCTCGACCTCGGGCGCCTCCAGCAGGGCGCCGGCAGCAGCGTCATCGAGCGCGATCCACTCCAGCTCGAAGAAGCGCAGCGCATTGGCGATCGCGACGTACTCCTGCTCCACCGTCGCCTCGAGGTCGCGGGCCTCGTCGTCGTTCACGTCGACCGAGCGCCACAGGCCCGCGTACGACCCGACACGTGAGACCGCGTTCTCGATCGCGGCCAGCTCCGCGAGGGCGGCACCCAGGTCGGCCGCTCCGAACGACGCGATGCGGCCGTGATAGCGCTCCTGGAACGCCTCGGCGGCCAAGCGAGAGTCGCCGAGGAGCGAGCGGGCAGTGCCGGCGTCGGCGACGAGGCGGGACAGATCCCAGCGCACGCCCTGCGCGCGTGGGCCGGATGCGGCGATGGCGGTCACGCCAACACGATACCGGTCAGGCCGCGTCGCGCATGGCCTCGGCGTCGGCGGCAGCCGTCGCCGGCGCGTAGCCGGCGCGCGGCATCTGGCCCCACCCGGCCTGCCCTCGCAGCAGCGTGACGAACGCTGCCGCACGCATCAGCGTCGACAACTGTCGGTAGCCGAAGTTCTCCAGTACCGCCGCCCCCATCAGCCGGATCGTGCATCGCCAGGCGCGGTAGCGCCGGAAGGCGTGCTCCTCGACGAGCAGCGCGCCGAACGACAGCATCAGTCCATACAGCACGGCCAAAGCGAAGAACAGCACCGCGGTCAACGGCGCGACCCAGCCCAGCCCGAGCGCCGTCACGATATTCACGTAGGCGAACACTTCGAGCAGCGGCCCGAGCGCCTCGAAGACGACGAAGTACGGCAGCGCGAACATACCGACGACGCCGTAGCGCGGGTTGCAGAGCATCGTCCGGTGCTTCCGCAGCACCTCCAGCAACCCGCGGTGCCAGCGGTTGCGCTGCCGCGCCAGGACGCGGAGCGTCGCCGGCGCCTCCGTCCAGCAGACCGGGTCGGCGACGAACACGACGCGGTAGGGCCGCCGCGCCTCGCGGCAGCGACGGTGCAGCCGCACCACCAGTTCGGCGTCCTCGCCGACGGTGGTGGGGTCGTAGCCGCCGGCCTCGATCACCAGGTCGCGGCGGAACAGGCCGAACGCACCCGAGATGATCATCAGGGCGCCGAGCTTCGACCAGCCGACGCGCCCGATCATGAACGCCCGCAGGTACTCCACGATCTGGACGTTGACGAGCGCGCTCTTCGGTGTGCGGGCCTCGCTGACACGGCCGGCCTCGACCGTCGAGCCGTTCACGATCCGCACGACGCCGCCGCAGGCGATGGTCTCCGGATGCGTCTGGAACGGCCGCACCAGCCGCACCAGCGCGTCGTCCTCGATGACGGTGTCGGAGTCGATGCAGCAGAACAGCGGATAGCGGGCGAACGTCAGCCCGGCATTGATCGCGTCGGCCTTGCCGCCCTGCGCCTTGTCGATCACGACCAGGCGCGGATGCAGGGCGGAGGCGTAGACCGCGCGGATCGGTTCGGTCGCGAGGCGCGCGCGGGGCACGCGTTCGACGCGCAGCATCGCGAACGCCTCGACGAGGATCTCGAGGGTGCGATCGGTCGAGCCGTCGTTCACGACGACGACCTCGAACTCCGGGTAGCGCGCACCGAGCAGCGCGCGCACCGCCTCGACGATCACCGGCTCCTCGTTGTGGGCGGGCGCGACGATCGAGATCGGTAGCGTCAGCTTCGACGAGGTCATCGTCTCGTAGTCGATCATCCGGCGCCGCCGGACGTAGTCGCGGATGCCGCGCCAGCCGAGCCAGACGAGGAGCGTGTAGATGGCGTTGAGGACGGCGAAGTAGATCAGCATCGAGACGGTGAACGCCTCGGAGATCGTCCGCAGGGTGCTCACGCGGCCCGCATCCGTTCGAGCTCGAGCGCCTCGCGAGCGCGGTCACGGGCGAAGACGTCGTCACCGCGGCAAGCGGTCTCCAGGGCCGCGAGCCCGCGTGCCCCGACCGCGCGCAAAGCGTCGGCGCTGTTCGATCGCACCCACCAGGCCTCGTCACCGAGGCCGTCGGCGAGCAGCCGGACGACACGCTCGTCGTTCAGTGCGAGCGCGCCGGCAGCGGCCGCGGCCTGGGCGCGTACCTGCCACGAGGGGTCGCGCAACGCGACCTCGATCACGCCGCCGAGTCGACGATCGCCGATCCGTCCGATCGCGCGACAGGCGCGCGTCCGCTCTTCCTCCGTGCCGTCCTCGAGGAGACCCTGAAGCGCGGGGCCGGCGGAGGCGTCCGCAATCAGCCCGAGCGCCTCGGCGACGATCCCGCGCAGGGGTCTGAGAGCGGCCACGTGATAGGCGTCGTTCAGGGGCCGCGACGCCCACGGCCCGAGGTGCTCGAGGACCCGGTCGGGCGCGATCAGCCCGTCGCGCATCGCATCGATCAGGGCCAGCGCCGCCGTCTCGGTAGCGAGCAGGCCGAGCGATCGGATCGCGGCGTGCCGCACGTCGTGGTCGGCATCCCGGAGCAGGGACGACACCGGCAGCGTCGCGTCCACGACGCCGAGCGCCCCCAGCAGCAGCGCTGCGTGACCGCGCGCAGCCGGATCGCGCAGTCGTAAGCGCCAGATCAGCGCATCGCCGACGCCGGACTGGCGGACGATCTCGCACACCGCCGCCGGCGCGCGCACGTGACCGAGCACGGCGAGCAACTCGCTGATCTCCTCGCCGCCACGCGACAACGCCGCCAGCAGCGGCTCGAACGCGTCCGGGTCCGGATCGGCGAGTAGCGCCCGGTAGGCAGTGCGACGGGCGAGCGAGACCTCCTCGCGGCGCGTCCGTGACGCCTTGCGGCTGACCAAGAGCAGCGCGAGCACGCCGAACAGCCCGATACCCACGAGCGTTAGGTCGAGCAGGGCGGCGCCGATCACCCGTTAGGAGTCGGCGAGGGCGAGCCGAACCTGAAGCGATCGCCGTCACCGTCGGCGCGCTCCGCCGCCGGGCCGAGCGGGCCGAGGCCGAACTCGCCGGTTGCAGCCGGACTCGTGACGCGCGTGCGGCCGGAGGGCGATCGCCGCGTGCTGCTGGTCGAGCTGACGCCGACGGGCCGCGAACGACTCGGCGCCGCGCGCGCCATCCACCGCGACGGTATCGCACACGACTTCGGAGATCAGATCCCGCGAACCCAGCTGCCGGCGCTCGTGGACGCGATCGCCGGTGTTCGCACCCATGCGCGGTCGCTCCGCCCGGGCAGCGTCAGCGGCCCGTAGCCGCGGAACCAGGACGGCGCACGGTGCCGCCGCGGCATCAGGTCGATCGACGGGCGGACCGCCTCAGCCGCTGGACATTTTGTTCGACGATGAGCGGTTTGCCATCCGGGTCGCCGGCTGCCGTGCCTGCGGAGGATCGGAGGCCAGGGTGGCGCACCGCGGCGCTCGAATCACGCGGCGTGCGCTCCACCGTCGCCCGGCGGAACGTGACGCGCTGACGGGGACAGCAGCGTCAGTCGTGTGACGGCATCTCACCGCCGGTGTGCGCGTAGGTCTTGTTCGTGATCTGCCAGCGACCGTCGATACGGGCCACGCTGAGGTAGTCGACGAAGTCGCAGCCGATGTAGTCGGTCATGACGACGACGACGACGCCGGCGTCGCCGACGATGTCGATCGAGCGAACGATCGCGCGGAAGTTCGGCCCGGCCCAGCCCGGGTTCTCCTCGACCATCGCCATGAAGTCGGTGATCGGGGCATAGCTGTCGACCGACCCGATGTGCCCGAACATCCGGGCGTCCGGGTGGAACGCGCGACGCAGCTTCTCGACGTCGCCGTTGGCGCCGTCGATGTAGAGCTGGATCACCTCGCGGACATCCGCGAAATCCTGCAGATAGTCGGAGATCGTGACGGGCTGCGCGGACATGTCGTCTCCTTCGTTGGCTGCGGGGACGAGCCCCGCACCCCTGGGCACCGCCAGCCGGTCCCCCACCGACGAGACTACCACGCGCTCCGTGATCGTCTAGCAGCGCCAGTCGGCCGGTTGCAAGCGAACGCAAGTTCTAGATCGACCGCGTCGTCTCGCTCGGCGAGGTCAAGGCGACCAAGACAAACCAGATCCGCAGCTGATCGACAAGGGCCGCTCGATCCGTCTACGCCGCGGCCCATCTCCAGGCTCGTGATCCTGAGGTTCCCGCAGCGTTTCCGGAGGACCCGGGAGTCGCCCGATCCCTGACGCCGAAACTCGTCATCGAGCCAGCCGATCAGCTTCGGCCAGACGGTGAGGCCGTCATCGCCCCGGAGCTGCGCCAGGCGGGGTGACTCGATCTGTCGCGCTTCGAGCTTCTTCTCCGGCAGGGCGTGCGATGACGCCCGGGAACCTCGCGTTAGCCCGACAGATCAGGGATCGGCGGGCCGTCCAGGATCAGCTCGGGCACCTTCACCGCCGGGCTGAGCGCCAGTAGGAACCGGACGGCCGCGACGCAGTCGTCGACCTGCACCATCTCCGTCCCCGGGATCCGGTCCTGGATGAACGTCGTCATCGGCGTGTCGACGAACCCCGGGCAGAGCGCGGTGACGCGGACGCCCGCGTCGAACAGCTCCTCCGAGAGAGCGCGCGAGAACCCGACGACGCCATGCTTGGTCGCCGCGTACACGGCGAGGCCGGGCTCTGCCTGCAGGCCGGCGATCGACGCCAGGTTCACGATCCGCCCCCGGCTCGCGCGCAGCAACGGCATCGCCTCGCGCGTGACGAGGAAGAGGCCGCGCATGTTGATCCCGAACGTCAGGTCGTAGCGCTTCGTCGAGAACGCGTCGATCGGCGCGCCATAGCCGACGCCGGAGGCGTTCACGAGCAGATCGAGCGTTCCGTACCGCTCGGCGTGGGCGGCGACGGCCGCGACCGCCTGCTGCTCGTCGAGCAGGTCGGCGGCGACCTCGAAGGCGCTGTCGAGCGCACCTCGCGCGGGGTCGCGCGCGACGGCGGTGACCGACCACCCCGACGCGAGGAGGTCGGCCGCGATCGCACGGCCGATGCCCGACGAGGCTCCCGTCACGAGTGCGACCGGCATCAGCTGCCCACGGGGTGCCACGCGGTCTTGATCTCGAGCGTCCGCTCGACCGCCGCGAGCGTGAGGGCCGGCCCCGGGCGTCGAAACCGCGTCACGTTCTCGGCGCAGCGCCGCTCGAGGTCGGCGTCGCCGAGCGCGTCGACGACAGCGTCGACATCGCCGTGGCTCGCGAGGTGCGGCGCGACGTCGGCGCGGTGGCCGGCGAGGAGGTTGACGACGCCGGCGGGCACGTCGGAGGTCTCGAGCACCTCGGCGAGATCGAGCCCGGCCAGGGGATGGGCCTCGGAGACGAGCGCCACGACGACATTGCCCCCGGCGAGCGCCGCGCAGAGCGGGTCGACGAGGCCGGCGAGCTGCGGCGTGTCCGGCGCGAGCAGCGCGACGACCCCGACCGGTTCGGGCACCGAGAACGCGAAGTAGGGCTGGGCGACCTGGTTGACGCCACCGAGCACGCTCGCGAGCTTGTCGGTCCAGCCGGCGTAGTAGACGACGGCATCGACGCAGGCGGCGACCTCCCGGCGCGCCTCGGCGGTCGTGCCCGCGCCTGACGATGCGACGACACCGGCCAACTCCTCGGTGCGCGCCTCGAGCACCTCGGCGAGGCGGTAGAGGATCTGCCCGCGGTTGTACGCGGTGCGGCCTCGCCAGCCGTCGAGGGCGGCGCGCGCGGCCCGCACGGCGTCGCGGCCGTCCTTTCGCGACGCAAGCGGCGCGTTCGCCAGATGGTGGCCGGCGGCGTCAGCGACCGCGGCGACGCGACCCGACTCGGAGCGCACGCTCGCGCCGCCAATCAGGAGCTTGTACGTCTTCTTGACCTCGAGGCGCATCAGAGCTGCACGTACTCCGCGAGACCCGCCCGCCCGCCCTCGCGCCCGAAGCCCGACTCGCGCATGCCGCCGAACGGAGCCGCCGGGTCGAAGACGTTGAAGGTGTTCGCCCAGATGACGCCGGCGCGGAGCTTCTGGGCGAGGCGGAAGGCCTTCGCGCCCTTGTCCGTCCAGACGCCGGCCGACAGTCCGTAGACCGTGTTGTTGGCCTTCTCGA
>VFJZ01000064.1 GCA_009885805.1 Actinomycetota bacterium
GCACACCTCGCGCAGTGATCGCCGCGGCAACGAGGATGGGTGCCGTCCGCCTGACGGTGGCCGACCTCGACCGCACGCTCGCCTACTGGACCGGCGCGATCGGGCTCGACGTGATCGACCGCGGCGGCGACGAGGCGACGGTCGGCGCCGGCGGCACGCCGTTGCTGCACTTCCACGAGCTGCCGGGTGCACAGCCGGCGCCGCGCGCCACGGGTCTCTTCCACGTCGCACTCCTCGTCCCCGAGCGCACCGACCTTGCCCGCTGGCTCGCGCACGCGGTCGCCGACGGCGTCGCACTCTCAGGCGCCAGCGACCACTTCGTCTCGGAGGCGCTCTACCTCCGCGACCCGGACCACCACGGCATCGAGATCTACGCCGACCGGCCGCGCGAGATCTGGGAGGGGAAGGTGGCGCAGATGGGGACACTTCCGCTGGACGCCGACGGCCTGCTCGGCGCGATCGCCGGCGACGAGCGGCCGTTCAACGGCCTCCCGGCGGGCACGATCGTCGGGCACGTCCACCTGCAGGCGGCGTCGATCTCCCCGACCCTCGCCTTCTATCGCGACCTACTCGGCTTCGAGGAGATGATCACGCTCGCTGATCAGGCGACGTTCCTCGGCGCCGGCGGCTATCACCACCATCTCGGTGGCAACACGTGGAACTCGCGCGGCGCGGGGCCGCCGCCGGCGGGCTCCGCGGCGCTCGTCCACGCCACGATCGTGCTGCCGGAGCGCGCCGAGCGGGACCGGTTGCTGGCGGCGGTCGCCGACAGCGGGCAGGAACCGGAGCCTCACGCCGACGGCGCGATCGTGCGCGACCCGGCCGGGAACGCCCTGCTGGTCAGCGCCGCGCCGTGATGCGGGCGCCGCCGAGCACGCCGGCGCCGTACAGCGACGCCATCGTCGCGTAAAAGTCCTCCAACCCATCCGCCAGGTCGGTGCCGTGGATGGCATCGAGTCGTGGCCGGTCGGCGCGAAACGCCGCCAGCCGCTCGGCGATGAAGGAGGTCCACGAGGCGGTCACATCCTCCAGCGCAACATTCCTGAAGCCGGCTCCAACGAGGTGCACGACGTACGTGGCCGGGGACGGGACATACGGGCACTGCACCTTCACCCGCAGGGTCTCCCGTTCGGCCTCGTCGGCCTCCCGCAGCAGCGTGAAGTCCTCGATGTAGAGCCCGCCGCCGGGCCGCAGCGCCCGGTGGATCGCGGCGAACAGCCGCGCCCGATCGGGGATATGCAGGATCGTCAGGTAGGAGATGACGGCGTCGTACGTTCCCGCGGCTGGCGCGCCGTCGAGGATGTCGCCACGGACGTGCTCGACCCGCCCCTGGAGGCCACAGCGACGCGTCAGATCGGCGCCGGTTGCATCGAGGTCGGGCTGTAACTCCAGCGCCGTGACGTGGCAGCCGGCCGTCGCCGCCAGGTAGCGGGCGGGGCCGCCGATGCCCGCGCCGACATCGAGCACGCGCGACGATGCATCGATATCGAGCGCGGCGATCGCCTCGTCGACCGCGGCCGTCCCGTGGTAGTGGTACTGATCGAACGGCGTCAGCTGCGCGACGTCGAGCGGCGCGTCGTCCGCGATACCGAGCGCACGCAACTCGTTGTGGACGCGCTCGACGCGGTCGTACAGCTTCATCTGCTTCGCCGACTCCATGCGGCGCCGAGTCTACCCTCCCCGCGTGACGCCCGACCTGTACGTCCAGATCGCGCTGGTCCCGGCGTGGCCCGGTGTCAGCGAATGACAGGCTCCCCGGTCACACGACGAGATCGACGGCGACGTGGGACTCGACCACGATCGCCGCCATCGTCGTCATCGCCCGGCGCACCTCGGCGACGTCGGCGTCGTTCACGATGTAACGGTCGAGCAGCGCCCGACCGAGCCCGACGTGGAACGTCTCGTCGCGGATGATCTGCTCGTACGTCTTGACGACGTCCGGGAGGTCGTAGCGGCGCCCGGCCGCGACGATCCCCTCGAGCGTGCCGGTGGCCGCAGTCTCGGACATGTTCCAGGCCGCGATCGCGCCGAGCGGGTGCCGGTCGAGGCACTCCCACAGGAACCGGCTCCAGGTCACGGCCGACGGCGGCGGCGCGGTCGGCACGACACCGCCGAGGCGCTCGATGATGCGGGCGACCTCGTCGTAGTGCTCCGCCTCGTCCAGCAACTGCCGCGCGAGCGCGCTGACGTGCTTGCGCTGGAAGCGGAAGCCGTAGCGGCGGATCTGCTCGCCGAGCATGAACACGTAGTCGATCTCCCGCCAGCAGCGCGGCACGAACCAGGCCGCGAGCCGCGCGTCGTCACGGTCGGCCGCGTAGGCGTCCCAGTACACGTCGGCGCGCCGCCGCACCTCGGCGACCGTCCGCGCGCAGAGGTCATCGACCTCCTCCCGGATCGGGTCGAGCCCGCGCCTCCCGTCGTCGTCCACGACGACAGCATAGAATCGACGGCGTGCTCGAGATCCTGCGAATGTTCGCGCCGATCGCCGCTGCCGGCGGCTGAGGCGCGTCGCCGCCATCGCCGACATCCACGACGCCACCGCTGCGCTGCGCGCGGTCCTCGAGGACACCGACCGGGAACGTCCGGACGTGATCGTCGTCTGCGGCGACATCGGCCCGTCGGCGCTGGCCGTGCTCCGCAGCCGCCCCGATCCGCACTGCATCCGCGGCAACGCCGATCGCGAAGATCGCATCGACGCCGATCTTCCGCCCTCGCTCGGCTTCGTCGTCGACGGCCTCGGTGCCGTCCGCTTCTGCCACGCCGTGCCCGGCGACGACGAGTCGATCATCACCCGCCGCACGCCGCCGGGGATCGTCGCCGCGTTGCTGGCGGACACGGCCGAACACGTCGTCCGCTACGACCACACGCACGTGCAGTACGACCGGCGCGTGGGTGAGCACCGCGTCGTCAACTGCGGCAGCGTCGGTCTCCCGTACGAGGCGGAGCCCGGCGCACACTGGGTGATGCTCGGCCCCGACGTCGACTTCCGCCGCACCATCTACACGGCTGCGTCGCTCCCCGAGGCGACTCCGGACGAGGCCGCGGAGCACTTCGAGCGACTCGCCGGGCGCGGGACCGCGCCATGAACCGCAGACGATTTCCCGACAGCGAGCGGGCGCGCGCCTTCGGACCCGTCGCCGACGCGTACGAACGGGGGCGACCGACGTACCCGGAACGAGCGATCACCTGGCTCGTCGGACGGCGACGGCGGACGGTGCTGGACCTCGGCGCCGGCACCGGCAAGCTGACCGCGGCCCTGCTCGCGGCGGGCCACGACGTCGTCGCCGTCGAACCCGACCCGGCGATGCTCACGCGACTGGCGGCGCGGAGTCCGGCCGCGTGGGCGATGGCGGGCTCGGCCGAGGCGATCCCGGTCGCGGCCGCCAGCGTCGATGCGGTGCTCGTGGGACAGGCGTGGCACTGGTTCGACGGTCAGCGCGCGGCAGCCGAGATCGTCCGCGTGCTGCGCCCGGACGGCCTCGCCGGGTTTCTCTACAACGTCCGCGACGAGCGGGAGCCGTGGGTGGCGCGGTTCGCCGCCGCGACGGGCGAACGCGTCACGGCCGCCGCTCCGCCGATCGATGGCGTCGCCGGCTCGCCTGACTACGGCCCCGTCGAGGTTCGCGAGTTCGCCCACGAACAGGAGATGTCGCCGGACGACGTCGTCGCGCTCGCGGCGAGCATGAGCATGGTCTCGCTGCAACCACCCGCCGCTCGCGACGCGATCCTGCGCGAGATCGAGGCGATCGCCCGCGCAGCAGCCCCGATCGGCGAGGCGGTCCGCCTTCCGTACCGGCTGTTCGTCTCGCGGGCCATTCGCCGCTGACCGCTACCCTCCGCTCCGGACTTGTGGATCATCGGCGACATCCTCGACGCCCTGCGCGACCTCGCGCAGGAGCCGATCTATCTGCTGGTCGCCTTCCTGATCGCCCTGTTCGACTCCGTGATCCCGATCGTCCCGTCGGAGACGATGATCATCATCGGCGGCGTCGCCGCCGGCCAGGGCCATCAGGAACTTGCTCTCGTGATGGCGGCCGGCGCGCTCGGCGCGTTCATCGGTGACAACCTCGCCTACCAGCTCGGCATGTCCGCGGAGGGCTTCCTGCGCCGCACGATCCTGCGTGGCGCCGGCGGCGAGCGCCGCCTGGCGTGGGCGACCCGCCAACTCGAGGTACGTGGCGGCCTGCTCCTCGTCACCGCCCGCTTCATCCCCGGCGGACGCACGGCGATCACGGTCGCGAGCGGCGTCACGCGCCAGCCACGCCGTCGCTTCATGGCCTGGGACGCACTCGCCGCGACCCTCTGGGCCACCTACGCCGCATCGCTCGGCTACTTCGGCGGGCGGACGTTCGAGGACAACCACACCCTCGCGTTCGGGATCGCGTTCGGCGTCGCCGTCAGCCTGACGGTGCTGATCGAAGTCATCCGCTGGCTGCACGGTCGTCGGGGTCGCTCCGCGACCACCTGACCGGCCGCCAGTAGGTGAAGGCGCGCAGAGGCCCCTCGACCGGGCCGAGCGCGAACCGCTGCGACCACCAGCCCGCGGCTGCGACGAGCACGGCGAACACGCCGACCGACGCGGCCAACGTCGCGCTGGCGTCGAGCGGATACAGCCCGAGGCCCCAGGCGCTCGCGAGCAGCGTCAGCAGCAGCGATTGCCCGAGGTAGACCGACAGGCTCATCTGCCCGGCGCGCTCGAGTACCGGCTGCCGCGGCATGAGCGCGATCGCGGCGACGTAGCCGGCGGAGAGGAGCGGCGACGTGATCGTGTTGATGAGGAAGCCGAGGTCGAACCAGGTGGTCTCCACCAGCAGCCAGGCGGCGGCGAGCTGCAACGGCAGGCCAACCGCGAGCCCGATCGTGCGGATCCGCCGGAACGCGGCGCGATGCTCCGCGACCCGGCCGAGCAGATGGTGGCGCCCGCAGACGTAGCCGAGGCAGAACATCGCGGCGACAACGCCGCCCTGGAGCCGGAGCACGAAATCGACCGTGTCCGGCCAGATCGAGGCCCTGAGCGAGATCAGCTCGCCGAAGCCGGCAACGACCCAGGCCTGCTCGACGTCGAAGATCGCGTCGAAGTCGGCGTCGCCCAGTTCCGGCGACGACACCTCGAGGACCGAGAACACGACATGAAGGAGGAAGCAGCTGGCGCCGACGCCGAGCACGATCGGATCGGACGCCCGCCGCAGCACGAGCAGCATCGTTCCGATCAGCCCGTAGGCGAGCAGGATGTCGCCGTTGAACAGCAGGAGGCCGTGCGCGACGCCGAGCAGCGCGAGGCCGACCATTCGCCGCAGGTAGGCCCGCCCGGAGCTACGGGCGAGGAGGATCGACGCGCCGTAGCCGAAGACGAAGGCGAAGATGACGTACGACTTCGCCATGAGTAGCCACGACACGAGCAGCACCGCGAGCTCGTCGAGCGCCGATGAGAGCGAGGCGCCGCCGGCGCCGAACGTCACCGACACGAGCAGGAACGGGGCGTTGACGACGCAGATGCCGAAGAGTGCGAAACCGCGCAGCCGGTCGAGCGCCGGCTCGCGTGTCGTCATCCGCTGAAGGGCGCGGCGTAGCGGAAGACGCCCCGCTGCGCCGGCACGTACGCCGGGAGGGCCGCGACCTGGAAGTTCGCCGCCCAGCCCGACTCCTGCGGCCTGATGCCGAGGTTGGCGGCCGGCACGAAGCCGAGGTCGCCGTAGAACGCCGGATCGCCGAGGGCGCCGACCAGTCGCTCACCACGGAGTCCGGCGACCAGGACGAACGACCGGACGAGCGCGCGGCCGATGCCGTGGCCACGGAACCGTGGCAAGACGGCGAGGGGCCCGAGCGCGACGGCGTTCCGACCGTCGACGGTCGCTCGCGAGCCGACGACGAGGCCGGCGATCGCGCCGGAAATCTCCGCAACCAGCGTCAGTTCGGGAAGTCCGTCCGGACCGCCACGAAGCCGCTCGACGAGCCGGGGTTCGTCGCCCTCGAACGACGCCGTCAGCAGCGTGCGGACGGCATCGTGGTCGCGCGGCTCCTCCCGGCGAATCAGCACGCGCTTACGCCGTTCGGGGCCCGAACCGTTGCTCGTTCCGAAGCCGGTCCTTGGCGGCCTCCGCCTCGCGTGTTCGCGCCGGCGCGGTCGTCACCAGGGCGGCCAGCAGCCGCCGCGAGACGTCCGTGACCTCGGCGACGGCGACCGCGAACGCCGCCTCGTTGGCGCGCGAGGGTCGTGTGACGCCACTGATCTTGCGGACGTACTGGAGCGCGGCCGCCTCGACCTCGTCGTCCGTCGCCGGCGGCTCGAAGTTGTGCAGGGTGCGGATGTTGCGGCACATGCCGCGACAGTATCATCCGCGCGTGCCACCGACCGATCGGATCTGGGCGTTCGCCGTGGTCGCGTTCGTGGTCGTCGTGATCCCCGGCCCCGGCGTGCTGTTCATCATCGGCCGCGCGGTCTCGATCGGCCGCCGCGCGGCGCTTCTGACCGTCGTCGGACACGCCGCGGGCGTCTATGTGCAGGCCTTGGCCGTGGCGGCCGGCGTCGGCGCAATCGTCGCTGCCTCGGCTGGTGCGCTGACGGCGATCCGCCTCGCGGGCGCGATCTACCTTGTCTGGCTCGGCGTGCAGACGATCCGCCACCGGCGAGCGGCGACGACCGCAGACGCGCCGGTTGAGCGCACGGCGCACGTCCTCCGCGCGGCGTTCCTCGTCGGC
The DNA here is from genome assembly GCA_009885805.1 of Actinomycetota bacterium. Taxonomy (GTDB): domain Bacteria; phylum Actinomycetota; class Thermoleophilia; order Gaiellales; family F1-60-MAGs149; genus VFJZ01. The sequence goes on from VFJZ01000064.1 coordinate 6,700, forward strand.
ATCACGAATGCGAAGGCGATCGTCTTCTTCGTCGCGGTCCTCCCGCAGTTCGTCGAACCTGGCGCCGGCGGCGTCCCCGCGCAGATGGCGCTGCTCGGCGCGATCTTCATCGCCCTCGCGCTCGTCACCGATTCGGCCTGGGCCCTCGCCGCCGCGCGCGCCCGCCGCTGGTTCGCCTCCTCACCGCGCCGCCTCGAACGGCTGACCGCGGCCGGCGGCGGCGTGCTCGTCGGCCTCGGCGGACTGCTCGCGTCAGGAAGGCAGCCGTGACAGTGCGGCGACGGGTCGCCTTCGGGCTGGCGATGTCGGACCGCTTCGAGTCGCTCGTCGACCGCGTTCCGGGCGCTCGTCCGCGGGTCATGGGTATGGCACGCCGCTACGTCGCGGGCGAGTCGCTCGCCGAGGCCGTGACGGTGGCGCGCAGCCTCGCCGCCCGCGGCGTGGCGGTCAGTCTCGACGCCTTCGGCGAGCTGGTCCGAGATCCGGCGGTGGCGCGGCGCGCAGCCGCGGGCTACACGGCACTGATCGAGGCGGCCGCCGCAATCGATGGCGACGTCTGGGTCTCGGCCGACCTCTCCCACCTCGGCCTCGACGTGTCGCGACAGTTCTGCAGCGACCAACTCGCGACGATCACCGAGCGCCTGCCCGAGGGGATGCGGCTGCAGATCGGGGCCGAGGACGCGGCGCGCGCGGACGCCGTCCTCGACGTGGTCGAGGCAGCGGCGAGCAAGGGGGCGCGCCTCACCTGCACCCTGCAGGCGAACCTGCGACGCAGCCACCACGACGTCGCCCGCGTTGCGTCGTTCGGCATCCCGGTACGTCTGGTGAAGGGGGCGTTCGTCGAGTCGCGGCCGACTGCCTATCCGTACGGGCCAGAGACCGATGTCAGCTACCTGCGTCTGGCCCGTGCGCTGCGGGCGCGGAAGGTGGAAGTCCTCCTCGCCACCCACGACGCCGTTCTCCGCGAGGCGCTCGAGGCCCGGCGCCTGGAGATGCTCCTCGGCGTTCAGCGCGACCTGGCGGAGGAACTCGCCGCCGGCGGCACACACGTGCGCGTCTACGTCCCGTTCGGGCCGATGTGGTTCCGGTACTTCATGCGACGGATCGCCGAGCGACAGGGGAGATGACATGACCGACGCCGAACGCACCGTCCTCGACGCCATCGAGGCGGGTCGTGACGAGTTGATCGCGCTCGTCACGGATCTCGTCGCCTTCGACACGACCGCGCGCGCGCTCGACGATCCGCCGCGCCAGGAAGCGGCGCTGCAGGCGTACCTCGGCGACCGGCTGCGGGCGCACGGCGCGAGCGTCGACATCTGGGAGCCCGACGCGGCGGACGTCGCGGGCTCACGCCAGATCGAGCCGGGTCTCCAGTTCGCCGGACGACCGCAACTCGCCGCCACGTTCCCGGGCGGAGGCGGTGGCCGGTCGCTGATGTTCAACGGGCACATCGACGTCGTCACGCCGGAGCCGGTCGACCGCTGGACGAGCGACCCGTGGCGGGCGGAGATCCGCGACGGCAACCTCTACGGGCGCGGAACCTGTGACATGAAGGGCGGCATCGGCGCGATGGTGTTCGCCGTCGAGACGCTCCGGCGCCTCGGCGTGCCACTCGCGGGTGATCTGATCGTCTGTACGAACACGGATGAGGAGTCGTCCGGCGCCGGCGGCATCGCCTGCGTCGCGCACGGCGTCCGCGCCGACGCCGGCATCTGCACCGAGCCGACCGGCTTCGAGGTCTGGACCTGCAGCCGCGGCTCGCTCACGCCGATCGTCACCGTCGACGGGCGCGCCGGCCACGCCGAACTGACGCAGCCGCACTGGCGTGAGGGCGGCGCCGTCAATGCGATCGAGAAGATGCAGACGGTCCTCGCCGCGTTCGCGCGACTGAGGGAGGAGTGGCGGACGCGCACCGACATGCAACACCCGATCCTCTCCCCGACGACGATCACGCCGACAGTCGTCGCGGGCGGCGAGTGGATCGTCACCTACCCGTCCTCGTGCTCCGTGACATCAATGTTGAACTACCTGCCGCAGAACGCCGACGCGGACGGCTGGGGCACCGCCGTCGAAGCCGAGTTCGCCGCGTTCCTCGCCGACGCGGCGCAGGCCGACCCGTGGCTGAAGGAGCACCCGCCGCGGATCACCTGGACGATCGACATCCCGCCGTTCGAGGTGCCGCCCGACCACCCCGTGATCGGCGCGATCCTGACCGCCGCCACTGACGCCGGCTGCGAGACCCGTATCGGCGGCCTCGACTCGTGGTTCGACGCGGCGACGTTCACGCGCTTCGGCAACACACCGATGGTGGGCTTCGGGCCACGCCACATCGACAACGCCCACCGTGCGGACGAGTTCGTGCCCGTCGACGACCTCGTGCGGTGCGCGCAGGCGCTCGCGCTAGCGGCGATGCGGTGGTGCGGCTAACGAATCCGCTCGGCGTTTCGCTGGCCGAAGCGCGGCCGCAGCATCGTGGATGCCGCATACAACTGCCGCAGCGGTGAGCGCGGTCGATAGCGACTGATGTCGCGACCCATGCGAGCGACGCCGTAGACCCGGATGCCGGGTCAGTACCGAGGATCGCCAGCGCTGTCACGACGACGCCTGCGGTCGAAAACACAGCCACCGCGCGTATCCGAGGCTGCAGGGCGGGGCTTGCCGCTGCAGGCTCCACCGGGGAGATCATCGTTCCGGACGGCAACCAACCGCCCCGACAACGCTCACAAGGTCTGAGTGTCAAAAGTAGGCGTTCTACAGCCTACTTAGATAGACTTTCATCCATGCGATCGCTCCCCGACGAGTACGCCTTGCTCGCGCGGTGGTTCCCGACCGCACGGACGCGAGCGGCCGCCATCGGTGTGACGCGCGAGATGATCCGCCGCTGGGAGATCGCTCTCGACGGCGGCGCTCGACCTCGCGTCCGGGCCGGAACTGCGCGGGCGATCACGCTCTTGACGGACGTCGCCGCCGAGGTCGAGCGTCTCGTCGGCGACGCCGGCGGGACCGGGCGCTGGCTCCTGGCTCCGCAGCCCGCGCTGCGCGGGCTGAGCGTCGCCGCCGTTCTCGGCGAACGGCCGCTCTCGGTGATCGCGCCGCTCATCGCTCCGCCACCCGACGGCGCACCGACGGGGTTCTCGTCTGCGCGCGTCCGCTCCGCGACGGCTGCTCTCGGCCCGGCGCCGCGCATTCGGCGCGAGCGACCGCGAAACCAGGTCGAAGCGGCGATCCTGCGCCGCCTCGGCTGCGACGAGCTCGTGATCGGCGCAGGCTGACGTGCCCGACGAGCACCGCCTGCGCCTTGACCGACGGCTTCGTGACGAACGCGACCAGAACCGTCGTGCGCGGATCGCGGCGGAGGAGGTGCTGGCACGGTTCAACGCCCGTGGGATCGTTCTGACCGTCGTCGGCGGCAGTGCCGTCGCGCTCTGGGATCCGGCGGCACACGTCTCACGCGATATCGACCTTGTCGGGATTGCCAGCCAAGCCGACATCGACGAGGTGCTACACGGCGAGTTCGAGTTCGCCAGGGAAGGCCGCCACTGGTTCGACGAGGACCTGGCACTCGCCATCGAGGTGCCGGCGTGGGTGCTCGAACCAGCGGGCGCCGTCGCCACAGTGATCGGAACGGTGCGAGTGATCAGCCTCGAGGACCTGATCCTCGATCGTGTCGAGCAGTGGCACGGCACCGGCGCGCTCGAGGTAGCGCTGCAGGCCGGACGGCTCCTCGCTCACGGCCTGCTGGACGAGGAACGCCTCGCGCAACGGGCCGACGCCATCGGCGCGAGCGCACCGCTCGAAGCACTACGACTCCTGGCGAGCTGCGATGAGATCGACTCGCCGCTGAGCCACGAAGTGCACCGCCTCCTCGGTGCGGACGGACTCCTGCGCGTCCGTGCCCGCCTCTGCCGCAGGTGATACGCGCAGGCGCGGGCGGCGGCCTACCGATCAGGCAGCAACTCGCGTACACCGGTGACCGTCCGCGGCGCCCCGTGGACGATCCACTCCGCCACCGTCCTGCCGATGCCGGGCGCCGACTGGAAGCCGGAGCCGCCGCCGCCGAACGCCGCCATCACCCCGGGATGGTCGCGATACGGGCCGATCGACGGCTCGCCGTCCGGCGCGATCGGATAGATCCCGCTCCAGACGCCGTCGAGGCCGGCGTCCGCGAACGTCGGCAGCCGCTCGGCGAGCGCCTCGCCGACGGCGGCCATGTACTGCAGGTCGTCGCCCCCGCGCCGGTAGCGATCGGGGTCGACGACGTCCTTCAGCAGATCCTCCGTGTGGAGTCCGGCGACGAGCGCGCGATCGGAGTCGTGCCGGAAGTAGAGACCCATCCGCCCCGAGTCGGGCACGTAGTCCATCACCGACGGCATCACGAATCCGAACGGCTCCGGCAGCCGCGCGAACAGCGCCTGGTGCCGCTGCGGGATCACCGTCGCGGGTGCGCCGAGCAGGTCTCCGACCGGCGTCGCCCACGCCCCGGCCGCGTTCACGACGACATCCGCCGTCCGCTCGCCGCGCGTGGTCGTCAGGCGCCAGCGGCCATCAGCGGTCCGCTCCGCGGCGGTCAGCTCCGTCTCCTGTTCGACGACGACGCCGCGATCGCGGAGCAGCCCGGCGATGATCGTGCAGGTCAGCGCAGGGTCGACGTAGCCGTCACTGGGGCCGTACAGCGCACCGAGCAGGTCGTCACACACCATCCCCGGCACGACCCGCTGGAGTCCGGCGCGGTCGAGCACCATCGAGTCTGTCACGCCGAGCGCGCGCTGGATCTCGACGCTGCGGGCGTACCGCTCCATATCGGCGCCCGAGTGCCCGAGCCGCAGGTAGCCGTTGCGGGTGATCGGGAGGCCGGCGTCGCGCTCCAGCCGACCGAAGAAGTCCATGCTGTAGACGCGGATCGCGATCGGTACCGGGTCGAGGTACTGCGTCTCGATGATGCCGACGGCGAGACCGCTCGACGCGCTCGCGACGTGCCGCTTCTCCAGCACGACCACGTCGCGAACGCCGAACTCGTGGAGCTCGAAGGCCGTGCAGAGGCCGATCGCGCCGCCCCCGACGACCGCGACCGAGACGTCAGTCGTCGCCATACCGGTCCCGATGGCGAAGCCAGGCCATCGACCACGGCAGCCCCTCCTCATCGCGACCGCGCGGCGCGAGGTCGAGCCACGCGTACGCCGGGTTCAGCGCGTCGAGTCCCCGGGCGTAGGTGGAGTACGTGTGGTACACGGCGCCATCATCGTCGAGCAGGAACGCACTCGCTCCCGGCGCCTCGCCCCCGCCATGGTTGATCGTGCCGAAGTTGTACGCCGGCTGCTCCTCCGAGCCGTCGAAGGTCACGCCGAAGTCGCGATTGAACTCCGACGGCGCCGACGAGACCCACGGGAACGACCAGCCGAAGCGCGCCGAACAGGCCTGGAGTGTCTCGAGTGGTGCCCGCGAGATCGCGGTGAACGTCACGTCGCGGGCCGCCAGATGCGGCGCGACGTGATCGAACCCGTCGGCCCAGAACGAGCAGCTCCTGCACGGATCGGCCATCTCCGGGCCGTACATGAAGTGGTAGACGAGGATCTGGCTGCGACCCTCGAACAGCTGGGCGAGGGTCTGCCGGCCAACGGGTGTGTCGAACGCGTACGGCTTCTCGACGCGGACGGGCGGTAGGGCGCGGCGCTTCGCCGCGACCTCGTCACGGAGGCGCGTGAGGCGCTTCTCCTCGTCGAGGAGTGCACGGCGGGCGGCTAGCAACGTGGTGCTCATACACCGAGGACGAACGGCCTCAGCGCCGTTCGACGGCGAGGGCGGCCCGGAACCCCGCCTCGACCTCGGCGGGCGTCCAGTCGTGACAGTCGATGTCGAGGAAGAAGCCCTGCTCGGTCACGGCCGCCTCGGTCAGCGCGCCGATCTCGTCCGCGGTCACGCCGACGTCGCGCAGCGTCGGGAACGACACGTCCGCGAGAATCCGGCGCACCGCCCGCACGGCCCGCGAGCCATCGGCCGTGCCGTCGGCGGGCTCGCCCAGCGCATCGGCGACGCGCTCCAGCCGGTCGGCACAGTCGCCGCGCGAGATGTCGAGCGCCTCGGCGACGACGAGGCCGACCGTGAGGCCATGCGGCAGATGCTTGACGGAGCCGAGCGCCTGGCCGAGAGCGTGATCGGCGGCGCAGTCGGAGAGGTTCATCGCGAGCCCGGCCGTGAGGCTCCCCATCGCGAGCTGCCGCCGCGCGTCGGCATCGGCGCCGTTCGCGACGGCGCGCGCGAGCGAGGCGGCGATGTGGTGGCAGGCCTCGAGCCCGAACGCGACCGACAGGGCGGACGAGTCGGACACCGTGCACGCCGCAATCGCCTGCGCGAGCGCATCGACGCCCGAGTGGGCGGTCGGCGCCGGCGGCAACCCGTGCGTCAGCACCGGATCGACGAGTGCGTGCTGGGCGCGCATGTTCGGGTGGCCGAAGCCGATCTTGCGATCCTCGGCCGTGTCGGTCAGAACGCTCGCGCCCGACACCTCACTCCCGGTGCCGGACGTTGTCGGGCAGAGCACGAGCGGGATCCGCGGCGGTGCGGGCGTCCGCCGGCCGTCCGAATAGTCCCGGCCGCTGCCACCCTGGTCGGCGATGATCCGCGCCGCCTTCGCGACGTCGAGCGCCGACCCGCCGCCGATACCGACGACGGCCTGCAGGTCGCCGCCCGTGACCATCGCGGCGAGTTCGTCCGCGAGCTGGAACGTCGGCTCGCCGGGTCCCTTGACGTACCGCTCGATCGCCATGCCGTTCTCGCCAGCGGACTGGAGGGCGGCCACGACATCGCGGTGGTCGGCAACGGGTTGCTCCACGACGACGAGCACCGAGGTGACCCCGAGCGACTCGAGGACGGCGGGTAGCTCCGAGATCACGCCGTCGCCGAAGGCGAGCTTGACCGGGAGACTGGACTTGAAGGAAGGGGATGCGTCGCGCACGGCGCGCATCCTACCTGCGCGCCGTGCGCCGATGCAGCCTTCTCTACCCGCTCGTCCCGATGTAGACGGCCTCGTTGCCACCGGGGTGCAGCAGCACCGCCGGCGCGAGGCAGCGTTCGGGCACCACGATCTCCTCGCGGATCTTCGCGTTACCGGCCGCGTCGAACGGGACGGTCGAGGTCTCGGCGACGATGGCACCGCCGCAGAC
>VFJZ01000091.1 GCA_009885805.1 Actinomycetota bacterium
GCCGGCGAGGCCGGGGTTCCGTTCTTCTCGATCTCCGGCTCGGATTTCGTCGAGATGTTCGTCGGCGTCGGCGCCAGCCGGGTCCGCGACCTCTTCGAGCAGGCCAAGAACAACGCGCCGGCGATCATCTTCGTCGACGAGATCGACGCCGTCGGCCGCCACCGCGGCGCCGGCATGGGTGGCGGTCACGACGAGCGCGAGCAGACGCTCAACCAGATGCTGGTCGAGATGGACGGCTTCGACGTCAAGACCAACGTCATCCTGATCGCGGCCACCAACCGGCCCGACATCCTCGACCCGGCGCTGCTCCGCCCGGGCCGCTTCGACCGGCAGATCGCCGTCGACCGTCCAGACCGCGCCGGCCGCGAGCAGATCCTGCGCGTGCACACGCGCGGCAAGCCGATCTCGAAGTCGGTCGATCTCGGCACGCTCGCCGGCCAGACGCCTGGCTTCACCGGCGCCGATCTTGCGAACCTCGTCAACGAAGCAGCCCTTCTCACCGCGCGGCACGGCAAGAAGACCGTGACGATTGTGGAGCTCGAAGAGGGCATCATGCGCGTGATCGCGGGCCCGGAGAAGAAGACGCGGCTGCTGTCGGAGAAGGAACGGCTGATCACCGCGTACCACGAGATGGGGCATGCGCTCGTCGGGCATTTCCTGCCGAACTGCGACCCCGTGCACAAGATCTCGGTGATCTCGCGCGGACAGGCGCTCGGCTACACGATCTCGATGCCGACCGAGGACAAGTTCCTCACTACGCGCTCGGCGCTGATGGACACGCTCGCGATGACGCTGGGCGGCCGCGCGGCCGAGGAACTCGTCTTCAACGAGGTCACGACCGGCGCCGCGAACGACATCGAGAAGGTCACGCGCAGCTCGAAGAACATGGTGATGCGCTGGGGCATGAGCGAGAAGCTCGGGCCGCGGGCGCTCGGCGCCAGGCACGACCAGCCGTTCCTCGGCCGCGAGTTCGGTCACGAGGCCGACTACTCGCAGGAGATGGCGCGCGAGATCGACGACGAGATCCGCCGGATCATCGAGGAGGCGCACGAGCGGGCCCGGCAGATGCTGAGCGAGCACCTCGACGAACTGCATCGCCTGTCGAAGATCCTGCTCGAGGCCGAGACGATCGATCGTGACCAGTTCCTGCGACTCCTCGACGGCGAGTCGGAGGAGACCGTGTTCCCGCCGGCACCGCCGGCTCCGGTGGAGGAACCAGCGGAGGCGACGGAGAAGGTGCGCGAGTCGAAGCCGCGCGGTCTCGGCCTGCCGCTGCCGGGCGCGTCCGACGCGCCGCCGGCCCAGGCGTAGACTCCCTCGGTGCTCGACGCCTTCAGCGCGCAGCTGCCGGTCGAGATCGCGTTCGGTGACGGAGTCGTCGCCTCCTTGCCCGACGTGCTGATCCGCTTCGGTGTCAAGCGACCGTTCGTGGTCATGGAGGAGCCGGTCGCGCAGCTCGACCCGGTCGTCGCGGCGCTCGCCGGCCGTCCGGAGTGCGGCCGCTTCACCAAGGCGGCTGGCGAGCCGACCTTCGTCCAGTTCGAGGCCTGCGTGGAAGCCTTGCGCGCGAGCGGTGCGGACGGCATCGTCGCGATCGGCGGCGGTTCGGCGATCGACCTCGCGCGCGGGACGAGAGCCGTCGTCGGGCACGACTCGACGTGTGCCGATGTCCTCGCCGGGCGTGTGCCGCCGGTCGCGCCGCACGTACCGCTGGTCGCCGTGCCGACGACGTCAGGCACCGGCGCCGACCTCACCGGCGCGTTCGTGATCCGCACGGCGGATGGCCGCAAGCGCGCGTTCGGCCACCCGTTGCTGCGCTGCCAGGCGACCCTCGTCGACCCGCTCCTCACCCTCGGCCTGCCCCGGGCGCCGACCCTCCACGGCGGCGTCGATGCCGCGGCGCACTGCATCGCCGCGTGCATGGTCACCAATCGCTCGCCGCTCTCGATCGCGATCGGCTGCGAGGGGCTCCGCCACGCCGCGGCCGGGCTGGCGACCACCGTCCGCGACGGATCAGATCTGGACGCCCGCCGGCAGATGAGCCTCGCGAGCCTCTGTGGCGGGCTCGCCATCAACCTCGCCGACTGCTCCGCCGAGCACGCGCTCGCGCACGGCCTCGCCGGTCTCCACCATCTCCCGCACGGCCTCGCGGTCGGCCTCATGCTCGCGGAGTGTCTCGAGACGAACCGGCCGGCGCGCGTCGAGGAGTTGGAGCGCATCGCCGACGCCCTCGGCCATCCAGCCGGCGGCGCAGGCGATGGGCGGCGAGGGATCGAGGCCGTCCGGGCGCTGCTTGCGAGCGTCGCCTTCCCCGTCTGCGACGCGGTCGGCGTGACCGACGACGGGCTGCAACGGGTCGTCGAGATCACGCTCTCCGACTACTGCATCACGACCAACCCGGTGCCGTGGGGCGCGGCCGAGGTCGAGGACGCGTTCCGTCGCGCTATCAGCCTGGCAGGACGCTGAACGTTCCCTCGCGCGCGACGATCCCGATGTCTCGGTCGAGCGTGAGGACGGTGGCGGCGCGGCGTTCGGCGCAGGCGATGACGGCCGCGTCGGCGAATCCGAGTGGGAGGTCGGCGTAGCGGGCGACCAGCGCGCGGATCCGCGCAAGGTCGCGCTCACCGCAGTCGAGCTGCATCGTCCCCTCTTCGAGGTCGCCGAGGAACGTATCGAGCGCCTTGTGTTGTAGCCTCGTCTCGAGGAGGTAGCCGACCTCGGCGAGGATGGCGGCCGGCACGACGAATGGGCCGCGCTGAGCAGCGGCGACCGCGGTGAGGGCAGCGTGCTCGCGCTGGCGCGTACCGGCCAGGGCGATGATCGCGGACGTGTCGAGGACGATCAGCGGGTTCCCCACTCGCGGGCGAGGATCGCCTCGTCATCGGCCGCATCGAAGCCTGCATCGGCGACGCAGCCGATGAACCGCGGTCGGGTGGGCGGGTGCGAGGCGAGCAGCCCTGCAATCGCCTCGCGGATCAGTTCGGCCTGCGGGCGTCCGAGACGGCGCGAGAGGTCGCGAAGGTCGTCGCGGATGTCAGCAGGGAGGTACACCGTCGTGCGCTCCATGCTCCCAGACTACCAGCCGCCATACGTCATACATCTCGCAGCGGATCGAGCCGCCTCCGTACCATCCGCGTCGTGATCGCCTCGCTTCGGCACCGCTTCGTCACGCCCGCGCTGATGGGGGTCGTCAACGTCACGCCGGACTCGTTCTCTGACGGCGGTCGCTTCGAGGACGTGGCCGCCGCGATCGCCGAGGGGCTGCGACACGCGCGCGAGGGTGCCGCCATCGTCGACGTCGGTGGCGAGTCGACCCGCCCGGGTTCGGAGGCCGTTCCAGCTGACGTCGAGGCGGCGCGCGTGATCCCGGTGCTGGAAGGGATTCGGGCCGCGAGCGATGTGCCGCTGTCGGTCGACACCTCGAAGCCGGCCGTCGCTGCGGCGGCGATCCGCGCCGGCGCCTCGCTGGTGAACGACGTCACGGCCCTCGGCGACCCGGCGATGGCCGACCTCGTCGCGGCCGAGGCCGTCGATCTGTGCCTGATGCACATGCTGGGCACGCCGCGGACGATGCAGGACGACCCACGCTACGACGACGTCGTCGCCGAGGTCGCCGACTGGCTCTGCGAACGCGTCGAGCGCGCCTGCGACGCCGGTGTCGCGCGCGGGCGCGTCTGTGTCGATCCGGGCATCGGCTTCGGGAAGAACGTGGCGCACAACCTCGCGCTGCTTGCTCACGTCGACGCGATCGAGCGTCGCTGCGGCGTCCCGGTCCTCGTCGGACTGTCGCGCAAGAGCTTCCTCGGCCGCATCATGGGGGACATGGAGCGTGACCGGACGGCGGCGACGATCGCCGCGAACGTCGAGGCAGCCCGGCGCGGCGCGTTCATGCTGCGCGTCCACGACGTCGGACTCCACCGCGACGCACTGCGCACGGTCGCCGCGATCGGCGGCGAGGTATGAGCGAGCGCGAGGTCGAGATCGCCGTTGACGGCATCGCCGTCTTCGCGCACCACGGCGTGCATGACGCCGAGCGAGAGACCGGACAGCGGTTCTTCCTCGACCTCCGCCTCGTTCCCCTGCGCGACGCGGCGTGCGACACGGATGAGGTGGCCGACGCGGTCGACTACGGCGCCGTCGCGCTGCGAGCGCACGCGGTCGCCTCGGGCGGCCCCTATCGCCTGCTGGAACGCCTCGCGGACGAGATCGCCGTGACGCTCCTGCGCGAGTTCGCGATCGATGAGGTGTCGGTACGCGTCTCGAAGCCGTCCGCTCCGGTGCCGCTCGTGCTCGACACCGTCGGCGTCACGGTGACGCACCGCCGCCGGCCGTGACCCGGTACGTCATTGGGATCGGCGCGAACCTTGGCGAGCCCGAGGCAGCGGTGGCGGCCGGTGCGCGCGCCGTCGCGGCCATCCCGGGGGTGCGCGTGACGGCCGCCTCGCACCTGTACCGTACCGATCCGATCGGCGGCCCGGACCAGCCCGACTACGCGAACGCCGCCGTCCTCGTCGAGACGGACCTTGAACCGCGGGCGCTGCTCGACGCGCTGCGGGCCGTCGAGGCGGCCGCCGGCCGCACGCGTGGCGTCCGGTTCGGGCCGCGGACGCTCGATCTCGACATCCTCTGGCGCGACGGGCCGCCGATCGACGAGGTTGGCCTCGTCATCCCGCATCCGCGGTTGCACGAGCGGCGGTTCGCGCTCGAGCCGCTGCTGGAGCTCGTCGACGATCGTGATCTCCGGGCCGCCTGTGCGGCGCTTCCGCCTCAGGGCGTGCGGCGACTGGGCCCTGCGGCCACCGCTACGATGCGTGCCATCTTCGCCGACGAGGGGTGACCGGACGTGGGCAATCTCGAGGACCTCGAGGAGTACGACGCAGAACTGGAACTCTCGCTCAAGCGGGAGTACGCGACGGTGTTCGGCATGTTCCGCTACTGCGTGCTCACGCAGGAGGCGACGTACCTCTGCAACAAGCTCGACATGAAGATCGACCACCAGCCCTCGTACCCGCTGTTCCACCTGGCGATGGAGGACGTCTGGGTCTGGGACAAGAACCGGCCGAGCCGCATCATCCCGCGCGCCGACGTCCATACGACTCAGGACGTCACGATCGAGGAGCTGAAGCCCGACACGCTCGTCCCGACGACGCTGCCGCCCGACTTCCAGCTGCCCCCCGACGACTGAGCGCGGCGGCCCTCCGATGCTGCTGACCGTCGACGTCGGCAACACGCAGACCGTTCTCGGGGTGTTCGACGGCGCCGGAACGTTGCAGCACCACTGGCGCCTGACGACGGATCCGCGACGGACCACCGACGAGATCGACATCGACCTCGCGGCTCTGCTCGACCGGCGTGGACTCGGTGCTGTGATCACCGCCAGCGCGCTCTCGACGACCGTGCCGACGCTCACCCATGCCTGGACGGCGGCCCTGCGCCGGCTGGCCGGCGACGATCCGATCGTGATCGGCCCGGGCGTGCGCACCGGCGTGCCCGTCCGCACGGACAACCCGCACGAGGTCGGGCCGGACCGGATCGCGAACGCGGTCGCCGCGCACGCGGCCTACGGCGGGCCGTGCATCGTGGTCGACTTCGGGACGTCGACGAACTTCGACGTCGTCTCCGCTGCCGGCGAGTTCCTCGGCGGCGCGATCGCCCCGGGTGTCGAGATCTCGATGGACGCCCTCTACGCGCGCGCGGCGCGGCTCGTCAAGGTCGACCTCGCCGCGCCGGCGACGGCGATCGGCAAGTCGACGGTGGCGTCGATGCAGGCCGGCGCGGTGTTCGGCTTCGCGGGCCAGGTCGACGGCATCGTCCGCCGCATCCAGGCCGAGATCGGCGCCGCCTGCCCAGTGGTCGCCACGGGCGGCCTCGCCGGCCTGATGCGGCCGCACTGCGAAACGGTCACCGCGTACGAGCCGTGGTTGACGCTCGACGGCCTCCGGATCGTGTGGGAGCGGGCGACGGCTACGACCTGAGCCGTCGGAGTCGCTGTTCGAGGTCGCTGCGGGCCCGTTCCGCGATCGGCCCCCGCAGCGCGCGCTCCAGCCGGTCGGCCGGTGCACGGCGATCGTAGAAGAGATCGAGAAGTTCGAGCACCGGTAACGCGTCGGCGCCGGCCGCGACCAGACGGACGGGTCGCCGGCCGCGACGGCACCGCCGACGATGGCGCGGAGGTACAGGCCGGGCCGGCGCGCCGCGGCGAACCGTCGGGCGAAGGTCGCGTCACCCATCCAGTCGGAGAACGTCCCGCCCGAAATCCGTGGCGCAGTCACCTCCACCACGGCCTCGGCACCGATCGCGAGCCGGTCGCCGACGCACCGAGCGGAGCTGGAGCCGATACCGGCGATGGCGAGGTTCTCGCCGGGCCTTCCCGCCGGGACGGCGTGTCCGAGCGTCGCCTCCCACCAGCTCCTGTCGTCGTCGAGATACGCGTAGAGCGCCTGATCGGGGCCGCCGTGGTCCTTCTTCGATGCCGCGCGGTCGCCGGTCAGCCCGAGCGTACCGACGACGATCGGGCCAGCCGCGACCCGCTTGCGGATCGCCGTCCGCCGGCGGCGTACACCGAGATCGAGGAGCTCAGGCTCGGCGACGCAGATCGCCGTCAGCTGCCCGGACGTCATCGTCCTGACCGCCGGCTCGCTCAGCCGCCGCCGTAGATCGAGACGGGCAGGCCGAGCTCGGTGTCGCCCGGATCGTCCACGTCGAGTTCCGCCGCCCGTGCTGCCACCAGCTGACAGGCCCCCGGAGCGGCCGCGTACAGCAGCCGCTTGATGTCGTCGAGCGTCCGGGTGGCGCCGAGCTCCGCTCGCAGCGTCCGGTCGAACCGTCCCCGCCGCAGGTACCAGCCGTGGAACTTGCGCAGATACGGCACGGCGCGTCGTTCGCCCATCTCCCGCGCCACGGCCTGCGCGTACAGGACCAACTCGGCGGCGACCTCGTCGTTGGAGGGCTCGACGTCGAGGCCAGTCGCCAGTTCCTGCAGCAGCCACGGGTTGCCCTGAGCGGCGCGCGCCACCATCACCGCTGCACAGCCGGTGCCGTGCAGGACCGCCTCGGCCCGCAGGCGGCTCGTGATGTCCCCCGACGCGATCACCGGGACGTCGACGGCCTCGACCAGCAGCGCGGTCAGCGCGTGGTCGGCGACACCCGTGTACATCTGCTGCGCCGAGCGCGGATGGAGCGTCAGCGTACGGGCGCCGGCCTCGACCAGGCGGGGACCGACGGTGAGGAACGTCATCGAGCCGTCGCGCGCGCCGCGGCGCATCTTCACGGTCACCGGGACGTCGACGGCGTCGGCAACCGCTTCCACGATGCGGCAGGCGCCGTCGCCGCCGTTCTGCTCGAGCAGCGAGCAGCCGGCACCGGTCTTCGTCACCTTGCGCACCGGGCAGCCCATGTTGATGTCGACGATGTCGGCGCCCGCGTCGACGACCATCCGCGCCGCTCGCGCCATCCGGTCGGGCTCACCGCCGAAGATCTGCACGGCGAGCGGTCGCTCGTCCGCCGCGATCCGGAGGTAGTCGTGGGTGCGCTCGTTGCCGTAGTCGAGCCCGCAGGCGCTGACCATCTCGGAGCAGACCAGATGCGCCCCGAAACGGCGCCCCTGGCGCCGGAACGCCTGCGCCGAGATCCCTGCCATCGGTGCGAGGACGACGCGTCCGCCGATCTCCACGTCGCCGATCTGCCAGGGGTCGGCGAGGGTTCGCAGGGCGATCGCCACGGAACCCAGGCTACCATTGAGTCCGTTCACCGCACCCGGTTGGAGACATCGAGTTGGCGAAGGAAGTCGTTCTCACCCGCGAGGGTTTCGAGAAGCTGAAGGCCGAGATCGAAGACATGCAGACCGTTCGCCGCCACGAGGTGGCCGAGCGGATCAAGGAGGCGCGCGAGTTCGGCGACATCTCCGAGAACTCGGAGTACGACGACGCCAAGAACGAGCAGGCGATGCTGGAGGCGAAGATCGCCCAGCTCGAGGAGCGGCTCCGCGACGCGACGGTGATCGAGACCGACGAGATCTCCACCGATGTCGTGGCGCTGGGCTCGACCGTCGATCTGGAGACCCCGGCCGGGAAGGCGACCTACCAGGTCGTCGGGTCGGCGGAGTCGGATCCCGACCAGAACCGGCTCTCGAACGAGTCGCCGATCGGCCGCGCGATCATGGGCAAGAAGAAGGGTGAGACGGTTCCCGTCGTCACTCCCGGCGGCCCGATCAAGGTCAAGATCGTCAAGATCAAGGCCGCATAGAGCGGGACGCGATGGACTACGAGGCGCTCCCGCACCGCTTCGCGGAGCGCACCGCCATCGCGGACGCCCGCGCTTCTCACCCGGACCTCGCCGACGGCACCGGCTCCGGCGCCATGTACCGGCTCGCCGGGCGCGTGATGGCGCGCCGGGGCCAGGGCAAAGTGGTCTTCGCCGATCTCGAGGATCGCTCCGGGCGCATCCAGCTGATGGGGACGATCGATGGCCTCGGTGCGGAGGCGTTCGGGCGCCTGGCCGACGTCTCGCTCGGCGACGTCGTCGGGGTCGAGGGCGAACTGATCCGCACGCGCCGTGGCGAGACCAGCCTCGCGTTGGCGTCGTTCACGCTCCTGGCGCCGAACCGCTTGCCGCTCCCCGATACCTGGCACGGGCTATCCGACGTCGAGGTGCGCTATCGCCAGCGCTACCTCGACCTCCTGATGTCGCCTGACGTCCGGCGCGTGTTCGAGGTCCGCTCGCGGGCGGTGTCGGCGTTCCGGGAGTTCCTCGACGGCCGTGGCTTCCTCGAGGTCGAGACGCCCGTGCTGCAGCCGCTGTACGGCGGCGCCATCGCCCGTCCCTTCACGACGCACCACAACGAACTCGGCAGCGACCTCTACCTGCGGATCGCCACGGAGCTCTACCTGAAGCGGCTGATCGTCGGCGGTCTCGAGCGGGTGTACGAGCTCGGCAAGGACTTCCGGAACGAGGGCGTGTCGTACAAGCACAACCCCGAGTTCACGATGCTGGAGACCTACGAGGCCTACGC
>VFJZ01000062.1 GCA_009885805.1 Actinomycetota bacterium
CGTTCGCGAACTGCACCGACAGCTCACGGACCCGCTGCACGATCGCATGCATCTCGTTCAGCGCACCCTCAGCCGTCTGCACCATCGAGATACCGTCCAACGCGTTCCGGCTGGCCTGCGCCGTGCCGCGGATCTGGGAGCGCATGCCCTCCGAGATCGCCAGACCGGCAGCGTCATCCGCAGCACGATTGATCCGCAGACCGCTCGACAGCTTCTCCATCGACTTGGAGAGACTGATCGACGTCGCGAACAGGTTCCGGTGCGCGTTGAACGCCTCGACGTTCGTGTTGACTCTTAGCGACATGAGAGATCCTCCTTGACCTCACGGGCACAAGTTTCGTCTGGTTGCCCGTTGTGTATATCGAACATGTTGCAATCAACCTTTAGCATATTCGTACTTCTTCAAAACAAGGTTAGTGCCGACGCTCCCCCGGAAGGGCGCTGCGACGGAGCGCACCGACGGACGATGACGAGATGGATGCGCCCCGTCATCGCCCTCGTCATCGCCCTCGCGGGCGCCGCGTCGCCCGCCGCTGCCGCGCCCGTCCGGATCGTCGCGGTCGACCTCGACGTCGATCGCTCGGCGCGGACCGTCCGGGTCAGCGCCGTCGTCGCCGACGACCCGGGGCAGGTACTGACGCCGCGGTACCGGACGACGCTCCGCTACCGCTGCGGGTCGGGTGCCTGGACGACCGCGGTGCGCACGAAGCCCGGTCCCGCCTCCCGCCGGCTGCGCTGGCGCTACCCCGGGCGCCTGGCCAGGCGCCGTTGCACGTTCCGCGTCGTCGTCGCCCGCGAGGGCGACGCACACGCCGCGCGGTCAGACGCGGTCGAGCGCCGTCTGTAGCCGGTAGATCTCGGGTCGCACGTGCGCCAGCACCGGCAACTGGCGCCGGGCAGCGTCAACCCGGGCGGGGTCGATCTCGGCGACGCAGACGCCGTCGCCGTCGCCGGCGTTCGCGATCACGACGCCCCACGGGTCGACGATCAGCGACCGGCCGAACATCCGGTTCCCATCCCAGGAGCCGTGCTGATTGGGCGCGATGACGTAGGCGCCGTTCTCGATCGCCCGGGCGCGCAGCAGCACCTCCCAGTGATCGCGGCCGGTGTGGAGCATGAACCCGGCCGGGACGGTGAAGACCTCGGCGCCAACGAGCGCGAGCGCGCGGTAGAGCTCCGGGAAGCGGAGGTCGTAGCAGATCGTCAGCCCAACCTGCCAGCCGCGGAGCGAGGCGATCACGACCTCGTCGCCGGGGCGGTCGGTCGCCGACTCGCGCACCTGCCGACCATCAACCTCGACGTCGAACATGTGGAGCTTGCGGTAAGCACCGACGATGGTGCCGGCCGGGTCGAATGCGAGCGAGAGGTTGCGGATCCGGTCCTCGCCGTCGAGGCGCTCGGAGATCGAACCGCCGACGAGCCAGATGCCGTGGAGCCGCGCCCAGCCCCGCATCGCGGCGACCGTCGGCCCGTCCATCTGCTCGGCTGCGGCCAGCATGCGGGCCGCCGGACCGATCGCATTCCACTTCTCCGGCAGCACCACGAGCGTCGCGCCAGAAGCGACCGCCCGCTCGACGAGACGCTCGGCAAGGGCGAGCGTGTCATCGAGCGGGCGTGCGGCATTGAGCTGCACGCACGCCGCGCGGAGCGGGGTGCGACTATCGGTCATCCGGTCGTCAGGGCCGGCAGGCTACCACCGGCGAGACCGCCAAACGCTCCGAAGAGCGCGCCGAACAGTTCCTCCGACGGCTTCGGATCGGCCGGCGGCGTGATCGTCAGCGCGTCCGCCGGCAGGGTCGTGGCGTCGACGTCGATCTTCATGCCCTCGAGACCCTCGGCGTCGGGCACGCCCGTGAAGTCGCCGTTCATCGCCAGGGTGAGACGATGGACCTGATGGTCCTCCTTGCCGATCCACACGTCGACCTTGGAGTCCTTGAACGCCTTCTGGATCTCCGCCATGTCGGCGTCGGCAGTCGTCAGGCCCGCCGCATCCCCGCCGACGGCGCTGACGGCCTTGAGGATTGCCGGGATATCGAGCGTCCCGGTGATGTGCTCGGTCTCGATATCGCCCACCGTCTCGTTACCGACCGTGGTCGCGTTGGTCAGCCACTTTGACGGGTCGCCGAAGGCGTTCTGGAGAGCCGCCGTGTCGGGTGTCGTCGCGGTCGTGGCGGAGCCCGTCACGCCGGCGACGCCGGCGAGGTCGGCGACATCCAGCGCATACCACTGATCGGCGTACTGGATCCAGGTCGTCGTGCCGTCGGAGAGGATCTTGGCCGCGAAACTGATCGCGCCGAGCGTGATGCTGAAGTCGACATCGGCGGCCGAACTGGCGACATCGGAAACGCCGGACGCCGTGATGGTGATCGGCTGCGAGAGCAGGGCACCGAGCTCGCCGGCCGCGGCCGGGACGCCGTCGAGCGTGAGAGTGAGCTTGAGGTCGGTCTTCGTCGCGCCGGTCGCGGTCTTGACGCTCGCGAGCAGCTCGGCGCCGCCCGAGGCCGCAGCGCTCGGACTGTTCGACGTCCCGTCGGACGTAGTCTTGGAGTCACTGCCGCCGCATCCGGCCGCGACGAGCGCGACGGCGACGACAGCAAGGGTGAAAGAACGACGCATGTGGGCGAATCCTCCGTAGGGTGTCCCCTCATTGATAGCGCGCCGCGGCGACGTTCGTGTTGCGATCCGGGGTAGTCGCTGTCACGCCAGGGCGTCGAACAGGGCTTCCTGCGTCTCGGCTGAGACCCTGAGGGCCCGCGCCATCCCGCTCATGGCAGCGGTGCTGACGTTGAGGGAGACGATCGCCTCGACGTCGAACGGATCGGCTGCGATCGCCGACGCCGCCTCGTCGATGGTGGCGCGCGAACGGGACAGGCCGCCGACGAGGGAGTCGAAGGCCGACGGAAGCGGCTTCACCATCACATCAGATCGATCGGCCGAACGGCGCGTCGGGCACTCACCCGTCCAGGGGATCGGACTCGCCGCGCAGCTCGGCGAGGAGCTTGCGGTAGCTCACCAGCCGCTCGGTCGCTACGACGCCGGGCACCGCGCAGCCGGCCTCGCCGGTGTGCAGGCAGGTGCGGAAGCGACAGCCGGCGGCGGCCGCGGCGATGTCGGGGAAGGCGTGGCCGAGGTCGCGAGCCTCGAGGCCGGCGAGTGCGAAACCCCTGATCCCGGGGGTGTCGAGCAGTTCGATACCGTTGCCGGCGATGAGACGGGCGCTCGTGGTCGTGTGGCGACCGCGTCCGATCACCTCGTTCACTGCGCCGGTCGGCTGGGCGCCACCGGTCAGCCCGTTGACGAGCGTCGACTTGCCGACGCCGCTGTGCCCGACGAGCGCGGCCAGGCGGCCACCGAGGAAGTCACGCACAGCGGCCATCCCCTCCGCCGAGCGTCCATCGACGAGGATCCCGGGATAGCCAAGTGCCGCGTAGTCCGCGAGGACCGCCGCCGGCGCCTCATCGGCCTCGCCGATTCGATCTCGCTTCGTGATGACGAGGACGCCGTCGAGCCCGCCGACCCAGGCGGCGGCGAGCAGCCGGTCGATCAGGCCCCGTCGTAGCGGCGGCTCGGCGGCGGCGGCGACGACGCAGAGGACCTCGGCGTTGGCGACGAGCACCTGCTCGCCGCGGCCGAGCCGATCGAGCCGGACAAGTCGTGTGCGCCGCTCGCCGACCTCGTCGATCCGGGCGGTGCCGTCAGACATCAGCGTCACCAGCACGTCGTCGCCGGCAACGGGCTGCCCGCCCGCGCGGAGCCGGCCTGCCAGCTTCGCCACCCGCTCCTGCCCGTCGACGGTGACGGCCGCGAGGCCGCCGCCGATGGCGACGACCCTCCCCGGCGTTCCTCCGTCGGCAGCCATTCGAGTCGGAGTTTAGGGACAGGTGGGCCGGACCCCTTTGTCCCCCGGACGGGGTAGCGGCACGCCCGGCGCGCGACCGATACAGGCAGGACCCCCCGATGCTCCGCCGCGCCCTCCTCTGCTCCCTCGCAATCGCCGTCGCCGCCGCGGGCCCGGCGATCGCCAGGACACCCGGCCCGCCCGGCTGCGTCGCCGGTGTCCGCTCCGTACCGTTGCAGGCCGGGAGCACAGGACAGCGGCCGCTCAGCATCGCCTGCCTGCGCCGCACCGGGTCGCGCCTGCGCGCAGGTGCCATCCGCGGCGTCCCCGTCTTCAGCGCCGACCGTGGCGACTGGGCCCGGTACGAGGTACCGGTGCTCGAAGCGCTGCTGGACGCTCCGGTACCTGCGGTCCCCGTCGACAGCGACTCCGCGCGGCCGTCGCGGGCGGTCGCGATCCTGGCGCTCGACCGCACCGCCGGCGGGCCCGAGTACCAGGCGCTGCAGGCAATCGGCGTCCCGGCCTGGATCACGCCGAGCATCGCCGAGGCCGAGCGGGCGCCGCTGATCATCCTCGCCGGCACGCTCGACTATCCGACGGCCGCGGAGATCGGTCCGGCGCGCCTGCAGTCGTACACCGAACGCGGCGGCGTCGTCATCGGCGAGGCCGTGACAGCCCTCGCGCTCGCCGACCTGTTCGGATTCACCACCGCCCCCGAGTCGAGCGCACGGCGCGAGATCACGTTCGCCGGCACCTCGTCGCTGCTCGCCGAGATCGATACGACCGAGGAGCGTCACGTCGATCTGCGTGACGCCGCCCAGGACACGTCGATCGGGACGGTCGGCCACGCCGGCGGCACGGCGACGGCGCTCGCCCTGTTCGACGACGGCACCCGCGCCGTCTCCGTGCACGCCGTTGGCCGCGGGCGCGCGATCGCGATCGGCGGACGCCTGCTCGACCTCGTCGACCGCCACCACGAGGGTGCCCGGTTCCCGTCGCGGGCAGCCTTCGCGAACGGCGGCGATACCGATGCCGATGTGTGGCCGCTCCTCCTGCGCGCGATCTGGCGGAGCGTCGAGCCGGGTGGCATCACGCTCGCGACCGCTCCGGGCGGCAGCCACTACGCGGTGATCCCGACGATCAGCGCGAACTGGGGCGACGGCATCGCAGCGACGCCGGCCTACCTACGGGCGATCCGCGCGGCCGGCCCGGTGCGCACAACGGTCTTCGTCCCGACCCGCTACGTCGAGGACTGGCTCGATCGCGGGTTCTGGACGGATGCCCTGTTCCCGACCGTGCGCAGGATCCGGAGGCTCGGCGGCGATCTCGGCTCCCAGTCGGTCTCGCACACGCCCCGGTTCGACGCTCTCCCGCCCGGCTCGGGCAGCGAGGACTACACCACCTACGCACCGTACGTCCTCGGTCGCGGCGCGTGTATCCGCCCGGTCCGGCGCTGCTCCGTCACGCACGACGCCTCGCTGCTCGGCGAGCTGCGGGTCTCGCGTCAACTCCTCCTCGGCGTCCAGTCGCGCGTCACGTCGTTCAGGGCGCCGTACCTGGCGGCATCGCGCCCGCTCGCGCCGGCCGAGGACGCCACGGGCTACCGGCAGGACTCATCCACGACGCAGGGTTGGGTGCAGGGAGCGTTGCCCTTCCATCCGCCGCGCCTCGACGGCCGCGGCTACACCGACGTCTTCTCGTTTCCGATCGCGATCGAGGACGAGGCCCGACCGGCGTTCGCGACGCGCGTCGCCGCGGCCCGCGACGTGATCAGGGCGAACGGCGCGAACGGCGCGCCGAGCGTCGTGCTTCTGCACCCGAACGCGAGCGCTGCGAAGCGGGCCGCGGTTCGAGCCCTGTTCGGCTCGCTCGACGCTGGCGCGTGGGTCGGCTCGCTCGACCAGTTCGGAGCGTTCTGGCGGCAGCGCTCCGACCTCCGGCTCGCGACCGGACCAGCCCAGAGCGACGAGCCCGGCTGCGACGGCGCCGTCCGCGGCTTCGTCATCGCCAACGCGGGGGACGCTACGGCACGCGGGCAGTCGCTCGACGTCACCGCCGGCGACATCGCGATCGTCAGCGACGCGGCCGGCGCGACGACCACCCTGCCGGTCGAGAACGGTCGGGTCGCGCTGCCGGACATCGCGGCCGGCGGCAGTCTCCGCGGCCAACTCTGCGGCGCCCACCGCGATGGCGTCGACCTCGCCGGCTCGTGGCAGATCGATCCGGCGGGCCTCACCGTGCAGTTCGTCCCCCGTGCCGGCGACCCGACGGGAACGGTCTACGACGGGATGCTCGGCTCGAAGCGTCAGTTGGTGCTGACGATCGTCGCTCCCGGGCAGGTCTGCGTGACGCTGTACGACGGTCCCGTCTGGCTGGAGTGCGGCCCGCTCGCGGCTGGCGGCGGGTCGATCGGCTCGCTGCTCGCGCACTCTGCGACCGACACCCTCGCCGGGATCGGCTACACGCTCACGCGGCTGTAGGGACGAGCAGCAGCTTGCCGCCGGCGCGCCGCTCGACGATCCGAGCGTGCGCCTCGTTGACCTGCTCGAGCGGGAGTTCGGCGGCAACAACCGGCTGCAGGGTTCCACCCGCGATCATCTCGAGGACGCGAACGGACTTCGCGGACAACTCGGAGGCGTTCGTCCCGAGGCCACCGTAGCCGACGATCCTCGCACCCTTGCGGTAGAAGTCGGTCGAGAAGACCGAGAAGCGAGGTCCGGCGCTGGCACCGAACACGACCAGGCTGCCGCCGCGCCCGAGAGCCCTGGCCGCCGGCTCACCGAACGGGCCGCCGAGCGGGTCGAGCACGACATCGACGCTCGACACCTGCGCGTCGCGCAGGCCGGCCTCGAGGTCGTCCCCGATCGAGACGACCACGTCGTCGGCGAGCGCCCGGAGGTGATCGAGGTGCGCGGCGGACGATGTCTGCGCGACGACGCGGGCGCCGAGGGCGCGCGCCATCTGCACCGCGTACGTGCCGACGCCACCCGACGCGCCCAGCACGAGGACGGTCATCCCGGGCGCGACGCCGGCGAGGTCGAGCACGTCCATCGCCGTCACGCCGGCGATACCGACGCCGGCCGCCTGGGCATCGCTGACGCCGGCGGGGATGTCTGCGAGCGCGGCGGCGGGCACGGCGACACGTTCCGCGTACGTGCCGTCCCGCATGACACCCAGACCGGCACCGCGGAACACGACCCGCCGACCGTCGGCGGTGACGCCAGAGCCTTCCGACCCGCCCGTCCGCGGCAACGGCCCGGCGGCGGCCACGGTCCCGCGCGAGATCCAGACGTCAAGCGGGTTGACCGCGGCGCGCCGGACCGTGACCACGACCTCGCCAGGGCCCGGGTCGGGATCCGCGACGTCCTGCTCGACGAGCTCCTCGCCGTAGACGAGCTGCCGCATCGCGCGCACGACTACTGCCCGACGCCGCCGACGCAGACGTACTTGACCGTCATGTACTCATCGATGCCGACAGCACCGCCCTCACGGCCGTAGCCCGACTCCTTGACACCGCCGAACGGCGCGTTCGCCGCCGAGATGATGCCGGTGTTGGCGCCGATGATGCCGTAGTCGAGCCGCTCCGCGACACGCAGCAGACGCGCGTAGTCGCGCGTGTGGAAGTAGGCAGCGAGGCCGTACACGGTGTCGTTCGCGTAGGCGATCGCCTGCTCCTCGGTGTCGAACGGCGTCAGGCCGGCGACGGGACCGAACGTCTCCTCGCGGTAGATCAGCATCTCGTCCGTGACCCCGTCGAGCACGGTCGGCGCGTAGAAGTTGCCACCCTTGAGGTCCCCCGCCGTGAGGCGCTCGCCGCCGATCACGAGCCGGGCGCCGCGCGCGATCGCGTCCTGCACATGCTCGTCGGCCTTGTCCACGGCGCGGTCGTCGATCAGCGGACCGATGGCCACGCCGTCGCGCAGTCCGTTACCGACCACCAGGCGCGCAACCTTCTGGCCGAGACGCTCGACGATCTGCTGGTAGACGCCGCGCTGGACGTAGACGCGGTTCGCGCAGACGCAGGTCTGGCCGGCGTTGCGGAACTTCGAGGCGATCAACTGGTCGACGGCGTCGTCGATGTCGGCGTCGTCGAAGATCACGAACGGCGCGTGCCCACCGAGCTCCAGGGACAGCTTCTTCACCTGGTCGGCGGACAGGCGGATCAGCTCCTTACCGACCTCGGTCGACCCGGTGAACGAGATCTTGCGGACGCGACGGTCGCCGAACAGTTCGCGCGAGACCATCCCGGCCGAACGCGACGTGATCAGGTTGACGACGCCTTTCGGCACGCCGGCATCCTCGATCGCCCGCAGGATCGCGGCGGCCGTCAGCGGCGTCGCGGATGCGGGCTTGACGATGCTCGTACAGCCGGCGGCCATCGCCGGGCCGAGCTTCCGCGTCATCATCGCGGCGGGGAAGTTCCAGGGCGTGATCGCGGCCGCGACGCCGACCGCCTGCCGCATGACGAGCACCCGGTTCGCCGGGTTCATCGGCGGCACGATCTGCCCGTACGTGCGCTCTGCCTCGCCCGCGAACCACTCCATGAAACTCGCGGCGTACTCGACCTCGCCCTTCGCCTCCGGCAGCGGCTTGCCCTGCTCGAGGGTCATGATCAGGCCGATCTCGCCGGCACGTTCACGGATCAGATCGGCGCTGCGCCGCAGGAGGCGCGCGCGGGACAGCGCCGTCGCGCCGCGCCACCCCTCGAGCGCGTCGGAGGCGGCGTCGATCGCGGCGCGGACGTCGTCCGCAGTCGCGTCGGGCGTGGAGCCGACGATCTCGCCGGTCGCGGGATTGGTGACGTCGAAGCGGCCGCCACCCGTCGCGTCAACCCACTCGCCGCCGATCAGGAGCCGCTCGTCGCGGCGCGTTACGGTCGTTGCCATGCCGGAACGGTAGCGTCACGCAGAGGGCCACGGCGACCGGTACGGTGGCGGGCAGGATGTCGAGCCAGTGGAAGAGCAGGCCGAAGGGGAGCGAGACGACGGCGACGACGGCAACGGCCGCCAGGCGCAGGCGCAGGGTCTCGCCGGCGAGGACGACGCCGAGCAGGCCGGCGAGGTAGGCGTCGCCCCAGCCCATCGAGGCCGTGCCGAAGGCGAGTTCCTGCAGGCGGGGCAGCCCCGCGGCCGGCGCGGCAGCCGACAACGCCTGCGCGGCGACGGCGATCTGATCCGTCACGACCACCTGGTAAACATCGACGACCGTCGCGGCGAGGATGCCGACGACGAGGCCGCCACGCGGCGCCACCATCCCGGTCAGCCACGCCAGCGCCGCCGCCGCCCCGACGATGAGCAGGTCGCCCGCCACCTCCGCGGGCCGGCCGGAACCGCGCCACGCAACGAGGTAGAGCGCCGGTACGAGCAGCGCCACGACGCGCAGCCGGAAGGCGACCAGGCCGGCGAGCGCGGCGAGCGGCGTGCCGACGGCGGCGATGTCGGTTGCCACCTCGGCGGCGCGCGGCTCCTCGACGATCAGCAGCGCGACGCCACCGATCGCCGCGAGGGGGATCAGACCGAGGTACCAGCGCTGGAAGAACCGCGGCGGGTCTCGCGGCACCAGCACCGTCACGGCCTGCAGCAGATGCAGCGCGACGAAGCCCGACGTATAGGGAATGATGCTCATCGGGGTGCCCAGATTCGAACTGGGGACCTCTCCGACCCGAACGGAGCGCGCTACCAGGCTGCGCCACACCCCGAGCAGACCAAGTATCGCACAGGGGTGGGTGCGGGGCTCCGCTGGCTATGGTGTGGTGGAGTGTCCGGAACCCTTCAGATCATGCCGATCGGCGGCCTCGGCGAGGTCGGGCGGAACATGACGATCGTCGACTGGGGCGCCGAGCGCCTCGTGATCGACTGCGGCGTCGGCTTTCCGCCCAGCGGCGCTCGCGACGGGGTGGTCGAGCAGTACCTGCCTGACGTCCGGCCGCTCGAGGCGAAGCCGATCGCCGCCATCCTCCTCACGCACGGACACGACGATCACATCGCGGCGCTCGCTCACCTGATCCGGACGGGTGCGCCGATCGGCCGTATCGTCGGCCTGCCCTTCACGATCGAACTGGTCCGGGCCAAGCTCGCCGAAGGCGTCCCGCTACCGCCCGTGACGATCGCGGTGCCCGGCGAGCCGGTGACGACGGGAGCGTTCGCGGCGGAGTTCGTCAGGGTTGCCCACTCGATCCCCGACGCGGCCGCGATCGCGCTGACGACGCCGATCGGCGTCGTCGTCTTCAGCGGCGACTACAAGCTCGACGACACGCAGGCCAACCCGCGGCGTCGGGCCGATCTCGGACGCCTGGGCGCGATCGGGCGGGCCGGCGTCGTCGCGCTCCTGGGGGACTCCACGAACGCCGACGAGCCCGGGCGCACACTGGGCGAGGACACGACGATCGCGCCGCTGCTCGAGGTCGTCACCGCCGCACCGGGCCGGGTCGTCGTGACGTCGTTCGCGTCCAACATCGACCGCATCGACCACGCCATTCGCGCCGCCGACGCGACGGGACGGCAGGTGACGTACATCGGTCGATCGGTCCGACGCAACATCGGCATCGCCGAGCGCCTCGGCGAACTGACGCCGCCCGGGCGCGAGCCCGGTGGTCCACGCGGCGTCGAGGCGCTGGAGCCGCGGCGGTCGCTCGTCATCTCCACGGGCTCGCAGGCCGAGCGCAACGCAGTGCTCTCGCGCGCGTCGCGCGGTGAGCACCCGAACCTGCGTCTCGGGCGCTCCGACACGGTCGTGTTCGCGAGCCGACCCGTCCCCGGGAACGAGCCCGACGTAGACACGCTGATCTCGGCGCTCGACATCCTCGGCGTGCGCGTCGTCACGCATGAGGACGCCGCCATCCACGTCTCCGGGCATGCCCGGGCGGACGAGGTCGAGCAGATGATCTCGCTGATCCGGCCCCGCTTCCTGATCCCCGTTCACGGCGAGCCGCAGATGCAGGAGGCGCAGGCCCGCATCGCCGTCGCGCGCTGCGGTATGGATCGCGACCAGATCGTGCTGGCCCGCAACGGCGACGTCCTGGTGCTGTCGGCGGACACGTGCGTCATCGACCATCACGTCCCCGTCGCCGTGATCGAGGCCGACGGGGACGGCATCGCCCTCCCCGACGCCGACCTGCGCCCGGTCTGATGGCGGGACGTGACGCTCTCGTCACGTACCTCGACGAGACGCTCGAGGTGCAGCTGTACCGCGATCACCTGCCGCTCGGCCTGCAGGTCGTCGGCGCGGCCGACGTGACGGTCGTGTGCACTGCCGTCTCGGCGTCGCTGGAGATCTTCGAGCGCGCGGCCGACGCAGGGGCGCAGATGATCATCGTCCACCACGGGCTGTTCTGGGACGGCTCGTCGCGACGCGTCGGGCTGCTCGAGCGCCGCCGTCTGGAGGCGCTGTTCCGGCACGACCTGTCGCTCGTGGCGTACCACCTGCCGCTGGACGGACACGACGTGCTCGGCAACAACGCGCTGCTGGCCACGGCGCTGAAGCTCGACGATCAGCAACCGTTCGCCGAGCATCGTGGCCGCCTGCTCGGCCGCTACGGCACGCTGCGCACCCCGACGGCGCTGCACGACCTCGCCGACCGGTTGGGAGTGGCGATCGGATCGCGACCGCTCGTCTTCGCCGGCGGGCCGGATCCGGTGCGGACGGTCGGCGTCGTCTCGGGCGGCGCCGCCAGGGAGATCGCGAGCGCTGCCGCCCTCGGTCTCGACTGCTTCATCACGGGCGAGCCGGACGAGGAATCCCCCTACCTGGCGCGCGAGCTCGGCGTCTCACTCATCGCCGCCGGCCACCATGCGACCGAGACCGTCGGGGTGCGGGCGGTCGGCGAGCGGCTGCGTGACGTGTTCGGCGTCGAGACGCATTTCCTCGCCGTCGACAACCCCGTCTGACCGGACGGACGCGCGCGGCGCGCGGCGTATCACGGTTCTGTCACGGTCGATTGCGGTCGTCCGCCGCGGGTGGTACCGTTTGGACATGGAAGCGCACGGGGACCAGGACTGAGCCGTTGGACGCTCACGCCCCCAACCCGCGGTTTCCCCTGAACCCACCGACGCTGTTGCGCGGTGGGTTTCGTTGTTTCTAGGCCGGCAACATCCGCTCGACAGGAGGGTGCGTAGATGGCGAATCACCTGACCCCCGAAGAGGTGGCGAAGGAGTTCGGGCTCGACGAGCGAGACGTGATCCGTCTCTGCATCTCCGAGCACGTACCGATCTACCAGGGCAAGATCGACAAGACCCTCTTCGCCGCGGCGCGCGACGAGCACGATCGCGAACTGGCCGTAGCGGGGTGAAGGAAGCCGAAGGGCCCGGGTGCGCAGGAGCGCACCCGGGCCCTTCGTTCGTCCTGACGAAGAAGGCTACGTCCTGAGCGCGGGCGGTGCCTCACCGGGATCTGGCTCGTCCGGCCGGTCCTCGCCGTCCGGCGTCTCGTCGACCGGCTTCTCGCCACCATCGTCGTTCGCGCCCTCGTCGTCCGGCTCGTCGCCGCAATCGCCGAGCGGCCCGTCGACCTCCACGTCGACCTCGACGTCCACCTCGGTCCCGGGCTCGACGTCGCCGAACAGCACGTCCGGCGTCGGGTCGGGCTCGGGCGTCGGATCGGCGTCCGGGGTCACGTCGACACAGCCGGGGAAGTCGTCGTTGCCCTCGCCACCGTCGTACTCGTCCTCGCCCTCGCCACCGTCGAGATCGTCGTCACCGTCGCCACCGGAGAGGTCGTCATCGCCCTCGCCACCGTCGATCGCGTCGTCGTTGGGGCCACCGTCGAGCGCATCGTCGCCGGCACCGCCGTCGATCTGATCGTCGCCGCCGTCGCCCTCGATGTCATCGTTTCCTCCGCCACCGACGCCGGTGTCGTCGCCCGCGCCACCGTCGAGCTCGTCGTTGCCCGGGCCGCCGTCAAGGAAGTCCCTGCCCACCCCTCCCTCGACGTGGTCGCGTCCGGCGGCGCCGCGGACGCGGTCGTTGCCCGGACCAGCGCAGATGACATCGTTACCCCCGCGGCCGTCGATGCGGTCGTTGCCGCCGCGGGCGACGATCACGTCTCGCCGCCGCGTGCCAATGATCCGGTCGGCGCCGTTGGTACCGACGATCGTCGCACGGAGGCCGTTGCAGCGCGGCTTCGCCTTCGAGCGCGCGGAGGCAGCCGGCGCCGCGAACGCCACTGCTGCGAGCGCGATGATCAAGGCAATGGGAAGACGGGATGGAGAGCGCACGGGAGTACCTCCGAATCGAGAACCACTCCATAGATCGAGAACCTACGCCAACCTACCGATCCCTCCGCGGGGTGAGTTCGAGCGGTACGCTGGCTCCCATGACCGACGGCGCGGTAGCCGTGAAGGAGATGGTGGCGGCGATGAACGCCGCCGAATCCGGCGGCATCGGCGCCCGGGGCCGCCGGCTGAGCTGGGCCGAAGCCGCCGACCGCATCACGGAGTTCACGCTCGGACTGCGGGCCGCCGGGGTTCCGGTCGGTGCGACCTTCGCGATCCACGGCGTCGCCAGCCTCGATCGGATGTGTGCGGAACTGGGAGCGGTTGCGGCCGGCTGTTCCGCCGCGAACGGTCGCGTCGACGTCATCGTCGTCGACCGGATCGACGCCGCAGCCGCGAGCCCCGGCGCGGTCATCGTCGCGCTGACGGACACTCCGCCCGCGGGCGTCGAGACCCTCGAGCGATTCGCGGCGCGCGGGCTCGCCTGGGCAGCGTCGAACCCGGCACCGGTACTCCACGGCGCGATCGAAGCCTCGCCGCTGTCCGTCCGCGCCGGCGAGCGGGTGATCGTCCACGGCGACGTGCCGCCGGCGCAGCGTTGGTCGGCAATCGCCGCGACCGCACTCGCCGGCGGCGAACTCTCGATCGTCGAGGGTGATCTCGCCGCCGCCGCAGCGGCGCTCCAGCCGGTCGCCGCCCTCGCCGCCGGCCCGGCGCTCGACAGACTGGCCGAGGCGGCGGTCGTCCACGCCTCTCGTCACCAGCCGGGGATCTGGCTGGTCGGCCGCAACCGCGTCGGGACGCGCGTGATGCGGCTGCTGGCCCGCGATGTGCTCGGCGGCCGGCTGCGCCTCGTGGTCGGTTGCGGCCCTGCCGTTACGCGCCAGCGAGAGCTCTCGCGGTTCGGCGTCAGGGTCGTCGAACACTGACGCCGTGGTACCGTGGCACTCCGTGCGTCGCGTCATCGCCATCTGCCTGGCGCTCGCGGCATCGCTCGCAGTCGCGACCGAGCCGGCGGGGGCAGACCGCGTCGATGCTGCGCGCGCCGCCCTCGGCCAGCTCCGCGACGCGGAGTCGGCGGCGCTGCTCGACCTGTTCGCAGCCGAGGCCGCGCTGGCCCGCTCGCGCGGCCGCGTCGCCGACCTCGAAGAGCGGACGTCGCACCAGGCCGATCGGGTCGCCGATGCTCGCCGTGAGGTGCGCGTCGGCAGCGACAACCTCCGCGTCGCACGTCGGGCTCTCTCGACGCGGCTCGCGGCGGCCTTTCGAGCCGGCGACGTCGACGCGGTCATGATCGTGCTCGGAGCGGAGTCGATCGTCGAGGCCCTCGACGGACTCGCCGTCGTGCAGCGAGTCTCGGCGCACGACGCCGAACTCGTCAGCGCCGTGAGCCGCGGTCTGCGGACGTCGAGGACCGCGGTCCGCACGCTCGCCGCCGAGCAGGGCCGTCTCCGCAGTGCGCTCGCCGCGGCCGCCGCCGAGGACGACCGCCTGGCAGCGGCTCGCTCGGCAAAGGCCGGCGTCGTGCTGGCACTGCGCGACGAGCAACATCTGACGCGGCGGCGTATCACCCTCCTCACCGAGGCGGCTGCCGCCGCGAACGAACGCGCGCAGCAGATCGCGGAACAGCCCGACGGGCCGTCGCCAGCACCGGCCCCCGACCCTGCGCCGTCACCGACGCCGGACCCGGAGCCGGACCCAGACCCGATCCCGCCGACGGGGTCGGGCCGGACACTCACGGTCAGCTCGACCGCCTACGCCCTGCGCGGTACAACCGCGACGGGCATTCAGACCCGGCGCGGCGTCTGTGCGACCGACCCACGCGTGATTCCGCTGGGCACGCGTTTCGACGTCCCCGGCTACGGCAGCTGCGTGGCGGCCGATACCGGGAGCGCGATCATCGGCCTGAAGATCGACGTCTGGCTACCGACCGTGGCCGAGGCCCTGCAGTGGGGACGGCGGACAGTCACGATCACGATCCGCTAGCCGGTTACGCATCTCGCCGGGAACGCGCCGCGTACCGCAGCGGATACCATCCGCTGGGTGGAGGCGAGCGGGGAGCTTCGCGTCGTTCTCGCGGACGACCATGACATGTTCCGAACGGCCCTTCGCCACTTGCTGGAGGAGAATGGGCCGGTCCGCGTGGTCGGCGAGGCTGCCACCGGCGAGGGTGCCGTCACGCAGGTGCGGGAGCACGCCCCCGACGTTGTCGTGATGGACCTCTCGATGCCGGGGCTCGGCGGTGTCGATGCGACGCGGAGGATCGTCACCGACTCGCCGCACACGAACGTCGTCGTGCTGACGGTGTCCGAGGACGCGGCCGACGTCGTCGACGCGATCGTGGCCGGTGCCTGCGGCTACCTCCTGAAGAGCGCCTCGATCGAGGAGCTGATCAGCGGCATCCGCGCCGCCGCGAGCGGCGATGCGCTGATCTCCCCGGGCATCGCCGGCCGTCTGCTCACGCACGTTCGCGAGCAGGCGCACGCGCCTGCCGCCGACCCACCGCCGGGCGCGCAGCTGTCGGCGCGCGAACTCGACGTCCTGAAGCTGGTCGCGGAGGGGAAGGACAACGGCCAGATCGCCGCCGTGCTCTTCATCTCGCCGAAGACCGTGAAGAACCACATCTCGAACATCCTGATGAAGCTGCAGATCACGAACCGGATCCAGGCCGCGGTCTACGCCGTTCGCCGTGGCATCGTGTAGACCCCTCGCCGCCCTTGCCGTCGCCGCCGTGTGCGCGGTGCCGGCGCAGGCGGCGTCCCCGCGCTCCCTCGACCGGATGGTGCAGCAGAGCGGCCTCGCCGGGTCGGCCTCGGTCTCCGTGGTCGCGCTCGACGGGCGTGTCGTCTACGAGTGGAAGGGGACGCGCGCGCGGCTCCCAGCCTCGAACGAGAAGCTCGTCACGGCCGTCGCCGCCCTCGACGAACTGGGCGCCGGCGCTCGCCTCCACACGACGGTGATGGCGCGAGGTACGCCGGAGGGAGGTGTCCTGCGCGGCTCGATCTGGCTCGTCGGGGGCGGCGACCCGAGCCTCGATGATCGTGACCTTAGGCGGCTCGCGCGCATGCTCCGCGGCGCCGGCGTCAGACGGATCACCGGGTCGGTGATCGGCGACGAGTCGCTGTGGGACGCGCAGCGCGCGGCACCCGGCTGGAAGCCCGGGTTCCTCGGCGACGAGTGTCCGCCGCTGTCCGCTCTGACGGCGGCGCGGGCCCGCGCGTCGCGGCCGGCGCTGCGCGCCGCGGCGATGCTGCTCCGTGCCCTGCGCGCTGCCGGCATCGACGTCGCGGGCGGCATCGCGCGCGGACGGGCGC
>VFJZ01000083.1 GCA_009885805.1 Actinomycetota bacterium
CGGCGGCGGCTCGCTGATCGTGCCGGAGTTCGCCGCGGACGACCGGTTCGGCCCCGCGTCCCCGGAACGGTCGGAGACGAGCCTCCGCGGCGGCGCCTGCTTCGCCATCCGGCTGCCCGACCGCGTCTGGGGCTTCGCCCTCGTGCACTCGAACCGGCGGACGGAGTTCACGGCCGACGATCTGAGCCTCCTCGAGTCGGTGGCGAACATGCTCGGCAGCACTGTCGCCCGCGCCGCGGCGGAGGAGACCATCAGGCATCAGGCACTGCACGACGCGATGACCAGCCTGCCCAACCGGACGCTGCTGCTCGACCGCCTGACGCAGGCGCTGGAGCGCGCGTCGCGCACGCGGACGATGGTCGGCGTCCTGTCGATCGACCTCGATCACCTCAAGGAGATCAACGACGCCCACGGCCCGTAGACGTCGGCGCGCGCGACCCGTGACCGCCAGCAGGCCGACTCCGCAGCGGCGCTCGTGGGCACGGCCAGCAGCAGGAGCGTCGCGATCACCGTTCGCACCTGCTGGATCGTACGATCGTTCACCGGCTGGAGCGCTTTCGGTGCGCTCTGACCGCTTATACTGCCCGCGCAGCGACGAAGGAGAGCCGCCGGGTGGATGCATCGAGCCAGGCGGCCGCAGACGTCCGCCCACTCGGGGCGACGGGGGCGGCCGAGGTCCTGGAGCGGATCGTCGAGAACGTCAAACGGGTCATCCATGCACCCGACGAGGTTCTCAGACTGTCGGTGCTGGCGATCATCGCCGAGGGGCACGTGATCCTCGAAGATGCGCCCGGCGTCGGTAAGACGCAACTCGCGAAGGCGCTCGCGCGCTCCGTCGACGTCCGCTTCTCGCGCGCGCAGTTCACGCCCGACCTGCTGCCGTCGGACGTGACGGGCGTCTCCGTCTTCAACCAGAAGACGAACGAGTTCGAGTTCCGGCCCGGCCCGGTCTTCACCGACATCCTCCTCGTCGACGAGATCAACCGCGCCTCGCCGAAGACGCAGGCTGCGCTGCTCGAGTGCATGCAGGAGCGTCAGGTGACCGTCGACGGCGTCACGTACCCGCTCGACGTCCCATTCATGGTGATCGCAACGCAGAACCCGATCGAGTACGAGGGCACCTACCCGCTCCCCGAGGCGCAACTCGACCGGTTCATGCTGCTGCTGCACCTCGGCTACCCGGAGTTGGCTGACGAGGCGCGGATGCTCGCCGAGCAGGCGACGGACGACCCGCTCGAGTCGCTGCGGCCCGTCGCCGATGGCGCCGACATCCGCGCCGCGATCGCGGCGGCGAAGGCGCTGCACGTCGAGGAGAGCCTCAACCGCTACGTCGTCGCGATTCTGCGCCACACGCGGAGCGACGGTCGCGTCGTGCTCGGCGGCAGCCCGCGGAGCGGCATCGCGGTGATGCGCGTGGCGAAGGCGCGGGCGCTCTGCGACGGTCGGGACTTCGTGACGCCCGACGACATCAAGGCCGTCGCCGTACCCGTCCTCTCGCATCGGATCATCCTCGCGCCCGAGGCCCGGTCGACCGGCACGTCCGGTGCGGATGTCGTGCGGGACGCCGTCGGCCACACGGCGGTTCCGATCTGATGCTCACCGCCCGGGGACGGCTGGCGTTGCTCGCGGCCACCGGGATCTACGTGGCTGGCTGGTTGCTCGGAGCCCGTGAGGCCTACGCGCCGGCGCTGGGACTGGGGCTCGCGGTGCTGTTCGCCTTCGTCTACGTCCGTCTCGTCCGCGGCCCGTTCCGCCTCGTCCGGCGCGGCGGTCCCGGTCAGCACGTCGAGGGGTCGGAGCTCGCGGTCCAGGTCGAGGTCCATCGCGAGGGTGGACTGCCGGCCGTCGTTGCTCGGCTGTACGACACCCTGCCGGCGGTCGGCGAGGCGCAGGTGCCGCTCTTCCGCGACGGCGACGTGCTCGCCGGGCGCTACGTCCTGCGCGGCCTGCCTCGCGGCCGCTACCGGCTCGACAAGGCGCGGCTCGCGGTCGAGGACCCGTTCGCGCTCGCGCGTCACGAGATCGAACTGCCTGCGACCGGCTCGATCGTCGTCTATCCGCGCATCTTCGAACTCGACCGGCTGTTCCCTGACGGCGGCGGCCCGAGCGGCGTCTCCGGCCGCTACCTGCTGTCGCGCGGGGCGGGCTTCGACCTGCACTCGGTGCGCGACCATCAGCAGGGCGAGTCGTTGCGCCGTGTTCACTGGCCGTCGACGGCGCGGCGCCAGAAGCTGATGGTGAAGGAACTCGAGGACGCGCCCCGTGACGAGGCGGCCGTCATTCTCGACGCCCGCGCCGGCCTCGTCGCCGGCAAGGCACCGGACTCGTCGTTCGAGGTGATGGTGCGGGCGGCCGGCTCGATCCTGCGCCGTCTCGCCGCGGAGGGCCGCCGCTCGGCACTTGTGGTATCCGGGGCACGCCTGGAGCGCACGCCGGTGACCTCGCTCGAGGGAGACTGGCGCGTCGCGCTCGAGGCGCTCGCAACCGTCCAGCCCGATGGCCGGCGGCCGCTCGTGGCGGCACTCGAAGACGGACGCGCCGGTCTCGACGCCGCGCGCCTGTTCCTCGTCACCTCGGATCTCGGGCCTCGTCTTGCGGAGCGACTCTCCATGGTCGCCGGGCGGCGCGAGGTCGCGCTGGTCTGGGTCGATGCCCGTAGCTGGGCGGAACGCACGGCGCCCGGCACGCCGGACGGGATCGCGCTCTCCCTCCAGCGTCGCGGCGTCTCCGTCGTCCGCCTCCGGCGGGGCGACGACATCGCGTCCTCGCTGCAGGCAGGCGTCCGGCCGGCTCCTCGCGCCGAGGTGCACGCGTGATGCTGCGACGTTGCGGGCCACCCGTCGGCCTCTACGTCGTGATCTGCGCGTTCGTGATCTGGCATGTCCGGCAGCTGGAGTCACCGGCGATCCCGGACCTCTGGCCGTGGGCCGTGCTGGCCCTCGCCCCGGCGCTGGCGGCCGTCCTCGTCGGTGGCGAGCACCGGGCGGCCCGGCTCTACGGGCTGTTCGCCGTGCCGACGCTCGTCGCAGCGATCGGGTTCGCGACCGGGCACTGGCCCTTCCGGCCGCACCTGCGCGGCGACGACGGGTACTTCCGGCTCGTCGGCGGGGAACTCCGCGACGGGCTCGACCGCTGGGTGCGCACCATCCTGCCGTTCGATCCGGACCGATACTCGGCGCTCCACACCGTCGTGCTGCTCGCGATCTTCATCTGCCTCGCTGCGCTCGCTGCCGCGCTGGTCGTGTTCCGGGCGCCCTATCCCGCGATGATCGCGGCGTTCGTGCCGTTCCTGGTCGTCTCGACGGTGTACATCCTCGATCACGTCGCCTTTCGCGCAGCGGTGTTCCTCGCGCTCGCCCTCGCGATCCTCGCCGTCCTGCAGCCACGGCGGCGGCCGGGCCTGCAACTCGCGGCGGGCGCCGCGGTGATTCTCGTCGCCGTCGCCGCCGCGGCAGTGCCGGGAGTCGCCAAGAGCGCGTTGCTGGACTGGAAGCAGTGGGGCAAGGCGGACCGGCCTGGCGAGAGCGTCGCCTTCATCTGGGACCACTCCTACGGCGGACTGAGTCGCCCCGACAAGCCGGTGCGCCTCCTGCGGGTGTACGCGAAGGAGCCGGCCTACTGGCGGGCCGTCGTCCTCGGTCGCTTCAACGGCATCGCCTGGGTCGAGGAGACGCGGGTCGTGCAGAGCGCTGCACCGCCGGCGCTGACGGTGCCGCCGGATCAGCTAGCCGTGGCGCCCGAAGGTGCCACCGAGACCCGCCAGCAGGTGCGCGTGAAGAACGTCAACCTCGCGACCACACACGTCGTCGGTCCCAGCGAGATCGTCGCGATCGCGGGGATCGACCGTGACGCGGCGCGTATCGACCGCACCGACGAGGGTGTCTTCCGGACGGCGCAGCCGATCCCGGTCGACTCCGAGTTCACGGTCGACACGGTGCAGGTCAAGCCCGACCTGAAGGTGCTGAAGGAGTCGCAGCCGAACTACCCGGAGGAGATCCTCCGCCAGGGCCTGCCGCTGCTGCCGGACGGAACGATGTTCCCTGTCTACGGGGCGCCGGGCCGCGAACAGGTCGCCGCGGACATCTTCAGCCAGTCGTTCTGGGACCCGGCGGTCATCCGCTGGAAGGATGCTTACGCGCAGTCGCGCACGGTGACGAGGGACGCGGAGTCGGCGTTCGAGGTGGTGGCCGCGCTCGAGGCGGATTTCCAGGAGAACTTCACCTACGACGAGACGGCGGACTACGCCGACGCTCCCGACGGTCCGCTGCCGGCCTTCTACCTCGATGGCAAGACCGGCTACTGCCAGATGTTCGCCGGCACGATGACCGTCCTGCTGCGGATGTACGGCATCCCGGCCCGGGTCGGCGAGGGCTTCGTGGAGGGCCAGCAGGACGAGGACGGGCGCTACTTCGACGTCACCGACCGCGACGCGCACGCCTGGGTCGAGGTGTGGTTTCCGGAGTACGGCTGGCTCGCGTTCGAACCGACACCGACGCGGACGCTGCCGAACGACTACTCGACGACGTCGCCCGACTTCTCGAAGGCGGCGACCGCTGCGTTCGGTGGGCCCACCGCAGGCCGCGTCTTCAACACGGCGCGGCTCGATGATCTGGCGCGCGCACTCGGCAGTCCCGGTGGTCTCCTCGGCCCGACGGGCCGCGGTGGCCGCGCCGAGCGGGAGGCCGGTGACGGCACCGGCGCGGGCGGTTCCGGCGCTGCGTGGCGGCCGGGCTTCGTGTCCTTCATCGCCCTGCTCGCCTTCGCCCTGGTCGCATTGCTCGTCCTCGTCAAGCGCCTGCGCGGCGTCCTGCCGTACGTCCGCCGCGAGCCGCACCGGATCGCCGGCGCCGTCCGCCGCGACCTCGAGGCCTTCGTCCGCGACCAGGGAGTGCCTGCCGCCGTGACGACCCTGACGCCGCGTGAGTTCGCGACCATGCTCTACCGGGAGTTCGGCGTCGACGCGCAGGCGTGGGCCGCCGAGCAGGCGCGCGCTCGCTACGGTCCGCGCGGCCGCCGCTCGGATGACGCGGCGCACAACGCCCGTCGCGAGTCCCGTCTCGTGAAGCGCCGGCTGCGACGTGCGCTGAGCGTCTCGGAACGCACACGCGGCGCGGTCCGGGTCCGTTCGCTGCTGCCCTGATGGGGCTGGTACGCTCGCCCGGTGGCCGACGATGCACCGGTCTACGATCTCTTCCAGCGCGGCCGCGAATTGCTCCGCGCGGGTGACGCCGACGGCGCCATCGTCCTTCTCGAACGGGCGCGGGACATCGATCCGGCGAAGGGGTCGATCCGGGAGACCCTCGGTCTCGCCTACCTGCGCGCCGCGCGCCTCGTCGACGCCGAGGCCGAGATCCAGGTCGCGGTCGACCTCGCGCCGAACGACGCCTACTGCTACTACCTGCTCGGTCGAGCGCAGTCCGGCCTCGGCTTCACGGAACTGGCTCGCGGCTCGTACAAGTTGGCGCACTGGCTGGAGCCGGACTCGACGACGTATCGGCAGGCGCTCGACCGGTTGCCGCCGGTATGAAGGCCGTCGTCCAGCGGGTCGCCCGTGCCTCGGTCGCCGTCGACCGCGAGATTGTGGGAGCGATCGGCCCGGGCCTATTGATCCTCCTCGGCGTGGGGCGCGACGATGACGTCGCCGCTGCCGATCGGCTCGCCGGCAAGGTCGCGCGCCTGCGGATCTTCGCCGACGACGCCGGTCACATGAACCGGTCGCTGCTCGACACCGGTGGCGCGGCGCTCGTCGTCTCCCAGTTCACCCTACTCGCGGACACCACCGGCGGCAACCGGCCATCCTTCATCGGGGCGGCGCCCCCGGAGCTCGCCAGGCCGCTGTGGCTGCGTTTCGCCGACGCGTTGCGCGAGCAGGGCGTGGAGGTCGCGACGGGGCGCTTCGGCGCATCGATGCAGGTGGAACTGGTGAACGACGGGCCGGTCACGATCTGCCTGTGAGTCGTGGTACATTGCCTGCGGCACCGGGACCGAAACCCCGGTCGCACCCCACGTAGGCGGGCGAGGTGCCCGCCTTTTTCATGCAGCAGATGACCAGCGCCATCCAGGACCAGATCGAGGCCGCGATCGCCGGCAGCCGTCCCGATGTCGAGATCTGGGACGTGCGCATCGTCGGGCCGGAGCGACTGGTGCGCGTCCTGATCGAGCATCCTGACGGCGTCGACCTTGCGCTCTGCGAGGAGGTCGCGCGGCTGCTCGCCGACGTGCGCGAGCGGCATCCGATCGAGGTCTCGTCGCCCGGCATCGAGCGCCCGCTCGTGCGGACGTCGCACTTCGAACGCTCGATCGGCGAGACCGTGCAGGTACGCCTTCGGACGCCGCTCGAGGGGCGCAAGAATCTGCGCGGATGCCTGCTCGCAGCCGACGACGCCGTCGTTCGGCTGGCGCTGGAGGAGGGCGGCGAGGTCACGATCGACCGCGCCGCGGTGGGAACGTCGAACATCGTCTGGAACCCGGTGACGTCATGAGCAAAGAGATCCTCGAAGCCGTCTACGAACTGGAGCGGCAGAAGTCGATCGATGCCGAGGTCCTCCTGGTTGCCCTCGAAGACGCGCTGAAGGCTGCGTACAAGAAGACGCCCGAAGCCGCGCGGCACGTGAAGGTCGAGATCGAGCGGGCAACCGGTGACATGCGCGTCTTCCAGGTCAACGTGCCGGACGAGATCCTGATCGAGAAGGGTCTCCTCGTCCTCCCGGACCCGCCGGCCGAGGACGTCGACCCGGAATCGCTGATCGGCCCGGACGGGATGCCGATCGAGGAGCCGGAGCCCGAGCTCGACTGGAGCGGCCTCGCCGAGAGCGACATCGAGTTGGTGGACGTGACGCCGGCGAACTTCGGACGGATCGCCGCGCAGACCGCCAAGCAGGTGATCCTCCAGCGCATCCGCGAGGCGGAGCGCGAGATGATGTTCGACGAGTACCAGGACCGGGTCGGCGACGTCGTCACCGGCATCGTGCAGCAGTCCGACAACCGCTACTGCCTCGTCGACCTCGGCAAGGTCGAGGCGCTGCTCCCCGGTTCGGAGCAGGTGCCGGGTGAGCGGTACGAGCACGGCGCGCGGATCAAGGCCGTGATCATCGAGGTGCGGAGCGGCACGAAGGGCCCGCAGATCGTCCTGTCGCGGCGCAGCGAGGAATTGCTGCGTGAGCTGTTCGAGCTCGAGGTGCCGGAGATCGCCGACGGCCTCGTCATCATCCGACAGGTTGCGCGCGAGCCCGGCTACCGCTCGAAGATCGCCGTCGAGTCGCGGGCGCAGGGTGTCGACCCCGTCGGCGCCTGCGTCGGCCCCCGCGGGTCGCGGGTGCGGATGGTCGTGTCGGAGTTGCGCGGCGAGAAGATCGACATCATCCCCTGGAACGATGAGCCGGCCCGGTTCGTGGCGAAGGCGCTCGCGCCAGCGCGGGTGAAAGAGGTCCTCGTCGACGACGAGAACCAGCAGGCGACGGTGATCGTCCCCGACGACCAGTTGTCGCTGGCGATCGGTCGCGAGGGGCAGAATGCGCGGCTCGCAGCGAAGCTCACCGGGTGGCGCGTCGACATCAAGTCCGAGACCGAGTACGCGATGGATACCGACGAGGATTTCGACGGCGAGACCATCGCCGGCTACCTCGAGCGCAATGGCTACGACAGTCGCGCGCTGCGAGCGGCCCTCAAGGAGGGTCGCGTCTCGATCAACGGCATCGTCGTGCGACGTGGCGAGCGCTACGTCGGTCCGGACGACGTCGTCGCGATCGACGGGGCTTCAGTCTGACGTCGGCCCCGATCCGCACCTGCGTCGGCTGTGGCGTCCGTCGTCCGCAGAGCGCACTGGTGCGGCTGTCAGCGCCCGGTGGCGTCATCCGATCGGGCCGCGGTCCGGGCCGCGGCGCCTACCTCTGCCGGTCTGAGAGCTGTGCCGCGACGGCCACGAAGCGTCGCGCAATCGCACGTCATCTCCGGTCAGCCGTGCCGACTCCCGACGACTTCCTGACGGAAGCCGTGAAAACGCCCACTGGTAGGATTCCCCGCTGAATGGCCAAGCGCCGCATCACCGACATCGCGCGCGAGCGCGGACTCGATCCGAACGAGGTCGCAGCACGGCTCCACGAGGCGGGCGTCGCCGTGCGCGGCGACGTCGTCGACGAGGGTGCCGCCGCACGCGCGCTCGCCGGGTCGCGTCCGACCGGGGTCGCGACGAAGGTTGCCGCGCCCGCGCCGCCGCCGCGATCGGCGAAGGCGAAGCCCTCGCCGCCCCCGGCTGTGCCTACGCACCCGCAGGCGATGCGACCGGTGCCGCCGCCCGCCCGGGCGAGCGAGCGGCCAGCCCGTGAGGAACGGCCCGCACGTCCGGAGGGCGCTCCTCGTGGGGCGCGCCCTGATCCACTGGTGCAGCGGGCGGCCCGTCCGGACGGGCTCGGTCCTCGCGCTCCGCGCCAGGATGCGCCGCGCGGTGCGCCCGGCGCGGGACGGCCGCCGGTGCCCGGTGGCGCGCCGTTGCCCGGTGGCGCGCCGTTGTCCGGTGCTGGCGCTCCGGCTGGACGCGCCCGTCCGCAGCGCGGTGTCCCACAGGGGAAGCGTCGCCGTGTCGTGATCGATTCCCAGGCGGCGCGGGGCCCGCGCGAGAAGCTGCAGCGGCGTGATCCTGGCCGCGAGCGCGGCGAACCGAAGCCGCCGCCGCCGCGCCCGACTGGTCCGGTCACCGTGCCGTCCGGCGTGACGGTCAAGGATCTGGCCGAGAAGCTCGGGCTGTCTGCGGCCGAGGTCATCAAGATGATGTTCGGCATGGGCGAGATGGTGACGATCACCCAGTCGCTAACCGACGATGCGGTGGAACTGATCGGCGCCGAACTCGAGCGTGAGATCACCGTCAAGCGTGCCGAGGAGGAGGTCGACGACGTCTTCGAGGATGCCGACGAGGACCTCGTGTCGCGTGCGCCGGTCGTCACGATCATGGGCCACGTCGACCACGGCAAGACGACGCTGCTCGATGCGATCCGCAGGACCTCGGTCGCGTCCGGGGAGGCGGGGGGGATCACCCAGCACATCGGCGCGTATCAGGTTGCGCTCGGCGATCGGAAGGTCACCTTTCTCGACACGCCAGGCCACGAGGCTTTCACTGCGTTGCGCGCTCGCGGCGCGAAGGTCACGGACGTCGCGGTGCTCGTCGTGGCCGCTGACGACGGCGTCATGCCGCAGACGATCGAGGCGATGGATCACGCGAAGGCGGCGCAGGTGCCGATCGTCGTCGCCGTCAACAAGATCGACAAGCCCGGTTCCAACCCCGACAAGGTGCGCCACGAACTTGTCGTCCACGGCTTGCAGCCGGAGGCGTGGGGCGGCGACACCGTCTTCGTCGACGTCTCCGCGAAGCAGCACCAGGGGCTGGACGACCTGCTCGAGCGCCTCCTGCTGACCGCTGACGTGCTCGAACTGAAGGCGAATCCGAAGGCCGAGGCGTCCGGGCCGATCATCGAGTCACGCCTCGATATCGGGCGTGGGCCGGTCGCGACCATGCTCGTCCAGCGCGGCACGCTCCGTCCCGGTGACGCCGTCGTCGCAGGCGATGCGTGGGGCAAGGTACGCGCGCTGCTCGACGAGAACGGCGACCGCCTCACGGAGGCAGGGCCGGCGACGCCGGTCGAGATCCTCGGCTTCGACCACCCGCCGCCGGCTGGCGAGATGTGCAAGGTCGTCGATTCCGAGCGCACCGCCCGGCAGACCGCGCAGCGACGCGCCGCCAGGCTCCGAACGGAGAAGCTCGCTCGGCGCTCGAAGTCCGTCTCGCTCGAGGACCTGTTCGATCGCCTGCAGGAGGGCATGCTCCAGGAGCTCAACCTGATCATCAAGGCTGACGTGAACGGCTCCGTCGAGGCTGCGCAGCAGGAGCTGCAGAAGCTCAAGCACGACGAGGTCGCGGTTCGGGTCATCCACACCGGCATCGGTGCCATCACCGAGTCCGACGTGATGCTCGCGGCGGCGTCCAAGGCGATCGTCGTCGGTTTCAACGTCCGCCCGAACACGGATGCGAAGACCCTCGCCGAGCGCGAGGGCGTCGACATCCGCACCTACCGGATCATCTACCAGTTGACCGAGGACATCGAGCAGGCGCTCGTCGGCATGCTGAAGCCGAAGGAGGAGGAGAAGATCCTCGGCTCGGCGGAAGTTCGGGCGCTCTTCAAGGTCTCCCGCCTCGGCACCATCGCCGGCTCGATGGTCACCGCGGGCACCCTCCAGCGCGGCGCTCGCGTCCGCCTGATCCGCGAGGGCACGGTCGTCTGGGAAGGCGGCATCCACTCGCTGAAGCACCTGAAGGACGACGTCCGCGAAGTTCGCGAGGGCTTCGAGTGCGGCATTCTCCTCGACGGCTTCAACGACCTCCGTGAGGGCGATGTCGTCGAGTGCTTCGAGACCCAGTTCGTGGAGCGCACCGAACTCTGACGCCCGAGGTCGAGGAGCGCATTCGCCTGGACGGTCGCGAGCTGCGACTGCTCCGCCCGCGCTCCGCGGAGGCCCTCCTCGATACGGACGCCGACGACGCGCCCTACTGGGCTGAGTTGTGGCCGTCCGCTCGCGCCCTCGCCGCGTACGTCTCGACGCTCGACCTCCGCGGCAGCCGCGTCCTCGACCTCGGCGCGGGCCTCGGCCTCACGTCGCTGGCGGCGGCGGCGGCCGGCGCGGACGTGCTCGCCGTCGATCACGCGAGGGAGGCGGTCGCGCTAATTGCACGGAGCGCGAAGCACAATCGCCTCCGCGTCCGCACGATGTGCGCCGACCTCAAGGCACCGCCGGCCGAGTTGCTCGAAGCCGATCCGTTCGACCTGGTGCTTGCCTCGGACGTCCTCTACGAGGCGTCGCTGGCTGCCGCTGTCGATGCACTACTGCGCCGCCTCGTCGGCGGTCACGCGCTCGTCACGTATCCGTGGGCGCGGCAGGCGGACGGCGTCGCCGCCACCGGGACTGCTGACGGCTGGGTCGTCGAGCACGGCGAGCTGACCTGTACCCATCACGGGCGCGAGCATCGCGTGCGGCTGCTCCGGCTCGATCGGCCGGCGCCGTGACCGCGGATGCCGTCTTGCTGCTGTTGGCCTAGGCCATCGACAGCCTCGGCCGACCGCACCCGGCACGCGTTGCGATCGATGGTCCCGACGCGGCCGGCAAGACCACGCTCGAAGACGCGTTCGACCTCGACGCGCTACGGCGGAGGCTGCCTGATCCATGGGGCCGATGGGTTCTGGCACGTGTAGGACGGCCCGCTAGGACTACGTCGCCGATACGCCACTGGCCGGTGATCCGATCACGGTGCCGCCGGACGCTGTCCTCCTGCTCGACGGTGTCTTTCTGCTGCGGCCGGAACTCGTGGCCCTCTTCGATCTGTCGATCCACGTCCGAATCGGCTGGGATGAGGTGGTGCGGCGCGGCGTACTCCGCGATGCCGTGCGTCTCGGTTCGGCCGAGGAGGCGGAGCGTCTGTATCGCGTGTGGTACGTCCCGGCGCAGCGGCTCTACGTCGAGCAGGCTCGCCCGGCCGACGGTGCCGACTTCGTCGTCGACAACGACGACCCGGCGGCGCCGATGCTCGTCGAGCACCGGCTCCGTCAGGAGCGTTCGCCGGACTCGGGATCCGGCGGTGTGCCGGGCCCGCGGAGCTCCTTCCCGACGAGGTCGGGATGCCTCTCCCGACGCTCGACATGATGGATGACGCGCTGATCGACGAGCGGCGCCTCGGCTGTCTTCGGGGCCGGCGCTGGGCGTGGCGTCAGCCATCGCCGCTCGCGCCACCAGCGACGGATGGTGTGGCGGCTTGGCGGCTTGACGGCATCGATGTGCGGCCTGAGCGCGTCGAGGACGACCTTCTCGCCGTCGTGGTAGGTGCCACGCGCCGCCCACGTCGCCTCCGCGGCAGTTCGGAGATGCGGCCACGCATAGGATCCAGGGCGGGCGCGCGGCGTCGGCGTCTGCATGTTGCGCACGTCCTCTACGAACGCGAGCAGGGCCTTTCCGTAGCGGGCGCTCCGGAGGCCGAGGCTCGTGAACATCGAGGCGACAGCCGCGAGAAAATCTCGCCCGCCGCGGGAGATGACGAACGCCGGATCCCGGTGGTCGTCGCACAGCGCGATCGTCACGCCGT
This sequence comes from Actinomycetota bacterium, assembly GCA_009885805.1. Classification (GTDB taxonomy): domain Bacteria; phylum Actinomycetota; class Thermoleophilia; order Gaiellales; family F1-60-MAGs149; genus VFJZ01. The sequence goes on from VFJZ01000083.1 coordinate 12,122, forward strand.
ACCGGAGCGGTACATGCTGGCCGCTGACCGCGACCGGGTAGCAGCAGAGGCAGAGCGGGGCGCCTTTGCGGTTCTGCTTGCCGCCGCTCCGTGATCCCTTGTAGGCTCGTACCGGGCCCCGCTCGTTCTTCTTCCATGTTGCGATCGCCTGATCGTGGTTCGCATCGGTGTTCGTGTCCATTTGACGATGTTGCCTCGGTGGCGACGCACCGATCCGGCGCGGACGGCAACGAGTTTGCGCAGTGGTTCTCGTTCACGTCACGGGCGCGGGCCCCAGCTCAAACCGACGGTGACGGGACACGCTCGACCAGTGCCGCTGCGGCGTCGATGTTGGCGCGCTCGTGGTCGTGCAGGGGGATCGTCTGGGGCGCCCCGTCCACGAGCTGGTCGAGCGGAACGCCCGTGCGGTGCCCGGTCAACTCCTCGAGGACCGCGAGCCCGCAGTAGGGAACGAGCATCGACGAGTAGCCGCCTTCGTGAACGAAGACGAGCCGACCCTCGCACATCCGGTCGGCGGCGTCCATCAGCATCCGCGTCAGGACGCCGTAGCACGGTGGGGTCAGGTTCATGCGGGCGCTCGGATCCATCGCGCTCGCGTCGAGGCCAGACGCCACGATGATCAGCTCCGGACGGAACCGGGCGAGGGCGGGGAGGACGACGCGATCAAACGCGGCCGTGTACGCGCTGCGGCCGCCGCCGGCCGGCAGCGGGATGTTGAGCGTTGCACCGGCTCCCGCTCCGAGGCCGTTGTCGACCGTCTCACCGCGACCGGCTGGGTAGTGGTTCTGTTGGTGCAGGGAGATCGCGAGCACGGTCGGGTCGCCCTCGAAGGCGGTCTCGGTGCCGTTCCCGTGGTGGACGTCCCAATCGACGATGGCGACGCGTGCAATTGCGCGCGCCTGCCTGGCGTGCAGCGCCGCGACGGCCGTGTTACCGAAGATGCAATAGCCGCGGCCGCGATCCGGTTCGGCGTGATGGCCCGGCGGTCGCACGAGGGCGTAGACGTTGTCGACCGCACCGTCGAGGACCGCGTCGACGGCGGTGATCGCGCCGCCGGCCGCGAGCAGCGCGACCTCGTACGAGCCGCGCCCGAACGGCGTCCACTCGCCGGCCTCGCCGCCCGTGCCGGCCGACTCGGCGCGGATGCGGGCGACGTACGCCGCCGTGTGGAGGCGGAGGATTTCCGCCTCGGTCGCAGGGCGCGGCGCCAGCCAGTGCAGGTGTGCGGCCATCCCCGACGCGTCGACGAGGTTCTTGAAGCGCCGCTTGGTGGCTGGACTCTCCGGCGACGGCTCAGGCTCGAAGAGCAACTCCGGCGGCAGCACCTCGGCGAAGGTGCGCGCGTCATGCCACATGTACCGCTCGTCCCAGAGGAATCCGGTTGCCATGGGCGGTCAGGGTAGGGTACGCCGCGATGCGCAGCTACCTCAGCTCGGATGCAAACGCCGGCGCCGTCGCGTTGGTCACGGGCGGCGGGACCGGGATCGGGCGTGCGACGGCGCTCGCGCTCGCCGCCACCGGCGCGACGCTGGCGATCTGCGGCCGCCGCCCCGAGCCGCTGGCGGCGACGCGCAGCGTGATCGAAGCGGACGGCGGTACGTGCCTCGATCTCGTCTGCGACGTCCGCGAACCGGAGCAAGTGCACGGCGTGCTCGGTGCAATCGGCGAGCGGTTCGGTCGGCTCGACCTCCTCGTCAACAACGCCGGCGGCCAGTTCACGGCACCGGCCGAGGACATCAAGCTGAAGGGGTTCAGGGCCGTCCATCGGCTCTCGCTCGATGCGGTCTGGGACGTCACGCAGCAGGCAGCGGAACGATTTCTCATCCCGCAGCGGAGCGGCGTGATCGTCTTCATCGGGTTCTCACCCCTCGTGCAGCCGGGCACCGCCCACGCCTCAGCCGCACGCGCGGCTGTCCGCCAGCTCGCGCCGAGCCTTGCGGCCGAGTGGTCGCGGTACGGCATCCGGGCCGTGTGCGTGGACGTCGGCAACGTCTCGACCCCCGGCGCAGTCGAGGCCTACGGCGCCGAGCAGGTTGCGGCCTGGGAGCGCACGGTGCCGCTCGGTCGGCTGGGCACGCCCGAGGACGTCGCCCAGGCGATCGCCTTCCTGGTGTCACCCGCCGCGGCGTGGATCACCGGGACGACGCTGGCTATCGACGGCGGGCAGGGCGCGTGGGGTGCCGCCGCCGAGCCGCCGCGCTGACCTTAGGCCTCAGCGCGCGAGCGTCGTGGCCGACACGCTTCGCGCACGTATCGGTTCGTCGCGGTCGCGGAACAGGTAATCCGCTTCCGCGAGTCGGCACGGGTGAGGACGGATCGCGCGCCGCGGGCGCGGAGGCCTTCTCGCGGCGCGATCATACCTCCGCAAAGAGAGGTGCCTCACAGGAGCGTGACCGACTGCACGGAACGAGGCGTTCGACTGCCTCGCTACACTCGAGCGTCTATGACGAACCCGTACGATCGCCCCTCCGACCCCGCCAAGCGCATCTCCGCCGCACTGACGGACGGCCCCGAGCGGGCCGGGGCGCGCGCGATGCTGAAGGCGATCGGCTTCGACGACGAGGCGCTCGCGAAGCCGATCGTCGGCGTTGCGACGACGTGGACCGAGACGATGCCGTGCAACTTCAACCAGCGCGAACTCGCGCAGCGGGTGAAGGCCGGGATCCGCGCAGCTGGCGGCACGCCGATGGAGTTCAATACGATCTCCGTGTCCGACGGCGTCACGATGGGCTCGCCGGGCATGCGCGGGTCGCTTGTCTCGCGCGAGGTGATCGCCGACTCGATCGAACTCGTGACACGGTCGCACCTGTTCGACGGGCTCGTCTGCATCGTCGGCTGCGACAAGACGATGCCCGGCGCGGCGATGGCGATGGCGCGGCTCGACCTGCCGTCGCTGGCGTTCTACAACGGCTCGATCGCGCCCGGCACCTTCCGTGGCAAGGACATCACGATCCAGGACGTGTTCGAGGCGATCGGCGCGTACATGGCGAAGAAGATCGACGCGGAGGAGCTGCACGAGATCGAATCGGCGGCGTGCCCGGGCGCCGGTGCGTGCGGCGGGCAGTTCACCGCGAACACGATGTCGACGGCGCTCGAGTTCCTCGGCATCTCGCCGTTCGGGCTGAACGGGATGCCCGCCCTGAATCGGGACAAGGGCTCCGCTGCCGAGGAGGCCGGGCAGATGGTCATGCGGCTCGTCCGCGAGAACATCACGGCGCGGCAGCTGATGACGCGCGAGGCGCTCGAGGATGCGGTCACGTCGGTCTCCGCCACCGGCGGTTCGACGAATGGTGCGCTGCACCTGATCGCGATCGCACGGGAGCTCGGCGTGCCGTTGACCCTCCGCGACTTCGACGAGATCTGTGCGCGCACGCCCGTGATCGCCGACATGAAGCCGGGCGGCCGGTTCGTCGCGACCGACATGTTCGATGCGGGCGGCACAGGGCTCGTGGCGCGCGAGCTTCTCCGTGGTGGTCTGCTGCACGGCGACCGGATGACGGTCGACGGACGAACGATCGCCGAGGTCGTGGCGGCCGTCGTCGAGACGCCCGGCCAGCCCGTCGTGCTCCCGATCGATCGGCCGCTCAAGCCGCGCGCCGGCCTCGCGGCCCTGTGGGGGAACCTGTCGCCGGGGGGCTGCGTCGTCAAGCTTTCGGGGCACGACCGCATGTACCACCGCGGCCCGGCGCGCGTGTTCGACACCGAGGAGGACTGCTTCGCCGCCGTCAAGGCCCAGCGGATCGTGAAGGGCGACGTCGTCGTGATCCGTTACGAGGGGCCGGCCGGTGGCCCGGGCATGCGGGAGATGCTGCACGTCACCGCCGCGATCGTCGGCGAGGGGCTCTCCGAACATGTCGCGCTTCTCACCGACGGCCGCTTCTCCGGCGCGACGTACGGCTTCATGGCCGGCCACGTGACGCCGGAGGCCCAGCACGGGGGGCCGATCGCGGCCCTGCGCGAGGGCGACATCGTCGTGTTCGACATCGGCCGGCGCGAGCTCAACGTCGAACTGACGGACGCGGAGATCGCCGAGCGGCTGCGCGAGTGGAAGCCGAAGCCGCCGGTCTTCCCATCGGGCGTGTTCGCGAAGTACGCGGCGACCGTGCAGTCGGCCTCCGAGGGCGCGATCACGAACATCACGCTCAGCTGACGTGAAAGAATGGGATCTGATCCCTTTCTTTCACCTCAGCTGACGCGAACCGACAGGATCGGTGGCAGGTTCGCCGCCGTCACGCGCCACGACGCGCCGGCGTCGACCGATCCGAACAGCTCCCCTGACGTTGCGCCGAACCACAGCCCGAGCGGGTCGCGCCCGTCGTGGCAGAACGCCTGCCGCCACACCACCTGGTAGGCGTCGGCCTGCGGGAGACCCGACGAACGGGCGAGCCAGGTGGCGCCGGCGTCGCGCGTCTCGTACACCCGGAGCCGGCCATCGGGTGGGACGCGGTCCATGTCGGCGACGAGCGGGATCACCCAGGCCCCGTCGGGGTCGCGAGGGTCGGTGACGATGACGAAGCCAAAGTCGGCGGGCAGTCCCGCCATGATCGGTGTCCACGACGATCCGGCGTCATCGGAGCGATAGACGCCGCCGTGGAACTGCATGTAGACCCGTTCGGGCATCAGCAATGCGCGTTCCGGATGATGGATGCAGAACTGATGCGTCGGCGTCATCTCCGGCGGCAGGTAGCGGGCGACGATGCCGGTGTTTCCCTGCTGCCAGGTGGTGGTGTCGTCCTCCGTCAGCCAGACACCGGCGGCGGAGATGCCGAGGAGCAGCCGCCCCGGCTGCCCGGGCCAGGGGCAGATCGAGTGCACCATCAGCCCGCCGGCGCCGGGATTCCACTCCGGGCGCGACGGCACATCCCACAGCGTCCGCACGAGTTCCCAGGTCTCGCCGTTGTCGCGAGAGCGGAACAGCGCCGCCGGCGCGACCCCCGCCCACAGTTCCCCATCGCGTCGCCTGGCGTGATCACCCACACGCGCTCCACGGCGGCGTCGTCACCCGATGCGAACAGCGGCCCCGACCTCGGCTCCCAGGTGCCGCACGGATCATCCGCGACCCAGACGCGTGGACCGTGGTGGTTGTCGTTGCAGGCGGCGTAGTACCGGCCGCTCCGGGCGTCACGGATGGCGTAGTCGACCGCCAGTCCGCCAAATGCACGGCCTGTCAGTGCAAGTGCACCGTCCCGCTCACCACGGAGCACGACGAGCCCCTTCTTGGTTCCGAGGAGCAGTTCGATGGCATCGTCGCCACCGGAGACGGCGGGTAGGACGGTGACGCGGTCCGTCGCAGTGGTCAGCGTCTGCGCGTCGGCCGGCTCGCCGTTGACGAACACGGACAGGTGGCGCCGGACGTCTCCGCGTTCGTCGCGGATGAACCCGCGCAGCCGCGGGGCTCGATCTTCCAGCGCCGCGAGCACCGCCGCGACATCGGTGCCCTCGATGGTGTGCTCGCCACCGCCGGCGAGGTCGCGCAGCACCGAGCGCAGGACGACAACCGGCATCGCGGGAAGGCTACTGCGACCGACGCGTCAGTGCGCGCCGACGCCTGCGATCAGGTCGAGGACGGTGGCGGCGTAGCGATCGACGAACGTGCGTCCGACCCCGTTGCACGCCAGCAACTCGACGGCGTCCGCCGGCCGTCGCGCCGCGACTTCCGCCAGCGCCCGATCGTTCGCGACGACGTACGCCGGGACGCCTCGCTCAGCCGCTTCGACCCGGCGCCAGGCGCGGAGGTCCGCGAGCAGTGGCAGGTCGACGTCGGCCGTCAGCGGCCGACGCGGATCGCGCCTCGTGCGTCCGGGCTCCGTCGTCGTCGTGGCCCGCTGGGGCTGCGTGCCGGGCGGAAGGAGCAACGGGTAGCGCCCCTCGGTCGAGGCCAGGCGTTCGCGGGCGATCGCGGCGCCGATCGCGGAGCGCACCTGCGGCGGCCGCAGCCCGGTTGCGATCGCGAACGACGGATGATCGCCGTACCGGTCGCGGTAGGCATCGAGGCCGCGTGCGATGCCGTCGAGACCGGCCCGGCCGACCGAAGGTCGCGCCGATACGGCGATCTCGCACAGCGCGTCGACGAGTTCCTCGAACTCGAGGCGCGGACCCCGGCGGGGCGCGCCAACCGGCGGCTCGTGCACGTCGCAGCAGCGCACCTCCGGCTGCGCCGGTCGCGGATCGCCGAAGTAGCGCAGGAGCACGTCGCGCCGACAACTCGTCGCCTCGGCATAGCGCTCGATTGCGTCCAACTGCTCCCAGCGGACGCGTTCGATCGTACGCGCCCTCTGCTCGACGGCCAGCCGTCGGTCGCCGCCGAGGCGCCGCAGCTGCAGGACGCCGGTGAAGACCGACCCGGAGCCCGGCGCGAGCTGCACCGCACCGACCGTCTCGGCGGCGGCGAGCCAGGCGCGGGCCTCGTCGTCACGGCCACCCGACACCTCTGCCGGCGTAACCCGGAACGTGCCCGTCTCGGGGTCCGCCCTCGTCGCCAGCACCGCGAGCAGGCGATCGACCTCGTCGGCGCCGAAGCGAGCGTCGCGGATGAAGCGGCCGATGATGCCCCGGTCGGCGGGGGCGTAGAGCAGGACGCAGCGCGCCGGCAGTCCGTCGCGGCCGGCGCGTCCGCCTTCCTGATAGTACGACTCGATCGAGCCGGGCAGATTCCAGTGCCAGACGGAGCGGACGTCGGCCTTGTCGACCCCCATCCCGAATGCATTCGTACAGGCGATCACACCGTCCGACGAGGCCATGAATGCCTCCTGCGTCGTCCGTCGCTCATCGGCGGACAGGCCGGCGTGATACGCCATGCAGCCGAGCCGTTCAGCGATCTCGTCGACGGCCCGGCGGGACCGGGCGTAGACGATCGCGGGGCGCGCATCGTCGTCGGCGAGGCCGGCGGCCAGTAGCTCCGCCCGCGCGCGATCGCCGGAGGCGTGCAGGACGTCGAACGTCAGGTTCGGCCGATCGAAGCCGGTTCGCACCTCGACTGGATCGCGGAGGTGCAGTCGGCGGGCGATGTCGATCGCGACCCGCGGCGTGGCAGTGGCCGTCAGGGCCATCGTCGTCGGCTCGCCGAGCGACGTGCGAACAGCGGCGAGGCGCCCGTAGTCCGGGCGGAAGTCGTGGCCCCACTCGGACAGGCAGTGCGCCTCGTCGATCACCAGCAGGTCGACGGTGAGCTCGCTGATGGCGTCGAGGAAGCGGGCGTTGGCGAACCGCTCCGGGGCCACGTACAGCAGGCGCAGCCGCTGCTCGCGGATAGCACCGAGAACGCGCCTGGCCTCGTCAGCGCCGTTCGCGGACGACAGCGCGGCGACATCGTCGCGGCCAAGCTGCACGAGCGCCGCGACCTGGTCCTGCATCAGCGCCACGAGCGGCGAGACGACGATCGTGAACCGCAGCGCCCCCAGCGCCGGCAACTGGTAGCAGAGCGATTTGCCCGACCCGGTCGGCATCACGACCAGCGAGTCGCGCCCGGCGAGCGCCGCGCGGACCGCCTCCTCCTGCCCGTGCCGGAACGCTTCGTGCCCGAAGACGCCTGCGAGCAGGGTGGCGGGCTCGACCTCGCTATCCGACATCGCCAGACAATCTAGTCCTGGCGTCGGACAGGCCAGATCACGGCACGCAGATCACCGGGCAGCCGGCGCGGCGGACGACGTGGTGGCAGGTCGAACCGAGGATGATGCTGCCGATGTCACCGGTGCGGTTCGAGCCGAGGACGACCATCCTTGCGCCGTCGGCGGCGGCGTCGAGCACATCGCCGGTCAGGCCTTCGGTGGCTGTCCCCCGGACGGACAGCCCTGGTGCGATCGACCGCGCGAGCCTGAGCGCAGCGTCGACGACGGCCTTCCCGGCGTCCCGCGCCGCACCGGCGTCGGGCAGGGGCGCAGGCATCGCCATCGGACCTACGCCGACCAGGATCGGCACGTGCCAGACGTGGTGGATTTCGAGCTGCGCGCCGTGCCGCAGCGCAGCGGCCGCGGCGTACCGGACGGCGTTCATCGCGTGCTCGGAGCCGTCGGTGCCAACGACGATGCCCCCCGGGCCGGCCGGGTGCTGGACGACAGCCACGGGGCACGCCGCCCGCCGCAGACAGGCGTGCGACACCGAGCCGAGCACGAGCGACGCCAGGTCGCCACGACCACGCGATCCGACCACAAGGAGATCGGCGTCGACCGCCGCATCGACCAGCACCATCGCCTCGTCGCCAGCGCGTGCCTCGCCGTCCACGGTGAGGCCGGGTGCCACCGCTCGGGCCAACTGCACGGCGCGCTCGGTGCAATTGGTCGCCTCGACATAAGCTCCCGACTCGTTCACGTCCCGCGGCTGCCCGATCAGGCCGGGCGAGACGGCCGCTGGTTCCGGCCAGGCGTGGATCACCGTCAGGTCGGCGCCCATGCTGAGCGCTTCTGCGGCGGCGAAGCGGACGGCCTCGTCCGCAGTCTCGGTCCCATCTGTGCCTACAACGACGCGGGGCATCTGGCCTCCTTGGTAGACAGATGCTACGCCGCCGCCGCGGCGACCGCCATCGGACGGGACGCCGAACCTGGCTGCGGGGTTCCCGCAGCCGTCGGCCCTAGACTGTCCACGGTGCTGCTCGACCACCTGCTCGGCGCGCTTGACGTGCGATCGGCCTGCAACGCGCGCGACGGCGTCCGGGTCAGCGACCTCGCGTACGACTCGCGGCGCGTCATTGCGGGCACGCTCTACTGCTGCGTCAGGGGCGCGACGAGCGACGGTCACGCTCACGCCGCCGCCGCGGTGGCGGCCGGGGCGGTCGCGCTCGTCTGCGAGGAGCCGCTCCCGCTCGACGTGCCGCAGGCGATCGTCCCCGATGCCCGGGCGGCGATGGCGCCCCTCGCCGACCGGTTCTTCGGCGAGCCGACGAGGGAGCTCCGGGTCGCCGGCGTCACCGGCACGAACGGGAAGACGACCACGGCGTACCTGACGCAGGCGGTGCTCGAGACCGCCGGCGTCCGCTGTGGACTGCTCGGAACCGTCGAGCAACGAGTCGGCGGTGTGCGCGAGCCCGTCGAGCGGACGACCCCCGAGGCGATCGACCTGCAGCGGACGTTCCGACGCATGCTCGCTGCCGGCGACCGCGCCTGTGCGATGGAGGTGTCGAGCCACGCGCTGGCGCTCGGCCGCGTCGACTGCGTCCGGTTTGCGGCGGGCGCGTTCACGAACCTGAGTCAGGACCACCTCGACTTCCACGGCTCGATGGAGGCCTACCTGGCCGCGAAGGCGTTATTCTTCGACGGTCGCTGCGCAGCGACCGCGACGAACGCCGACGACCCGTCTGGACGCGAACTGACGGCCGACCTACGCTTCGGCACCGACGCCGCCGTCCGCGCCGAGCAGGTGGTGCTGAGCGTCGACGGCACGAGCTTCCTCCTCGTCACGCCCGGCGGCTCGGCGATCGTCTCCAGTCGGCTGCGCGGCGCGTTCAACGTCTCGAACGCCCTCGCAGCGGCCGCGCTCTGCCACCTGCTGGGCGTCGAGGTAGCTGTCATCGCGGCCGGGCTCGAGAGCGTGGCGGGTGTGCCGGGCCGGCTCGAGCCGGTCGAGGCCGGCCAGCCGTTCGCCGTCCTCGTCGACTACGCCCACACCCCGGATGCGCTCGAGACGGTGCTACGCGCGGCACGCGAAATCGGCACCGGGCACCTGCACCTGGTGTTCGGCTGCGGCGGCGATCGCGACCGCGGGAAGCGGCCGTTGATGGGCGAGGTCGCCGGGCGGCTGGCCGACGACGTCGTCGTCACGTCCGACAACCCGCGGTCGGAGGATCCCGACGTGATCATCGCCGAGATCGTCGCTGGGCTCGAGCGGCCGGCCACGGTCGAACCCGACCGGCGGGCGGCGATCGCGCTCGCGCTTCAGCGGGCGCGCGCGGGTGACGTCGTCGTGATCGCCGGCAAGGGGCACGAGCAGGGGCAGGAGACGGCCGGCGTGACGATTCCGTTCGACGACCGCGTCGTCGCCCGCGAGGCTCTCCGTTGATTGCCGTCGCGGCCGGCCAGATCGCGGGCGCGAGGGTCGTGCGCGGCGACGCGGACGAGCGTATCGACCGGGTCGAGATCGACTCGCGACGCGCGGGCCCGGGCGTGCTGTTCGTCGCCATCCGTGGCGGCCACGACCACGTCGTCGAGGCGCTCATGGCCGGCGCCGCCGTGCTCGTGGCGGACGATCGGCTCGCGGCCGCCGGCGGTCGTGACGGCACCGTTCTCGCCGCTCCGGACACCGTCACGGCGCTCCAGGCGATCGGCGCCGCCAACCGGGCGGCGTCCCGCTGCACGGTCGTTGCGGTCACCGGCTCGGCTGGCAAGACGTCCACGAAGGACATCCTCGCGGCGATGGTCGCGCCGCAGCGTGTCACCGTCGCGGCCGCCGAGGGTCACAACAACGAGATCGGGTTACCGCTGACGTTGACGCGGATCGGTCCGGACACGGAGGTCGCCATCTGCGAGTTGGCCATGCGCGGCCCGGGCCAGATCGCCGAGCTCGCCTTGCTGGCGAGCCCGGACCTCGGCGTCATCACCAACGTCGGCGAGGCACACCTCGAGCTGCTCGGGACGCGCGAGGCGATCGCGGCCGCGAAGGCCGAGCTGCTGGCGCACGTGGCGACCGCAGTCGTGCCTGCCGGCGAGCAGCTGCTCGCGTCGTACACGGCGGGTCACGGTCGAGTGAGGAGCTTCGGTGAGGACGGGAGCGCCGATGTGCGCATCGGCGCCCGCCGGACGGGTGGCGCGGGCATGACGGTCGAGCTCGTCGTCCGCGGCCGGACGTTATCGGTGACGACGAATCTCAGCGGTGCGCACCACGCCGCGAACATCGCCGCTGCCATCGCCACCTGCGAGGTGCTCGGGCTCGACCTCGACCGCTGCGCCTCGTCGGCGGCGGCGATCGCACTCCAGCGCTGGCGCGGCGAGGACCACCGGATCGGTGGCGGTGGCGTCGTCGTCAACGACGCGTACAACGCGAACCCGTCCTCGGTCGAGGCGGCCTTGCGAGCGCTCGCCGAGCGTGGCACCGGCCGGCTCGTCGCCGTCCTCGGTGCGATGGCAGAGCTCGGCCCGGCGACTGAGGACCTGCACCGCCGCGTCGGCGCCGCCGCGGCCGCGCTCGGGTACGGGGTCATCGTCGCGGTCGGGGAGCCGGCCCGCGCCTACCTCGACGGCGCCGGTGCGGGAGTCGAGGCGCACTGGTTCGAGAGCCGGCACGACCTCGTCTCCTACCTCGCCGACGTCGTGCGGCCTGGCGACCGCGTTCTCGTGAAGGCGTCGCGCTCCGTCGGACTCGAGGGCGTCGCGGCAGGTCTGGCCGCGCGTCTGGCGAACGGAGCCGCGACGTGACCGCCGCTCTCGCTGCCGCTGTGTTCGCCGCTGTTCTGTCCGTGCTCGCCGGGCCGCGCTTCATCGCGCTCCTGCAGCGACTGCGCGCGGGACAGAACATCCGCGCGGAGGGGCCCGAGCACCACAAGGCGAAGCAGGGCACGCCGACGATGGGCGGTCTGCTGCTCGTCGTGGCCGCCGTCGTCGCGTACCTGTTGTTTGCCCACGGCGGCACGAAGAGCCTCGCCGTGCTCGGAGCGATGGTCGGCTGCGCCGGCATCGGCTTCGCCGACGATTGGCTCAAGGTCGTGCGCCGGCGCTCGCTCGGGCTTCGCGGCCGCTGGAAGCTCCTCGGCCAGGCCGCGGTCGCTGGCGGGATCTCGCTGGTCGCCCATGCGGAGGGCGTCTCGACGAACGTGTTCGTGCCGATCGTCGACTTTCACTTCGACCTCGGCCCCGCCTGGTACGGCCTCGTGCTGCTGATGGTCCTCGGTGCCACCAACGGCGTCAACCTGACCGACGGGCTCGACGGACTCGCCGGCGGTATTACGGCACTGGTGATGCTGGTGTTCACCGGCATGGCGGTCGTCGCGTACCAGTCTGGCCAGCGCAGCGTGCAGGACTGCGTCGCCGACGGCCAGCTGATCGCCTCCTGCAGCCAGATCATCCACGAGCGGCTCGAGTTCCGCGACCAGTCGCTCGACCTCGCGATCCTCGCCGCCGCGATCCTCGGTGCGTGTGTCGGGTTCCTCTGGTACAACGCCTTCCCGGCCGACGTCTTCATGGGCGACACCGGCTCACTCGCGCTCGGCGGCGCCGTCGCGGCCTTCGCCGTCTTCACGAAGACGGAGCTGCTCCTGCCGCTCGTCGCCGGCGTCTTCGTGGTCGAGGAGCTGAGCGTCATCATCCAGGTGATCTGGTTCAAGCGGTACGGGCGGCGGGTGTTCCTGATGGCGCCGATCCACCACCACTTCGAGATGAAGGCGTGGTCGGAGACGAAGATCATGGTGCGCTTCTGGATCGTGACGGGGATCCTCTGCGCCGCCGCGTTCGCGCTCTACTACCGCTTCTTCTTCGA
>VFJZ01000080.1 GCA_009885805.1 Actinomycetota bacterium
ACGGCGCTGGCCGCCAGTACGCCCGCAACGGCCGCGCCTCGTTCCGGACGGCGAGCCTGCTGAAGACGCTGCTGCTCGCGAGCTACCTGCGGCAGCCGGCGGTCCGCCGTCGATCGCTCAGCGCCCGCGAGCGGGCGCTGGTCGGCCCGATGATCCGCCGTTCCGATGACGCCGCCGCCTCCGCGGTCCTCGTCGGCGTCGGCGGCGACGCGATCGGGCGGGCGGCGCGCGCCGCGAGGCAGCGCGACTTCCGGCTGGTGACGCCGATCTGGGGCCTGTCGAGAACGAGCGCCGTCGACCAGGCACGGCTCTTCCGCAATCTCGATCGTGCGGTACCGGCGCGGCACCGCGCCTACGCCCATCTGCTGCTCCACAGCGTCGTCCGCCGGCAACGCTGGGGACTGCCCCGCGCCCGTCCGATCGGCTGGACGCTCGAGTTCAAGGGCGGCTGGGGCTCGGGCACGGGTCGGGTCAACTCCCAGGCCGGGAATCTCCGGCGAGGCGGCATCACCGTTACGATCGCGGTGATGACCGAGTCGAACCCGTCGCACGACTACGGCTCGGAGACGATCCGCGGCGTCGCCGCCCGTCTGCTGCGCCCGCAACCATGCGCGTCCTGACGCTTCCCGACCTCGGCGAGGGGCTGTACGAGGCGGAGATCGCCGCCTGGCACGTCGCGGTGGGCGACGACGTCGCTGTTGACGATCCGCTCGTCTCCGTCGAGACAGACAAGGCGCTGACCGAGATCCCGTCACCGCGGTCGGGGCGGATTGCGCGGCTCGGCGGGGCGGTCGGTGAGCGCGTCCGGGTCGGCGCGGCGCTCGTCGAGTTCGCCGACGGCGACGAGCCGGTCGCCTCCGCGCCGCGCGCGCTCCCGGCCGTGCGGATGCTTGCGAACGAACTCGGTCTCGACCTTGCTGCCATCGCCCCGACCGGCGCCGACGGCACTGTCACCGTGGCCGACGTTGCCCGCGCGATTCGCGGCGGCGGCGGCGCGGTCGAGGAGCCGTGGCAGCCCCTGACCGGCCTGCGGCGCTCCATGGCCGAGGCGATGGCGCGCTCGCACGCCGAGGTCGTGCCGGCCACCGTGCACGACGACGCCCGCATCGGCGGCGGCCCCGTCACCGTTCGCCTCGTCCGCGCGCTCGTCGCGGCGGCGGCCGCCGAACCGGCGCTGAACGCCTGGTTCGACCTGGCGCGGGGACGGCTCCTACACGACCGCGTCCACGTCGGCGTCGCCGTCGACACCGCCGAGGGCCTGATCGTCCCGGTGCTCCGCGACGCCCGCGCCGAGCCTGACGTCGCCGCCGCCGTCGAACGACTCGCCGCGCGGGCCCGCAGCCGCGCGCTCGGTCCCGACGAGCTGCGTGGCGCCACGATCACGCTCTCGAACTTCGGCGCCATCGGCGGCCGCTACGCGACACCGGTCGTGACGCCGCCGCAGGTGGCTATCGTCGGCGCCGGCCGCCTCCGCGACGCCCTGTTGCCGCTGTCCCTGACCTACGACCACCGGGCCGCCACCGGTGGCGAGGCGGCGCGGTTCCTGGCCGCCCTGATCGCCGATCTCGAGCGAAAGGACTGACGTGCCCCGCTACCAGATCCGCGACGCCGACACCTACGGCCACGCGATCGGCATCCTGCTCCTCGACTATCGCGGCCCGTTCATCCCCGGCGACGTCGGTAACGCCTCGACCTACGGCTACCCGGTGCTGTACAAGCTCGTGCCGGGCCTCACGCTCGAGCGGGTCCTCGCCGGCGATCGCGAGATCGAGGGGGCGATCGTGGAGGCGGCGAAGGATCTGGAGCGCTTCGGCGTCCGCGCGATCTCCTCCGACTGCGGCTTCCTGATCCAGTACCAGGCCGCCGTCCAGGCGGCGGTCTCGATCCCCGTCCTGATGTCGAGTCTGCTGCAGATTCCGTTCCTCGCGATGAGCCACCGCCCCCGCCCGGTCGGCCTGATCACGGCGACGGCGGAGCGCCTCAGCCCCGACTGGCTCGCCCTCGCCGGCATCACCGACGACGTACCGCTGATCATCCGCGGGATGGATCACGCGCCGCACTTCCGCGAATCGATCCTCGAGGAGTGCGGCTGGCTCGACTCCGAACGGATCGAGGCGGAGACGGTCGAGATGGTCACGTCACTGGTGGCGGAGCACCCCGACGTCGGATCGATCGTCCTCGAATGCTCGCTGCTGCCGCCGTACGCGCACGCCGTGCAGGCGGCGACGGGCCGACCGACGTACGACTTCGTGACGATGATCGACTTCCTCCACGCAGGCACGCACCGCCGACCCTACGTGGGGAACTACTGAGCCGCGCGTGGACGAGGTCGTCGCCACCTTCGAGATCCGCTGTCGGCGCCTGATCGACGAGGCGGGCCGTCCGCTCGGACCGTTACCGCCGACGGCGACCGACCAGGCGCTCATCACCCGGCTGCTGGAGGGGATGCTGCTCGCCCGCGCGTTCGATCGCCGCTGCGTCAACCTCCAGAGGACGGGACAGCTCGGGACGTTCGCGACCTCGCTCGGGCAGGAGGCGGTGCCCGTCGGCGTCGCCGTGGCGATGCACGCCGACGACGTCCTCGTCCCCAGCTACCGCGAGGGGGCCGCGCAGATCATCCGCGGCGTGGCGATCGAGGAGTTGCTCGCGTACTGGGGCGGTGACGAGCGCGGGCACGCCTACGCAAACCCGGCCGTCGCCGAGGATCTGCCCGTCGCCATCACCGTCGGCAACCAGGCACTCCACGCCGCCGGCGTCGCGGCCGCGATGCAGCACCGTCGCCAGGCCCGCTGCGCGGTCTGCGTGATGGGCGATGGCGCGACCTCGAAGGGCGACGTCTACGAGGCGATCAACGTCGCCGGCGCGTGGCGACTCCCGGTCGTGTTCGTGGTGACGAACAACCGTTGGGCGATCTCGACGCCGGTCGCGCGGCAGACGGGGGCCGAGACGCTCGCACAGAAGGGGCTCGCGGGCGGCATCGCCGCGCTGCAGGCCGACGGCAACGACGTCCTCGCGGTGCACGACGCCGTCGGCGAGGCGGTCGAGCGGGCGCGGTCCGGTGGTGGCGCGACGCTCGTCGAGTGCCTCACCTACCGCGTCAACGACCACAACACCGCCGACGACGCCGGCCGTTACCGCGACCCGGCCGAGGTCGAGGAGGCGCGCCGGGCCGATCCGATCGCGCGGCTGATCGCCTTCAGCGGCATCGATCCGGCCCCGCTCGAGGCGGCCGTCGGCGAGCGCATCGAGGCCGCGGTCGCCCGCTACCTGGCGATCGTCCCCGAACCGTCGGCGGCGATGTTCGGCCACCTCCACCACGAGATCCCGGAGCCGACGCGGTGGCAGCTGCGGGGCTGAACATGGTCGAGGCGATCACGTGCGCGCTCGCGCGTGCGCTCGCCGACGACCCCGACGTGCTGCTGCTCGGGCAGGACATCGGCCGCAAGGGCGGGGTCTTCCAGGCCACCGCCGGCCTGCACGAGCGGTTCGGCGCCGACCGGGTGCGCGACACGCCGCTCGCGGAGACGATGATCTCCGGCCTCGCGATCGGGATGGCCACGCAGGGGCTGCGGCCGGTCGCGGAGATCCAGTTCCTCGGTTTCCTGTACCCGTGCCTCGACAACCTCGCGAACCACGCGTCGCGGCTGCGGACGCGCACCCGCGGCCGGCTCACCTGTCCGCTCGTCGTCCGCACCACGCACGGCGGCGGCGTCCACGCGCCCGAGCACCACTCTGAGGCGATCGAGTCGATGCTGGCCCACGTGCCGGGGTTGCGAACCGTGATTCCGTCGACGCCTGCGCGCGCGTACGGGCTGCTGCTCGCCGCGATCCGCGACCCCGACCCGGTCGTGTTCCTGGAGCCGACGCGGCTCTATCGCGCGACGCGTGAGGACGTCGCCGACGACGGCGTCGCGTTACCGCTCGACCGCTGTCACGTGGAGCGCGAGGGGAGCGACCTGACGCTGGTGGCGTGGGGCGCGGCCCTGTACGAGGCGCGTGAGGCGGCGGCGACACTGGCCGTCGAGGGCATCTCGGCCGAGATCGTCGACGTCCAGACGATCGCCCCGTTCGACGCGGCGACGGTGATCGCATCCGTCGAGCGCACGGGCCGCTGCGTGATCGTGCACGAGGGCGCGCGCCGGGCGGGGTTCGGCGCCGAGATCGCCGCCGAGATCGCGGAGCGTGCGCTCACGTCACTGCTGGCGCCGGTCGAGCGGGTGACCGGTTACGACACCGTGATGCCGTTGCCGCGGCTGGAGCGGGCATACCTGCCGACGACGGAACGCGTCGTCGAGGCGTGCCGGCGCGCCTACTTGTACCGGTAGACGATGCGTCCGCGCTTGAGATCGTAGGCCGACAGTTCGACCTTGACGCGGTCGCCGAGCATGATGCGGATCCGGAAGCGCCGCATCCGGCCGGCCGTGTAGCCGATCGTCTCGTGCCCGTTGTCGAGCGTGATCCGGAACATGCCGTTGCGGAGGGCCTCGACGACCTCGCCCTCCATCTCGATCGTCGCTTCCTTCGTCGTCACGCGGTCTCCTCGCTACGAACGTAGGGTACAGCGTAGCGGCGGGGCTCCCGCCGATGCCTGGTACGGTGCGGGCCACGACGCAATCGCGCGTCTGTGGGGCAGCCCTCCGAGCACTCGGGTCAGCGCCTTCCCCGAGACCTCTCTGGAGGAACAATGTCCAGCACGACCTTCGCCGGCCTCGGCGTGTCTGACGGTGTATGCGCCGCGCTTGCGCGCGGCGGCATCATCGAGCCCTTCCCCGTCCAGGCGCGCGTCCTCGCCGATGCCCTCGCCGGCCGCGACGTGCTCGTGCAGTCGCCGACCGGCTCCGGCAAGACCCTGGCGTTCGGAATCCCGCTCGTCGACCAGCTGACGCCGGCCGACCCGCCGCACAGCGCGCTCGTCCTCGTTCCGACCCGCGAGCTCGCGACCCAGGTCGCGCAGGAGCTGCAACTGATCGCGCACCCGCGCGGCCTGCGCGTCGCGCTCGCCTACGGCGGCACCTCGATTCGCGACCAGGTGCGGCGCGCCGCCAAGGCGCAGATCATCGTCGCCACGCCGGGGCGGCTCGACGACCTCGCGCGGCGCCGCGCGATCCGCCTCGACCGCGTGCGGTTGTTCGTGCTGGACGAGGCCGATCGCATGCTCGACATGGGCTTCCAGCCCCAGGTCGACAGCATCGTCGAGCAGATGTCCGACGACCGCCAGACGATGTTCTTCTCCGCCACGCTCGGCCGACGCGTGCTCGATGTAGCCCGCCGCTACACCCGGGACGCGGTCCAGCACGAGGAGCGCAGCCGACCGCAGGAGACGGGGCCGATCGAGCACCAGTTCCTGGCCGTCTCGGGCGACCGTGTCGAGGCGCTCGTTGGAATCGTCGGCGGCGAGGGAGCGCGATCGCTGGTGTTCGTCCGCACGAAGCTCGGCGCCGATCGCCTCGCCGAGCGCCTCAAGGGCGCCGGGATCCGCGCCGGCGTGATGCACGGTGACAAGACGCAGGCGGCGCGCGAGCGGGCGCTGGGCGACTTCGCCTCGGGTCGCCTCCACGCGCTCGTCGCGACCGATGTCGCCGCGCGCGGGATCGACATCGACGACATCTCGCACGTCATCAACTTCGATCCGCCGGACGACGCCGACAGCTACACCCACCGTGTCGGCCGCACCGGCCGCGCCGGTCGTCCCGGCACCGGCGTCACACTCGTCGGCCCCGATCAGGGCCGCAAGCTGACGCTGCTCGTCGAGGCGCTGCAGTTGGAGACGGAGTACGAGGCCGGTGGCCTGCAGCTGATGAGCCGCGCGGTGCGGCGCCCGCCGGCCCGGCGTGGCTACGCTCAACGCCCGCGAACGGGTGGCCGATACCGGTGACATGCCTGCGCGTCACCTGGTTCGTCTCGCTCTCGTCGCCCTCGCGCTGATCCAGGTCCCGTCCGCCGTGGCGGATGGGCCGAAGGCCAGGGATCTCCTGCTCGATGCCGCCTCGGCGCCCACCCCCGCGGGGGTGCACGTCGTGTTCGCGGCGGGCGCGGACGGTGCGCTCGCGCCGGAGGCGTACGTGGTGACGATTGTTCCGTAGCGCTTGACGCTCCGGCACGGAATTCCGGTGTCAGCCGCCGCGTTGAAGCCTGCATGCCGCTTGAAGGAACGTTTGAGCCCACGCCCGTCGACTGGGTCAGGGAGCAGGTCGATACCGTCCTCGCCACCGGAACGACCGCCTCGGTCGACATCCAGGGGCTCCCCGTCGTCGTCGTCACGATGCGCGGCGTCAGGACCGGCAAGCTGCGCCTCGTTCCCCTGATGCGGGTCGAGCACGAGGGGTGCTACGCGGCGGTCGGGTCGCGCGGCGGGGCGCCGACCGACCCGAGCTGGGTGGGGAACCTCCGCGCGCATCCGGAGGTCGAGTTGCAGGACGGAACGGTGCGCGGCGACTACGTCGTCCGCGAGGTGCACGGGGACGAGCGGGCCCAGTGGTGGGAGCGCGCCGTCGCGGCCTACCCGGACTACGCCGACTACCAGCAGAGCACCAGTCGGCTGATTCCCGTCTTCGTTCTCGAACCTACGGAGTAGCCCTACCGCTCTTCGGCGCGGGTCGCGCCGAGTGCACGCAGGAGGGCGCGTCGGTGAGCGCGGAGCACCGGAGCCCATTTCTCAGACCTCCGCCAACCCCATCGTGTCAACGGTGGCGAGCCAGCGCCGGTACGCGATCGAGGCGAGGTCCGGCACCTTGATGTGCAACTCAGCGCGCAGGTCGGCCGGGATCTCCTCGGGCCGTACGCTCTCGACGACGATCCGGTCCTGCTCGAGGATGTGGAGGTACTCGCGAACGAACTGGTCGCGGTCGGCGGGGTGGTTGCGGTGCACGACGCGGAACACACGCGTGCGCCTGGCTTCCGTCGGTGACGCGATCACCGTGACGACCGTGATGCGGTCGCCGTCCGCGAAGCGCAGGTGCATCGTGAACGGGAACCACTGGACGTAGTCGTAGTCGATGCGCGTCTCGAACGACCCGTCCGACGAGCGCCAGAACTGGTCCTCGACCCGGAACTCGAGACCCCACTCCCTCTCGTGCAACGCGTAGGGCTCCTGCTCGGGGTGCTCCGGGTCGCCGAGGAGGTTCGCGTGCACGAAGGGGAAGTGCGAGACGTCCATCGAGTTCTCGGTCGAGCGGCCGGCGGAGGTCGCCCAGTCGAGCACGCTGAAGACCTCGCCGTTGTAGGCCGGGTCGAGATGCACGTCGCCCGGCATACCTGGGATCGGCGCGACGGGATCCTCGAGCGCGACCCAGACGAGGCCGTACGCCTCCGCGACGTGGTAGGTCACGGCGCGGGCGCGAGTAGGGATCGGACGGTCCGGCGGCAGCGCGGGGATGCGGACGCAGGCACCAGAGGCGTCGTACTCCCAGCCGTGGTACGGACAGACGATGCGGCCGTCGCGCACCGTGCCGAGCGACAGCGCCGCACCGCGGTGGAGACACACATCGTTGAACGCGCGCAACTCGCCGCCGCTGCGGAACAGGGCGACGTGGCCGCCGAGCAGGCTGGCGCGCACCGGCCCGTCGCCCACCTCGGCCGCGACGGCGACGGGGTGCCAGTACTGGCTGAGTCGCGTCCGCGTCATCGCCTTCTCATCGCACGTGCGGCAGGACGTCGGCCGCGCAGAGGCGCACCATGTCGAGGTCGCGGTGGTCGAAGTGGTTCAGGTAGAAACCCTCGACGCCGTGCGCCCGGTAGGTCGCGATTCGCTCGATCACCTGCGCGCAGGTGCCGGCGATCCACGGCGAGGGATCCTCGTCGTCACCCTCGAGCGCCTTCGCCGTCACGCGCGCGAGCCGGCGGCGGTAATCGGCCTCGTCGCTGCCGACGACAAAGCGTGCCATCAGCGTCATCGGCAGCGTCGCCGGGTCGCGGCCGATCGCCTCGCACGCCTGATCGAGGCGCCCGCGCGCCTCGCGCGCGTCCTCGGGCGAGATCCAGACGACGTTGTACGCGTCGGCGAAGCGGGCTGCGAGCGCGGCGACCTTCGGCTTCGCCGAGCCGCCGAAGACGATCCGCATCCTCCCGGTGACCGGGCGCGGTAGCAGGGTTGCGCCACGCAACTGGTAGTGACTGCCGTCGAAGTCGAGCGTCTCGCCGTCGGTCAGCCGGCGGATGATCTCGACCTGCTCGGTGAGCATCGCGAGGCGATCGGCGAACGGCGGGAACGGCAGCCCGAAGCGCTGGTGCTCGACGTCGTGCCAGCCGGTGCCGAGGCCGACCTCGATCCGTCCACGGGACAGGCCGTCCGCGGCGAGCGCGAGCTTCGCCAGGACCGCCGGCGGGCGGAACGTGACCGGCGAGACCATCGTCCCGATCCGGATCCGCTCGGTCGCGGCGGCGAGCGCGCAGATCAGACCCCAGACGTCGAGCGAGCCGCGTCCCGGCGCGCCCACGACGCTGTCGTAGTGGTCAGACGTCGCAAAGCCGTCGAAGCCGAGGTCCTCGGCGAGCGTGCCGAGCGCGAGAAAGTCGTCGGCGGTGACATCCTCCTGCCCCTCCACCATCAGCGTGTACATGGTGGGAACGATACGGCCGTATCGTTCCGCCACTGACCGAGGAGAGGCGACGATGAGCGAGCGTGCGTGGCACCCGGCCGGCTCGACCGGCCTCGACATTCCCTACTCGCCGGCGGCCGTCGCCGGGAACACCGTCTGGATCTCCGGCTGCATCTCCGTCGACGAGGCCGGCGAGATCATCGCCGACGACTTCGCGAGCCAGGCGCGCCGCGTCTACGACGGGATGCGCTGCGGTCTGGAGGCGGCCGGCTGCGGCATGGACGACGTCGTCCACGTCACCACCTACCTGACCGACCGCGCCGACTTCGACGCCTTCAACGACGCCTTCCGTGCCGCGTTCCGCGACCCGTTCCCGTCCCGGGCGACGGTGCTCGCCGAGCTGATCGTCCGCGAACTGCGGATCGAGGCGACCTGCGTCGCCGTGCGGCGCCCGTGATCGCCCGCCTGCGTGCGTGGCGACAGTGGCAGCCGTTCGCCGACGGCCCGTACGCCTGCTCCGGCGGCAGCGCCGACGGCCTCGACTCCACGATCGTGGCGATCGACCACGGCGACGGCGGGACCGGGTGGGGGGAGGCGGCGCCGCTCGGCTCCTTCTACGGTCCGGCGTTCGCAGCCGGCTGCCGTGCCGGGGTGGCGGAGATGGCCCCGCTCCTCGTCGGCGGCCCGGTGGCGCCGCGGCTCGTCAACCGGCGGCTCGCCACGACGTTCAAGGGGCATCCCTATGCGAAGTCGGCGATCGACATGGCGCTCTGGGATCTCGCCGCGCGCCGCGCCGGCGTGCCGCTCGTGGAGCTCCTCGGCGGCCGCGACGGCGCCGGCGTCGACCTCTACCGCTCGATCTCCGCGGCCGAGCCGGCGGAGATGGCCGAGCGCGCCCGGGAGCTGATCGGCCGCGGCTACCGGCGCCTCCAGGTCAAGGTCGGCGTCGATCCGGCCGGCGATGCGGCCTGCGTGCTCGCCGTGCGTGACGCCGTCGGGCCGGACATCGTCGTCTTCGCCGACGCCAACGGGCTCTACAGCACGGCGGCGGCGCGCCGCTTCCTCCGCGCGCTCGGCGGCGCCGACGTCTGGATCGAGCAGCCCTGCGCGACCCTCGCCGAGTGCCGCGCCGTGCGTTCGCACTGCGACCGGCCGCTCGTCCTCGACGAGTCGATCGACTCGCTGGAGGCGCTCCTCGCCGCGCACCGCGACGGCGTCGCCGACGGCGTCACCCTGAAGATCGCCCGGCTCGGCGGCGTCACGCCGACCACGCTGGTGCGCGACGTCGCGGTCGATCTCGGGCTGCACGTGACGATCGAGGACACCGGCGGCGCCGACATCGACACCGCCGCCTGCGCACACCTCTCGCTGTCGACCCCCGCGGCGCTCCGCCTCCACACGGTCGACTTCAACGCCTGGGTGGCCGTCTCGAACGCGACCGGGATGCCCGCGCCGGTGAACGGGCAGCTCTCGGTCGGCGCCGGGGCCGGTCTCGGCGTCGAGGTGGATTCCTCGGCGCTCGGTGAACCGTTCGTCGACCTCCGCGTCTAGAGGTCGGCCTCGATCTCCGCGGATCGCCGGTCGACGTACTCGCCGAGCGCGGTGCGGATACCGTCGTCGAGCGGCGGCGCCTGCCAGCGCTCGAGCCACTCCGGCCAGCGCTTCGCGGCGCGCGCCGCGGTATCGAGGCTGCCGTAGCGCGTCCAGCGGTCGAAGTTCGCGGTCGAGAAGACCTCCGGGCGGTAGAAGCAGTCGCGGAAACGCTCCAGCGTGTGCACGGCGCCGAAGAAGTGCCCGCCGTGCCCGACCTCGACGTGCGCGTCGAACGCCAGCGACGCCTCGTCGATCTCGAACGGCGCGAACTGCCGCTGCAGGATGCGCAGCATCTCGACGTCGATCACGAACTTCTCGTACCCGGCGACGAGCCCCGACTCGAGCCAGCCCGCGCAGTGCAGTTGGAAGTTCGCGCCAGCGAGCATGGAGGGCATGACAGTGTTGAGCGCCTCGAACGCCGCCTGCGCATCCGGCACCTGCGAGGAGGTCAGCCCGCCGCCGCCGGCGCGCCACAGCAGGCCGTAGCGCCGCGCGATCTGGCCGGTGGCGAGTAGGCCGATCGCCGACTCCGGCCCGCCGAAGCCGGGGCTGCCGGACTGCATGTCGGTGTGCGAGACGAACGAGCCCATGATCGCCGGGCAGCCCGGCCGCACGAGCTGGACGAGGGCGAGCGCCGACAGCGTCTCGGCCGTCTGCTGGGCGAGCGCGGCGGCCGGCGAGACCGGCCCCATCGCGCCCATCAGGATGAAGGGCGTCACGATCACGATCTGCCCCGCCTCGGCGAGGGCGATCAGCGACGCGAGCATCCGCTCGTCGTAGCGCAGCGGCGAGTTGCAGTTGATGACGCCGGCGAGGAGCGGTCTCGCGGCGAGCGCGTCGCGGCCGCCGGCGACGATCGTCGCCATCGCGATCGAGTCGGCCGCGCTGATGCCGTCGAAGGCCGAGGCGAAGTGCGGCTTGTCCTGGTCTTCATACAGCGCCTGCTGGAGCTTCAGGTGCCGCGACTCGATCACGACGTCGGTCGGATCGCAGCTCGGGCAGCCCGGCGAGTCGAGCACGTCGGTGACGTATGTCAGCCGGTTGAACGTCCGGAAGTCCTCGAACCGCGCCTCGTGACGGTCGCTGCCGTTGAGGACGAACGGCGCCGAGTTGACGGGCAGGAACACCATGTTCGCCGGCGCGAACTCGATCGACCGCGCCGGGTTGCGGGAGTGCCAGGTGAAGTGGTCAGGTACCTTTGCGATCTGCTCGAGGAGGAAGTCGGGATCGAACTTCACGACGGTCCCCTCGACCTTCTGGCCGTGCGCGCGGAAGAGGTCGACCGCGCGCTCGTCCATGAAGTCGATGCCGATCTCCGACACGATCCGCTTCCAGCCGCGTTCGAGGACCTCGAGCGACGCCTCCGAGAGGATCTCGACGGGCGGCAGCGTGCGCTGGAACGTCACGCCTCACCGATCCAGGCGATCGCCTCGATCTCGACCAGCATCGCCGGGTCAGCCAGCCTCGCCTCCACCGTCGTTCTTGCCGGTGGGTCCGTCCCGAAGAACTCCGCGAAGACGTCGTTCATCGCCTGGAAGTGGCGGATGTCGGCGAGATAGACGTTGCACTTCATGACGTCGGCCAGCGTCGCGCCGCCCGCCTCGAGGATCGCCTGCACGTTGGCGAGCACCTGCCGCGTCTGAACGGTCGGGTCGCCGACGCCGACGATGGTCTGGTGCTCGTCCCAGGCCACCTGCCCCGACGTGTAGACCAGCGGCCCGCCGCGCGTCCCGGAGGAGTACGGGTAGGAACGTTGCGGCAGCCATTTCTGCCGTGGGAGTTCGATCACCTGCTTCGCCATGGCGGCGATCGTACTCAGTCGTCGTCGTCCCCGCCGCCGGACCCGCCGCCGCCACCCGAACCGCTCCCATCATCGCCGCCACC
>VFJZ01000053.1 GCA_009885805.1 Actinomycetota bacterium
AGCGAGCCGCCGCCGGCGAGTGCGATGCCCACCATGGTGTCCGGCGCCACGGTGTAGCGAGACCCGCGCGGAACCGTTGCGACGGCACCGCCAACGGCGCGGACGACCGCCTCGCCGGGCTCCAGCAGCTCGACGATCGACGTCGCCTCGACGTCGAGCATCTCGGCCAGCTGCCGGGTCGCGAGGCCGAACAACGCCTCGACGCCGCAGCCACCGAGCGCGTGCGTGCACAGATCGTTCACCGCGCGCTGCTGGGCGATGCGGTGCTCCAGTGCCTCTCGCGCCATGGTCTCCGCGATCGCCAGCACCACCAGCTCGGCGAACCGGGCCAGGCGCACCTCGGCGGTCGCGGCGATGGAGCCCGGCTGCGCTGCGATCACGAGCGCTCCCCAGACATGGCCGATGACGTGCACAGGGACGGCCACCTGGGACGTCGATCCGGGCACCGCAGCGGTCGGCTCGAAGCGCGCCGGCTCGTCCGTGTCGTGGACGAGCGACAGGGCGTCTCCGCGCCCGAGGTCGATACTGGTGCCGACCGCCATGGCGGCTGCGGACGATCGGGAGCAGGAGCCGATCACCGAGCCGAGGCCGCCGCCGTCGAACCGGACGACGGCGCTGTCCGTCGCATCGAACAGTTGCGCCACCTCGCGCGACACGAACGAGGCCACCGCGGTCAGCTCCGGCCGGCCGGCGACGAACTCCGCCACGCGCTGGATGGCATCCTGCTTGGCGCGGAGCCGGCGCGCCTCGGCCTCGGCGGCAACCTGCGCCGTGACGTCGTCGGTGACGCCGACGAAGGCGAACGCGGCGACGTCCGGGCAGTGCACGGGCGCGATCGCGGACGACGCGTTCCTCGCCGGTGTCGACGCGGACGATGCGGTACTGCTGCGACCAGACCTTCTGCTGGCCGGCGACGAAGTTGTCCCACGTCGCTTCGACCTGCGCGCGGTCGTCCGGGTGGATGGTGACGTCCCAGCCGGATTCCTGCCAGACGCGCGTCGACTGCCCCGAGATCGTCGTCCAGCGGGCGCTGATCGAGACCGGCGCACCGTCGGCCGCATACGTCCACACCGCAAGCGGGATGGCCTCGATGATTGCCGCCAGGCCCTCCTCGGCCTTCGCGGTCTCCGTGGAGGCGTCCACCAGCTCGGTGACGTCCGAGACGAGGCGCGAGAAGCCGCGCACGACGCCGTTCTCGACGTGCCGGACGTACGCCTCGCGCACGTCGCAGCGCCGGCCGTTCGGATCGATCAGCGGCCGCTGGATGAACTGCGGCCTGCCCTGGAGCACGCCGTGGATCACGGCCTCGATCTCCGCGTACCGCTCCGCACCCATCACGTCCCGGATGTGGCGTCCGCGAAGGTGCTCCTGGTCGAGGCCGAACCAGGCGCGGCCGACCTCGCCCGCCGGCACGTTCCGGCAGTCCCGGTCCCAGTAGGAGCCGACGACCCACGAGCCGTCCAGCAGCGCCTCGACGGGTTCGGTCAGGGTCTCGCTGGCGTCGAGCGGTACGGCCGCGACGTGTGGCCGTACCGGCCCTTCGCTCCGGACCGCGCTGCGGCGCCTCGCGGCGGCCACCCTAGGCGCTGCCGGCAGCCAGCCGCTGGAGGGAGTCCGCGGCCTCGGCGACCGACCGGCTCGCGCCGCTGGACTCCGACGCGCTCGCGCTGATCTGCTGGATGCCGGCGGAGATGCGCTCGATCTGCCCGGCGATGCCGTCGACGGCGCCCGAGATCGTCGAGAGGCTGGAGCGCAGCGCGTCCGTCTGCGACTCGACCGACGTCACGTGCCGGTCGGCGTTCTCCATGGCCCCTGTGACGGCCGTGATGGCCGCCGTCGCGTTGTCGTTCAGCGACGAGATGTCACCGACGCTGGAGCGCGTCTGGTCGGCGAGCTTCCGCACCTCCTGGGCCACCACGGCGAACCCGTGGCCGGCCTCGCCGGCGCGCGCGGCCTCGATGGCGGCGTTCAGGGCGAGCAGGTTGGTCTGGTCGGCGATCTTGCCGATCTTGCCGACCAGCAGCTCGATCTCCTGCGTCTGCGCGGTCAGCTCGACGACCTGGCGGCGGATCTCGTCCATGGCGGTGCGCGCCTCGGCGACCGCCCGGGTGGCCTCGGAGACGCCGGCGACGCCGGTCTCGGTCGCGGCCCGGGTCTGCTCGGCGGACACCAGGACGTTCTCGGCCTGCGTCACCATCTCCTGCGTCGTCTGGCTCATCGTCTCGGCGGCGGCGTGCGCCTCCTCCGACGAGGCGGCGAGGTTGCCCGCGAGGCCGCCGATCTCGACGACCATCTCCTCGGTGCGGTCGCGCGCGTTGATGAAGGACTGGACGACGATCGAGATATCCGTCTGCGAGAGCCGCAGGTACGCCATCAGCGTCTGGTAGAGGCGGGTCGGGTTCCGGCGATGGGCCCGGACGATCGCGGCGACGATCACTTCGTGGATCTTGAGGTAGGCGCCGAGGTAGGCGCCGAGCGGCAGGTTGATCCGGTCGTGCACGCCGCCGATGATCTCGCGGCCCTTCACGGTGGCATCGTCGTACCGGCCGGAGAACACCGACTCGATGTACTGCTTCAGCGTCACCGTCAGCCGGTCGACCGACGAGTTGCCGTCGATCACCGCGCGTAGTTCCGGGTACTGCAGCACGTGGCCGTAGAAGCTCGCGGCGATGCGTTCCGCCTCCTGCGAGCCGATGTCGGCGGCGTGCGCGGCAAGGAGCGTCAGATCGGTGTCGTTCAAGCTGCAAAGGCCGACGATCGTGGCCCACTCGGGATCGTCAATGCGAACTGACGTGCCTTGTGTTCCCGGTATCAATTGGTCTGCCATATCGCGTCGCATCGGCGATTTCCATGGCGGGCTGGAGGGGGAAATGCCGCAATGTGGTCGAATTTGATGGGTATCTTAGGAGACCGGTCCGGCAGCACGCGTCCTGCGCCGACGGTCGTCGATCCGGGTGCTGCTCGAGCTCACGGCACGATTGCGGAGCCTCGACGAGCACTGCCTGACCAACCTCGGCGCGGGCCTCGAGGCGATGACGCGCGGCGACCTGACCGTCGAGGTGCGACCCGTGACGGAGTTCATCACCGCCCGGGCCGCGACGCCCGAGGTCGTCGCCCTGGTCGATGTCTTCAACTCGATGCTGAAGAAGGCGCAGGGCGGGCTCGGGCTCTACGAGCAGACCCGCCAGCACCTGGCCGGCATGATCGGCGAGATCTCGGAGACCGCGACCGTCATGTCTGCTGCCTCGCAGGAGATGAGCGCGACGTCGCAGGAGACCAGCCGCGCGATCCTCGAGATCGCGACGGCGATCGGCGGCATCGCCGAGGGCGCCGAGCGGCAGGTGAAGATGGTCGAGGAGGCCACCACCAGCACCGACGAGGCGGTCAGCCTGGGCGAGGACGCCAAGACCGTCGCCGGCGAGGGCGTGCGGACGACCGAGCGGATCGCGTCGATCGCCGACCAGACCAATTTGCTGGCGCTGAACGCGGCGATCGAGGCGGCACGGGCGGGTGAGCAGGGCAGGGGCTTCGCGGTCGTCGCCGAGGAGGTCCGGAAGCTCGCGGAGTCCGCTGCGTCCACCGTCGAGCAGACGCGCGACGCCTTCCAGCGGCTGGCGGCGTCGATCGACGGAGTCAGCGACTGCGTCGGGCGGGTCGCGTCGGCCACGGGCGGCATCTCCGCCGTCGCCGGCGACACCAGCGCGGCGACCGAGCAGGCGTCGGCGTCCGCCGAGCAGACGAGCGCGGCGACCGAGCAGGTGACGGCGTCGAGCGTCGAGCTCGCGCGCTCCGCGGAGCACCTGCAGACGCTGGTCTCGCGCTTCACGGTCACGTCGGTGGGTGCGGGATGAGGCAGCTGGTCGTCTTCAGCATCGCCTCGGAGGGCTACGGTCTGCCGATCACCCAGGTCCAGGAGAGCATCCGGTACACGCGGCCGCGCAGCGTTCCCGGCTCCGGCGACGGCGTCAGCGGCGTCATCAACCTGCGCTCGAAGATCATCCCGGTGTGCGATCTGTGCGGCTTCATCGGCCGGGCGGCGAGCATGCCGGAGGAGGTCTCCGACGTGCCCGGCGAGATTCAAGACGCGGAGCGGCGAGGTCACCTTCGCCGTGATCGATGGCAGCGGCCGCATCCACGGCCGCCGCCATTCCCGGCCGGTGCGCGGCGTCTCCACCATCAAGAGCCTCCTCCTGCTCACGTACCTGCGCCAACCAGCCGTGCGGTACCGCTCGCTGAGCGGCGCCGAGCGCTCCCTGCTCGAACGGATGATCCGTTTCTCCGACAACGGCGCCGCCGGGACGCTGATCGCACGGCTCGGCGAGCGCCGCATCGAGAGCGAGGCGCGGCGGATCGGGCTGCGGCACTTCGAGTTGATCCACGGCTTCTGGGGCCTCTCCCCCACGAGTGCGCGCGACCAGGCGCACCTCTTCCGTACCCTCGACCGGACGCTGCCGCGCCGCCACCGGCGCTTCGCCCGGACCCTCTTCCGCACCATCACCGCCGCGCAGCGCTGGGGCGTCCCGCGCGGCGCGCCGTCCGGCTGGCGCGCCGAGTTCAAGGGCGGCTGGGGCTACGACACTGGCAAGGCGACGCATCAGGGCGCGCGCCTGCAGAACGGCAAGCGGGTGCTGGGGATCGGCGTGACGACGTTCGGGAGCCCGGGAACGGCGTACGGAGCGGCGACGATCGAGGGTGTGACGCGGGCGCTGCTGCGTCCGCAACCGTGCCGGCGCTGAGTGGGACAAACGGGCCGGGCCCCTTTGTCCCAGGTGACCACCCTCCCAACTATCCTGAGTCCATGCCACGCCCCGCCGAGACGCCGCTCCTGCGCCGGATCCGGGAGTCGGTGATCGGCGACGACCAGACGATGACCGGGCCCTACGGCGTCCGTCGCGTCACGTATGCCGACTACACGGCGAGCGGGCGCGCGCTCGGCTTCGTCGAGGACTACATCCGCGACGAGGTGCTGCCCCGCTACGCGAACACCCACACCGAGGCCAGCGGCACCGGCCTGCAGACGACGCGGCTGCGCGAGGAGGCGCGCGCGCTGATCCACGCGGCGGTCGGCGGGGATGACGACGCGCTCGTGATCTTCTGCGGCGCCGGCTCGACCGCCGCCATCGACAAGCTGGTCGGCATCCTCAACCTGCGGCTACCGGCCGACCTCGACGACCGCTACGACCTCGCCGCGCAGATCCCGGCCGACGAGCGGCCCGTGGTCTTCATCGGCCCCTTCGAGCATCACTCGAACGAGTTGGCCTGGCGCGAGTCGATCGCGGACGTCGTCGTCATTCCCGAGGACGCTGACGGCCACATCGACCTCGAACGGCTCGAAGCCGAACTCGTCGCGCACGCTGCCCGGCCCCTCAAGATCGGTTCCTTCTCAGCCGCGTCGAACGTGACCGGGATCCTCTCCAACACGTGCGTGATCGCCGATGCGCTGCACCGGCACGGCGCGCTGTCATTCTGGGACTTCGCCGCCGCCGCGCCGTACACGGCGATCGAGTGGCAGCCGAGGTGCCCGGCGCATCCGCAGGCGTTCAAGGACGCGATCTTCCTGTCGCCGCACAAGTTCATCGGCGGGCCCGGGACGCCGGGCGTCCTCGTCGTGCGCCGCTCGCTGGTGACGAACCGCGTGCCGACGGTTCCGGGCGGCGGCACGGTCGCGTACGTCAACGCCTCGGAGCACCGCTACATCGACGATCCGATCCACCGTGAGGAGGGCGGCACGCCGGCGATCATCGAGGCGATCCGGGCCGGCCTCGTCTTCGGTCTGAAGGACGCCGTCGGCCTCGACGTGATCCGCGAGCAGGAGGAGCACCTCGTCCGCCGCGCGATCGAGCGCTGGAGCCGGAACCCGGCGATCGACCTGCTCGGGAACCTCGCCGCCGAGCGGCTGTCGATCCTCTCGTTCACCGTCCGCCGGCTGGGCGCGACCGGTCGCGACGGGCCGTACCTGCACCACAACTACGTCGTCGCGCTGCTCAACGACCTGTTCGGCATCCAGGCGCGCGGCGGCTGCTCGTGCGCCGGGCCGTACGGGCACCGACTGCTCGGCATCGACCTCGACCGCTCCCACGCGTTCGAGCGCGAGATCGCGCACGGCTGCGAGGGCATCAAGCCGGGCTGGGTGCGCGTGAATCTCAACTACTTCATCTCGGACGCCGTCCTCGCCTACGTGCTCGACGCGGTCGACCTGGTCGCGAGCGACGGCTGGAAGCTCCTCGGCGACTACCGCTTCGATCCGGCGACCGGACTCTGGCGCCACCGCGCCGGTGCGGGCGAGCCGCCCGCGAGCCTCGGCGATGTGCACTACGACGTCGCGACGGGCGAGATGCGCTACCCGCACCACGACGACCGCCTCCCGGAGGCGGCGCTCGAGCAGCACCTCGCCGACGCGAGGGCGATCTTCGCGGCGGCGCCGACCGACGTGCTCGACGACGCCTCTCAGCCGGCCGTGTCCGCCGACTTCGAGACGCTGCGCTGGTTCTGCCTGCCGCCGGTCTGCCTGCGCGATCAGACTGCCGCGTAGCGGAAGCGCTCAACCTCGGCGGCGCGACCGAGCGCGACGAGGCGGACGAGGTGCGCGGCGGATTCGACCATCGCGAACCGCACCTGGTGATAGTCGAGGCGGTCGCCCCAGAGGTGACGGGCGAGCGCGTACGGCGTCAGCGTGCCGCCGTCGAGCGCCGCCGAACAGGCGTCGAGTCGCGTCTCGTGGTGGGCGATCAGGTCGTTGACGCGGGCGGGGGCGTCGGCGATCAACGTGCGGTGACCGGGGTAGATGACGCTCGGCCGCAGCTCGTCGCGGATCCGCGTCAGCGACCGGGCGAAGTCAGCCAGCGGGTCCGACGACCCCTCCTCCCAGAGGCCGACATTCGGCGTGATCTCGTTGAGAATGGTGTCGCCGCCGAACATGCGGCGGGTGCGTCTGCCGACGAAGACGACGTGACCCTCGGCGTGACCGGGCAGGTGATGGACGGCGAACGGCTCGCCCAGGAGCGTGATCTCGTCGCCCTCCTCGAGCCGGAGCGTCGGCGTGGCCGGCCGGTACGGCACCTCGCGCTCGTCGGCGGCGGAGGTGCGTGCCAGCTCCGCCGGCATCCCCATCAGCAGCAGGAACCGCTCGAAGCGCGGCGATCCCTCCGGATCGAGGAAGCCCGCGTACGTGAGGTCGTGATCGACGCGGCCCTGGACGAACTCCTCCGCTCCGGTCAGCTCGACGAGTTGCGCGCTACCGCCGTTGTGGTCCGGGTGGTAGTGCGTCGCGATCACGCGCCGGATGCGCGGCGAGCCGAGGTCAGCGAGCGCCTGGCGCCACCGCTCGGCTGTCCCGGGGGTGCCGATCCCCGAGTCGATCAGCGTCCAGCCGTCGTCGTCGTCGAGCGCATAGCAGTGGACGTGGTCGAGTGCCCACGGCAACGGCAGCGTCACCTGGTGGACGCCACCGCCGAGATCGGTCACCACTGCGCGCTTCGACACCCCGCGCAGGCTACCGGAGCAAGCGCTCGACGCGGTCTAGGATCGCCACGGCGATCTCGCGCTTCGATGCCTTCGCGACCGGCTCGGCGCCAGTCGCAGAGACGAGGACGACCTCGTTGTCGTCGACCTCGAAGCCGATGTCGGGGCGCGACACGTCGTTCAGGACGATCAGATCGACGCCCTTCCGCTCCCGCTTGGCGCGGGCGCGCTCGAGTCCGTCGTCGGTCTCGGCCGCGAACCCGACGAGCACCTGGCCCGGGCGCCGGGCGGCCGCGACCGCCGCGAGGATGTCGGCCGTCGGTACGAGCTCGAGCGTCCAGGCGCCGTCCCGACTGCGCTTCGAGCCGGCGGCGACGACGGGACGGTAGTCGGCGACGGCGGCCGCCATCAGCACGACGTCGGCGTCGGCGGCGCGGACGAGCGTCTCGCGCTCCAGATCGGCGGCAGTCGGGGTCTGCACTATCGTCCCCCTGCCCGGCGCGACCGCTGCGTTGCAGAGCAGCGTCGTCACGTCGGCGCCGCGCCGCAGCGCCTCGTCGGCGAGGGCGACGCCCATGCGGCCGCTCGACCGGTTGCCCAGGAAGCGCACCGGATCGAGTGGCTCGCGCGTCCCGCCCGCCGTGACGAGCAGTCGCCGACCGGCCAGCGGACCGGCCGGGGACAGCACGGACATCACCGCCGCGTGGATCTCGGCCGGCTGCGCCATCCGCCCGACGCCGGTCTCGCCCTCCGCCAGCTCGCCCGTGTCGGGGCCGACGATGATCGCGCCGCGCGCCCGCAGCGTCGCCACCGCTGACCGCGTCGCCGGATGCTCCCACATGCGGACGTTCATCGCCGGCGCGAGCACCAGCACGGCGTTCGTCGCGAGCGCCGACTCGCAGACGACGTTGTCGGCGATGCCGTGCGCGAGCTTCGCCAGCGTGTTCGCGGAGCACGGCGCGATCATCAGGACGCGGGCGGCGCGCGCGGCGTCAAGGTGCGGGTAGATCGGCCCGCCGCCGTCGCCGGCGTCGGTGAGGACGGCCCGCCGCGACAGTCCGGCGAACGTCGTCGGACCGACGAACCGCTGCGCCGATGGCGTCATCGCGACCTGGACGGCGGTGCCGTCCCTGACGAACAGACGCACGAGTTCGGCCGCGCGGTACGCGGCGATGCCGCCCGTGACCGCCAGCAGAACGGGTGCCGGAGCTACCGCCTCGAACCCCACGCGAGGCGATCCTGCGCGATCTCCTCGAGCGACATCGTCAGGTAGTTCTTCGAACGCGAATCGACCAGCGGCGGCGCCACGTCCTCCACCACGCCCTCGCCGAGCATGTGGTGGTAGGTGTTCAGCTGCCGGGCCCGCTTCGCCGCGATGATGACGAGGGCGTACTTGGAGGGGACGACGTGAGTCAGATCATCGAGCTTCGGATAAATCATGGGGTCCTTGGGCGGTTCACGCGGGCACGGATGAACCGCCCCGTCGGGCGATCTCCAGCCGTATCGTAGCGTAGAGCTCGTCGGCGGCCCGACCGGCGTCGTCGTTGAGGATCACGTGGTCGAACATCCACCGCTCCCGGCGCTGCGCCTCGGCGATCCGGAGCCGCATCTCGATCTCGCCGGAGATCTCGGTCGCGCGGATGCGGAGGCGGCGCTCCAGCTCCGGCAGCGGCGCGTCGACGAAGATCAGACACGCGTCCGGGCGACGACGCCGGATCGCAAACGCACCCTCAACCTCCAGTTCAAGGATCACGTTGCGTCCCTCCGCGAGCAGACGGTCGACCTCCGACTTGAGCGTGCCGTAGCGTCCGCCGGCGAACGAGACGTGCTCCTCGAACGCGTCGGCGTCGACCCGTCGCTGGAACTCGGCGTCGTCGAGGAACCAGTACTCGCGACCGTCGGCCTCGCCGTCGCGGCGACGCCGCGTCGTCGCCGAGACCGCGACCGACGCGATCTCCGAGTCGTGGGACCAGACGCCACGGATCAGCGTCCCCTTGCCCGCCCCCGACGGCCCCGAGATGACGAAGACGACCGCGATGGACGGAACGCTAGCCGAGCCTAGTGGTTCGACACGGAAATGGCGTTGTGGTCGAGGAGCCTTCCGCGAGCGGGACGCTCCGCCCGTCGCGCAGGGCTTGCCGGAGCAAGTCCAAGCGGCGGGCGAGTCACCCGCGAAGCCCGCGGCTGCGCAGCGTGCGGCGCAGCAGACGGTCGCCGGAGCGTGCGGGCGCGGCGGTCAGCCCTTCGACCGCAGCGCCAGCACGCGCAGGACGATCCAGGGGCCTCCGACCACCGCGCCAGGGCCGTGTCGCACCACTAACGGCGGACGAGCGCGACGAGCTCAGCGCGCTGGCGCTCCGACAGCCCGCCGACCGTCTTCGACGACGAGATGCGGCAGATCGTCAGGATCCGGCCGGCCTTCACGCGACCGCACTTCGGCACGGCCAGCAGCAGGTCGAACACCTTGGCCGTCAGCACCCAGTCCGGCGGCTCGGTCAGCGTCGCCGCGATCGACGCCGTGCCGGCCTTCAGATCTCGCTTCAGCTGGGCCCGCGCAATACGAATCTCGTTCGCACGATGCAACGCCTCCTTGCGCTGGTCGAGGCTGCGTGCGGGCGTTTGGGTGGCGAGCTTCTGGGCGGTCGACATGGGAGGCGGATCATGGCCGATCACGGGCGGCAGCGCAAGGCGGAACCGCCTGTTTTCTGCGAGGAAACCGCCAACTCCAACCATGTAAACGGAGTCGTGTTTCATTTCCCGTCGGAGGCGGGTAACAACCTCCGCCGAAACCGTGGTGAGGGTCGGTTACGACACCTACGGCGTGACGAGCCCGGCCGCGATCCGCCGGGGCGCGCCCGGGTCGGGGAAGATCGCCGTCCCCACTGCCACGGCCGTCGCGCCGGCCGCGAGGTAGTCGCGCGCATCGTCCGCCGTCTCGATCCCACCGACGCCGACGATCGCGATGTCGACCGCCGCTCGCGCGGCGTCGACCGCGGCGAGCGCCTGCGGTCGCAGCGCCGGGCCGGAGACGCCGCCGGTGCGAGCGCCGAGGAGCGGCTCCCCCGTGCCGCGATGCATCGCCATGCCGCGGGCAGTGTTCGTGAGTGTCAGCGCGTCGGCGCCGCCGGCAACCGCCGCGCGGGCGATCGACGCGAGATCGGCGAGGCCGGGCGCGAGCTTCACGAACAGGGGGCGCGCGAAGCGGGCGCGGACGGCGGCGGTGACGGCTTCCGTCTCGCCCACGTCGCTGCCGATTGCGAGGCAACCCGTCTTGACATTGGGACACGACAGGTTCAGCTCGATCGCGGCGGCGGCCGGGCACGGGGAGAGGCGGTCCGCGAGGAGCGCGTAGTCGTCGATCGAGAAGCCGCCGATCGAGACGACGATCGGGACGTCGACGATCGCCGCGGTCGCAGGCAGCACCTCCGCGCAGAAGCGGTCGATGCCGGGCCCTGGCAGGCCGATCGAGTTGAGGAGGCCGCACGAGATCTCGGTGATCCGCGGCGCCGGGTTGCCCTCGCGCGCCAGCGGCGTGATCGTCTTCGTGACGTGCGCGGCGCAGCCGAGAGATGCGTCGCCGAGGACGGCGTGGGCCGAGAGGGCATCGAGCGTCCCGGACGCGTTCAGGACCGGGTGTGCGATCTGCAGACCGCCGAGCGCGATCACGTCAGGCGCTCCGCGGCCACGACCGGACCCTCGATGCAGAGCCGCTTCCAGGTACCGTCGAGGCGGACCGCGCAGCCGTAACAGGCGCCGAAGCCACACGCCATCGGGGCCTCCAGCGCGACCTGACAGGGCACGCCGGCAGCGGCCGCGACGGCCGCGACGGCGCGCACCATCCCCGCCGGACCGGAGGCGAGGACGACCGCGATCCCGTCCAGGTCGAGGTCGTCGGTCACGAGCGCCGGCGCGAGCCGGATCGTCGCAGGCGCGTCGACCAGCGACGTCGCGACGGCGTGCTCCGGACTGCGGAAGCCTGCAACCAGTCGGGCCGCGCGAACCCCCGCGAAGACGGTGATGCCGATGCCGCCGGCGACGAGCAGCGCGCGGGCGACCTCCGCGCCCTCGAGGACGAAACCGCGTCCGAGTGGTGACAAGACGGCCAATCGCTCCGCGCGGGCGAGCGATCCGATCCCGAGTGACGGGTCGATCAGGAAGGCCGGGCGCCCGTCGGCGGCACGAAAGAGCCCGACCGGGCGCGGCAGGAAGGCAGCGCCGACCGGGTCGCGCACCATCGCGAACGTTC
Organism: Actinomycetota bacterium; assembly: GCA_009885805.1. Classification (GTDB taxonomy): domain Bacteria; phylum Actinomycetota; class Thermoleophilia; order Gaiellales; family F1-60-MAGs149; genus VFJZ01. Next base: position 11,708 of record VFJZ01000053.1, read on the forward strand.
CGGGAGGGCCGACCGGAACGTCGTCCGCGAGCCGCACGAGGGCGTACGCGCCGAGCCGATCAACGCCGGCGACCGCGACCTCCGTGAGCTCCATCACACGGGCGTCCGGATCTCCCCGGACGGCGCGAGATGCAGTTCCTGCAGTGGCTTCGGATCGACCTTCCAGGCACGAGCCATCGCCTGGATCGCTGCGCTCGCGCCCGACAGCGTCGTGATGCAGGGGACACGCGCCTGCACGGCCGCACGACGGATCTCGTAGCCGTCGCCGCGCGCGCCGCGGCCGAGCGGCGTGTTCACGACGAGGTCGACGTCGCCCGAGGCGATCAGTTCCGGGATCGTGACGGCGCCCGGCGCGTGAACCTTCGCGACCTCGGACACCGGCGTGCCGAGCCGACGGATCGCACGCGCGGTGCCACCGGTGGCATAGATCGTGAAGCCGATGTCGTGGAAGCGCTGCGCGAGCAGGGTGGCGGCCGGCTTGTCACGGTCGTTGACGGTGATCGCGACGGCGCAGGGGCGATCGGAGCGCCGGCCGGGGAGCGGCTGGCCGGCACCGCGCTCGGCCTTCGCGAACGCGGTCGCGAAGTCCGGCCCGATGCCCATCACCTCGCCCGTCGCCCGCATCTCGGGGCCGAGCAGCGCATCGGCGCCGGGGAAGCGGGCGAACGGCAGTACGGCCTCCTTGACGGAGACGACGGTCGGCACCGTCTCGCTCAGACCGAGGTCGCGCACCCGCTCGCCGAGCGCCACGCGGCAGGCTGCCTCGACCAGGTTCGTGCCCGTCGCCTTCGCGACGAACGGCACCGTTCGCGACGCCCGCGGGTTCGCCTCGATCACGAACACCTCGCCGTCGCGCACCGCGAACTGGACGTTGACGAGGCCGACGACACCGAGCGCGCGCGCCAACTCGCGGGTCTGGCGGCGCACCTCCGCCTCCACCTCGTCGCCGATCGCGAGCGCCGGGATCACGCAGGCGGAGTCGCCGGAGTGGATGCCAGCCTCCTCGACATGCTCCATGACGGCGCCGATCAGAACGTCGTCGCCGTCGGAGACGGCGTCGACGTCGATCTCGATCGCATCCTCGACGAACGCGTCGACGAGCGTGTTCGGCCCGACGTGACCGTCCCGCAGCATCTGAGCGTCGTAGCAGATGCGCATCGCGCGGCCACCGAGGACGTAGCTCGGCCGCACGAGCACCGGGTAGCCGATCCGATCGGCGGCGGCGACGGCCTCCTCGACGTCGTGCGCGATCGCCCACGGCGGCGCCTTGAGGCCAATCGACTCCAGCAGCGTCCCGAAGCGCTGTCGGTCCTCGGCCAGATCGATCGCGCTGAACGGCGTGCCGAGGATCGGGACGCCGGCCTCGATCAGGCGGCGCGCGAGCCGGAGCGGCGTCTGACCACCGAACTGGATCACGACACCGGCCGGTCGCTCGACCTCGATCACCTCCAGCACGTCCTCGATCGTGAGCGGCTCGAAGTAGAGGCGGTCGGAGGTGTCGTAGTCGGTCGAGACCGTCTCCGGGTTGCAGTTGACCATGATCGCGGCGTAGCCGAGCGCCCGGAACGTCATCGCCGCGTGGACGCAGCAGTAGTCGAACTCGAGGCCCTGACCGATGCGGTTCGGGCCGGAGCCGAGAATCAGCACACCCGGACGGTCGTCGACAGCTGGTTCGTGCTCCGACTCGTACGTCGAGTAGCGGTAGCTCGTGCGTGCCTCGACCTCTGCGGCACAGGAATCGACCGCCTTGTAGACGGGCCGCACGCCGGCCTCGTGGCGCGCGGCCCGTACGACCTCCTCCGCCGCGCCGAGGCGCTTCGCGAGCCACGCATCGCCCAGCCCATGCCGCTTCGCGCGTCGCCACTGCTCCGGCGAGATCGCGTCGAGGCCGGTGCCGGCGAGCTCGTCCTCGACCGCGACCATCCGAGCCAGTTCGTGCAGGAACCAGAGGTGGACGTCGGCCTCGGCGGCGAGCGCCTCAGGCGCCTCGCCCGCCCGCAGCCGCGCCAGGATCGTGTCGTAGCGATCCCAGAGCGGGACGTCGACGGGCCCGGCGAGCCGCGGCGGCGTGTCCAGCTCCCGTGAGCGCAGCGCCTTGCCGAAGGCCTCGCAGAAGGTGCGACCGATCGACATCGCCTCGCCGACCGACTTCATCTGCGTCGTCAGCCGCTCGTCAGCGCCGGCGAACTTCTCGAACGCGAAGCGCGGCATCTTGATGACGACGTAGTCCAGCGTCGGCTCGAAGCTGGCCGGCGTCGTCTGCGTGAGGTCGTTCGGGATCTCGTCGAGCGTGTAGCCGATTGCGAGCCGCGTCGCGACCTTCGCGATCGGGTAGCCGGTCGCCTTCGACGCCAGCGCGGACGAGCGCGAGACGCGCGGGTTCATCTCGATCACGACGATCGCGCCCGTTTCGCGGTTGACCGCGAACTGGACGTTGGAGCCGCCCGTCTCGACGCCGACGGCACGGATCACGGTCGCCGCCGCGTCGCGCAGGGACTGGTACTCGCGGTCGGACAGGGTCATGGCGGGCGCGACGCAGACGGAGTCGCCCGTGTGGACGCCCATCGGATCGAGGTTCTCGATCGAGCAGACGATGATCACGTTGTCCAGCCGGTCGCGGATCACCTCGAGCTCGAACTCGTCCCAGCCGAGTAGCGACTCCTCCAGCAGCACCTGGCCGATCGGCGACTCGGCGACGCCGCGACCGACGTGGTGCCGGAGCTCGTCGGGAGTGGAGGCGAAGCCGCCGCCTTGCCCGCCGAGCGTGAAGGCCGGCCGGATCACGAGCGGCAGCTGCAGCGTCCCGGCGGCGACAGCAGCCTCCGCCTCGGCGACCGAGTGGATGATCACCGACTGGGCGCAGCGCAGCCCACACCCCGCCATCGCGCGGCCGAACAGCTCGCGATCCTCGGCCGTGGCGATCGCCTGCACCGAGGCGCCGATCAGCTCGATCGAGAGCTCCTCGAGGACGCCGGCGTGGTGCAGTTCCATCGCCGCGTTGAGCGCCGTCTGGCCGCCCAGCGTCGGCAGGATCGCGTCGGGCCGCTCGCGCCGCAGCACGTCGGTGATGCCCTCGAGGTCGAGCGGCTCGATGTACGTGCGGTCCGCCCAACCGGGGTCGGTCATGATCGTCGCCGGATTCGAGTTGATCAGGATCGTCTCGTACCCCTCCTGGCGCAGCACGCGCAGGCCCTGCACGCCGGAGTAGTCGAACTCGCAGGCCTGGCCGATCACGATCGGACCGGAGCCGATCACGCAGATGCGGTGCAGATCATCGCGGCGCGGCATCAGCGGCTCGCCGCGGCATGGTCGGCCGCGATGTCGACGAAGCGGACGAGCGCGTCACGCGCATCGTGAGGGCCGGGCGAGGCCTCGGGGTGGAACTGCAGCGACCAGACGGGACGCTCCGCCAGACGCAGCCCCTCGACGGTGCCGTCGTACAGCGACACATGGGTGACGACGACGCCGGTGCCGGCCTCGTCCTCGGGCGCCGCGACCGCAAAGCCGTGGTTCTGGCTCGTGACGAGCACCCTGCCCGTGGCCGTCTCCAGCACCGGGTGGTTGGCACCACGATGGCCGAAGCGGAGCTTGAACGTCTGCAGGCCAAGTGCCCGGGCGAGCAACTGGTGCCCGAGACAGATCCCGAACAGCGGCCGGTCGGCGTCGAGCAGGCCGCGGACGCGGTCGACATGGGCGTCCATCGCGCCGGGGTCGCCGGGGCCGTTCGCGAGCAGCACACCATCGGGGTCGGTCGCGGCCACGTCGGCCGCGGTCGCGTCGTGCGGCAGCAGCGTGACGTCGGCGCCGGCCTCGGCGAGCAGGCGCGCGATCGAGTCCTTCGCGCCGTAGTCGAGCACGGTCACGCGGGCCCGCGGCGGCGGCGGTGCCGGCAGCCGACGCTGCGGGCGGGAGACCTCGGCGGCGAGATCCTGGCCCGCCATCGGTGGGATCGCTGCGATGCGACGGGCGGCTTCCGGCTCGGGCGTGCCGTCGGTGACGACCGCGCCGCGCATGGCGCCGCGGTCGCGCAGGTGCCGGACGAGGGCGCGCGTGTCGACGCCGGTCAACACCGGCACACCCGCTGCGTCGAGCCAATCGATCAGGCCACGCCGGCCGGGCGGCGTTGTGTTGCGCGCCTCGCGGCAGATCATCGCGCGCGCCTGGACGCCGTCCGACTCGCCGACGTCGGCCTCGACGCCGTAGTTGCCGATCATCGGCGCGCTGAACGTCAGCACCTGCCCGGCGAAGCTGGGGTCGGTCAGGCTCTCCTGGTAGCCCGTCATGCCGGTCGTGAAGACGACCTCGCCGAGCGCGACGCCGGGTGCCGAGCCGGCCTCGCCGTCGAAGCGGCGGCCATCTTCGAGCAACAGGTAGGCGACACTCATGCCGACACCCCGACCGCGGCCAGCCGGTGCGCGACGCGCCCGCCGGCGATGGTGAGCAGGCAGCGGCCGCGGAGCCGACGACCGAGGAAGGCACTGTTGGCGCTCCGCGACCGGAAACCGGCCGAACGGACGGTCCAGTCCGCAGCGAGGTCCCACAGCGCGAGATTCGCGGACGCGCCGACGGCCAGCCGCGGCGGCTCGAGGCCGAACGCCACGGCCGGAGCGACGGTCATCGCGGTGACGATGACGGCGAGGGAGACGACACCCGGTTCGACGAGCCCCGTGTAGAGGGCGGCGAAGGCCGTCTCGAGGCCGGTGACGCCGTTCGGAGCCTGCTCGAACGGCTGCTCCTTGAGGTCGCTGGCGTGCGGCGCATGGTCGGTCGCGACGCAGTCGACGAGGCCGCAGCGCAACGCCTCGACGAGCGCCAGTCGGTCGTCCTCCGAGGCCAGCGGCGGGTTCATCTTGAGGTTGGCGTCGAGCGAGCGGACCGCCTCGTCGGTCAGCAGCAGGTGGTGCGGCGTCGCCTCGGCGGAGACGCGGATGCCGACCGACCGCGCCCACGCGAGTTCCTCCAGGGAGCCGCGCGTGGAGAGGTGCTGCAGGTGGATGCGGCCGTCCTCGTAGCGCGCGATCCGCAGGTCGCGGGCGACCATCGCCGACTCCGCGATCGCTGGGTAGCCGCCGATCCCGAGCTCCGCCGAGACGACGCCCTCGTGCATTGCGCCGCCGCGCGAGAGGGTCATGTCCTCCTCGTGCAGCGCGAGCGGCAGGCCGAGCGGCCCGACGTACTGGAAGGCCCGGCGCAGCAGGCCGGCGGACTCGACGGGCCGGCCGTCGTCGGTGAAGCCAGCGGCGCCGCGCTCGGCGAGCGCGTACATCTCGGTCAGTTGCCGGCCGGTCAGCCCGATCGAGATCGCGGGCACGAAGCCGGTCGGCACGACGCACTCCTCCGCGCCACGCTCGAACAGCGCCTCGAGCAGCGGCACCGAGTCGAGCACCGGGTCGGTGTTCGGCATCGCCAGGATCGCGCCGTACCCGCCCGCGGCGGCAGCCGCGGTCCCGGTCGCGAGGTCCTCGGACTCCTCCTGCCCGGGCGTGCGCAGATGGACGTGGGGATCGACGAAGGCCGGCAGTACGGTGAGCGAGTCGGCGTCAACGACCTCCGCGTCCGGAGCGTCGAGGTCGCCGCCGATCGCGGCGATCACACCGCCGCGAACGTGCAGGTCGGCGATCAGGTCGAGACCCGCGGCCGGGTCGTAGAGCCGGGCACCACGGACGAGCACCTCGGCGGGGACGCCGAGACGCTGCACGAGGCGGGGCGCCATCACGCCACCGCCGCCACGACGGGCGCCGCGGCCGGCTCGCGGTAGGGCCGCGTGACGAGGTCGTACAGCACCGCCATCCGCGTGACGAGGCCGGCCTCGACCTGGCGGAGAATCAGCGACTGCGCGGCGTCGGCGACGTCGGTCGCGATCTCGACGCCGCGGTTCATCGGGCCGGGATGCATCACGAGCTGGGTGGGCCGCAGCCGCGCGCGGGTGACGCCCCAGCGGGCCGTGTACTCCTGCAGCGTCGGCACGTAGGCCGCGCCCTCGGCCATCCGCTCGCGCTGCATTCGCAGCACGTAGACGACGTCCGCGTCGGCGATGTCGCGGATGTCGTGGGAGACGCGGACGCCGGTCGCCTCGATCCCCCTCGGGATCAGCGTCTTCGGCCCGACCAGCAGCACCTCCGCACCCATCATCCGGAACCCCTGGATGTTCGAGCGCGCGACACGCGAGTGGAGCACGTCGCCGACGATCGCGACCTGCACGCCGTCGAGCCGCCCGAGCGCCTCGCGCATCGTGTAGAGATCGAGCAGGCACTGGGTCGGGTGCTGGTGCTTGCCGTCGCCGGCGTTGATGACGTGCGCGTCGGTCCAGCGCGTGACGAGACCCGGGGCGCCGATGCCGGCGTGACGGATGACGACGACATCGGGACCGTAGGCGGAGATCGTCTGCACCGTGTCCTTCAGCGATTCGCCCTTGTCGACGGACGAGCCGGACGCTTTCAGCGACATCGTGTCGGCCGACAGCCGCTTGGCGGCGAGTTCGAAGCTCGAGGAGGTGCGCGTCGAGGACTCGAAGAACAGCGTCATCACGGTGCGGCCGCGCAGCGTCGGCACCTTCTTCACCTCGCGGTCGAGTACCGCCTCGAACGACTTCGCGGTGTCGAGGATGCGCTCGACGTCGGCCGCGTCGACGTCGGCCATGCCGAGCAGGTGCCGGCGCCCGTCTCGATCGGTCATCGGATCGTCACCTCGTCGATCTCGTCGGTCTCGATCAGCCGCACGAAGACGCGCTCGTCGGCAGCGGTGGGCAGGTTCTTGCCGACGTAGTCGGCGCGGATCGGCAGCTCGCGGTGGCCGCGGTCGGCGAGCACCGCCAGCTGGATCCGCGCCGGCCGGCCGTAGTCGAACAGCGCGTCGATCGCTGCCCGGATCGTGCGGCCGGTGTAGAGCACGTCGTCGACGAGCACGACGGTGCGCCCGTCGATGGCGAAGTCGAGCCGCGTCGAGTGGACGACCGGCTGTCGCGAGGAGACGTCGTCGCGGTAGAAGGAGATGTCGAGCGCGCCGACGTCGATCTCGACGCCCGCCGCCGTCGCGATCTCGTGCCGGAGCCGGTGCGCCAGGGCGACGCCCCGCGTGTAGATGCCCACGAGGCAGACGCCATCGAGGTCGGCGTTCTTCTCCACGATCTCGTGCGCCACCCGCACCAGCGTTCGGCGCAGCGCGTCGCCGTCCAGGACGACCTTGCCGGTCGCAGTTGCCATGCTCGCTCCTTTCCGGCCTCACCGGGCCGGACTTAAAGGATCGTGTCTGTCCCGAGCACGGTAGCGGTCCGGGTCCGTCGCGCCGGCACGCCATCGAGTGTGCGATGTTTGAGTGGCAGGTACAGGAGACGGTCCATGACCCGGCGTCACCGTTCGCGCTCGACTACTAGCCTCGTCGCCGTGGCGTTCGCGCTGGGCACCGTGCTCCTCGCCGCCTGCGGCGGGCTGGTCCCCGGTTCTCCGCCGTCGGCCACGGAGCAGACGCCAGCGGCGACGCAGACCGGCGAGACGTCGGCAACGACGGCGCGGCAAGCGGCCGACGCGGCGGTCTCGGTTGCCGACCTCGCCGAACACGCGACCCGACTGTTCGGACCCGGCTTCACGATCGTCGTCGGCGACGCACCGACGTCAATCCAGGATCGGGGTGTCCGCGGCTCCTGGCTTACCGCCGTCGTCGAGAGGGGGGCGGACGAACTGGCCGACCACCAGCGGGAGTGGCGTGCGACACTCGCGATCGGCTACATCCGTGATGCCGCCGCAACACGAGACTTTCCCGTCCCGGTCGGATCGACGATCGCGAACCCCGACGACGTCGACGGCTCCCACGAGGAAGGGCCGGACATCGCGGCGGGCACGCTCGATGTCCTATCCCTCGACACGCCGGCGTCCGACACGCCGCCGCTCGAGTCGTGGGTGCTCGGACCCTACGAAACCGACGAGGCGCTGATCGAGGAGCGGCTCCGGGCGGCCGCGACGGGCGCATCGCTCGACATGACGGACGTGACGTTCATCCGCTCGATCTACCCGATCCCGCTCATCCGCCTCGCCGTCCGCGGCGATGCCGAGCAGGCCGTCCGCGGCTTCCGGCGCAGCGGCCTGCTTCCGCGTCTGGACGCGCCGCTCGAGGGCATCTGGTACGAGCTGAGAGACGACGCCGGAGCGGTCATCCTCCGGAGCGGACAATCGCGGCGCACCGGGCGCGGCTCCGTCTGGGTCGACCCGAAGTACGACGCGGCGTACCGCGACGGCTAACGACGCAGCGCCGCCCGCTGCCATGGTGTCCGCGCCGCCTCGAGCGGCGAGCCCGGACCGGGCAGGAAACGGACGCGGAAGCGCGCCTTCGGCGGCAGGCCGCGCGAGCGGCACGTCGCAGCGAAGCGCCCGCTGACAACGGTGGGCTGCTCGGAGACGCGGCAGATCAGGCCGACCACGCGACCCTGCGGCGTCCGGCCCTCGAGAAGCAGCCGGAACCGTGAGAGCGGGACGCGGGGGACGACGCGCCCGGTCACGCGGAGATCGCGGACGCTCCCACCGACGTCGCGGCGGACGGTGAAGCGGGCGCTGATGCGCGGCACGACACGCACCTCCCCCACGTCGAGCACGAGCGCATCGCCGCGGCCCTCGATCGCGATCGCGACCGTGACGCGCTCGCGAAGCGGTGGTGCGAACACGTGTGAGAACGAACCGTCCGGTGCGATCGGAGCCGAGGCCGACCGGCCGCCGTGCTCCACGGTCACCGCCGCCGGCCGCGGCACATCGCCCGAGACGACGACGCGACCGCGCACGGTGACCCTGCGGCCGGCGGTCACCGTCGTGCGATCGAGCGACGCCTGCAGCGTGACCCGCGAGGAGACGCCGATGCAGGTCGTGATCTCGCCGGGCGCGACGAGCACGCACTCGTTGCGGCCGAGCACGAGGTCGGTCGGCTCCGACCAGGCGACGGCGGCGCCACCGGCGTTGGTCGCATCGACGCGGACGCGCAGGCGCGTCGCGCGGTCGGACACGCCGAGCAGCAGCGACGGGCCGCTCGCGATCGTCTCCGTGCAGGTCGCAACATCGGCACCCGTGCAGCGGAGCCACTTGATCGTCGTCGCGACCGCGGCGCCGTGCTCGGTCCAGGCGCCGGGCGCCGCCGACAGCGTCTCGCCGACGCGGGCCATGCCGGAGACGAGCGGCGGCGCTGCCAGGCCGGGCGCACCGGGCGCCACGGCAACGGTCAGCGCGGTGGTCGCGGTCGCAGCGCCGCCGGCGTTGGCAACGTCGACCTCGGCTCGCAGGCCGCGCCCGACGTCGGCCGTCGTCGCGACGTAGGTCGCGTCATGGCCGACGAGCGCGCAGGCCGCGGCGCAGGAGAACCAGCGGACGGCAGTCAGCGCCGGCTGGCCCGGCGCGCCGCCGTTGTCCCACGTCCCCGGCGCCACGGACAGCGAACCGTCGACGACCGGCAGCCCGGCCACCGACGGCTGCCCGCCGGACGGCGCCGACGGGAGCACCGCGGCCGACGCCGTCGAATCCGTCTGGGCGCTGCCGGCAGCGTTGGCCGCGATCACCCGTCCGACGATCGCCGCGCCGTGGTCGGCGCGCTGCACGAGGTAGTGCGGCGACGCCGACGGCGCCCGTACCTCCGTGAGCGTGCCGCCGGCGAGCCGGTGGAACGCGTAGAGGACGCTGTCGGGGCCGTTCGAGAAGGCACCGCCGGCCAGCGTCATCGTCGAGCCGACCTGCGCGGTGCCTGACAGCGTGGGCGCTGCGAGCACCTGCGGCGCGGCGACGACCGGGAAGTCGGTCGCGGCGGTAGCGACGTTGCCGGCGCCATCGGTGACGGTGACCGTCGCGCGGTAGGTGCCCGTGACCACCGGCAGGTTGGCCCAGACCGCGCCCGACACGCTCGTCTGACAGCCGGAGATCCACTGACCGGCGAGGCAGGCGGCGTTCGGACTGGCCGAGCCGTTCCAGCCGGCGAGCGCGACGTCGTAGCCGCCCGGCCCGGTCACGCGGACGCTGACGGAGCGGGGACCGGCCTGCCCGTCACCGGCCGTCCAGGAGACGACTCTCGCCAGCTGCGTCGCGATCCCGCTGACGGCAAGGGCACTCACGCCCGGGGCGGTCAGGTCCTCGACGGTGCCGCGGATCTGGTTGACGAGCACGTACGTCCCGGCGATGTGACTGGGGTCGGTGCCGGTCGAGCCGAGCTTGAAGCGGATGCGATTGGGGCGCGCGAGGACGGACGAGCCAGGCGTCTCGGCGCTGACCTCGGTGCAGCCGTCCGGGTTCGGCAGCGTGCGCCGCGTGCCGGCGGCCTCGGAGTTGCCGGCGAGCACCGACGCCTCCATCCAGAAGCCGCGGTTCGCCTCCTTCGCGCAGCCGCGGTAGCGCACGACCAGCGACGAGCGGATGAACGTCGCGCCCACGGGCGCCACCAGGTCGAGCATCGCGAACGAGCCGGCGGTGTGGCTGCCGGCGGTGGTGCGGACGCGCGGTCCGTGCCAGCCGGCGACCGCCGTCGAGTAGTCGCGGACGGCGTCGAAGTCGCCGTGCGGCGCCTGCAGCAGCAGCCGGTTGTCGACCGTCGCCTCCTGAAACGAGAAGGTGTACGTGCCCGCCAGCGCCGGTGCCGCAAAGACGAGCAGCGCCGCGCCGATCGTCGTGACAAGGCAGGCCAGCCGCCGTGGAAATCTGAACATTATGGCGATCGTACGGGAAGATTTGCAATGGAAGATGGGCCGGCCGGCCCATCCGGGACGATCAGTGCAGGCCGAAGTGGCTCTCGACGAGCGCCGCCGCCGCGGCGTGATCACGGGCGCGGACGAGCAGTTCCCGCGGGCCACCGGCGAGGAAGTCCGGCACGTCGAAGGCGGCGGAGCGCTGCACCAGACAGCGGATGCCGGCGTTGTCGAGCAACGCCGCGATCATCTCCGCCTCCGGGCCGGTCGACGCACTCGTCAGCCGGACGAGTTCATGCTCCGGCATCGCCGGCCTGACGCTCGGCGCCACCCTCGCGGACGAGGCGCGGCTCGCCGCGTTCGCGGAACGGCACCTCGGCGAGGTCGAGGTCGCGCGGCACCTCGGTGGCCGCGAACACGGCGCGAGCCTCCTCCTTCACGAGTCGCGGCGGATACCGCGTGGAGAGGTGCGTGAGCGCGAGCAACCGCACTCCCGCCTCGGCGGCGAGCGAGGCGGCCTCGTGCGCCGTCGAGTGCCTCGTGTCGCGCGCCCGCCCCTCCTCCTCGGCCAGGAACGTCGCCTCGTGCACGAGCAGGTCGGCGTCGAGGGCCGCCGCCAGGACGCCGTCGCAGGGCCGCGTGTCGCCGGAGATGACGACGCGCCGGCCGGCCCGCGGCTCGCCGACGATTTCCGTCGCCACGACCGCGGTTCCGTCATCGAGGACGACATCCTCCCCGCGCTGGAGCCGGCCGAACAGCGGCCCCTCCGGCACGCCCCGCCGACGCGCCTCGTCGAGATCGAAGCGACCCGGCCGGTCGTCCTCGACGAGCGCCCAGCCGCAGGACGGGACACGGTGGATCGTCGGCACGGCCTGCAGGCGGTAGCCGGCGCAGGCGATGTCGTCGCCAGGCTCGACATCGACGGCGACGAACGGGAACGAGAGGTTCCCGACGATCGGGGCGAGGGCACGGACGAGCGCGCGCGTGCCAGGTGGCCCGTACAGCGCGAGCGGCGCCGCCCGCTCACGCAGGTCGAACGTCTTCAGCAGTCCGGGCAGCCCGAGGTAGTGATCGGCGTGGGCGTGGGTCAGGAGGATCAGTTCGACGTCGGCGAGGCCGGCGACGGACTGCATCAGGCGCCGCTGAACGCCCTCACCGCAGTCGACCAGGATCCGCTCGCCGCCGCGCCTGATCAGGGTCGCGGAGGTGATGCGGCGTGCAGTCGGCACCGATCCCGCCGTGCCGAGGAAGATGACGTCGAGATCCACCGGAGGCGGAGCGTAGACGGTGCCGCGTCAGCGCCGACGCTGCCCCGCCTCGTTCAGCTTCCGGTCGAGCCGCCGGTAGCGGAACGTCTCGGAGTAGTGCATCACGCCGACGGTGACGATCGCGTACATGCCGATCAGTTGCGCCTCGTCGCGGATGGTCATGTCCTGACCGGCGAACAGGAAGTGGACGATCACCCACATGATCGGCATGAACACGGCCGTTCGCAGGAGCGTCCGCTTCCACGTCGGCGGGCGGATCCGCTGCCGGCCGTTGACGATCACGTCGCCGTCCCGCGAGAGGCGGACGCCCGGCTTCGCCGGCCGCGACCGGCTCGCGGCCCGCGCCGGCTTGCGACCGTCCGCCGCTTCGACCTGGCCCGGGAGCGCCTCATCCGTGTAGCCGTGCAGTCGGCGCTTGCGCTCGCGCGCGGCCTGTCTCTTCGTGGTCACGGCACCAGTCTACCCTTGCAGCGTGCATCCCGCGAACGGCTGCCGGACGCTCGGTCATCTGACGACGCGGCTCGCCGACTGCACCCTGTGCGCCGGGGCGCAGTCGGCGCCAGTTTTCGCGGTCCGGCCGGGGCAGCGCGCACTGATCGTCGGGCAGGCGCCCGGGATCCACGAGCCGCCCCTCCGACGGCCATTCGCGGGTGACGCCGGGCGGCGTCTGCGCAGCTGGTTCGCGCCGTACGGCCTCGACGACGAGACCGCGTTCCGCGCGACGTTCGCGATGTCGGCCGTGATGAAGTGCTACCCGGGCCGGGTCGGCGGCAGCCGCGGCGACCGGCGGCCGGCGAGGGATGAGCTCGACCGCTGCGCGCCGTGGACCGAGGCGACCCTGCGGCTGCTCGATCCGCCGCTCGTGATCCCCGTCGGCGGCCTCGCGATCG
>VFJZ01000043.1 GCA_009885805.1 Actinomycetota bacterium
GACGACCTCGATCTTCGCGAAGCTGGCCTCGTCGAACAGGCCCGCCGCGGTGCGGGTGGCCGCGGCCTCGGCGGCGATCGCCGGCGACCAGTTCTCACCGGCCCAGCCGCGCGGCCGCAGCGACTCGTCGCCGCGTTCCGCGTTCGACTCGTACCAGTTCACGCGCTCCCAGCCCGACTTCTCACCGAACACGGCACCCAGCGCCGCATGACGGGCGTAGGCGGGCGACACCCGCAGCGGACGTCCCGCCCGGCGCTCCTCCCCGGGGTACTTGATGTCGTAGTACTTCGACAGCGCCTCGTAGGTGCGCGCCAGGGTGTAGCGCTGCGATCGGTACGTCGCTCCGAAGCGTCGGATGTCCAGCGCCCAGACCTCCCACTCCGGCTGCCCATCGACGATCCACTCCGCCATCGTCTTGCCGATGCCGCCGGCGCCGGCGAGACCGTGGGCGCAGAAACCGGCCGCCACCCAGAAGCCGGGCACCTCCGACTCGCCGAGGATGAACTCGGCGTCGGGCGTGAACGCCTCGGGCCCGTTGAAGAACTTCTTCACCGGCAGCGTCTCCATGGCGGGAACGCGGTGGATCGCGTTCGTCATCAGGTCCTCCATGCGATCCCAGTCCTCGGCGAGCAGCTGCGCCTCGAAGCCGTCGGGGATCCCAGCGAGCGCCCAGGCGGCCGGGTTGCGCTCGTAGCCACCCATCACGAGCCCGCCGACCTCGGTGCGGAAGTAGATCTGGTTGTCCGGGTCGCGGAGCGTCGGCAGTGGCGCGAGCGGCGGATCGCTCGGCTCCGTGACGATGTACTGGTGCCCGAAGGGGATGATCGGGATGTCGACGCCGACCATGCGCCCGATCTGCGGGGCGTACATCCCGGCCGCGTTCACAACGATCTCGCACTCGATGCGGCCGCGGTCCGTCAGCACCGCGCAGACGCGGCCGTCGCGCGTCTCGATCGCCTCGACCCGGGTGCGGGTCTCGATCTCGGCGCCGAGTCGGCGCGCAGCATCGGCGAGCGCGAACGTCAGCTGGCTCGGGTCGAGGTAGCCGTCGTACGGCAGGTAGGCAGCGGCCTTCACGCCGGCCGTCGACAGCGGCGGGAACTTCTCCTGCGCCTCGGCCGGCGAGACGATCTCCATCGGCAACCCGAACGTCCGCGCCCACGCCTGCTGGCGGCGGATCTCCTCGAGGCGCGCGTCGGACGAGGCGAGGCGCAGGCCGCCCAACTGGTGCCAGCCGGGGTCCTTGCCGGTCTCCTCCTTCAGCTGCCCGTAGAGGCCGACGGAGTACATCATCATCCGGGTCAGGGAGACGGACGATCGCAACTGGCCGACAAGACCGGCGGAGTGCCAGGTCGACCCGTGGGTGAGCTGGAACTGCTCGACCAGCACGCTGTCGGTGTAGCCCAGCTTCGCCAGGTGATAGAGGATCGAACAGCCGCCCACGCCGCCGCCGATCACCACTGCCCTCGCTCGATCGCGCACCCGCTGCCTCCGTCGCCTGGTCTAGACCAGGGATTCTACGAAGCCCGCCCGTGGAGCGCCAGCGCGACGACGGCCGCGGCGATGCCGAGTCCGATGCCGATCGCCCCCAGCCTCGCGTGGGGCGAGCGGAGCCCGATCAGCCCGAGGATCACCGCACCGAACGCGGCCATGACGGCGAAGTAGACGGCCTGGTCGCGCGTCGCCGCCTCCGCGTTCGAGACCGCCATCGCCGGCAGCAGCGCGACGCCGCCGATGACGGCCGACCAGAGCGGCGCGCCGGGGCTGGCGTAGCCCCGGGAGGCGAGCAGCCGCGTCGTCGCAAAGCGATCGACGAGCGGGCCCAGCACCAGTCCGGGCGGTCCGAGCAGCAGCATCCCGAACGTCGTCGTCACGATCAGAATCGCTGCCGCCACCGCGACGGTGCGCCGATCCAGGTAGCCGTCGTCGCTCATGCCATGCGCTCCTTCGGAGCATTGTCGCACGGCATTCGCCACCGCACGCAAGGGCCTCCGCTACGCTCCGGCCGTTGCGGGCTCACGCTGGCCGCCGGGGGATCAGCACACGGCGCCGGAACTCGCAGATGACCTCGTCGCGCTGGTTCCAGGCCGTCGTCTCGACCGTTACGACGCCACGGTCGGGCTTCGACGACGATGCGCGGACGTCGAGGACGGTCGTCTTCGCGTAGACCGTGTCGCCGTGGAAGGTCGGCAGCGCATGCTTCAGCGACTCCACCTCGAGGTTCGCGATCGCCTTGCCTGACACGTCGGGCACACTCATCCCGAGCACCACCGAGTAGACGAGGTTGCCGACGACGACGTTCTGCCCGAAGTGGGTCTCGGTCGCTGCGTAGTGCGCGTCGATGTGCAGCGGGTGATGGTTCATCGTGATCAGGCAGAACAGGTGGTCGTCGGACTCCGTGATCGTCTTACCCGGCCAGTGGACGTAGACGTCGCCGACTTCGAACTCCTCCAGGTAGCGCCCGAAGCGCGTCTCACGCGCGTGGATCTCGCGGCCCATCGTCACCCCCTGTGGCGCGCGATCAGGCCGCGCGCGATGATCGTCTTCTGAATCTCGGACGTGCCCTCGCCGATCAGCAGCATCGGTGCGTCGCGGTAGAGGCGCTCGATCTCGTACTCCGTCGAGTAGCCGTAGCCGCCGTGAATGCGGAACGCCTCCTCCACGACCTCCTTGCACATCTCGGAGGCGAAGTACTTCGCCATTCCCGTCTCGACGTCCGCGCGGCGACCCTCGTCCTTGGCGCGCGCCGCCTGCACCGTCAGGAGCCGGGCGGCCTCGATCTTCGTCGCCATCTCGGCCAGCTTGAACTGGATCGCCTGGTGCCGGTGCAGCGGCTTGCCGAACGTCTCCCGCTCGTGGGCGTAGCGGATGGCGAGCTCGTACGCACGTCGGGCGACGCCTACCCCACGGGCGGCGACGTTGGCGCGCCCGACCTCGACGCCCGACATCATCTGCTGGAAGCCCTGGCCGATGCCGGCCTCGCCGCCGAGGACGGCGCTGGCCGGAACGCGGTGGTCGTCGAACACGAGCTCGGTCGTCTCGACGCCGCGGTAGCCGAGCTTGTGCAGCTGCGGGGGGATCGTCAGGCCCCCCTGCTCGGCGACTCCGGGCTCCTTGGAGATCATCAGGCACGTCATGCCGGCGTGGGGCGGATCGGCGTCCGGGTCGGTCTTGACGAGCGTCGCCACGAGGCCCGAACGGAGTCCGTTCGTGACCCACATCTTCTGCCCGCTGATCCGGAACTCGTCGCCGTCGCGGACGGCAACGGACCGGATCGCCTGGACGTCGGAGCCGCAGTGCGGCTCGGTCATCGAGAACGCTCCGCGCACCTCGCCCGTAGCCATCAGCGGCAGGAGCCGCTCGCGCTGTTCCTCGGTGCCCGACAGCTGCAGCATCGAGGAACAGATGAAATGCG
Organism: Actinomycetota bacterium; assembly: GCA_009885805.1. GTDB lineage: Bacteria > Actinomycetota > Thermoleophilia > Gaiellales > F1-60-MAGs149 > VFJZ01. The sequence goes on from VFJZ01000043.1 coordinate 3,416, forward strand.
TGTTGATGATCCCGGAGACCGACATCCAGCCGCGGGCGATCTCCTCGATCGCCAGGCAGTAGGTCGTGAGGTCGAGACCCATGCCGCCATAGCGCTCGGGAATCGTGAAGCCGAAGATGCCGAGCTCCCGCAGGCCGGCCACGATCTCGTCCGGGAACCGGTCCGCCGCCTCGAACGACGCGGCGCGCGGGATGATCTCGCCCTCGACGAAGTCCCGCACGGCGAGGAGGATGTCCTCCTGTTCCGGTGCCAGTCGGAGCGCGCGGAAGTCGGGGGGCGTCATCCGCCCGTCGCCGATGTCGGCTGCATCCCAGCCGCGCGCCCCGAGGCCTCGACCTGGATCGCCATCTTGCGGCTCGCCTCGTCGATCATCTCGCCGTTGAACATCACCGCGCCAAGGCCTTCCTCTTCCGTCGCAACGCGGTAGGCCTCCAGGATGGCGCAGGCAAGGTCGAACTGCTTCTGGTCGGGGGAGTAGATCTCGTTGACGAGCGCGATCTGGTCGGGATGCAGCGCCCACTTGCCGTCCATCCCGAGCAGACGCGACCGGCGCGCCACCTCGGCGAAGCCGTCGAGGTCGCGGATCGCCGCGTAGGGGCCATCGATCGCCTGCAGCCCGTACGCCCGGGCCGTGTTGACGATGCGGGCGTTGATGTAGTGCCACTGGTCGCCGGGATAGGCGGTGTCGATCGCGCCGACCGTCAGCTGCGGCACGCCGAGGTTGGCGGCGTAGTCGCCCGGGCCGAAGATCAGCGTCTCGGCACGCTTCGAGGCCGCCGCGATCTCCTCCATCTTCAGGCAGCCGTGGCCGGTCTCGATCTGCAGCTCGAGCCCGATCCGCCCGACCTCGAGTTCGAGGTCGAGTTCGAGCTGGGTCAACAGGTGATCGACGAAGTGGACGTGCGAGGCGTCGTGGACCTTCGGGATCATGATGCAGTCGAGGTCTGCGCCCGCGCCGCGGACGACGTAGCTGATGTCCGCGTAGCACCAGCGGGTGGCGACGCCGTTGACCCGGACAACGCGGGTAGGGGCGACCCAGTCGCCGCGCAGCGCGTCGACGATCTGCTGTCGCGTACCGTCGGTCTTCTCGCTCGGCGCGACCGCATCCTCGAGGTCGAGGAACACCTGGTCGGCGGGGAGCGTTCTCGCCTTGCCGAGCATCTTCGGGCTCGAGCCGGGCACGGCGAGGCAGGAGCGGCGGAGTCGCATCACGGAGTCCTTCGCGTACGGAGCGGACGGAGGACGTCAGGATATGGGATCGCCGCCGCCGGCTCCGCGCTGCCATCCCCATACGATGCCGGGAGTGGACGAGATGCGCCTCCTGCTCGCGCGGCACGGCCATGCCACCAGCGGACCCGATCATCGCTGGACGGCGTCCGATCCGCTGACCGGGCGCGGGCTGCAGCAGGCCGACGAGCTCGCCGACCACCTGGCGTCGCTGCGCCGTCCACCCACCAGGATCATCGCCTCGACGGCCGAGCGCGCCCGGCAGACTGCCGCCGCCTGCGGGCGCGCTCTCGACCTCGACGTCAGCGAGGACCCGAGGCTGATCGAGTTCGGCTCGGGGGCGATCTCGCCATTCACGCTGGCCGAGATGTTCGAGCAGATGCCGTACGACGAGATCTGGCACCCGAGCGACTCGGCCTGGGACGGTGAGAGCGTCGTTGCCTTCTGGGGGCGGACGGCGGCGGCGATCGAGGACGTGGTCGCGGGCGGCGGGACGCCGCTCGTCGTCTCGCACGGCGGCACGACGACGGCGATCCTCCGCCATCTCCTGCACGTCTCGAACGAGGCGCCGGACGCGCTGCACTTCTTCGTTTCGAACGCCGGTCTCTGTGACGTCCGCCTGCGCGCCGACCGGCTCGGCCGGCGCCGCGTCCTGCTCGCGCGGCTCAACGACACCAGCTTCCTGTCCGAGGTGACCGAGGTATGACGATTCGGGCTCTGGCCACTGCCGTCACCGCACTCGTGTTGCTCGCCGTGCCCGCGACAGCCGGGGCCGCGCCGACGCTCGTTTCCGCGACCAGAAACGGCGTCGCGCTCGCGCCCGGCGCCGTCGCCGTCGACGGCTCGCTCGGTCCGGGGACGGCCCGGTTCCAGGTGGCCGAGACGACTGCGCTGTCCCCGGCCGACGTCTACGTGATCGTGGTCGGCACGGAGGACTGGACGACGCGCGAGGCCCGTCTGACCGGGCAGGGCGTCGCCCTGACGGTGGCGGGGACGACGACGACGATCACGCTGCGGCCGGCGCCGGCGTCGTTCGCGGCGGATCGTCCGGCCTGCTCGGCGAGCGGCGACTGCGGCGACGCGACGACCCGCGCGACGACGGACGCTCCGGGCCGCGTCGCGGGCTATCTGACCGACCTGCGTGGCTTCACGCCGACGACCGAAGCCGCCGTGCGCCTCGGGTTCTGGGAAGCCTCGAACGCCCAGCACCATCCGGCGTCGCTGTACGACGCGGAGCGCCGCGCGTTCACCGTCGCGCTCGCGAATCCGCACATGCGCGCCGACGGCCTGCCGGCGACCGGCGCGTACGAGGCGTTCCTGCCGATGGTGTTGCTGGCGGCCTACCTCGGCATCACCGATCACACGGCCGTGTCCGCGTCGAGCATCGTCGTCACGCGAACCGACGGTGTGCGGACCGTGCTCGCGCCGCCGCCGGTCATCACGCGCGTGCCCGCAGGCGTCGAGGTGCGCATCGGCGGCATCGGCTACTCGGCCCCGATCCTCCGCCTGTACGGGCGTGAGCGCGCGTTGCCGACGAAGCCGCGGTCGGTGCGCGTTCGCCGCCCGACCGCGTCGAAGGTGCGTCTTACGTGGCTCGCACCGACGCGGAGTGGAGCGATGCCCGTTCTGTCCTATCGCGTGCGCTGCGGGACCCGCAGCGTCACCGTCACGCTGCGGCGTGCCGATCTCACCGTCCCCGCGGGCCGGACCTGCACGGTGAAGGCGCGGACGCGGGTGGGCTACGGCCCGCAGGCGTCCGTGCGCGTCTGACTGACTGGAAGCGCGTGATCGCCGGGGAGCGTGGGTCTATCCTCAGATCGGACCACGCCGGGCCGGCCGTCCACTTGGGGGCTACGACGGATGCAGCGATACCAACCGATCGAGGACTTCGTCGGCGACCCGACGGCGCGCGCAGACGCCGACATGACCGCTTGGCGCCGGCTCTGGCAGGAGCAGCGGGCTGACGTCGAAAGCGGTGGCAAGCTCGACCGGTTCCTCGCTCGGCTGAATCGCGAGTGGGCCGTCGAGACGGGTCTCATCGAGCGGCTCTACTCACTTGATCGAGGGGTGACCCGACTCCTGATCGAACAGGGCATCGACGCTGCGTTGATTCCGCACGGCGCAAGTGACAGGGGTCCGGAGGCGGTAGCAGCGCTCATCGGAGATCAGATGGAGGCGGTGGAAGGTCTGTTCTCGTTTGTGCGTGGCGAACGGCCGCTGTCGATTTCCTACGTCAAGGAACTCCATGCGGTGTTGACGCGCCACCAGCCGACGACCGAGGCGCTTGACCGGTTCGGCACCCTCAGCGAGGTGGAGCTGCTTCGCGGCGCCTGGAAGCGACAGCCGAACAATCCCTCTCGCTCGGACGGTTTCGTTCACGAGTATGCGCCGCCGGAACTCGTTCAGGACGAGATGGACCGCCTCATCACCTGGCACCTCCGGCATGAGAGCGACGGTGTTCCGAGCGAGGTCGGCGCTGCGTGGCTGCATCATCGGTTCACGTGCGTGCATCCCTTCCAAGATGGGAACGGAAGGGTCGCTCGCGCACTGGCGTCGTTAGTGTTCATTCGCGGCGGCCTCTTTCCACTGGTCGTTACGAACGCACGCCGCGCGGCCTACATCGGAGCGCTCGAGACCGCGGACGAGGGGGACCTGCAGCCGCTCGTTCGGTTCTTCTCCGAAGTCCAGGTCGACCGGCTCAAGCAAGCCGTCCAGGTCGGCGGGCAGATCCTCGCCGAGGAGCGCCGAAGTGACGCGATACTCGAAGCCGTCGTCGAATCAATCCGGGCGGGCGCTCGCACGCAACCCGAATGGGACGGTGCGAGGCGCATGGCGGAAGCGTGTCGCGAGGTCGCCTGCAACCGCTTCACATCCGTTCAGGCACAGCTTCGTGATGGGCTGCGCGACGTTCTCCCGAACCTGAAGGTGTACGTCGATGGGCCAGGGATCGTCAGCCCCGGTGGCGATCAGGCCTCGGGGTGGTATCGCGCCGACGTGATCGCGGTGGCCGGTACCCTCGGCTACTTCGCTGGCGTGGATCACTTCCATGAGTGGGCTCGACTGAAGATCGCCACGGAGGCAGGCCAGGACGAACTCGTGGTCGGGTTTCACGGCGATGGCCAATCGTGGCGAGGAATCGTCTCCGGATCGGCGTTCCTCGTTCGCCGCGCCGAGGGCGACGATGGACTGCGGGAGCGCTTGCCACCCGAACCGCTTTGCGACGAGCCCATGTCGATCGCGTGGACGGAGCAGGAGAAAGCCGTCATCGAACGCTTCACCGTCTGGCTCGATGGGGTGATTGCCCGAGGTCTTTCCGCCTGGCGCCAAGGCGTCCGCGCGTAGCCGGGTCGTCGTCGCGTGTGGACGGGACTACTGGAAGCGCGTGATCGCGGGCAAGTGCTGCTCTCGCAGCGCTGCGTCCAGCACGCCCAGGCCCGGCTCGGGCGCCATGCAGAGCACGCCGACCTTGCCCAGGTGGACGTTCTCGTAGACGTCGTCCGCCGCTCGCCCGGCCTCGGCCATCGCGTACGTCTTCGAGAGGATCGGGTGCGTTCGCCCGGCGCGGACGAGCTCGTTCGCGCGCCATGCCTCGGCATAGTTCGCGAGGTGCGAGCCGACGATCGACTTGGCGAACATCCACAGGTAGCGGTTGTCGAACTCGTGCGTGAAGCCGGTCGTGGATGCACACGTGACGATCTTGCCGCCGCGGCGCGTCACGAACACGGAGGCGCCGAACGTGTCGCGCCCGGGGTGCTCGAACACGATGTCGACGTCGCGGCCGCCCGTCAGCTGGCGGATCGTCTTGCCGAGCCGCAGGTGCTCCTTCGGGTTCTGCCGGCCCGTCTCCGGATCCCAGAACGCGAAGTTCTCGGTGCGGCGATCGATCACGAACTCCGCCCCCATCTCGCGGCAGATCCGCGCCTTCGCGTCGCTCGAGACGACGCAGACCGGGATGCCGCCCCCGTTCAGCACGTACTGCGTCGCGAAGCCCCCGAGCCCGCCGCCCGCGCCCCAGATCAGCACGACGTCGCCCTGCTGCATGCAGGCGCCGTTCGGGCTGACGAGCATGCGGTAGGCGGTGCAGTTGGTCAGCGGCATCGACGCGGCCTCCTCCCACGTCAGGTGCTCGGCCTTCGGCATCAACTGGTCGCCCTTGGCAACGCAGACCTCGGCGAGGCCGCCGTAGTTCGACTCGAAGCCCCAGACGCGCTGGTCGGGGTCGAGGATCGTGTCGTCGTGGCCCTGTGGGTCCTCGAGGCCGACGTCGTTCGGGTGCACGACGACGCGGTCGCCGGGCTTCCACTTGGAGACGGCCGAGCCGGTGCGCAGGACGACGCCGGCGGCGTCCGAGCCGACGACGTGGAACGGCTGGTCGTGGCGCGCGCCCCACGCGCCGCGCACCTTCGCGTAGCGCCTCAGGAACGCGAAGCTCGACACGGGCTCGAAGATCGCCGACCAGACGGTGTTGAAGTTGATCGACGACGCCATCGTCGCGACGAGGACCTCGTCCGGCGCGATCTCGGGCATTGGCACCTGCTCGACGTGCATCGCCAGCGACGGTCGCTTCTCCTCGCGGGGCAGCTTGCCGAGCGTGTCCGCCTCGTCCGCGTGCAGCGCCACGCCGGTGTACGTCTCGGGCAGCGGGATCGCGCCGAAGTGCGCGCTGTCCGCGCCCGTGTCGATGGCGGCGAGGACCGCCCCTGTCAGTTCGGATGCCATGCGCGCTACTCCTTGGGTGCGATGGTGGTGCCGACCGCGCGGGCGACGAGCACCGGCGTGTCGAGCAGGCGGGCGTTGGCGCCGGCCGGGTCACCGGCGATCACCTTGTGGACGGTGAACTCGCAGGTGCGGGAGGTCGTGCCGCGGCGGATCAGCGTCGCCCGCGCCTCCAGGTAATCGCCGGCCGCGACGGGCGCGAGGAACTCGACCTCCTGGTACGCGCGGAGCAGGCCCTCGTTGCCGTCGGTGCGGATGGTCACCTCGGTGGCGAGATCGCCGAACAGCTTCATCGAGTACGCGCCGGCGACGAGGCCGCCGCCGTAGTGCACGTCTTCGGCACCGACGCGCACGCGCAGCGTCGCGAGTATCTCCGGTTCAGTCATGCGCGGTCTCCCTCGCCAGCACGTCGATGGCGACGGCCCGCCCCTGCAGGCGGTCGATCGCCAGGGGATTGATCTCGATCTCACTCGCCTCGCCGCCCCGTACGGCAGCGGCGACAGCGACGAGCGTATCGCAGACCGCCGCCGTCCAGGTCGCACCCGCGTCGTCGACCTGCGCGCCGACGCAGCGCCGGAGCAGGTCGTGTGCTTCCGCCCGCGTCCGCGGTGCGAGGTCGCAGACGGCGAAGCCGGCCTGCTCCGTCAGGGCGCCGCCGACGCCGAGGGTTGCGCGTACGCCGAGTTGCTCGTCGAGGGCGAGATGGACGAGCAGTTCGAGATCCGCCGACACTTGCTCGACGATCTCGAAGCCGGTGCAGCCGGGAATCGTCGACATCCGCTCACAGACGGCCGCGACGTCGTCAGGGTGCAGGCCGAGTGCGACCCCGCCGACCTTGGCGCGGTGCGCCGGGCCGATCGCCTTGACGACGAGCGGCGCGCGGTACGAGCGCGCCGCCGTCGCGGCCGCGGCGGCGGTGGCGGCAACGGTGGTTCGCGGCACGACGACGCCGTGGCGGTGCAGGATCTCGAGCGACGCCTCGTGACCGATCCGGTCGCCGGGCGCCGCTGCGGGCTGCATCCCGGCGATCTGCTCCTCCGGTATCCGCGGGCCGGTCGGAGCAACCAGCCCGGCGTAGGCGTGGAGTCCGGCCGCGCCGCGGATCGACGGGCAGCCGGTGTCGTCGAGTGCCTCGCGCAGGATCGGGTGCGGGGGCGCCAGCAGCGGTGCCAGGTGCAGGACGCGCCAGTCCGCACGGGACTGGGCCGCCTGGCAGGCCAGCCGGACGATGCCGGCGCCGAGTTCCCCCTCGAACTGGCCCTGGTGGGGCGCCGCGTCGATCGAGACGACGAGCGTGCCACCGCCTCCGTGCTCCGCTATCAGCCCGATGCCCTCCCCGTACGCCCGTTGCCAGCTCGCGAGCCCCCACAGATCCATCGGGTTCGACGGCCGGCCGGCCTGGGGAAAGGCGTCGGCGAACGCCGCCAGATGCGGTGGCCCCGGAAGCGGCAGATCGAGGTGTGTCTCGTCGGCGAGGACGTCTGCGATCTGCGACCCCTGCCCGCCGGAGTTCGTGACGACCCACGTCCGCGGCGACAGTGGTCGGCGTGGCGACTGCGCCAGCGCCCCGAACTCGTGCAGCTCGTCGAGGGTGTCGAGGACGACCGCTCCCTGCCGCCGGGCGAGGCGGGCCCAGAGATCCCAGTCGCCGGTGATCGCGCCCGTATGCGTCAGCGCGGCCGCCTGCGAGATGCGCGAACGGCCGACGCGCACGATGCCGACACGAACGTCCGCGTCTGCCGCCCGGGCGAGCAGCCGCAGGTAGCGGGCCGGATCGCCGACCCCTTCCTGCGAGAGCAGGATGACCTCGGTACGACCCTCGTCGAGGAGGTGCTCGATGATCTCCTCCGTCGTGACGTGCGCCTCGTTGCCGGTCGAGAACAGGCCGCGGTAGCCGATCCGGCTGCCCTGGGTGACGAACGCCTCGACGACGGCGCCGGACTGCGACAGCATCGCGACACAGCCCGGGCGGAGGCTGGCCGGCACGGTGCCGATGTACGGCGTCAGGTGCTCGGGTGGTGCGACGAATCCCATGCAGTTCGGCCCGATGACGCGGATCGTCCGCTCCGGTCGCCGTAGGAAGTCCGCCACGACCGCCGCCTGTTCACCGGCGTCGGCTTCGCCGGCGCCGGGGATCACTGCCCAGGGGACGCCGATCGCCTCCGCCTCCGTCAGGACCTCGGGCAGCACCCGCGCCGGTGCCAGGACGAGCGCGATGTCGGGTGCCTCGTCGAGATCGGCGAGAGTCGGGACACAGACCCGCCCGTCTACCTGCCTGTGGGTCGGGTGTACCTGTGAGACGCGACCGGCGAAGCCGTGCAGTGCGAGGTTGCGCTGTGCGATCGTGCCGGCGAAGGAGGACGCCGTCGCGCCGACGACGCAGACGTGCCGGGCAGCCAGCAGCGTCGCGAGTCCGGGACGCATTGTCATGGGAGGTACTGCCCGGGTGTCGTCTCACGGATCCGCGCAGCAGCTGCGAGACCGCACAGCGACAGGAGCGCGCCGGCGACGCCGACGGCGACGAAGCCGATGCTCGCGAGCAGCGGACCGGCGGCGAGGGCGGCGCAGCCACCCGCGAGTGCGACGCAGAGATCGTTGAACGAGATCAGTCGGCCACGCTCGTTCGGCCGCGCCACGTCCGCCAGTACCGTTGTCCCGGCGACGAACGAGCCGCACCAGCCAAGGCCGAGCAGGAGGAACGAGGGCGCGATCAGGACCGAGTCCGCGAACAGCGGCGTCAGCACGGCACCGCTAGCGCAGACGACGGCCCCGATCATGATCGTGCGTCGACGGCCGGCACGATCGGCGAGCAGACCGATCGGCGACGCGAGGCCGAACATGCCGATGAAGTGGGCACTCATCAGCAGGGCGATGACGATCTCCCCGGAGCCGCTGCGGTCGAGTTCGGCGGCCGTGACGCTCATCACGCCGAGCATCGTCGCCTGGGCGAGGACTGCCGCCGTCAGCGCGAGGCGGGCAGGCCCGATGGCGAGGAGTTGGCGGCGGGTACGCGGCTCCGTGTTCTGCGGCGTCGGCTCGTCGGCCATGCCGGGCCACCAGGTCGCGAGATCGGCGGCGACGGCCTTCGGGTCGGGGTGTATCGTCCAGATCACGAAGGCCGCGAGCGCGCAGAGCGGGATCGCCGCCAGCCACGGCGGCGCGTGATCGCCGGCGCCGACCAGCGGTCCGAGCGCGAGCGCGCCCGTCGCCAGGATCGGGCCGGAGACGGCGCCGATCGCTCCGGCCGACGCGACCAGCCCGACGCCGCGGCCGCGGAGTGCGGCCGGATACAGATCCGCGGCGGCTGCCCGTCCCATCAGGGCCGGCTGTGCGCCGAACCCGAACAGCACGGCGCCGACGATCAGCATCGCGAACGAGCCGACAGCGACGGCGGCGGCGATCGCGCCTGCGCCGATACCGAGGAGGACGAACCCGCCGGCGAGCGCTGGACGCCGGCCGTAGCGGTCCGAGATGCGACCGGCGACGAGCAGTGCCACGGCCCCGGCGAGCATCTGCGCCGCGACGACGGAGCCCGCGAGGGCGACCTCGTTCGAGAGGTGCCTCGCCTCGATCGTGCCGAACGTCGCGCCGAGTGGGATCGTGCCGGAGACCACAGCCTGCCCGCAGGCCAGCTTGATGGTCGATCGCCGGACCGTGTCCTGCGTCCGCGCGATCGTTGCGGCGCCTGCCGTCGCGGCCATCAGTTGACCGTCGGATCGTCGGGCATCGTCGCGACGAGCCGGTAGCGGCCGCCCTTGCGCCGGAGCGCGCGTCCCCACAGCCCGTCCGGCGATCCGAAGACGTCGTCGCGCTCCGCCGGGAGCGTGATCCAGGCCTCCTCGGTCAGTTCCTCGTCGAGCTGGCCCGGGCCCCAGCCGCTGTAGCCCGAGAAGACGCGGACGGCCTCGACGGCGGCGTCGAGTGCCTCCGGGTCAGCATCGGCGCCGAGGAAGCCGATTGCACCGAACGCCAGCGAGACGGCGAGGTGGGGATCACGGAACTCTGCGAGGGCGACGACCGACTCGCGCTCGACGGGGCCGCCCTCGTAGACCGGGTCGTCGAGCCCGACGAGGTGCGACAGCAGGGGTACCGCTGCCGCCACCGTCAGATCGAGGGGCCGGTTCAGGATGAGCCCCATCGCCGCCTCCGGTGTGTGCTCGGCGATGACGACGACTGTGCGTCGAAAGTTCGGATCGGCGAGATCCGGTGCGGCCACCAGCAGGTGGCCCTGGAGCGACGGCGAGCGGCTCACGCAGCGGAGTGTAGGAATATCCTCCGGCCATGACCGCCTTACGTTCCGAGACCGACTCGATGGGGGCGATCGACGTCGCCGCCGACCGTTACTGGGGCGCGCAGACGCAGCGGTCGATCGGCAACTTCCCGATCGGCGTCGACCGGTTCCGGTTCACGCGCCCGGTGATCCGCGCGCTCGGCGTGCTGAAGAAGGGCGCGGCGATCGCCAACGGCGACCTCGGCCAGCTGCCAGCGGACGTCGTCGCCCTCATCGTGCGCGCCGCCGACGAGGTGATCGCCGGCGATCTCGACGACCACTTCCCGCTGGTCGTGTTCCAGACCGGCTCCGGGACGCAGTCGAACATGAACGTGAACGAGGTCATCTCCAACCGCGCGATCGAGCTCGCCGGCGGTGTCAAGGGGTCGAAGTCCCCCGTGCATCCCAACGATCACGTCAACCGCGGGCAGTCCTCGAACGACACCTTTCCGACCGCGATGTACATCGCCGTCGTCGAGCAGATCGACGGCTTCCTCGTGCCGAGCATCACCCGTCTCCGCGACACCCTCGCGGCGAAGGCCGAGGCGAACGCCGCCATCGTCAAGATCGGCCGGACGCACCTGCAGGACGCCACACCCCTGACGCTCGGCCAGGAGATCGGCGGCTGGGTCGCGCAGATCGACCAGTGCCTCGCCAACGTGCGCGCGACGATCCCGTGGCTCTGCGACCTCGCGATCGGCGGCACCGCGGTCGGGACCGGGCTGAACGCACATCCC
>VFJZ01000033.1 GCA_009885805.1 Actinomycetota bacterium
AACGTGTTCCACGCCGGCGACGGCAACCTCCATCCGCTCGTGCTCTACGACCGGGCCGAGGCGGGCGCATCCGACCGTGCGCTCGCCCTGGCCAACCGCATCCTCGAACTGTGCGTCGCGGCGGGTGGATCGATCACCGGCGAGCATGGCGTCGGCCACGACAAGGCCTGCTCGATGCCGCGGATGTTCACCGGTGCTGACCTGACCGTGATGGATCGCCTCAGAGCCGCCTTCGATCCCGCCGGACTCGCGAACCCGGGCAAGCTCCTGCCGACGCCGCGCCTCTGCGGCGAGGTGCCAGGCTTCCATCGCACCCACCCGCTCGAGGCGGCCGGCCTCGCGGAGCGCTTCTGATGCTGCGCCCGACCGATGAGGCGGAACTCGCCGACCTGCTGGCCGCGGCCGACGCCGCAGGGCGACGGATCGCCGTGCGCGGCGGTCGCACGAAGGCGTCGTTCGCGGCCGACGCCGACGGTGAACCACTCGTCGTCAGTGCCCTCGATCGTCTCGTCGCGCTCGAGCCCGGCGACTTCGTCTGCGTCGCCCAGGCCGGGATGCGGCTCGCCGATCTCCACGCCCGGCTCGACGCCGAGCCGGGGCATCGCCAGCGGCTGATGCTCGACCCGCCCCACGGCGCCGATGCGACGCTCGGTGGGATCCTCGCAACGAACGTCAGCGGTCCCCTGCGGCATCGCTACGGGGCGCCGCGCGACCTCATCATCGGCGCGCGCTTCGTCCTCGCGGATGGCACCAGGGCGAAGACTGGCGGTCGCGTCGTGAAGAACGTCGCCGGCTACGACCTGGCCCGCCTGCTGTGCGGATCCCGGGGCTCGCTGGCGGTGCTGACCGAGGTCGCTTTCCGGCTGCACCCGGTCGCGGAGGCATCCGTCACAGTCGTCTGCGAGACGCGCGACGCCGACCGTGCGGCCGCGTTCGCGGCGACGGTGAGGACTGACCCGCTGACGCCGACCGTCCTCGACGCGCACTGGCCCGAGGGAATCGTCGTCGTCCGCTTCGACTCGACTGCTGATGGCGCACGCCAGCAGGCGGCGCTCGTCGACGGCGGGCGGATCCTCGATGAGAGCGAGACGCGCCTGCTCGCGTCGCGTTTCGCGGGGCGACCGTGGCAGGGAGCGGGAACGGTGGTCGGGATCGGCGTCCCACTGACGGCCGTCCCCGAGGTGCTGCGGCTCGCCGAGCGGCACTGCGCCGACCTCGCGCTGCGCATCGGCGTCGGCGTCGGCGAGGCGCGCCTGCACCCCGGCGAGGAGACGGCGTTCGTCGACGGCGTCGTGGCGCTCGGCGGCCACATCTCGCAGCGGCGGGGCGCCGTGAGCGTGCCCCGCCCGGACCCGGTCGCGCTCGACCTCATGCGCGCCGTCAAAGAGCGGTTCGATCCGCGCGGCACGCTCGGGCCGGTGGCGGCGTGACGTCCGCCGAGATCCGACCGCTGCTGGACGACTGCGTGCACTGCGGCTTCTGCCTCACGACGTGCCCCACCTACCGGCTGTGGGACGCCGAGCCCGACTCGCCGCGCGGGCGCATCCTGCTGATGGACCTTGTCGAGCGCGGGGAGCTCGCCCTCACCGACACCGTCGTCGAGCACTGGGACAACTGTCTCGGCTGCCTGGCGTGCGTGACGAGTTGTCCGTCCGGCGTGCAGTACGGGCGGCTGATCGAACACACCCGGGCGATGGTCGAGCGGGAGCACCGACGCGGCCTCGCCGATCGCGCCCGCCGGGCGGCGCTGTTCGCCGTGCTGCCGCACCATCGCCGGCTCCGGCCTGCCGCGTACGCGCTCGCGCTGCGGCTGCCGGCACCGCGTCTCGCGCCGCGGTTGACGCTCCGCGGCATTCGCGAGCGTCCGCCGACGCGGACGCAGGCGGCGGGCACGCGCCGTCTTCGCGTCGTGATGCTGCTCGGCTGCGTGCAGCGTGCGTTCTTCGGTGACGTGAACGCGGCGACGGCCCGCGTGCTCGCTGCCTTCGGCTGCGACGTGCTCGCCCCGACCGACCAGGGGTGCTGCGGCGCGCTCGAACTCCACGCCGGGCGGGCCGCCGCCGAGGGTCGGCGGAAGGCGCTCCTCGACCGGCTGGCGGCGAGCGGCGCCGACCGCATCGTCGTCAACTCGGCCGGGTGCGGTTCCGCCATGAAGGACGCCGACCACCCGGCGGCGCGGCGCGTGCGCGACGTCCACGAGATCCTCGCCGAGCTCGGCCCGCCACCCGGCCTGCACGCGCTGCCGCTGCGCGTCGCCTACCACGACGCCTGCCACCTCGCCCACGGACAGGGGGTGCGCGACGAGCCGCGGGCGCTCCTGCGGGCGATTCCAGAACTCGAACTGCTGGAGGTACCGGACGCCGACATCTGCTGCGGGTCAGCCGGCGTCTACAACCTGCTGCGCCGCGACGCCGCTGCGGAGCTGGGCCGTCAGAAGGCCGCGGCGATCTCGGCCCTCCAGCCGGACGTGATCGCCGCTGCGAATCCCGGCTGCCTGATCCAGATCACAGCTCACCTTCCGAAACGGGTGGAGACGGTGCATCCTGTGCAGCTCCTCGACCGGGCGCTCCGTGGCTGACCTCATCAACGTCCACGACTGGGAACGGGAAGCGGTCGCGCGCCTCCAGCCCGACGTCGTCGGCTACCTGACCGGGGGCGCCGGCGACGAGCGCGCGCTGCGTGGGAACCGCGAGGCCTTCGAGCGCTTGCGGTTCGTCCCGCGCGTCCTGCCCGGCGTGGAGAGGGCTGACCTCGCCACGACGGTGCTTGGCGCCGCCGTCTCACTGCCCGTGCTGGTCGCTCCGGTCGGCCACCAGCGGCTCTTCCACCCGGAAGGCGAAGTGGCGTCCGCCCGAGCGGCGGCCGCCGCCGGCACCCTGTTCTGCCTCTCGACCATGGCGAACGCGTCCGTCGAGGAACTCGCGGCGGCCGTGCCGGAGTGTCAGCGCTGGTTCCAGCTCTACGCGCGCCGCGACGTGGCGCAGCGGCTGGAGATCGTGCGACGCGCGGAGGCGTCCGGGTACGCGGCGATCGTGCTGACGGTCGACCTCGTCTCGCACGGCCGGCGTGAGCGCGACCGGCGCACCGCGTTCCGGCTACCACCGGGCCTGCCGGTCCCGAACCTGCTGAACCCGGACGAGACGGTCGGCACGATCGACGACACCGCCGACCTGCTCGAGCATGGCCTCGGCTGGCACGACGTCTCCTCGCTGATCGCTGCGACGACGCTGCCGGTCGTCCTGAAGGGGATCCTCCACCCGGCCGACGCGATCCGCGCCGCGGACGAGGGCTGTGCCGGCGTCATCGTCTCGAACCATGGCGGTCGGCAGCTCGACGGAGCGATCGCGCCGATCGACGCGCTGCCGGCGGTCGCGGCGGCGGTCGGCGACCGGCTGGAGGTGTACCTCGACTCGGGCGTGCGGCGCGGCGAGGACGTGGTCGCGGCGCTCGCGCTGGGGGCGCGGGCGGTGCTCATCGGGCGAGCGGCGATGTACGGGCTGGTGGTCAACGGCGAGGCGGGCGTCGCGGCGGTCCTCGACCTGCTGCGAGCAGAGGCCGCGAACGCGCTCCATCTCGGCGGCGTCGCGTCGGCGACGGCAGTGCCGCGCGACCTCGTCTACAGGCCGACCGGCAGCTCCGCGACGTAGCCGGCGGCTGCGGCGGCGTGCGGGGGGAAGGCGAGCCGTGAGGTCGCGATCGGCGCCGCACCCGCGCTCGCATCGGCGAGACTCGCGTACACCTCGAAGTGGATGTGCGGCCAGCGCCGCGGGTAGCAACCGGGGAAGCTGCTCCGGAACGTCGCAACACCGTCCGCGCCGGTCTCCTGGACGCCGCGCAGAAACGTCTCGTCGGTGACGCCGTCGGAGTACATCGAGTAGCGGCCGTCCCGGTCGCAGTGCCACACGTCGATCGCGGCGTCGGCGCGCGGCGGGCACAGGGCGAGCCGGAACTCGAGCGGCACGCCCTCGGCGCCGCCCGTTGCGGGCGCCAGACTCGCGCGGATATCGCTGCGGACGGCGCCAGCCTGCGCCAGGAGGTTCGGGCCGTTCGAGCCGTCCCCGGGGAACGGGCCGGCCGTCTCGGCGGGGATCGGCGCACGGTCTACCGGCGCGAACCCGGTCGGCGTGACAAGGTCGTCGTGCCGACAGCCGGCGAGCGCGTCAGCCACACAGGAGCGGAAAGAGGCGATCGACTGCCATCGCGTCGCCCGGCTCCAGTTCGTCCTCGATCCCGGGAAACGGCGGCGACGTCCGGTGCGGGCGCGGTGCGTAGGTGACGTCGTCGCCGATCAGCCGGAACGAGACGGCGCGGCGGCGCGTGTCCGCCGGACCGGCGGCGTGCAGCGTCAGCATGTTGAACGCAACCGCATCACCGGGCTGCATCTCCCAGCCGAGGATCGGCCAGGCCGAGCGATCCGCCTCGACGTCGGGCACCTCCTCGAGCGCCCCCTCGTCGAAGACGAGCGCCGAGCCGGCGAGGAACGAGCGCGGCATGAACCACGGCCCGCCGTGCGTGCCGGCCACGAACTCCGGTGCAGCCGTCCGCGAGACCGGGTCGAGCGGGATCCAGAACGACACCGTCTGCGACCCGTCGATGCAGTAGTACGGCTGGTCCTGGTGCCACGGCGTCCGGATCGAGGAGCCTGCCTCCTTCACGAGCATGTGATCGTGGAAGAGGCGCACCTGGCGCGACGCCATCAGGTCGGCCGCCACTGCGCCCATCCCGGACGCCTCGGCGACGTGCCGGTACTCGGGGATGTCCACCCAGCGGCAGAAATCCTCGACAAAGCGGCCCGAGCCGTCGTCCGGAGCCATCGAGATCGCCAGCGGGCCCGGCTCGGCGAGGTCGCGCTCAACGCCCTCCGCGAGGGTCGCGACAAGCTCCGGCGTCAGAAAGCCGGGGAGGTGGACGACCCCGTCGCGGGCGTAGCCGGCGGCGGCGCTCACGTCTTCCCCGGCGATCCCCAGATGTGGTCGACGTTCCAGCCATGCCAGGACTCGACCTTCATCAGGGCGCTGACCGAGTCGCGCACGCGCGCCTCGAACGTGTAGCCCTGGTAGCGGAGCGCGAGCTTGTCGATGTCCGCCAGTTCCGTGTCCGGCACGAACCGCTCGATCCGACCGAGCAGGGTGACGGAGCGCCCCCAGTTGTCGCCGTCGAGCACGGTCAGCGCAATGCGCGGCTCGGCCTCCATGTGGGCGAGCCGCGTGCGGCCGCGGTCCATGTTCAGGAGCACGTGCTCGCCGGTCCACATGTACCAGGTGGTGGCGGCGTGCGGCGAGCCGTCGGGGCGCACGGTCGAGACGATCCCCGGCCGGCGTTCCTTGATGAAGTCGATGATCTCCCGCGGGAGAGGCGCGTTCGGCATCCCCGTAGGATTGCCGATCAGGCACATCCTGCACGTCGCCGTACACTGGAACGTGTGAAACGCTTCCTCTGGCTCGTGGTGGTCTCGGTCGCCATCACCCCGCTGGCCGCGACGCCACCCGCGGCCGCAGCGGCGTGCAAGGCCGGGACGATCGCGTGGAAGATCAACGGCAAGCGCGTCTGCATGAAGAAGCAGGCGATCCGGCCGGCGGTCAAGCCGCCCGGCGGCGAGGCGCTCGTCACGCTGCTGCTCCGCGAGCAGACGCGATCCGTACGCGGCGCCCCTTCGAGGTTGCCGCGCCGGATCCGCCTCGCGATGCCGGCGATCGCCAGGCACGTGGCGCGGACGGTCGGGCCGTTGCTGGCAAACATTCGGACACCGGCCGCACGCAGTTCGAGGGCGCCGATAGCGTCGGTGGACATCCCGTCGACGACGGTCGGCGGCACGACCATCTCGGGCACGGCGACCGCGTTACTGACGGCGGACGGCACCGCCAGCCTCTCCCTTGCCCTGGACGCGAAGGCGGCGGCGGACTCCGCCGCGATGCAGATCACGATCGAGCTCGACGCGACGAAATCCCCGGGCTGCCCAGGACCTGACGGAGTCATCGCGCCTCTCCGCTCGATCAGCGGCGGGTCGCTGACGACCATCGTCAGGAAGGGTAACCGCGTCGTCTCGGCGTCGACGGGGCGGGTCCGGACGGTCGAGACAGCACGCCTGCGCGTCGGCGTCGACGCTCGCCTCGAACGCGTCGATCTCGACACGACGCAGACCGTCGAGGCTGCATCCGGGGGCACCGTGCTGGTGGTGACGACGACGACGCGGGTTCGGATCCCACGCAGCGGCAGCGCACTCCTGACGGGCGCGCCGAGCGCGACCGCGTCGTACCGTTCCGCCTCCCTGTCGGCGGCCGGGGAACGCGCCGTCGGCGCAGAGATTGCGCGAAAGTTCGCCAGCGAGGGACCGCGCGACCTCCAGGGAGCCGCCGGTCGCGCGCGTGACGCGGCGGTCGGCGCCGAGCCGACGTGGTACGCCTTGCCCACGAACAAGTGCACCTCGTTCGAGTGGAATCCCGAACCCGGAGCCGAACTGGCGCCGGGCGACTCGATGGCCGTCAAGGCGACGCTGACGCGCAGGGAGGACGGCGCCCACGGGTCGGCCCGGTTCACGATCCTCGAACCGGCCGTTCTCGGATCGTTCGGCCCGACGAACACGCAGGGCGACCCGGGTGTGTTCACGGCGGTGGGAGGCGAGGTGAACGACACCGACGACACGCTCTTCCAGCCGGAGGTTCGTGCGGTGGGCCGCATCGGCCGCGCCCAGCGTTCGTGGTTTGCCAAGTTCCACGGCTTCCCGCCCATCTACACGGGGCCGGTCTCACAGACGATGACGTTCAGCACGGCAACGACGACGTTCGCTGGCACCGCCACCTACACGAGAACATCGCAGCAGACGAATCCGGATGGCTCGCGCCAGGCGCTCTACGTCCTATCGTCGATCACGGTCGATTCGTACTCCCTGACCGACTCCTTCACTGGCTGCGAGTTCACCGGCAGCAGTCTTGGCGCAGCCACCATCCGCGCTGGCGACCTGGAGATCCAGGTCGACACGGTCGGCGCGTGGACGTCGGCGATCCTGGTCGACTTCTCACTCGGCCAGCGGCTGTTCGCGTGCCCGATGCCGTTCCCCTCGGAGATGCACGAGATGACGGCGCTTCTCAACACGCGTACGGTCGGCGGCGGCCTCCGTCCCATGCCGGCGGGCGGGGCCATCACCGCCACCAACGTCGGCGACGTGACCTCGATCGCCGGCACCGGCGCGACGGGGTCGGCGTCGTGGCAGCTGGCGCCGCCACCGTAGCCGTTCGACACGGCGATGGCGTCGTCGTGGTTGAGGTCCCTGGAGCAATCGGGAGGCCCGATCCAGGGGCCTCCGACCACCGCGCCACTGCCGTGGCGCACCACTAGGAGCCGTCGATGCCCCACGCGCTGGCGAGCCCCTGTGGGAGGAGCCACGGACCGATCTCGGTCAGCACGCCGTCGTTGTCGATCGCGCCGGCAAACCGCCACGCGGCGGTCACGGCCGGGTCGGTCGTCCGGCGCTCGACGCGGCCGCTGCGGATGGTGTCGGCGACGAGGCGCTCCCACCGTGCGACGTCGCGGTCGTCGACGGCCGGGGCGCCGGCGAACGCGGCCAGCATCCGGTCGTCTCGGCTCGGCAGCCGGCTGCGGTCCATCCGCCCGCGCAGATCGACCGCGACCGGGTCGCGGTCCCGGTAGCGCGCGCGGGCCGCCGCCGCCGCCCGCGCGAGGGTCGCCTCGCCGGGTCTTGTCGTACCCGGCAGGCGCATGAGCCGCGCGATGGCCTCGTCGCGCTCCGCGCGGCGCTCGAGGTCGGCCGCCATGCCCTCGAGCAGGTCGGCCACGAACGCGGGATCCGCGAAGGGCGATGCGGTATCGCCTCCGGCGAGCATCTCGGGCGCGAAGACGTCGACCGCCGCCAGCGTCTCGTCGATGAGGTCGGACGAGACGCCGCGCTCGCGTCCGGCGAAGCGGATGAAGGCGCGCAGCACGTCCGGTACCCGCCCGTAGTAGCCCTGGTCCGCCATCACCTTCCGCCGGATCCAGCCGGCGAGGAACGCCTCGACGACGACGGGGCTCCATCGCAACGGCCCGCCGATGTTGTAGTCGGCCCCGAACCACACGATCGCGTCGGCGATGTCCCGGACGAGTCCGCCCCCGCCGAGTGCCTTCGCCTCAGGGGTGCGGCGGAAGCTGGCCAGGATCCGCCGGCACTCGATCTCGCTCGGCGGCTCCTCGACGTCCGCCTCGCCGGGCGGGAGCAGTCGCAGGTAGGCGTCGATGAGCGGCATCAGGTCGAGCGCGTCATCGCTCAGGGGCGCCCCGATCGTCATCCGGAGCATCGTGCGCGCCCGCCGTAGGTCGGCCGCCGCCGCCGCGGGGTCGACGAACTCGAAGTGCAGCCGAGCGCCGGCGCTGCGTCGCAGCTGCTGCTCGATGTCTTCGAGCGAGTGGGCCGGGAAGGCGTCCTTCGGCACCCCGCCGATGTTGTTGTCGACGTACACGGCGAGCACGTGCCGCCCGGACGGGCGTTGCACCTCGAGCCCGTACGTGCGCCCGTCCTCGAAGGCCGGGTCGCTGACGACGAGGACCCGCTCGACGTGTCCGGTGCCGACCTCGGCCGCCCACGCGGGCGCCGGTGTCGCGGTCGCCAGCCGCGAGACGCCTGCCAGGGCCCGCGCGGCGAACGCCTCCGATCCGACGCCGGCGAACGCGCTCAGGGCGAGGAGCGCCCCGGGGCGTGCGCTGGCGGTGATCGCATCGAGGATCGGGATCCCGAACAGCTCGTCGGGATCGTCGCGGTCGAACGGGTCCTGCCGCGACCGCATCGCCGCGACGAAGGTCGACGCCCACAACTCGGCCTCGAAGGCCGTGACGCCTGGCTGACCGAGCTCGTCGCGGGCCGCGCGGCAGAGCGACCGCGTGAGGTCTACGGGCGGCGGCGGCGGACGGTCGGGTCGGCGCGGTGCGCGCCGCTTCTTCGCGCCGCTCATGTCACGACCAGCGTGTCCGCGGCCGCTCCTGGCGGACGCCGTCGAGGTCGACGTCGACCTTCTCGTCGAAGAAGGCGAGGCGGTCGCGGATCGTCTCCATCCCGGGCTCCGGCTCGGCGTAGGACCAGGCGACGTCCTCGACGACGTCGGAACCGACCCGCGCCGAGCGGTACGCGGCGACGCCCTTGTAGGCGCAGATCGTCTCCTTGCCAGTTCCATCGACCATCGCAGCCGTGAGACTGTCGGCCGGCAGGTAGAAGCGGCGCGGCAGCCCGGCTTCGCAGAGCATCACGCTCGAGGAGGAGTCGGCGAGCACGGTGCCGTCCAGCGAGACGACGACGTGTCGCGTCGTCGGGAACAGGTCGATCCGGTGGTAGGGGTCGCGTGCGTGGCCGACGATCTCGGCCTCTTCCGCGAGCCAGCGATCGACGCGGTCGAACGCGAGCGCGGCGAGCGGTGCGAGGAAGGCGGCGGAGTCGATCGGCTCGGGGTAGGCCCACATCACGTCGTCGGCGACCCGATCGCCGGCGCGTACCGACCAGTAGCGGGCATCGCCCTTGAACGGACAGTGCGTGACCGTGTCCGACGGCTCGAGCAGGTCGGCGCAGAAGTCCGCGACGGGCGCGTAGAACACCGGGAGATACCCGCCCTCGTGGAGCAGACTGGCGCGGTCCGAGTCGAGGACGATCTCGCCGCCGATGAACGCGCGAACGCGATAGGGCAGCGGATCGAGGAACAGCACCCGCCCGGGCGGGTCGGGCGTGAAGTTGAAGGTGCCGGCTGCCGTCTCCGAGAGCGGCCCGGTGCCGATCGTGAGCGTCATGCTCGAGAGTGTAGGCGCGTGCCGATCAGGTGCGGGGCGCGACGACGGGCAGACCGGCGGCGCGGGCGGCCTCGGCCAGGCGGGCGTCGTAGCAGACGAACGCCCGCAACAGGGGGCGGCAGACGAGCGCGCTGCCGAGGTGGATCGCATCGAGCGCGCCGAGCCCCGACTCGACGGTGACGGCGCGACCAACGGCCAGCCCGTCCAGTTCGATCACCGTCAGGCTCGCCGCCAGCGCGTCGGACTCGGCCTCGCGACGGACGAACTTGACCGCAGCGGAGGTATCGAGGTAGAGCACCGTCAGCGTCCGCGGTCGGCCTGGCGCTCCGCCGCGAGCAGTTCGCTCAGAGTCGGCTCGCCAGCCTCGCCCGCCGGCACGGCGCCGAGCGATGCGAGGTCGAGACTCGGCGGCGTGACGACCACGCCGAGTGCTGCCAGCGGGTCGGCCTAGCGGGACGACGGCACGAGCGCCGCAACCGGGCGGCCGTGCTCGGTCACCTCGATCGTCTCACCCGCATTGACCCGGTCGACGTACCGCGAGAGGTACTGGCGCAGCTTCCGGATACCTGCCCGCTCCGACCTAGCTCGCGCTGACCCGCAGCCGGGCGCGGAGCACCCAGGCCATCAGCGCGACGCTCGCGACACCGAGGAGCGGCTGTACCGGTGCGAACCACGACAACGCGCCGGCCGAGCCGAGCACGAGCACGACCACGTGGTTGCAGACGGGGCAGCCGACAGCGAACACGCCGAGCAGGCTGGCCGCGAACCCGCCGCGCGTCTCCGAGTTCCGCACCGGACAGGCCGCGGGCGCGGTGAACGCCGCCACGAGGAGCCCGCCGACGGCGGACGTGGCCGCGAGCACGGCGTAGTCCCACCAGCGTACGCCGACGGTGCGTGAGAAGATCGGGTTCGCGACGACGTCGGTCGGAAGCCCGATCGCGAGCGCGATCACCGCGGCCGCCACGAGCGCCAACGCGAACCTGCGCGCCGGCCACCGACGCAGCGCCGCCAGCGCGGGCGCATGCGCCGGGGCGGTGATACCGGGGGCGGTCGCGTTCACGGGCCCAGCGTAGATGGTCAGAGGGCGGCGCGGTAGATGGCGGTCGCCTCGGCGAACGCCGCGAGCGTCGCCGGCGTCGCCGGTTCCAGCACCGCGATCGCATGGTCGGCGCCGGCCGCGGCGTGCGCCGCGAGGCCGTCGGCGACCTGAGCCGGCGTCCCGGTCAGTGCGGGCCCCTCCACCGACGCCGGGGCATCCGGGTAGCGGACCGTGACGCCGACGGTGATCGCGACTGCGGCCGGATCGCGCCCGGCCGTCGCGCAGGCCGTCGCGAGATCGGCGCGAATCGTCGCCAGTCGCTCGTCGGGCTCCCCGAACCAGGCGATGTTCCAGGCGTCGGCGTGACGAGCCGTGAGGTCGAGCATCCGCGGCTTCTCGCAGGCGACGAGAATCGGCAGGTCTGGTCGCGCGGGTGGTACCAGCACCGCGTCGCGGACGGTCACGAATCGCCCGTCGAGGTCGGCGCGGCCCTCCCGGATCAGGGAGCAGATGACGCCGAGCGCCTCCTCGAACCGGCTTACCTTGTAGTCGGTCGGGTAGCCGAAGGCCTCGTACTCGGGGTCGTGCCAGCCGGCGCCGACACCGAGAATCAGCCGGCCGCCGCTGACGTGGTCGAGCGTCGCGGCCATCTTCGCGAGCAGCGCCGCGTTGCGAAAGCCGGTGCACATCACGATCGTGCCGAGTTCGACGCGCTCGGTCGCCTCGGCGATCGCCGAGAGGATCGTCCAGCACTCGTGGATCCCGGTCGTCTCGCCGTCGAAGCGGAACAGCAGATGGTCGAACACCCACACCGAATCGAGCCCCGCCGCCTCCGCCTGTTGCGCCAGGTCGCGAATCGCCGGGTAGCCCGGCGTGACGCCACCCTCCTCGAAGATGGGGAGCACGACGCCGATCTTCACAGGAGGCCTCCGCGGGCGATGGTGGCGAGAGCGTAGCGAGCGCGAGTAGCATCACGCCGTGCGGGATGACCTCCTCCGCTCGGCCTGCTTCGCGGCGCTCGACCGGCTGCGGGCGCGATTCGGCGAGGAACTCCCGTACGCCGAGGCGCTCGCGCCGGGGTTCCAGTTCGACGGCCGGCGCGTGCCGTTCCTGAACTATCAGAAGGGCATCTACCGCGCCGCCGCGCAGACCGGGCCGGCCGCACTGTCGATCAACACGTCGGCCAACTCGCCGTACGACGATGCAGCAACGGAGGCCGGCCTGGTCTACGCCTACCGCGCCGGCAGCATCGACCAGGCCGATAATCGAGCGCTCCGAGCGGCGTTCGACACCGCCGTCCCGCTCGTCTACTTCGTGAGTCACCGCCCTGGCTGGTATCAGCCGGAGTACCCGTGCTACGTCATCGAGGACGATCCACACGCGCGGCGCGTGCTCGTCGCACGCGGCACGATCCGCCTGCTCGAGCCGTACCTGAGCGACGATCCGCTCGACCGTGCCTACGCCCTCCGCGAGGCGCGCGTCCGGCTGCACCAGGGCCGCTTTCGCGGTCTCGTGCTGCCGGCCTACCGAGACCGCTGCGCAATCTGCAGCCTGCGCGAGTCCCGCCTTCTCGACGCGGCGCACATCACCGCGGACGCAGATCCAGGCGGTGCGGCCGAGATCCGCAACGGCGTCAGCCTCTGCTCGATCCATCACCGCGCCTACGACAACGACCTCGTCGCGATCGATCCTGACTACCGCGTCCACATCGCCCCTCGCCTGCTCGAAGACGAGGACGGGCCGATGCTCGAGCTGCTGAAGACCTTTCAGGGACAGAGGATCATCCTCCCCACCCGCGTCAACGCGCGTCCGGATCGCGAGCGTCTCGCGGCCCGGTTCGAGCGGTTCAGCGCAGCCTGACTGGGGATGACTACCCTCGACCGCAGCCGGTTCCGCGGCGCACTGCTCGGTCTCGCCGCGGGTGACGCCGTCGGCGCCGCCGTCGAGTTCTCGCCGCCCGGCACCTTCCCGCCGCTCACGGACATGGTCGGCGGCGGGCCGTTCGGACTCCGGCCTGGCGAGTGGACCGACGACACCTCGATGGCGCTCTGCCTCGCCGAGAGCCTCGTCGAAGCGGGCGGCTTCGACCCGGTCGACCAACTCGACCGGTACGTCTCGTGGTGGAAGGAGGGGCACCTCAGCTCGACCGGCCGCTGCTTCGACATCGGCGTTCACACACGCGCCGTGCTGGGCGGCTACCTGCGGACAGGCGCGATCGAGCCGCCGCTGGACGAGGAGGCCGCCGCGAACGGCTCGATCATGCGGCTCGCGCCGGTGCCGCTCCGCTACGCCGGGGACGTGAGCCGCGCGGTCGCGTTCTCGGCGCGATCCTCGCGCACGACGCACCCGGCCGCGCGCCCGGTCGACTGCTGCCGCCTCCTCGGATCGCTCGTCGCGGGCGCCGTTCGCGGTGTGCCGAAGGCCGACCTGCTCGCGCCCGGCTGGTGGCGGTTCGGTGACCTGCACCCCGCAGTCGCGGCCATCGCCGCCGGCTCGTACCTCGCCAAGGCCCCGCCGGAGATCCGCGGCACCGGCTACTGCGTGGCGTCACTCGAGGCGGCGCTCTGGGCGCTCGCGACGACCGACACGTTCCGCGACGGCGCACTTGCCGCTGCCAACCTCGGTTAGGATGCCGACACGACCGCCGCCATCTACGGGCAGCTCGCCGGGGCGCTGTACGGCGACGACGGGATTCCGCCGGAGTGGGGCGAGCGGCTCGCGCTCCACGACGAGATCGTCGCGTTCGCCGACGCGCTCCACGCCGCCGCGCACCTGCCCGACCACTACCGCGTCGAGGAGCGGCTCCTCGCCGGCGAGTATCCCGGACGACCCGAGGCGCTCGTCGCCCTCGCCGCGCTCGGCGTCAGCGCGTACGTCGACCTGACCGGCGAAGGCGAGCTTTCCCCGTATGCCGAGCTCCTCGGCGACGGCGTCTTGCACCACCGCCGCGCGGTTGCCGACCTCGGCGTCCCGACCTCCGACGGCCTCGCCGGCACGCTGGCCCTCCTCGACGCTCTCCTCGCCAACGGTGAGACCGTCTACGTGCACTGCCGGTTCGGCATCGGCCGGACCGGGACGCTGATCGCCGCGCGCCTGACGCGACAGCTGGGCGATCCGGACGGCGCGCTCGATCGCCTCGCGGTCCTCCGCCGCGCGAGCGCGTGGCACGCCGAGGCGTCGCCCGAGACGGCCGCGCAGCGGTCGCTGGTGCGCCGCGCCGCGGGATAGGTGCCCGCCGCGCGGCGGAGCGCAGTTCCGCCGTTCGGGCGAGACGGATCCACCGTAAGAGCGACGGCAGCGGCCTCGGTGCTCCGTAGCTTCCTCCGTAGAGAGATACGGCGGCGTCCGCCCGCCCGGAGGAGGAACGGCATGACCGGTACGACCAGGAATCTCGCCCACCGCATGGGTCGCTGGAGCGGGCTGCACCCGTGGCGCGCCATCATCGGCTGGGTTACGTTCGTCGCGCTCTGCATCGGGCTCGGCTCCGCCGTCGGCACGACCGAGATCGATGAAGCGCGCGGCGGCGCCGGCGAGTCCGGCGAGGCGGCACGGATGATCGACGACGCCGGCTTCAACGACCGGCCGGGTACGGAGATGGTCATCATCCAGGCGCGGTCGGGTGCGCTCGGTGACGCGGCCTTGACGACGGCCGCCGCCGACGTGACCGCGCGGCTGGACGCCGTTGATGACGTCGCGGCGATCCGCGAGCCGGTCCGCTCCAGTGACGGCCGGTCGGCGATGCTCGAGTTCGACATCGCCGGGCCCGCCGACGGCGCCGGCGACAAGGTCGGCCCGATGCTCGACGCCGTCGCCGCGTCGGCTGCAGCCCACCCGGATCTGCGCGTCGAGCAGTTCGGCGACGCCTCGGCCGGCCGGGCGCTGGACGACGCCCTCGCCTCGGACTTCCAGAAGGCCGAGTTCCTCTCGATCCCGATCACGCTCGTGATCCTCATCGTCGCATTCGGCGCGCTGCTCGCCGCGGGCATCCCGGTGCTGCTCGGCCTGACGTCGGTCTTCGCCGCGATGGGCCTCGTCTCGCTGACGTCGGCGCTCGTCCCGACCTCGTCGGGCGCGCCGATCCTGATGATGCTGATCGGCATGGCCGTCGGCGTCGACTACTCGCTGTTCTACCTGAAGCGCGAGCGCGAGGAGCGTGCCGCCGGCGCCGGCAAGATGGCTGCACTCGAAGCGGCGGCCGCCACGAGCGGACACGCGGTGCTGATCAGCGGCCTGACCGTGATGACGTCACTCGCCGGGCTGTTCTTCATGGGTGACGCGGACGGCACCGCGATGGCGATCGGCTCGATCCTCGTCGTCGGTGTCGCCGTGCTCGGCTCGCTGACCGTACTCCCGGCCGTGCTCGCGAAGCTCGGCGACCGCGTGCACCACAGCCGCCTGCCGCTCCTGCGCCGCGTCGGCCGCACCCAGCGGGACTCGCGCCTGTGGGGGATCGTGCTCGGCCACGTGCTGCGGCGCCCAGCGGTCTCCCTCGCCGCAGGTGTTGCGATCCTCGTCGCCCTCGCGCTACCCGCACTCGGCATGGACACGAAGGTCACCGGCATCGCCGACCTGCCGCGCGACGCCCTCCCGGTCCTACAGACCTACGACCGGATCGACGCCGCGTTTCCGGCGGAGGCCGCCTCGGCACAGGCCGTCGTCCGCGCCCCCGATGCGGGCGCACCGACCGTCACAGCGGCGATCGCGACGCTGTCGGAGCGCGCGCTGGCCGAGGGCGTCATCACCTCGCCCGCGACCACGGAGCTGAACGACGACAAGACGGTCGCGATCGTCTCGCTCCCGCTCGTCGGCGACGGCTCGGACGCCACGTCGAGGAGCGCCCTCGCAACGATGCGCGATGACCTCATCCCGGCCACGCTCGGCGCCGTCGCCGGCACGACGTTCGCCGTCGGCGGCGAGACCGCACAGACGGTTGACGAGGGCATCGCCTTCTCGGAGCGCGCACCGCTCGTGTTCGCCGCCGTGCTCGTGATGGCGTTCGTGCTGCTGCTCGTCTCGTTCCGCTCGATCGTGATCCCGATCAAGGCGATCATCCTCAACCTGCTGTCGGTGGCGGCGTCGTTCGGCGTGCTGACGCTCGTATTCCAGCACGGCCTCGGCGAGCCGTTCGGGCTGACAGCGACCGACGGCATCGTCTCGTGGTTGCCGATGTTCCTGTTCGTCATCCTGTTCGGGCTCTCGATGGACTACCACGTGTTCATCCTGAGCCGCGTCCGCGAGGGCTGGCAGTCCGGCCTCACCACCACGGCGGCGGTCGAGCGTGGCATCCGCTCGACGGCCGGTGTCGTCACGGCCGCCGCCCTCGTGATGGTGGCGGTGTTCTCGATCTTCGCCACGCTGACGCTGGTCGACCTGCAGCAGTTCGGCGTCGGGCTCGCCGTCGCCGTGCTGATCGACGCGACCCTCGTGCGTGGTGTCGTGCTCCCTGCGGCGATGCAGCTGCTCGGACGCTGGAACTGGTATCTGCCGCGCGGCCTCACCTGGCTGCCGGCGCCGCGCGAGGTGCGAGAGTCGGCCTGATCGACGTTCTTCGGTCAGTTCGACCCAGGCGCGACCGCGAACGCGGTGAGGAGATCGATCGGCACGATCTCCGTCACCCGTTCGTGCGTCGCGCCCAGCACGACCGGCGCCGCACAGCCGGCGCGGTGCGCCTCGAGCCAGCGCGCGGCGCAGACGCACCAGTGGTCGCCCGCCTGCAGACCCGGGAAACCCCACTCCGGCCGTGGCGTCGTCAGATCGTTGCCCGCCATCTGGCTGAAGGCGAGGAACTCCTCCGTCATGACGACGCAGACGGTGTGGCTGCCGACATCCTCGGGGCCTGTGCCGCAACAGCCGTCCCGGTAGAAGCCGGTCAATGGGTCGTGCGAGCAGGGGAGCAGGTCCCCGCCGACCACGTTCACGTCAGGATCACGCGTCACGCCTCGATCGTAGCGGCCCGAACGGGTCAGCGACGGACGTGAACGAGTGCCGCCCGCGCGGCTTGATGGCATAGACTCGCCGTAGGGACATTCCGAAGGAGGCAGGATGAGGACGACTCGGGCAGAACTTCTGCGCCGCGGCGCCGGCGGCGCTGCACTCCTCGCGCTGGGCGTGACCGGGCTCGGACGCCCACGCGCCGCGCGAGCCGCCGTCGGCGGGCCGTACGGCCCGCTCGGGCCGGCCGACGCCAACGGCCTGCGACTGCCGGCCGGATTCAGGTCGCGCCTGATCGCCGTCACCGGCCAGCCGGTCGCGCCCACGTCCTACGTCTGGCACGAGCAGCCCGACGGCGGGCAGACGTTCGCGCTCCGCGGCGGCGGCTGGCTCCTCGCCCAGAACGGCGAGGACAACGGTCAGCGGGGCGGGACGTCGGTGCTGCAGTTCGACCGCGGCGGCGCGGTGGTCGATGCCTACCGGATCCTCATCGGGACGAAGTGGAACTGCCATGGTGGCGCAACGCCGTGGGGGACGTGGCTGTCGTGCGAGGAGTACCCGGACGGGCTCGTCTGGGAGTGCGACCCGTACCGCCCGGGGCAGGGGGTTGCACGGCCGGCGCTCGGCGCGTTCATCCACGAAGCCGCGCCGGTGCACCCGCGCAGCGGATTCGTCTACCTGACCGAAGACGCGAACGACTCGCGCCTGTACCGGTTCCGGCCCACGAGGCCGGGCGACCTCACGGCCGGGCAGCTCGAGGCGGCGTCGGTCGCGACGTCGGGCGCGGTGACCTGGGTGAAGGTGTCGCCGAAGAACGCCTACCGCGGTCGCGACACGACCGAGTTCAAGCGGCTCGAGGGCGCCTGGATCTCGCGCGACGTCCTCTACTTCACGACGACGACGGACGACCGCGTGTGGGCCCTCGACCTGCTCGGCATGCGGATGTCCGTCCTCTACGACGGCGTCGCTACCGGCGGCCCGCTGCACAACCCCGACAACATCACGGTCCACGAGCCGACCGGCCACCTCTACGTCGGTGAGGACGGTGACGACCTGGAACTCGTGCTGTTCGCGCGTGAAGCGGTCGGCTGGGCGCCGTCGCCGTTCCTGCAACTCGTCGGGCACGGCGGGTCCGAGGTGTGCGGTCCGGCGTTCAGCCCCGACGGTCGCCGCCTCTACGTGAACTCGCAGCGCGGGATCGACGCGCACCACGGGCGCACCTACGAGATCACCGGGCCGTTCGCGAGCGGGTAGCGACGATCAGGCCGACGCGAAGACGGCGGTCAGGTCCTCGCTGACCGTGTAGCGGCAACGCGCGCCATTGCGCACCAGGACAAGGTCGCCGGCACCGAGGCGCGCAGGTGCGCCGTCGTCGATCGCGAGCTCGACCGTCCCGGCGACGACGTAGATCCCCTCGTCACGCGTCGGCGTCACCTCGACCGTCAGCGGCGGGCAACGCCAGATGCCGAAGATCACGCGCGGGGCGTCGCCGCCGTCGAACTCGAGCAGGTGCAGCGACCCGAACGGATCGCGGTCGCCGTTGACGGCGAACGGCGTGTACGTCCCGGCCTGGGCGCTGGAGATGCTGTGCGTGTCGGTCACGGCGGGAAGGATAGAGTCCACCCGTGGTTTCGCCCGTTCGCGCCTGCTCGACCGGGCTGTTCACGTTCGGGCTCGCGGTTGCCATGCTCGGGCCGATCCTGCCCGGGATCCGCGCTGATCTGGGCGCGGGCGACATCGCCTCTGGCGGATTCATCGCCGCCGGCGGCGCCGGCTGGGGACTCGGCGTGCTGTCCGCCGGGCGTCTGTCGCAGCGGCGGGGTCGCCGCGCGTCGTTCGGTCTCGGGACGGCCGGGCTGACGGCAGGCCTGGTGGTCCTCGCAGCTGCCCCGGCCGTTGCGATCGCGATCGGCGCGGTCTTCGCGCTCAGTCTCGGCGGCGGTCTCATCACGGGCTCGGCCAACGCCGCGATGGCCGAGACGGGTGACCGGGCACTGGCGATCGCCAATGGCTTCTTCGCGATCGGCGCGATCACCGGCCCGCTGCTCGCGAGCGCGCTCGTCGGGCTCGGCCCGGGCTGGCGCGCGGCTCCTGCGCTGGCCGCCGTCCTGTGCGCCGCGACCGTGCCGCTCGCGCGAGCGCTGCCTGCGGGCCTGCCAGCGACAGCCGGCGCGCGCCACGGGGCGGGCGGCCTGATCCGCCGCCCGCTGTTCATCGGGCTCGCGGCGGTGATGGCGATCGACGTTGCCGCGGAGGCCGGCTTCGTCGGCTGGGTGGCAACGTACGCCACGGAGGAACGGGCGATCGCGGACTGGCTGGCGGCGCTGGCGCCGATGGCGTTCTGGACCGGCGTCGCCATCTCGCGGTTCACCGCGGCGCGATGGCCGGTCGGTCCTCGTGCGCTCGCGCCGATGATCGCCTGCGCGAGTGTCGGCACGCTGCTCGTGCTGGCCCTGCCGGGCGCAGCCGGCGTTCTCGGCGGATCGCTGATCGTCGGGCTGGCGGCCGGCCCGGTCTTCCCGATCGTCATGACGGCCGTCGGCCGGCTGTTCCCGAACGACCTCGATGTCGCGGCCGGCCTGATCCTCGGCGCGACCGGGGCCGGCGAGATGCTCGTTCCGCTCGCCCTCGGCACGGCAGCGGCGGTGTCGGGAACGACCGCCGCGGGACTCGTCGTCGTCGCGGTGACGTTCGCCATCGCGACGGTCGTGGCGCTCGCGGTGCAGTCGCGGCGCCCCGCGTACGCCTGATCTCGCGGTATCGTGGCGCGCACGATGAAGAAGCTCGCCGCCCTTCTCGCCGCGCTCGGCGCGGCGACGCTCGCCGCCGCGAAGTTCCGGCGCCGGTCCGTTCCCGCCCCGCCTGTGCCGGCGCCGGCACAGGCCGACGGCGTGCTTCGCGGCATCTCCGAGATCCGCAATTTCTTCCGCCGCAACGAGACGCCGATCTACTTCGTCTCGGCGACCGCGTTCAACCTGCTCGGCATCGACCGCTGGGTCCGCAACTTCACGTTCGTCAACTGGTACGACTCCTTCGACGGTCGGCACCCCAACGTCTTCGTGCCGACCGAGCGCGCCCGTCACGAGTTCGAGTCGATCGAGGAGATCGTCAACCACCTCCTCGGCCACAAGGAGGTCGCCGACCTCGTCGAGCGACGCGGCGGCACGGGCAAGGCGTGCTTCCTGATGTTCGACGCGGAGACCGAGGCGAACCTCGCCGCGCTCGGCCTCGACCTCGCCTTCCCGTCGAGCGAGTTGCGCACGCGGCTCGACTCGAAGATCGTCACGACGCAACTGGGCAACGAGGCGGGCGTTCCGAGCGTGCCGAACACGCTCGGCGAGGCGTCCAGCTACGCCGACCTCGTCGCGCTCGCCGACGGCGCCGGGCTCGGCGCGGACCTCGTCGTCCAGACGCCGTACGGCGACTCCGGCCAGACGACCTTCTTCATCGCCAGCGAGGACGACTGGGACGAGCACGCGTCGAAGATCGTCGACGAGCCGATCAAGGTGATGCGGCGGATCGACCCGCGCGAGGCGGCCGTCGAGGGCGTCGTCACCCGGCACGGCACGCTCGTCGGCCCGGTCATGACGGAGCTCGCGGGCTTCCCGGAGCTGACGCCGTACGGGGGCGGCTGGTGCGGCAACGAGGTGCGCGCGGGACTGTTCTCCGACGAGCACCGTGAGCTCGCTCGGCGCTACACGCGGCAGCTCGGCGACCGCCTGCGCGACGAGGGCTACCGCGGCTACTTCGAGCTCGATTTCCTCGTCGACGCCGCCAGCGGTGAGCTGTACCTCGGCGAACTCAACCCGCGGGTCACCGGCGCCAGTTCGATGACGAACGTGACCGCGGTCGCGTACGGCGACATGCCGCTCTTCCTCTTCCACCTGCTCGAATTCATGGACGTCGACTACGAGATCGACGTCGACGAGCTCAACGAGCGCTGGGCGAGTCCGCAGAGCGTCGATGCCTGGAGCCAGTTCATCCTCAAGCAGGTCGAAGACGAGGTCGGGCTGATCACGGCGGCGCCCGAGTCGGGGATCTGGCGGATGGGCGCCGACGACACCATCGCGTTCGTCCGACACGACACCGACTGGCACACCGTCGCGGACGAGAGCGAGGCGTTCTACCTGCGGATCGCCCAGGCAGGCGGCTACCGCTACCCGGGTGCCGACCTCGGCATCCTCGTCACCCGGGGCGCCTTCATGGACGACGAGCACGAGCTCGGCGACCGCGCTCGGCACTGGATCGAGCAGATCAAGGCGCAGTTCTCGTCCGTGCCGCTCCCCGACGACGAGAAGGTCGAGGCACCCACGCCGGAGCCATTTGGCTTCAAGATGCTGTAGGGATGCAGTCGTTTCCGCTCACGTTGCAGGCGTTCGCCGAACCCGAGCCCGGGGATCGCTGGCGCGCGCTGTTCACGGCCGCATGGCCGTCGTATCAGCGCTGGTTCCTCCGCCAGGGCGACGCGGCACGACCGAACTACGTCACGTCACGGCGAATGGTGCGCGAGCACCTCCCGGAGTTGGCCGGCACGTACGACCGCGTCGTCGACCTCGCCGGCGGCGGCGACCAGGCGGCGCGGATGCTCTCGCTCTGGCGCCCGACCCCGTACCTGGCCGGCTGCTCGCAAGCAGCCCTGACCGACGCGGAGCCGGCCCTCGTCCGCAACTACGACTACGCGCCCGACCGCTTCGAGGGCACCGTTGTCGAGACGAGGTGGAGCGGCCGCCGCGTGATCGGTATGAGCGATTGCCTGTGGGGCCTCCTCGACGGCATCAACGACGACGGGCTGGCGGTGTCGCTGACGTTCGGCGGGCGGCAGGTGGTCGGCGACGGCTTCGGGATCCCGATCGTCGTGCGCTACCTGTTGGAGACGTGCTCGACGGTGAGTGAGGCACGCCGCGCGCTCGAGCGGATCCCGGTCAATCTCGCGCACAACCTCACGCTCGTCGACGCCAGGAACGAGGCGGCGACCGTCGAGGTCGGACCCGACCGCCGACCGCGCTGGCGAGCGACGCCGGTCGCCACCAATCATCAGGGCGTGATCGACTGGCCGGAGCACGCCCACTTCACGCGGACGATCGATCGGGAGCGGTGCCTGACCGATCTGATCGCCTCGCCGGCAACGACCGCCGAGACGCTCTCGGCTGCGTTCCTCGAACCGCCGCTGCACTCCGCGGCCTACTCGCGGGGCTTCGGCACCCTCTACACGGCCTGCTACGAACCGCTCACCGGCAGCGCCACGTACCGCTGGCCCGCCTCCACCTGGCGACAGGCGTTCGACGCCTTCCACGAAGGCATTCACACGACCCACCTGGTGGAGCAGGCCGCGTGAGAGCGTTCGCGACGGGGCTCCTCGCCCTGCTCGCGATGCCAGCCGTCGCGCTCGCCGTCGCCGTGCCCGACGTCTCGTTCGAGGGTATCGGGGGCGGGCCGTTCCCGCCGGCCGACCCGAACATCGACGTCTCGGCGACCCAGGTCGTCGAGATGACCAACGGCGGCTACGCCGTGTTCACCAAGGCGGGCGCGTTGATTCAGCGCGGTACGCTGGGGAGCATCTTCGCGGCGGCGGGCGACACGCCGTGCTCGTCCGAGGCCGACGGCGATCCGATCGTCATCCACGATCGAGCGGCCGATCGCTGGCTGCTCTCGTTCTTCTCGATCTCCTCCGGTACGGGGTCCTACCAGTGCATCGCCGTCTCGCAGTCCCCTGACGCGACCGGGCCGTACCACCTCTACCAGTACCTCCTGTCGTCGACCCGGCTGCACGACTATCCGAAGCTCGTCGTCTGGGGTGACAGCTACCTCCTGGCGACGTTCGAGTTCGCGGTCACGGGCACGGGCGAGAGCGCGGTCGGGCCGGCGCTGTTCGCCTTCGATCGCACGAAACTGCTCGCCGGCGACGGCGGCGTCGCCGTCCCGGTGCCGGTTCCGGACTCGCTGCGCGACGTCGTGCTGCTGCCCGCCCACGCCGACGAGGCGGTTGCCGCGCCACCCGGCGAACCCGCATACGTCCTCGGCGCCAACGACCTCCGCAACCGCCTCGAGGTCCTGCGCGTCGCCGTCGCGTGGCCAGCCGGCACCGTCACCGTCAGCGGGCCGCAGCGCGTCCCGGTGCCGGCGTTCGACGGCGAGATCTGCACGAATGCGTTCCTGCATTGCGTTCCGCAGTTCGGGACGACCGCGCGACTCGACTCCCTCTCCGACCGGCTGCTCTGGCGCGTGCAGTACCGCCGCCGACCGGACGGTGCTCCGACGCTCGTCGCCTCCCACACGGTCGACGCCAACGGGCAGGGCCGGGCGGGCGTTCGCTGGTACCAGCTCGAACCATCCGGTCCGTCGCTCCGCATCGTCCAGTCCGGGACGTTCGCGCCGAACGGAACGCAGCGCTTCATGGGCTCTGCGGCGATGAACGCGACCGGCGATATCGCCCTCGGCTACTCGGTCGCCGGCAGCCAGGTGCGACCGGGCATCCGCTACACGGGGCGGCTCGCGAGCGATCCGCCGGGGACGATGCCGCAGGGCGAGGGCGTCATCCTCACCGGTGGCGGCGTCCAGACGAGGCGCTTCGATGAACCCGGCTTCACGCGGAGCGCGCGTTGGGGGGACTACTCGACGACGGTGATCGACCCGGTCGACGGCTGCACGTTCTGGCACGTCAACCAGTTCCTCCGGCGTAGCGACGCAGAGCCGCAGACGCGGATCGCCGCGTTCCGCCTTGCCGGCTGCGCGCCACCGCCGGGCCCCGACGTGACGCCGCCATCCGATCCGCCGGTCATCGCGCCGATTCTCACTCCACGACGGCCAGGGGCGTACTGGTTCCGGTTCCCGGGCGCCGCCGACCCGAGCGGCATCGAGGGCTACTCCATCGTCGTCGACCACGTCGCCGACACGGTCCCGGACGCGACGATCGACACACGGCGCTCGCGCTCCCGCCAACGCCTCGGACGCGGCACGTGGTACTTCCACGTCCGCACGCTCGACCGGGCCGGGAACTGGTCGGCCACGGCCCGCACGGCTGGTCCCTTCCGGCTGCGCTGACCCGCTACCAGACGCCGCCGGCGGCGACCGTGATCGCCTCGCCGTTGATGCCGCTCGCAGCGTCCGAGCAGAGGAACGCGATCGTCTCGCCGATCTCGTCGGCCGTCAGCGACCGGCCCCGCGGATAGCCGGCGTCGCGCTCGGCCCAGACGGCCTCCCGCGTCTGTCCGGTCCGCCCCATCTGGCGAGTCGCCGACCGCTCCGCCATCTCCGTGTACACCCAGCCCGGCAGCACCGCGTTGCAGGTCCCACCGAACGTGCCGACATCCTGCGCCGTTGCGCGCATCAGCCCGATCAACCCGTGCTTGGACGTCGTGTAGGCGATGTTGCGCGGCGAGCCCACCTGCCCGCTCGTG
This sequence comes from Actinomycetota bacterium, assembly GCA_009885805.1. GTDB lineage: Bacteria > Actinomycetota > Thermoleophilia > Gaiellales > F1-60-MAGs149 > VFJZ01. The sequence goes on from VFJZ01000033.1 coordinate 24,133, forward strand.
GACGAGACCATCACGATCCGCCCCCAGCCGGCGGCCCGCATGTCCTCGCTCGCGGCGCGCGTGAGCAGGAACGGCGCCTCCAGGTTGAGCGCCATCGTGGCGCGGAAGCCCTCGGCGGTCTGGTTCCAGATCTCGCGGTCGTCGGCCGAGCCGACGCCGGCGTTGTTGACGACGATCGCGATCGGACCGAGCCGCTCGCGGGTGACGGTGATCGCCTCGTCGCAACCGGACTCGCCGTCGAGCGAGACCGCGTGCCAGGCGATCGACGGCTCCTCGGCCGCCAGGGACTCCAACGCGGCCGCCGTCCGCGCGACCGCCATCACCCGCGCACCGCGACGGGCGAGTAGCAGCGCGGCGGAGCGGCCGATGCCGCGGCCGGCGCCCGTGACGAGCGCCACTCGGCCCTCCATCAGATCTCCAGCTCCTGGTAGGCGTAACAACGAGAGATCGCCGCGCCGTCGACGGGCAGTGCAACGCCGGAGACGTAGGAGGCATCGTCGGACAGCAGCCAGGCGATCGCGGCAGCGACCTGGTCGGGCTGACCGATCAGTCGCGACGGGCTCAGGAGCCCCTCGCGCACGAGTTCCTCGGCGAGCGGCCGGTCCGGATCGAGAACGGAGATCGTCATCGGCGTCTCGATCGAGCCGGGCAGGATCGCGTTGCAGCGGATGCCATGCGGGCCGTACTCCATCGCGACCGAGCGAGCGGTCTGGATCAGGGCCGCCTTCGCCGCGCCGTAGACGAAGTAGCGGGGGAACGCGACGACGCCCTGGATCGACGACAGCTGCACGATCGAGCCGCCGCTGCCGGACAGCATTCGCCGGACCGCGGTTCGGGTGCCGAGCATCGGGCCGATCAGCAGCACCCGGAGGCCGCCCTCGATATCGTCGTCGGAGACCTCGTGTGCCGCGCCCTGGACGTCGATCGCCGCGTTGTTGACCCAGCCGGCGAGGGGCGCCAGCCGCTCGGCGGCGTCCGCCGCCGCCTCGTGCGCGGCCGGATCGACGATGTCACCCTCGACCGCGACGAACCCGACCTCGGCGGCCGCCGCTCGCAGCGCCGCCCCGTCCCGGTCGAGGCCGACAACGGCCCAGCCGTCTCTCGTGAGGCGCGCGGCCGTCGCCCGGCCGATCCCCATTGCCGCTCCGGTCACCACGACTGATGTCGGTGTCATCCCGGACGCGAATATACTCGTCCGCGCCGATGGCCGTCGTCCTTCACCACGGGCCCGTCCGCGCCGTCGTCGCGCCCGAGCGCGGCTGCGAGGTGCAGTCGCTGACCTGGCACGGCACCGAGTTGCTGTTCCAGGCGCACTGGAATCCCGCCCCGCTGCCCTCCCCGCCGGCGTCGGCGGCCTCCTGGGAGGCGGCGTGGCACGGCGGCTGGCAGATCGCACTGGCGAACGTCGGCGAGCCGTGCATCGTCGGCGAGCGGGCACACGGCTTCCATGGCGACGCTTCGATCGCGCCCTTCGAGCTGCTCGGCTCCTCCGCGACGACACTCGGCGCCGCCTGGCGCGATCCGGACGGTCTACTGATTGAGCGCCACCTCGACGTCGCACCGTCGGGCATCCGCGCGCGCACCGAGATCCTCAACACCGCCGCCACGCCGCAGCCGCTCCTTGCGATGGAGCATCTGATCCTCGGCGGCCCGCTCGCCGACGAGGACGCCGTCATCGAGTTGGCCGGCGGCACCGTGCAGCCGCAGACGTGGGCCGGCGAGTTCGACGGCCCGCCGGTGCCTTGGCCCACCGGCCACGACGCGCTATCCGGCCGGCCGCTGTCCCGCTTCGCCGTTGTGCAGGACCTCGGGGAACGCTCGGCCGTCGTGCGCGGCGGCGGCGTCCGCGTGACGCTCTCCTTCACGCACCCGCACCTGTGGCTGTGGCAGGAGGGCTGCGCGTCGACGGCGCCGCCCTGGGACGGGCGCACCGCCTGCCTCGGCATCGAGCCGTCGACCGCTCCCCGCGCGGACGGGCTGCGGGCCGCGATCGACCGTGGCGAGGCACTCTGGCTCGAGCCGGCGGCGTCTTTCGTCACCCACCTCGAGCTGGAGATCACATGACGGCGGCGACGATCGCCGGCGTCGAGACGATCGCGCTCGCCGCGCCGGCGGCCGACCCGGACGACCTCGACGCGTCGCGCGAGACGATCGTCATCGCGATCACCGACATCGAGGGTCGTACCGGTATCGGGGAGGCCGACGCGCCAGCGCGGGTCGTGCGGGAACTCGTGGAGATGGACGACCTGTTCGCGTGGAGCCGCGGTCTCGCGAACGTGCTGCGCGGCCGCGATCCCTTCTGCCTGCGCGCGCTCCACGCCGAACTCAATGCCGCGACCGTCTACCACGGCCGCCGCGGGCTCGGCATCCACGCCCTGTCAGGCGTCGACGTCGCGCTGCACGACCTCGCAGGGCTGCAACTCGGCCGGCCTGTCTACGAACTCCTCGGCGGCGCCCGGCGGGACGCCATCACGCCGTACGCGACGATTTGGCCGGGCGCCGTGAAGGGTCGGACGATCGACGCGATGATGGCCGCGATCGGCGAGCAGGTCGCCGCGGCGCTCGCGATGGGCTTCCGGGCACTGAAGGTCGAGGTCGTGTTCGGCGACCTCGTCGGCGACCGAGTACTTGCGGAGTGCATCCACGAGGCGCGCCGCCTCGCAGGTGCCGACACGATGCTCGCGATCGACTTCGGCTACCGGTGGGCGGACTGGCGCGACGCGCAGCGCCTGCTCGATCGCTGCGTCGACGACGACCTCCACTTCGCCGAGGCCTGCATCCAGCACGACGACGTCGCCGGCCACGCGAAGCTCGCCGCGCGGGTCGCGACCCGCATCGGCGCCGGCGAGTTCGCCGCAACGGTGCACGAGTGCCGCGAGTGGCTCCAGGCAGGCGTGGATGTCCTGCAGCCCGATGTCTCCCGTTGCGGCGGCCTCACCGAACTCGCGCGGATCGCTGAGCTCGCGGCCCACCACGGCGCGGTGGTGATTCCGCACGGCTGGAAGACAGGCATCACGGCGGCGGCGCAGCGGCACTTCCAGGCGGCGACGCCCAATTGCCCGTACGTGGAGATGTCGGTGCCTGCGCTGTGGGACTCGCCGCTCCGAGCCGACCTCGTTGCGCCCGATCCCGCCGTCGCCGACGGCAGGATCGCGCTGCCGACCGCCGCGGGTCTCGGCGTCGCGCTGCGCCCCGAGACCGTCGATCGCTACCGTCTCGCCTGATGTCACGAAGCGTGATCGTGATCGGCGGCGGCGTGATCGGTGTCGCGTGCGCCTGGTCGCTGCGCCAGGCGGGCTGCGACGTCGTCGTGGTCGAGGGGGGCGAGCTGGCCGGCGGCGCATCGCACGGGAACGCCGGCTGGCTGACGCCGAGCCTTGCGACGCCGCTCGCCGCGCCGGGCATCCTCCGCACCGGCCTTCGCTCCGCGCTCGACCCGCGCGGCGCGCTCGTCATCCGCCCGACGCTCGACGCCGCGTGGCTGCGGTGGCTGTGGCGGTTCAAACGGGCCGCCTCGGCAGAGCAGTTCAGTGCCGGCATCGCAGCGCTGCTCGGCCTGACGCGGCGAACGCTGGCGCAGCTCGACGCCTACCGCAGCGCCGGCGTCGAGTTCGAGATGCATGCCGACGGGATCATCGCCGTGGCGCGCAGCCGGGAGGCGTTCGCCTGGTTCGACGCGACGTTCGCGGAGCTCGACCGGCACGGCTTCGAGGGCGACCTCGTCCACATGACCGGCGACGAGGCACGGGCCGCCGAGCCCGCCCTCGGTGACGCGGTCGGCGCCGCGACGCGGCTGACGATCGACTGCCACGTCGACCCGGTGAGCCTCGTCCGCGGCCTGGCGGCACAGGCCGGCGAGATCCGTGAGCACGCGCCCGTCACCGCGATCGCGGCGACCGCGTCGGGCTGGCGCGTCCGCGCCGGCGCCGACTCCCTCGCCGCCGAGCATGTCGTCGTCGCCACCGGCACCGCGGCGCCGGCACTCCTCATGCCGTTCGGCGTCGACCTGCTGATCGTCGGCGCGAAGGGCTACTCCGTCACCGCGAAGGGCACCGGCACGCAGCCGTCGAGCGCCCTCTACCTGTGCGAGCCGAAGCTCGGGCTGTCGGCGCTCGACGCCGGCCTGCGCATCGCCGGGATGTTCGAGCTCGGCGGCAACGATGCGGCGATCGATCCCGCCCGTGTCCGACAACTCGTGGACGACACGCTGCCGTTCCTGCGCGACTGGCGGCCGGCGCCGGGCTGGGAGGCGACCGCTTGGGTAGGGTTCCGCCCGGCGACGCCCGACAGTCTGCCGGTGATCGGCGAGGTGCCGGGCGCGGCCGGGCTGTACGTCGCGGCCGGGCACGGCATGCTCGGCGTGACGCTCGCGCCGGCGACCGGCCTCGCGATCGCGGAGATGATCGCGGGCGGCGCGGTGCCCGAGTGGGCGGCGCCGTTCGCGCTGGAACAAAGAGGTCAGGCCCCTTTGTTCCACCGATCAGCCTGCGGTGCTCGGGGAGCGGATCGAGCGAAACCGCCCCGCGGCCGCCGAGCGGCAGCGCGCCGGCGATGACGGCGCCGTCCGACTAGCGCTCGCCGGACAGGGTGAACCCGCCGTCCACCGTCAACGTCGCGCCGGTCGTGAACGTGCCCTCCGCGCAGAGGAAGAGGCACGCCGCCGCGACCTCCTCCGCACGCCCGAGACGACCGAGCCGATGCCGTGCGATCAGCGCCGCGCGCTCCTCGTCGCCGACGGCGTCCGTCATCCCCGCGTCGATCACGCCCGGCGCGACACAGCACGCCCGCACGCCGTCGCGGCCGTACTCGGCGGCGATCTGCCGGATCAGCATCTCGACGCCCGCCTTCGCCGCCACGTAGGCGGCGTCGAGCTCCCACACGCGCAGGCCGGCGACCGACGTGATCGCGACGATCGTGCCACCTCCGCCCGCCACCAGGTGCGGCAGCACGGCGCGCGCGACGTGGAACGTCCCGTTCAGGTCGCAATCGATCACACGCCGCCAGTCGTCCGGGTCGAGATCGGCAACGCGCGCCCACGCGGACTGGTCGACCGCCGCCGCGTGCACGACACCGTCGAGACCGCCGAGGTGCCCGACGGCTGCCGCGACGGCTTTCTCGACTGCCGCGACGTCGGTCACGTCGCACGCGAACGGCCCGCTGCGCGACAGCCCGGCGACGGTGGCGCCGGCGTCCTCGAACGCGGTGACGATCGCCGACCCGATCCCGCCGGTCGCACCGGTGACGATGACGCGGCGCCCGCCGAGTCTCACGGGCCGGTCGCCCGCCAGACCGGGCCCGGTTCGATGTACCCGGGCGTCTTCACGTGGGAGAAGACGACGCGCGTGCCGCTCACGGCGAGACGGTCGAGCACGGCACGTCGGGTCGCCAGCGCGAGCGGCACGTCGCTGTCGTAGTAGGCGTCCCAGGTCGGCTCGGCGATGTGCTCGACCGCGTGGATCACATCCGCGCCGTCCAGGAGGTCGTCGCCGACCCACACCATCGCGTGGCCCGGCCGGTGACCCGGCGCGCCCTCGAGGCGCACGTGCGGCGCGAACTCCATCCCGTCAGCAGCTGGCGCGAGCGACCCCGACGCATGCAAGGTGCGGAACACGACGGCGGCGATGCCCTGGTCGGTCCGCGCCGCCCACCAGTCGATCGACTCGTCGAGGAGGACCGTCCGCGGGAACACCGGTCGCAGGTCATCCGGCCACGTCCCGTCCACCGCGCCGCCGGCATGGTCGTCATCGAGATGGGTCAGCACGAGGGTGTCGACCGACGCGATGTCGCAACCGGCGGCGCTGAGCGCCGTTGCGAGCCCCGTCGCACCGGCCATCTCGGCGTCATAGGAGCCGGCGCCGGCGTCGATCAGGATCGTCCGGCCGTGCCCGCGCAGGAGCAGCGCGTTGACGTCGATCGTCAGGGGCCGGTCGGGGACGAAGATACCGGGCCCGAACGTCAGGTCGCCGAGCCGCAGGAGGTCGACCCGGTAGCCCGCTGCATCGGCGATCCGCATGGCCCGACGAGTATATGGTCCGCGCGTGGGCGACTGGCGCGACTCCGGGCTCTGGCAGGACCAGATCGAGGTCCCGGCCGCGCTGCGCGCGACACTCTCGGCCGCGGCGGGCTTCGACGACGCGGCCGCAGCACTCGGCGGCGCGCACCGGGTCGTGGCGACGGGGAACGGCGCCGCCTACTACGTCGCGCAGGCGCTGTGGCTCGCGTCGCTCTCGACGCCCGGCGGCCCGCCGGTGGCGGCGGTGCCGGCCGGTCTGATCGCGCACGGCGGCTTCCGCTGGCAGGCGGGAGACCGGCTACTCGCGATCTCGTCGTCGGGCGAGTTCCGCGACGTCCTCGCGGCCTTCGACGGCGCGACGCCGCGCCCTGCGGCGTGCATCACCGCCACCGCCGCCTCGTCACTCGCGCAGCGGGCCGACGCCGTGGCACTGCAGACGGTGCTGCACCAGCGCGCCGTCACGCACACGCAGGCGTTCTGCGGCGGAGTCCTCGCCGCTCTGGCGATCTGGGCGCGCATCACGGGCGACGGCGACCTCGCGGCGGCCGTCGCCGACGCGCCCGCCGCGGTGGAGCGAGCCCTCGCCGCGCTCGTGGTTCCCGACCTCGCCGAGCCCACCGCCGCGGTCGTGTTCGGCTCCGGTTGCGCGTGGGCCGCCGCGCTCGAGGGCGCGCTGCTCCTGAAGGAGGTGCCGCTGATCCCGACCGAGGGCTGCGAGTTGCGCGAAGGAGCGACGACCGCGATGTACGCGCTGCGGCCCGGCCACCTCGTGCTGACGGTCCCGGTCCGCGGCGAGACCGGCCTCGACGAGGCGGAGGCGCTGTGCGCGGCGCGCGGCGCGACCGTGGTGCGCGTGCCCGGCTCGGACCTCGCCGACGCGCGCTTCGCGCCGATCACGGCGATGCCGGCGCTCGTCGCCTTCGCCGCGTCGCTCGCCCACCGCGCGGGGCACGACATCGACCACCCCGCCTGGGAGGCGGCGTACTACCAGACCGCGAGGAACCCGTGACGACCTACAGCCCATCGCCCCGGCCGACGTTCGACGGCCCCGCCGCAATCCCGTACGCGACCGTCACCCGGCACGTCTGGGGCGACGACGAGGCGGGCCAGGTGGCGGACTGGATCTACGCCTCCACCGGGCAGATCCACTGCCTCGTGTTCGGCCTCGGCGTCGGTGGCGCGTTCCGTCACTCGACCGAGTTCCGCACGGTCTTCGGCGCCGACGAGTGGCTGCTGGTCCTCGAGGGCGTCATGGCCCTCGCGAATCCCGAGACCGGCGAGGTCGAGCGCGTCCCCGCCGGCGGCAGCGTCTTCTTCCGCAAGGACACCTGGCACCACGCCTTCGCCTGCGACGGCGAGCCGCTGCGGGTCGTCGAGTTCTTCGCGCCGCCGCCGTCGACCGGCTCGTCCGGCGCCCACGCCCGTACGCGCCCCTACCTGGAGACGTCGCGCTACGCCGACGACGCGCTGCTCGGCCGACTCGTGCCGGGTGAGCCGCGCCCGCGGACGCTCCACCGCGTCACCGACGCCGACCTCGTCTGGCGTCGCGATCTCGGCACCCTGGTCGGGCTCGCGTGCTCGACCGAGCACCTCACCGCCGGACATCTCGAGGTCCAGCCCGGCGAGGCGGCCACCGTCCACAGCCACGGCGGGGACGAGGTGCTGTACGTGACCGAGGGCGTGCTGCACGTCCGCGCGTGGCACGGCGAGGAGACGCGCGTGTTCGAACTCGGCGCCGATGACGCGTGCTACCTGCCGGCCGGCTGCCGGCACGAGTACCGGAACTACGGCGCCGCGACCGTGCGCGCGGCGTTCGGCGTCGCACCGTCGTACACGTGAGCAGGCAACGGTCGGAGCGAAGCGGCGGCCCTTGCCGGCGGTGGCGAACGCCGTGCGATGCTCCGAAGGAGCGCACGGCGTGAGCAGGC
>VFJZ01000072.1 GCA_009885805.1 Actinomycetota bacterium
GACGCGACTCGACGGTCGGGAATTTCGACGACGAAGGCCAGCTCCCGTGGCTGGATTCGAAAGGGATCGCCCTGGTACGCGGCACGGCCCGCCTGACCGGCGAACGCACCGTCGAGGTCACCGACTCCGGCGGGTCGACCAGCTACCTCACGGCGCGGCTCGCAGTGGCCGTGGCGACCGGTACCTCCGCTGCCGTGCCGCCCATCCCAGGGCTTCGGGAGGCGGGCGCCTGGGACAACCGCGACATCACCGCGGTCAAGGCGATCCCACGCCGGCTCATGGTGCTCGGCGGCGGCGCGATCGGCGCCGAGATGGCCCAGGCCATGCGGCGCCTGGGTTCAGAGGAGGTGACGATCGTCGAGGGGCTCGACCGGTTGCTGCCGCGTGAGGAGCCGTTCGCCGGCGTCGAGCTGCAAGCAGCCATGGAAGCAGAGGGCATCCGGGTGATCACTGGCGTCGCGCTCACGACGGTCTCACGCCAGGGCGGCGACGGGCCGGTCGAAGCCGCGCTCGCCGACGGGACGACCGTCACGGCCGATGAGATCCTGGTGGCCGTCGGTCGACGTCCGGCCACGTCCGACCTCGGGCTCGACATCGTGGGGCTCGAGCCCGGGCGTTTCATTGCCGTCGACGACCAGCTGCGCGCCGTCGGGGTCGCGGGCGGCTGGTTGTACGCCGTGGGTGACTGCAACGGCCGGTCGCTGCTCACCCACATGGGCAAGTACCAGGCCCGCATCGCTGGCGACGTGATCCTCGGCCGCGACGTGCGCGACATCGCTGACCACGGGATCGTCCCCCGGGTGACTTTCACCGATCCCCAGGTCAGCGCGGTCGGGCTCACCGAGGCTCAGGCCCGGGAGGCCGGCATCCCGGTGCGCGCCGTCTCGTACGGGACCGGCGCGGTGGCCGGTGCGTACACGCTGGGCAACGGCTCCGTGGGCACGTCGTTCCTCGTGGTCGACGAGGTGCGACGGGTCATCGTGGGGGCCACATTCACGGGCCCATCGACCCAGGAGCTGCTGCACGCGGCCACCATCGCCATCGCCAGCGAGGTGACCCTCGACCGGCTCTGGCACGCCGTCCCCGCCTTCCCCACCGTGTCGGAGGTGTGGCTGCGACTCCTCGAGGCCTACGGTTTGTGAGTGGACGGGGGTGACCGGGGCGGCGCGGGTACGGGAGCCGACCTGGTCGGGGCATCTGTCGTTCGCGTCGAGGATCGGCGTCTGATCACGGGCGCGGCTCGGTTCGTGGCCGATGTGACCCCGCCCGGGCTGCTCCACGGCGTCTTCGTGCGCAGCGAGACGGCCCACGGTGTGCTGCGGGGGCTCGACGTGTCCGGCGCCTTGGGCTCCCCCGGTGTCGTCGCCGTCGTTACCGCAGCCGACCTCGACGCAGCCGCGGTCGGGTGGCTCACCCCGTCCCCGCCGCCGGGCCTGTTCGCTCCGGCGTTCCCGGCCCTGGTCGCGGTCGGAGCCAAGGTCCGCTTCGTCGGAGAGCCCATGGCGTTCGTCGTCGCCAGGTCACTGGCGCAGGCCGTCGATGCCGCAGAGGCCGTGATGGTCGAGATCGACCCGCTCAGTGCGGTGACCACGATCGCCGACGCCACACGGGCCGATGCACCGCTGGTGTTCGACGAGGCGGCCAGCAACGTGTGGTACCGCCAGGCCTTCACCTACGGCGAGCCCGATGTCGCCTTCGCTCGCGCCGTGGCCGACGGCGGCGCGATCGTGAGCGAGACGTTCGTCCAGCATCGCGTGGCCCATGCACCGCTCGAAGGCCATGCCGGCACCGCCGATTTCACCCCGGCCACCGGCGAGCTCGTCTACCGCACGGCGAACCAGAACCCGCATGCGCTCCGGCACCATCTGGCGGCGATCCTCGGGATCGGCGTGCACCTGGTGCGTGTGGTGTGCTCCGACATCGGGGGGTCGTTCGGCCAGAAGGCCTACCCCCACCGGGAGGACGTGGTGATCTGCGTGGCCAGCCGTCTGCTCGGCCGGCCCGTCACCTGGATCGCCGACCGCCGCGAGAACCTCGTGGCTGGTGGGCACGCACGTGACGATCGGGTCGATGTCGATCTCGCGGTCGCGCCGAACGGAGACATGGTCGCGGCTCGCATCCGCATGACGGTCGACGCCGGAGCGTACCCACTCGTGACCCTTCCGGCCACGGCCTACGCCATGATGGCCCGCGCTCTGTTCCCGAGCGCGTACCGCATGTCGCACATGAGCTTCGAGTCTGTCGTGGTGGCCACGAACAAGGCGAGCGTCGTCGCCTACCGGGGACCGTGGGCCGCCGAGACCTGGGCTCGCGAGCGCCTTCTCGACATCGTGGCCCGCCGCTTCGGGCGGGACCCCGTCGAGTACCGCTTGGCGAATCTCTGGGGCGACGACGAGCTGCCCCGGCCGATGGCCACGGGCCCCGATCTCGTGGGCATCACCGTGCGCCGCACGCTCCTCGACGCCATCGAGCACATCGACCTGGCGGGATTCCGGGCGCTCCAGGCGCGAGCTCGTGGCGACGGGCGCTGGCTGGGGATCGGTGTCTGTTGCTCGATCGAGGCCTCGCCCGGCCCCGACAACTTCGGTCTGGCGCTCGGCGCCGGCGCGTCGCCCCGGGGCCATCAGCAGGCCGACGCCCGGCTCGAGACCGACGGCACGGTCAGCGTGTTCACCAGCCAGCAGCCCCACGGGCAGAGCCACGAGACGACCCTGGCCCAGCTGGCGGCCGCTGAGCTGGGCCTGACGCTCGACCGGGTCCGAGTCGTGCACGGTGACACCTCGACCACCCCGTTCAACATGGTGGGCACGGGCGGCAGCCGAGCGGCGACCATGGCCAGCGGCGCGGTCATCGGTGTCGCCCGGGCGTTGCGCGACGTGATCGTCGAGATCGCTGCGTACCGTCTCGAAGCTCCCGTCGCCGACATGGCCTGGGCCGGCGGGACGGTCTTCGTGCGTGGTGTTCCCGCCCGTTCGCTGAGGTTCGCCGACGTGGCCAAGATCGCGTACTTCCGCCGTTCCGAGCTACCCCCGGGTATGGCCCCGCGTGTCGAGGCCACCTTCGATTTCACGCCGAGCGGCGGCGGTTGGACCCAGGCGTCGCATGTCTGCACCGTCGAGGTCGACATCGCGACCGGACGGGTCTCGGTGCTCCGCTTCGTGACCGTCCTCGACGTCGGAGCGGTCGTCAACCCGGCGGTCGTGGCCGGTCAGGTCCACGGCGGGGTCGTGCAGGGTTTGGGCCAGGTGCTGCTCGAGTCGGCGGGCTACGGCCCCGACGGTCAGCCGCTGGCCACGACCTTCGCCGACTACCTGCTCCCGAGCGCGGCCGAAGTCCCGTCGATCGAGGTCCACCACGTGTTCGGACCGGCGCAGGGCGAGATCGACTTCCGCGGCGTGGGCGAGTGCGGCGCCGTCGGGGCCCCGGCGGCGCTCGTCAACGCCGTGGCCGACGCGCTCTCGCCGCTCGGCGTGCACATCACCGAGCAGCACCTCCCACCCGCGCGCGTACGCGCCCTCGTGGCCCCAGGAGACGCCGCCAGCTGAGCGGTCGGCAGCGCCAGACCGCAGGCCGGGTCGTCGGGCCCTTCGCTCGATCGAGCCGCCGGGAGCCACCGCACTCGCCCGAGGCTTGGAGGACGGCCAAACGGTGCTGGCCCCTCCCGGCCGGTTCGGTACACTGCCGGCTTGGTCAACGGGACGTAGCGCAGCATGGCTAGCGCGCAGCGTTCGGGACGCTGAGGTCGCGGGTTCGAGTCCCGCCGTCCCGACCAGGAAGTACCAGGTCAGCGGGGGTCTCCGGGCCTCCGCTGACTCGCGTCTACCCCGCCGTGTCCGCGAAATGTCCGCGGCGGTCTGCGCCGAGGAGCCGAGAACCGAGCGTGTCCGCCGCTCGTCTGTCGGCCTCTCCGCTCGCTTGGGCGTACACCTGGAGCGTCAGACGGACATCGGAATGACCGAGCCGGGTCTGTGCGGTCTTCGGGTCGACGCCCTCAGCCACGAGCAGAGTCGCGTTCACCCTTCGGAGGTCGTGGAAGTGAAGGCCCGGCAGGCCGATGTGCTCGACCGCCGGCGCCCAGACTCGGTGACGCCAGTTGTCGTACCGGAGCGGCCCGCCCTCGGTGCCCACGAACACGTAGGCATCGTCGTCGGCGGCGGTGACGCCCCGGCACGCCAGATGCTCAGCGAGCAGATCCATCAGTTCCGTGGGCGCGGCAAGGATGCGGACCCCGGCGGCCGACTTGGGTGGCCCCTCCACCATGACGCCTGCCAGCCCTCTGGTGCGCTGCTCGGCCACCCTGACCGTGCGGCGAAGGAAGTCGACGTTGCGTACTCGGAGCCCGGCGCACTCGCCCCAGCGCAGGCCCAGGGTGGCTGCCACCCACACCATCGGCGCGTAGCCGGGTCCGACCGCCTCGGCGAGAGCGGGAAGCTGGTCGACCTCGATGAGAGAGCGCCGGAGCGCCGGGATCTCAGGCAGCTTCACGCCGCGACAGGGTGACTTCACCACGAGCTCGTCGTCGACGACCATGGCGAAGATCGCCGTGAGCACACCGAACTGTCGCTTCACGGTCCTGGGTGCCAGTCGTGTCGACCAGTCGTTCACGAGCGCCTGGACATCGCGCCGATTGATCGCTCCCACAGCTCGTGCGCCGAGCGTGGGCAGAAGGTGCAGCCTCACGATCGTCTCGTCACGGGCCAAGGTGCCGCCTCGCTTGCCTGGGTTGGAGCGGAGCCACTCGGCTGCCACCTCGGCGAACGTCCCTCTGCTTCGTCGAGGATCGACCCAGCCGCCGCGGCTCCGATCGGCGCGCTGCTGAGCCTCGTAGGTCTCCGCCTCCTTCTTGGTGCGGAACGTCTTGGCGTACTCCCGGTCATCAGGACCGCGGAGACGGACCAGCCAGTGTCGTTGTCCGCTCTTGGTCTTGCGTCCGACGATCATCGCCTCACCTTTCCGTTGCCCATCTGACCCCGCACCAGCTCGCCGCCGAGCTCCTGAACGCCGGGCAAAGGTGCTCGGTCCGCGTCCCGCGACTCCGGTCACTGCGTTGCCCGGCCTCGTAGGCGATCGCCTCCCGCTTGGCCCTGAACTTCTTCGAGTACTCCGAACCATCCGGACGGCGAAGCCGCACCTCGTAACGAGGCTCACCCTTGCTCGTCTTGCGTGCTTCAATGCCCATCAGTCTGCCGATCAGCCGTCCTCGGATGAATATGCAACGAAGTGCATGAACTCACGGCTGCCCGTGCGGTTCTGTGCGCTTCTACCAGCCTGAATGCACTGCATGGCTGGGTTGGTTCTGGGGGGTCAGAAGGAACCCACGGAACCAACTTCGGATGCTCTCCGTCGAGCCTTCGGGGCAGGTTGGTTCCAGCCCGAAAATCCATGCGCCCAACGTTTCTTGTATGGGTGTGGGGGGTGTAGGTACATGCCCCGGTGCGCCTTCTCCTGGGTGGCGTAGCGTCGGGAGATGAGTGGTCTCGGGCCGGCCGAACTGATCGTGCTCCTGGTTGTCCTCGGGATTCCTGTCGCTGTTGTTGTGGCGGTGGTCGCCGCGGTTCGTTCCCGTGCGGGTGGCGGGGCAGCGACTCGGCCGGCCTGGGGCGTGGGAGCGGTGGCTGGCTGGTATCCGGACCCACAGGGGGTAGCGCCGTTCAGGTGGTGGGACGGGAGCGCCTGGACCGACCAGACGAGGTAGTCGGGGTTACCTCGTGGTCGTGGTTCTCGACCAGGGGCCGGGCGTTCCGTTGCTCGATCTCGTCATAGAAGGCGTCGACATGGCGAACGATCGCTTGCATGATCTCGGCGGGGATCAGGTCGGGGTCCCCTGGATAGTCGATGTCTCCGAGGGCTCGCTCGGTCGGTTCCGAGCTCGCTGTCGTGCTGGTGTGGTCGGGGTTCACGCTGGGCTCCTGCTGGGTGGGTGACGGCTGAGGACGACTGACCGGACGGTGGCGGGATACCAGCGGGCGCCGCCTTGGGCGGTGGGAATGCCGTCGGCGTCGAGCTGGCGGGCGATCTCTGACCACGAGAGGCCATCGGTGCGGCCATCGTGGATGCGTTGGACGATCTCGGGTGCGAGCGTGCGAGGTCGGCCGAGGATGACGCCTTGGGCGCGCTTGGCGGCGAGGGCGTCCTTCGTGCGTTGGCCGATGAGCTTGCGTTCGAGCTCGGCGAACACGGCGAGCACCTGGGCCATGGCCGCGCCTTGGGGTGTGGTGGTGTCGACGGCCACGTCGAGAGCGACGAGGCCCCAGCCGGATCGTTCGGCGCGGAGCATGAGCCCGGTGGCATCGTGGACGGAGCGGGTGAGCCGGTCAAGCTTGGCGACCATGAGCACGGTGCCGTTCCCGGTATCGAGTTCGGCGAGGGCGGCGGTGAGTGCCGGTCGGTCGAGGCTCTTGCCTGAGAGGCCGGCGTCTTCATGGATGGCGAGGAGCGGGAGGGCCCGTCGCTGGCAGTCGGCTTCGATGGCGGTGCGCTGTGCGTCGAGCCCGGCTCGCGAGTCAGCCTGCTCTTCGGTCGAGACGCGCACGTAGCCGATGACGCCCGGGGTGATCTGGCGCCGTCGGGCCGATGAGCGCTTCATCGGGTCGGGCCGTGGGTGCTGTCTTCGAGCTGTTCCAGGGCGAGCTGGAGACGATCGAAGCCGTTACCGCGCATGACCTTGGCGAGCCCTACGGCGAAGCCGTTGCGGCGCATGACCTCGGCGAACCTCACGTCGGTGCGTTCCTCGTCGGAGAGCGACGCCTCGACTCGCCGGATGATGTCCTCGGCGTGCTCGATGGCCATGACTGCGGACTTGGCAGCTTGAACTGCCGTAAGGAGATCGGCGTCCATGTCGGTGCGAGCGACCGTGCGGGCGGTCGCCTTCATCGTCGTCACCGCGGACTCGAGCACGGCGAGGGCGTTCTCGGGGGAAGGGAACGTGGCGTGGGTCATGGGGCCTCCTTCGTGGATGGTGTCTCGATCTTATATCAATCGGTCGTTTGATACAAGCACCTGTTCGTCGTCTCGTCGAGCACGGTTACGATTCCGCCATCGACTCAGGAGGTCCCCGGTGATGAAGGCCGTCGCACTGCTCGGTTGCTCGGTGTTGCTCGTCGGCATGGGAGCCTGCGGAGCTGGCCGTGCTGGAGCTGATGCGGCCCGTTGGCTCGAAGCGTCCGACGAACTGAGCCGCACGTACGCGAGCACCGCTACGTGCGTTGACATGTCCAACGCGCTCAAGGCGGCTGATCCGATCCTCTTCCGTGCTCCGAACAGCGAGCTCGACGAAGCCTTCGAGGATTTCTACGACTACGCGATCGGGTACTACGCAGCCTGTCCCGCCAAGACGGTCGCTGTCGCGGCCGGTGCGGTGTTACCGCAGGCGGATCTGCCGAGTTGCTGTGGTGCTGCAGGATTCGGGGCGCGCTTTGGAGGCGGAACCATATTTGCGCCCAATCCCGAGTACGAGAGGCTGTACCAGGGCTTGGTTGAGCGGGCGACTCGCGTCAATCGATTGGTTGAGGAGCTCAGGGCCTCGATGACTCCGTCGTGATGGTGATGGCCCTTCCGACCTCGAGCGCATCGAGCTTCTGACCACCTCGCACCGCGTTGAGCGCAGCAGCGGCCCCCTCGAGGTGGCACACCATGGAGGCTGTCGCGGCGAGCCGGCCGTCTCTGATCTCGTCGAGCATGCGGCCGACCGACTCGGCGAGCGCGTCGACCTCGTTGCGTGTGAGCCGTCGTCGCTTCGCGCTCTGGCTCTCCTGGGTCACCACTCGCCTCCTTCGGTCGTGTGCTCGATCTCGATCCATGGCACCGGTGGCCAAGCCTCTCGCACGTCGAGCTCTGTGGCGAGCGTCGCGGCGCACGGCCCGCAGTATCGCTCCTCGCCCTCCGACCAATACGGCGTGACGAGGTAACCGACCTCCTCAGCCTCGTGGGCACCGCACCCACGGCACGCTCGGCCGCGGAGGATGGCGAGGGAGCGGTCACGTTGTGCGGTCAACGCTGCGACGAGACAGCCAGGCACGGGGACGCTCGGAGTGACCGTGATCCGATCATCGTCCAGCGCGACGACCCGGGCGCCGAGACGTTGGAGCTCGGCAAGGGCATCGGCCGGGGTCACACCGTCACCTCGGTTCCGATGACCTCTACCCCTGCCGCAATAGCCGCAGATTCTGCAGAAACCCTTGCCGAGGACGATATTGCAGGTTCTGCGGATATTGCGGCAGGGTTCAGCTCCCACGACGACGAGGGTGGACGACCCGGCCCCTTGCGCTCGGGTGCCGGGAGCTTGCGTACCCACCCGTACTCCTCGAGCGTCCCGAGCACCGCCCCGAGATCACTCGCCTTCGGGTAGGCGACTCGGCTCAGAGTCGAGAACAAGTCACGTCCCGTGAACACGGGGTGCACTGCCGGCCGGGCTCGGATCGCGTCGAGGAGCGCTGCGGCCTGGCCGAGCCGAGGGTCGGCCCCCATCTCGTCGAACGCTCGCTTGGCATGCTCGATGGCCCAGCGGACGATGCTCACGGCCGACCCGATGGTGGCCTCGGTGATCGGCGCTGCCAGGTCGGATGTCGACGCGACGTGGAGCAACCCAGCGATGCGGGCGGTCAGCCCAGCCGCCTTGCCGCCCCAATCGCGGAGGTGCTCCAGATCGGCGCCGATTCGGAGACGCCGCTCGAGCTCGTCGCTCCACGCAGCCATGGCGGCGCTGGCCCCGGCCGTAAGTTGAAGCGTCACCGGGACCTCGCGTCCCGCCTCGTCGATCCGGCGAGCGAGGTCGAGGACGAGCTCGTGGTAGCGGCTCCGGATCGGCTCCGGTACTGGCGGCGCGCTCACGTCTCGGTAGCCGACGAGGCTGACCGGGAAGCCGAACATGATGCGAGCCAGGAGACCCTTGCCGCGGAACGACTTGTGCTGAGCCAGGTCGCGGATCACCTGCGGTTGCACGGCCAGCACCATGCTGAGCGCCGGGTCGTCGACGTGCTCGGAGGGTCGCCCCTTGCGGTCGACCCGAATGGCGTCGCCAGCGTGGCCCTTGAGGAACGTCTCGATGTTCGCCCTCCCGTCGGAGTAGCGCCCGGCGAGCACCTCGAAGATGGCGCCCTCGGGGTCGGCGAGGGTGATCCGTCCGTGCGCTGCCAGCAAGCTGGCGACCGC
>VFJZ01000049.1 GCA_009885805.1 Actinomycetota bacterium
ACCGGGTCGGTGATCGGCGACGAGTCGCTGTGGGACGCGCAGCGCGCGGCACCCGGCTGGAAGCCTGGATTCCTCGGCGACGAGTGCCCGCCGCTGTCCGCACTGACCGCGACGCGGGCCCGCGCGTCGCGGCCGGCGCTGCGCGCGGCGGCGATGCTGCTTCGTGCCCTGCGCGCGGCCGGCATCGACGTCGCGGGCGGCATCGCGCGCGGACGGGCGCCCGCCGGTGCAGTCCCCCTGGCGACCGACTCGTCGCCGCGGGTCGCGGCGCTGATCACGAGGATGGGGAAGGACAGCGACAACTTCACCGCGGAGATGCTCCTGAAGGCGGTCGGCGCCGATGCGTACGGCCGCGGCACCACCGCCGGCGGTGCACGCCGCGCGCGCGGCATCCTCCGCCGTCGCGGGCTGACGCTGACCGGCACCAGGATCGTCGACGGCTCGGGGCTGTCGCTGCGGAACCGGGCGAGCACGGGCTTCCTGGCCCGGATGCTGGCGGCGGTGTCAGGCGATCCGACGATCGGCGCGCCACTGCGGGCGTCGCTCGCGATCGCCGGCCGGGACGGGACGTTGCGGATGCGGATGACGAGCGGCCCTGCTGCGGGCGTCGTCAGGGCGAAGACCGGCACCCTCGACGAGGCCTCGGCGCTGTCCGGCTACGCCGGCCCGTACGCGTTCAGCGTCATCGTCGGCGGGCGTCACGTGAACCAGACTGCGGCCCACGCCCTTCAGGACCGGATCGCCCAGTACCTGGCGCGGGAGGCCTGACGTCGACAAGGCGCTGACCTACGCCGACTACCTTCGCATCGACGACCTCCTCGCGCTCCAGCAGCCTCGCTCGGCTGGACCGGAGCACGACGAGCACCTGTTCATCGTCGTGCACCAGGTGTACGAACTGTGGTTCCGACAGCTGCTGCACGAGGCGAGCCGACTCCAGGAACGACTCGATGCGGGCGACGCCCCCGCCGCCCTGCACACGCTCCGGCGGCTGCTCACGATCCTGAAGACGATCGTCGCGCAGATCGACATCCTGGAGACGATGACGCCGCTGTCCTTCGCCGGCTTCCGCGGACGGCTCGACTCGGCTTCGGGCTTCCAGTCGGCCCAGTTCCGCGAGTGGGAGGCGGTGCTCGGTCGGCGCGACGCGGCGATGCTCGACCATCACCCGCCGGGCGCGGCGCGCGACCGGATCAACGCCGCGATGACACGCCCCGCGCTGTGGGACTCGTTCCTGCGCCTGCTCCAGACCGACGCGGACGGAGCCCGCGACGCGATTCTCACCGCCTACCGCGACGAGCCGCTGCTGGCGATGGTCTGCGAGCGTCTCGTCGACCTCGACGAGGGCGTCCAGGAGTGGCGGTATCGCCATCTCAAGATGGTCGAACGGACGATCGGCTCACGACCTGGTACGGGTGGATCGAGCGGCGCCGCCTACCTCCGCGCGACGATCGGACGGCCCGTGTTTCCGCTGCTGTGGGAGATTCGATCAGCCTGGTGAGGTCGACCGCGCAAGCGCGACGACGCGCCGGCAGAGGTCCGGCACGGCAGCGAGATCATCGGTGAACATGGACGGCTTGAAGCAGATCGCGGTGTAGCCGGCCGCCATCTGCGCCGGCACCGATGTCCAGGCCTCGTCGAGGTCGGCGATCGAATCGGCATCGGTGAAGCGGCCGCGGATGCCGCCGATCAACTCGATCTGACCCGGGTCGCGTCCCGCCTCGACGAGCGCCCCGCGCAGTGCCGTCAACTCCTCCGGCGTCGGCGTCCCGAACGGGTGGAAGCCATGCCCGTACCGGAGCAGCCGGCGGAGGATCGGGCCGTGCAGGTGCATCCCGCCGAACCACATCCGCGGCCCGCCCGGCCGGAACGGCTTCGGCTCGAGGTAGACGTCGCGGAACGGGAAACGTGGCCCGTCGTGCGCGGCCGGCGTCAGCGTCCACGCCGCCATCATGGCGGACAACTGCTCGTCCAGAATTGCGCCGCGCTCGTGGAACGGCACGCCGAGCGCGCGGTACTCCTCCTCGTGCCAGGAAACGGTCGGCTGCACGATCAGCCGCCCCTCACTGAGCAGGTCGAGCGTCGCGAGTTGCTTGGCGAGCAGCAGCGGGTGGCGGAGCGGCGCGATCACGGCAGCGAGGGCGATCCGAACACGGCTGGTCGCCGCCGCGATTGCGGCGGCGAGCACGATCGAGTCGGGCCACGGGGTGGCCGGGTCCTGGTTGCCGGGCGCGGCATAGTCGCGCGGGTTCCCCATGATCCCGCCGGCCCCGGCCGACGGACCCATGACGACGTGCTCGGACAGCATCACGGTGTCGACGCCTGCCTCCTCGGCCGCCACCGCGATGTCGACGACGCCCCGCAGATCGCGGGGCCTGACGAGCGTCCAGTTCTCGCTCAGGACGAGAACGATCCGCGGCGCCGGCATCTGTCAGTGCGCCGGAACCTGGCCGCGGACGATCAGCGGGCCGGGGATGATCGGATCCTCGCCGACACCGATATCGAGACGGACTGCGACCGTCTCGGCCGGTTCGGAGACGCCGTCGTCACGGATCTCGATCGCGAACGGCGTCGACATCTGCAGCGCCGGGATCTCGAGGAGCTGGAACGCGGACGCGCTCGCTGCCGACCGGGCGTGCAGCGGACGAGCCGGATCGAGCGCCATCCCCCACAGGCCGAGCGTGGCGGCGGTGACGTCTGCGGTCGACAACTCGTCCGCCGAGGCGGTGTCGGACACCGCGAGAAGCGGGTAGAACAAGGGCACCGCGACGGGCGCCGACAGCGTGACATTCCAGGTCAGCGAAGCCCCCTCCGTGGCGGTGGCGAGCGGCGTCACGGTCAGTGTCGGCGTCGGCTCGTCCTCGGTGACCACGAGGCCGCCGCCGTACGTGCCGGCGACGGCGCCGTCGAGGACGTCGATCATGAGCGACTGGCGCTGGCGCACCGGACTGAACAGATCGTCGGCGACAAAGTCGAACGGAATCGTGATGTCGGTGGTTCCCGGCGCGACGACGAGCACGCGACCGGGAGCGAACACCCCGTTCGCGTCGAGCGTGCGGAGCCAGACCCGTGCCGGCCCGCCGAGGGCGCCCGTCAGGCGGATGTGGGCGTTCGCCGTCCGCGTGCCGCCGGCGCCCTCCACGATGGTCGTTGTCTCGGCGTCCAGCCGCGGCCTGGAGAAGGTTCGGCGGGACACGCCGGCCCGCCGACCGTCCGCATCCAGGACATACACGCGTCCACCGCTGGAACGGCTGGTCAGCACGATCGATCGGATCCGTGCGAGCGAGACGCCGGAGCCGGTCGGGATGCGCGCGCGCAGGGTCTGGGCCCACAGCTTCCCGAGTGCGTCGGCGCCCGGCAGTGCGCGCAGCGGCGCGGTCGTCGTCACGAGGTCGACGGCCCGGCCGCTGTCGTCGACCAGACGGACGCCGAGTTGCGCGGTCGGGCTCGTTCGGTCGACGACCACCCGGAGGTCGACGTGTGTCGAGCCGCGAAGGTCGGCGAGCCGGCGCAGGCGGACGGTCACGCGGGCATCGCGACGCGACCAACGCAGGGCGATGGGATGGGGTGACGGCGGCAGCGAGATCGGTGCCAGCCAGTGCGGCTGCGCGACGATGTCGGTGCGTTGCGCGCAGAGCGCCCCGCTCGTGGAGTCGTCGTCGTAGCCCCGGCAGAGCCGAGCCGACATCCCCGCCGCGGCGACGAGTAGCGGTCCGTCAGCGGTGCGGACGAGGGAGCGCCGCCGCGCCCCGAGCGAGGTGACGAGCACGACTGCCCGACCCTGCGAGCGCGCCCGGGCCGGGGTACCGTCGAGCAGGCGCACGGCGTCGCGGGTGCCGAGCAGGGTTGCCGCCACCGCCGCCGTCGTGTACGTCAGGGCCGCCGCGCGTTGCTCGGCCGCGGTGAGGCGCTGGGTCGACGGGGCGCCGCAGATCGGATTCGCATCGTCGAACCAGTCGTCGCTCGCCGGGGCGGCGGCGAGGCCGGGCGTCCATTCGGTGTTGAAGAAGTTGTGGTTGGCGCCCATCATCAGGACGGCACTTCGCAGCGCCGGATCCCCCGGCACGGTCAGCGCGCCGTCGACGAACGCCTGGCCCTGCAGGTCGAGCACGTCCCCGTCGCAGTACGGCAGGATCGAGGTGACCGGACGCCCGGCCGGCGACTGATGGCCGAACGCGGTCGGGCCGTACAGCACCGTCCCCCGAATCGTGTAGCCCGCGGTCGCGTCAGCATCGATCGTGGCGCGCGCGACGCCCTCGCCGCCGCGGCTGTGCCCGACGAGGACGATCCGGGACGGATCGACCTTGCCCGCAAACGCCGTCCCGAGCGGTCCCGCCTCGCCGGCTGCCCACCGCCGCCACAGATCGAGGTGATGGCGCACGAGGATCGAGCGCGCCTGCGCGCCGCCGTCTTCCGCCGCGAAGTCCTGACCGTTGACGCCGTTCGCCGCAATCGAGACGGTGACGTATCCCTGCGAGGCGAGGCGCTGGGCGAGATAGCGGTAGCCGAGGTGACTCGGCACCGGCGCCCAACCCGGCGGGCACGGCCACTCGCCGGTCTCGATTCCGGCCGGACCGTCGCGGAAGCAGGTCGAGTGACGCCCGTGCAGGAACAGGACCAGTGGCCGCGCGCCCGGGGCGCCGACCGGTGCGATGACGTCGCCGACGACCTCCACCGGCGCCGGGAGAGGCGCGATCGCCAGCCCGGCCAGGGAGTACGACGACGACGTGACCGCGTAGGGCCCGGGACGGGCCGGGTCGTTGGCGACGAGAGGCGGGCGCGGCGCCAGCACGCTCGGCGCGGCCGGCCGCGGACGGGCCACCGTCAGCGGCGTCGGCCGATCGACGCGTCGCCCCGAACGCCAGGCCTGAAGGCGGCCGAGGTCACCGGACGGCAGGACGCCGAGATCGAGCGACGCGACGGCGCCCTGGACGCGTGGATAGCCGAGCAGGCGGTCGCCGAGCCGGAACTCCACCCGCCCGTCGCCGAACGGGAGCCTCGCCGGCGCCGTCCACTGCAGGACCGCGCCACCATCGGCAGCCGCGCCGACCGACCATCGCGCCGGCATCGCATCGGCTGCAGCAGCGACGCCAGGCGACGCGAGCAGCAGCAGGGCGACGATCCTCAGGATCGGCATCGGGCCAGGCTATCAGCCGCGTCCGACGAACGGCATGGCCGTCGCCATCAGCGTCATCGACTGCACGTTCGCGTCGAGCGGCAGCGTCGCCATGTAGACGACGGCGCGTGCGACGTGCTCGACGTCGAAGGTCGGCTCGACGGCGGTCGTGCCGTTCGCCTGCAGGACGCCGCCATCTCGCATTCGCTCGGTCATCTCCGTTGCCGCGTTGCCGATGTCGATCTGGCTGCAGGCGATGTCGTGGGCGCGTCCGTCGAGCGAGGTCGACTTCGTCAGACCGGTGATCGCGTGCTTCGTCGCGGTGTACGGAGCCGACAACGGCCGCGGTGTGATCGCCGAGATCGAACCGTTGTTGATGATGCGACCGCCCCGCGGCCGCTGCGTCTTCATCAGACGGAACGCCTCCTGCGTGCAAAGGAACGCGCCGGTCAGGTTCGTGTCGACGACGGCCCGCCACTGCTCGACCGCGAGCTCCTCGAGCGGCACCGCCGGCGCACCGATGCCGGCGTTGTTGAAGAGCACGTCGAGGCGACCGAGCCTGGCCGACACGGCTGCGAACAGCTCGGCGACCGACGACGGGTCGCGGACATCGCACACGTGCGCGAAGCAGTCACCGCCGGCCTCGGCCGCCGCCGAGACGAGCGTCTCGGCGCGGCGCCCGGCGAGCGCTACCGTGAAACCCTCCCGGGCCAGCGCCACGGCCGCGGCACGGCCGATTCCCTGGCCGGCGCCCGTGACGATGGCCGACCTCATCCGCCAAGCTCGTCCTCGAGGTGGACACGGATGATCTGCGCGAAGTCCGTCTCGGCGCGGAAGCCAAGCTCCTCCGCGCGGCGCGCGTCGAAGCGTCGCGGCCAGCCGGCGACGATCCGCATGATCGCCTCATCGGGCTCGCGGCGGATCAGGCGCACGGCCTCGTCGCCGGCGGCGACCCGCAGCGCCTCGATCTGCTCCGCGACGGTCACCGACAGGCCCGGCATCGTCAGCGTGCGCCGATCGCCGAGCAGTCGGCCGTCGAGCGCCGCCGCGTGCAGCAGGAAGCCGACCGCCGCGCGCGGCGAGGCGTGCCAGTGGCGCACGTCGTCGGGAACCGGGAGGACCGCCGCGCGGCCCGCCAACGGCTCGCGGATGATGTTCGAGAAGAACCCCGACGCCGCGAGGTTGGCCGCGCCCGGCCGCACACAGATGGTGGGCAGCCGCAGACCGATGCCGTCGAGGAACCCGCGCCGCGTGTAGTCGGCGAGCAGGAGCTCCGTCATCGCCTTCTGCGTCCCGTAACTCGTGAGGGGTGCGGTGAGGAACTCGTCGCCGATCGACTCTGGGAAGGGCGCGCCGAACACGGCGATCGTGGACGTGAACACGAACCGCGGCCGGTAGCCGTTCCCGATCAGTCGAATCGCATCGAGCAGCAGGCGACTGCCGTCGAAATTGACGCGATAGCCCTTCTCGAAGTCGGTCTCCGCCTCGCCGGAGACGATCCCGGCGAGGTGGAAGATCACGTCCGGACGACTGCCGAGCAGTCCCTCGGCGGCCCCGGGCGCGGCGATGTCGACGACCTCGACGCCCGGCGCCGCGATCGCATCGACCCCGAGCACGGCGTCGATCGGCTGACCGCCGACCGAGCCGTCGCGCTCGAGAGATTGGACGAGCTTGCGTCCGACCATACCGCCGGCGCCGGTGACGAGGATCCGCACGGCCGACACGTTACGCGAACTGCTGCTGCAGCTTGAACGCACCCGGTTGGCAGCCGACGCCGACCCAGGCGAGACCCTCCGGGCCGGCCATCATCTGCCGGCGCGCGGACGCGGGCAGGAAGACGTACTGGCCGACCTTGAGCGGCGACTCGCTGCCGTCGACCTTGATCGACCCGCCGCCACGCCGTTCAGCGGCTCGATGGCGGCCGCGTCGACGATGGCGTGTCCCATGACGGGTCCTCCTGTTCCGCTGGTGTACCGAATGGACGAACCGCGCCGGCCGCACTCGACACGCGCGCCGAACGGAAGGTGAAAACGCAGAGAACGAGCCACGCCCAGCCGAGCGCGAGACCCGTGAAGGCGTCCGACAGCCAGTGCACGGTGAGGAGTACACGGGTGCCGGCGACTGCGACCGCGATCACGACCGCGCCGACGAGCAGCCAGGAGCGGGCGCGCGGGCCGAGGCGGTGGCCGATCAGCAGTGCCGCCGCGGCGTAGAAGGCGGCCGCCGTCGAAGAATGCCCGCTCGGAAACGACGGCCCCAGCGTGAGTGCGACGGGGTCGAAGGTCGGCCGAGGCCGGTCGACGATCGCCTTCACCACGGTCGTGACGAGATGGTTGCCGAGCGCGACGGCCGTGACGAACGCGAACACCGACCGCGACCGTGTCCGGAGGAACTCGCCGACGGCGAGGACGACCGCCAGGACGATCACCACGGGCGCTCCACCAAGCTGGGTGAACGCCGCGAGCAAGCGGTGCGTCGTCGGCGTCACGTGCTCGGCCGCCGCCTGCGCCGTCGAGGCGTCGAGGTGTCCGCCGACCCAGCCCGACGCGAGCAACGCGCCGGTCAGGGCGAGCCCGACGAGGATGGCGAAACGCCACACGACCGCCGATGATCGCAGGCGCAGTCGTAGTAGGCTTCGTCCGATCGTGATCGACAGGAGGATGGGAATGGGCTCGCAGGCAGCAATGGAGTACGAGGAGCGCGGATTCGTCTTCATGGAGGGCGTGCTCACGCCCGCCGAGACGACGGTCCTGACCGACGAGCTCGACGACATCCTCGCCACGGAGCCGCCGCGCCCCGGACTGGTCCTCGAAAAGGACGGCGTGACGCCGCGCTCGGTCTTCAACCCACAGCTGTACAGCGACGTCTACGACCGGTTGATCCGGCACCCGCGCCTACTCGCCACGGTCGAGGAACTGCTCGGCGAGCAGGTCTACCCGTTCCAGCTCCTGGTGAACTGCAAGGCGGCGTTCAACGGCGACGTCTGGTTCTGGCACCAGGACTATCCGACCTACCGCGCCGACGACCACATCCCGCAACCGCGGATGGTGAACACGCTCATCTTCCTCGACGAGGTGACGCACCTCAACAGCCCGCTGATGCTCGTCCCGGGGTCGCAGGAGATGACCGACGACACCCCGGACGAGTCGACCCAGGGCACCTCCTACAAGCTGCGCTACACGAGTCCCGAGGTGATCAAGGAGCGTGTCAACGAGGCGGGCATCGTCGTGCCGACCGGTCCGGCGGGGTCCGTGATCTTCATGAACACGAACACGCTGCACGGCTCGACGGCGAACCTCTCGCCGTTTTCGCGGCGGATGATCACGCTTACCTACAACGCGATGTCGAACAAGGCGACGAGCCCGAGCGTGCGGTCGCGCGACATCGTCTACGACGACACCGACCTGCCGGCGCTCATGCCGCTCGCTGCCGACTGCCTCGTCGCCGCCGGCCAGCCCACCGGCTGATCGCGGCGCACCTTCGGGTTTCCCGAACCGCGTTCGAACCGGGAACCGAGTCGGGGGAGTCGACATTGTCCAGGTGGACCGTTCGTCCCGACCGTATCGCGCAACGGTGGACGGTGCGCAGTTCGCCAAGCTGAAGCGAGGCGGGCTACGACGTCTCGACGCAGCGGCCCGCGCTGAACGGGACCCAGATCGACCTCGTCCTGACGTGGGGCCAGCGCGACTCGCTCGCCGCCCAGGGCGTCCAGATCGGCCTGATCAAGAACGGCAAGGGCCAGACGGTCAGGCAGCAGGCGGCGCTGATGGCGGTCGGCGGCTACAACGTGTTCCGGTCGTACGACGAGCCGGGCGGCATCCGCGACCAACTCGACGCCATCGCTGCGAAGAACCCGAACACCGGGCCAGCGGAACTGCGAGCGGCGCGCCGCCGCCGACCGCTGAGCGGGCTAGACGAACCGTCCGTCGGATCAATCCGTCGGGCCGTCCCCGGAGAGCGCACGCTCGGGGCATGACGCCCGGCTTATCCCCCTGGGGGGTCGCGGGCCTCCTTCTCGCCGTGGGAATCGGCGTCGGGGCGCTCGCAGAACGGGCGCGGCTGCGCGAGCGCGATCGCCTCGCACGTCTGCTCGCGACACTCGCGATCGCCGCAGCGACGGTCGGTGCGTACGGCATCGGCGACCTCGGACGGACGCCACGCGCCGCCGAGTGGTACGAGCCAGGTCTCGGGCCGATCGCCGGGACGATTGCGATCGTGTCAGCCGTGCTCGCGGCCAGCATCGCTGTCGCCGGCCGGACGTGGATCACCGGGGTTCGACCATGGTCGGCGCCAGTCGGGGTCGCCGGCGCACTCGCGGCGCTCGCGCCACTCACACTCGCGTTCGCCGGCGATCATCTGGAAGGGGTCGGGCGCTTCATCACCGGCGCCGTCGTCCTCCTCGCCGTGACCGTGTTCAGCGCGGGGCTCGCCGGCCGCTCGGCCACGCTCACCACCGCCGGGGCCGTGATCGGCGGCGCCGGCGCGGCCGGCCAGTACGGCGCACTGGCCTGGACGCTCGGCGGGCCAACCGCGGCTTGCGCGATCGGAGCAGCGGTGACCATCGTCATCGCCACGATCGCCGCCGGCGCCGCCGGTGTGCGGGCGGGCTTGATCATCGCCGTCATCGGCACCGTCAACGTGCTCTACGGCATCCACGACGCCGAGCAGTACCGCGAGCGGGGCGCGCGGACGGTCCGCCTGGCGATCGAACGGCCGGCCGCTCCGGCCGCGAACAACGGCGCGCTGCCGCTCGTCTACCGATCGCGAGTCGTTCCGGCCCCCGAGCACGCGCTCGCACCCGGCGACGCCGTCGAGGTGGTGCTGGTGCGGTCGCGACCGCGCGGTGTATGGCGTGCGGCGCGCGTTGTCGGGCGGGACGACGGGCGGGCGGTGAGAATCGACGCCCGCGTGGACGCCGTGCTCGGCGACGGCCGCGTCGCCGTCTCGTTTCCGGCCGTCGCCATCGCGTCCGTCGCGCCCGGCACGCCGCCGCCCACCGGCGAACTCGTCGCGGTGCTGTTCGTCAGAGGCGACGGCGCCGCCATCCTCAGCGGCCTCGAGCTCCCCGCGCGAAGAGGGCGTCAATGGCCGGGTGTGCCTGGTCCTTTCGATCGCGTGTATCGGTTCACGACGTATCCGTAGGCGGCTTCGACGACCCACGTTCGCCGGGCGCGTGACGGCCACGACCGGCGTGTTCCGCGAGGTCGGCGAGTTGCCGGGGCCGTTCTCCTCGTACTTCGAACCCGGCAACGCGGACGTCGCCGCTGACGGCACGATGGGCCCCGGCCGCCAGCGGGTCGCTCGGTCAGTCGAGGGCCGGCGTGCTGGCGTTGGCCGGCATCCGCCCCGGGTCGGCAGACTCCCCGGCCGTGTAGTGCGACGCGGCCGGCCACGGCGCGAGGAGCAGAAGAAGGCGGGCCTCGCTCTCGGCGCGGACGCTGTGTCGCTCGCCGGGCTCGAACGTGACGAGCGTCCCCGCCTCGGCCGACACCGTCTGCGCGCCGGTGGTGATCGCGACGGAGCCGGCGATCACCTGCAGCACGGCTCGCTCCCGCACGGAGTGCTGGCCGAGTTCCTCGCCGTCGCGGAGGGCGATCACGACGGCGCGGCATTCCGCGGTAGAGAAGAGAACGCGCGGCTCGCGCCGCCCGTCCGCGTCGATCGATGGGAGGTGCCAGCGCTCGATGGCGGCAGCGTAGCGCGACACGGAGGTTGCGTCCTGGTCGCCCTCACCCGCTCAGCCGGCGCGCACTTCGCAGGGCGTGGGAGTACGGACCGTCCGCGATCCGCGCGGAGGTTCGGTCGGCGGGCACCCTTGCACCGCACCGCGCCAGTTGGCCGCACGCGGTCCAGGGATTTCCCGGTCGCGGCGGTGCGGGCCGCGACCTACGGCGATGCCATGAACACCGCCACGATCGACCTCACGACCTCCGTCATCGCCCTTCTCGTCGGCACTCCCGACCAGGCGCTCGCAGCCGAGCCGGGGGCGCCCGCCGATGCCGCCCACTGCGCCCAGTTCGCACGGGTGATCGCTCGGCTCCTCACCGCGCCTCAGACGGCCGTCAGCCACCGGATCGCAGCCTGACGTTCTACGCGAGGATCTCGTCCGCGGTCTCCCTCGTTGGTCGCGCCCGGCGTGACCTGCCGGTTGAATCTTGACCCCGAAAGGCGATGCGGCATCGAGCCGCCCGCTAGCCAGCCAGCGAGGCGAGGATCGATGCCAGCTCGTCCGGGTGGGTGCCGAAGACTCCATGGTCCGAGGCGATCTCGACCGGCGTGACGTCGAGCGCCGCTGCGAACGCGCGCTGACGCTCCGGCGGGAGGATTGTGTCCTCGGTGCAGAGGATGTAGGAGCGCGGCACATCCGGGATCGATGCGCCTGGCCAGGGTTGGGTCATCGCGAGCCAGCCCTGCCTCCGCTGGGTCTGCTGGAGATACTGCAGGGTCGCCTCACGCTCGTCGGGGGGCGCCATACCGGCGAGGATCGCGAGGTCGAACGAACGAGTTCCGTCGCCGTGATCGATCGTCAGCGACGTGATCGTCTTCTGTGTCTCGGAACCGGCGATCTCGAAGACTGAACGACCTGGCTCGGGGACCACGGCGGTGACGAAGATCAGGTGGTCGACGGGCACCTTGGCGGCGGCGAGGGGGATGGTGCCGCCTCCGGCGGAGTGAGTGACCAGGAATCGCGGCTGCTTGACGTCGCGCATCGCCTCGACGACGGTGCGAGCGTAGTCCTCGAGAGTGGATGCTGGGTCCTCGCACGGGAGGTCGACGTTGACGACCTGATGTCCCCGTGCTTCGAGACCGGGCACGACCGGCGCGAGTTCGGCGGGCGTACCGAAGCCGCCGTGTACGAGGACGAAGGTCGTCGGCAAGCGGTGGGCTCCTACGGGTCGGCGGTCGCCGGACTCTATCGGACGCGGGCTGATCGCGGCCAGACGAGCCAGACGCCGGGGGACTCGGGCTGAACCCGAACGAGGATACGCCTGCGATCCGATCGGGGGAGCGGAATCTCTCTAGCCGGGAATCGACGGGCCAGGGGCCGCCCGCAGGAGACTGAGGCCGAACCGGAACCCTCGACACCACCGACCCGACTTGCCGCCGTCGGCGTCGCTGGGGTGACAGCAGTGCTGCGAACCGTGGAGGACATCCTCGATCACGTCGACGACCTCGCCCGACGGTTCGAGGCGTACGACCCGAGGCGGCGGTTTGAACGTTCGTGCGGGCTAGCGACTGGCGCGCTCATCACCGGCACGGGCGGGGATGCCACGCACATCGCGCCAGGACTCGGTGCTCACGTTGGCGTCGACCTCGACGGGCAACGCTTCGCCGTAGAGCCGGTCGGCTGCATCCTTCCGAGGGCCTGAGATCAACTACCCGCCGCCGTTCGGGACCTCTTGGTAGTTCGCCTTGAAGACACACCCACCCACTCACTCATGGCAGCTGGCTGAGCACCGTGGCGCGAAACGGCGCCGAGAGCAGATCCGCGAGCGGCGCGAAGACTCCAGTCGCCGCCGCCGCCCTCAGGTGTACCTCGCGCGCCTCGGACGACTCCCAATCGGCGATCTCGATCAGCCTGTCGGGATCGCCGACCACCTCGTAGCGGCGGCTGCCGAGGAATCCGGCCTGCCCGGGGCCGTGCTCGGCGACGATCCGGTTCAGCACGGCGACCAGTTCGGCGCGCCGGCCCGGTCTGGCCTGAAGTTCGATGATCGCGACGACGGCCATTTTGTCCTCCTCGCTTGACGAGCCACGGTGTTCAAACGATCCAGAACGTATCGGATCGGCCGCACGCCAGCGGTACATCTTGTCGGCGGGCAGGTCGGGCGTCCGCTGGCTCGCGAGGGTTCGGCTTCGATCCGTCCACCCGGGAGTCGACGGACTGGCGACTGGGGCGGAAGGATTCGAACCCTCGATCCCGGGACCAAAACCGGCCACGCCCACGTCTGTAACGTCACGAACCGTGCTGTAGCACCACGCCCGCGATCGCGCCGAACTGCTTGTGCACGGCAGATTGCGCCCACAGACGCGCCTTCGACGGATCGGCCTGGCTACGACAAACGCGTCCTAGCGCTTGAGCCAGCGTAGGGAATTCCCTCACGCGACACCCGAGCGCCGCTCCGTACCGTCGCTGCATGTCTACCGTTCTGCAGTCCGTCCCGTTCGGCGTCGACCACGCACGGATCGACGCGATCTATCAGCGCGAAGTGGCGGTCTTCGCCGCCGCGCGCCCGCGTTCCGCGGCGCTGGTCGAGCGCGGGCGCCGCTCGATGCCACGCGGCGTGCCCATGGCATGGTTCTCCGGCTTCTGGGACCACCCTGTGGTGTACGCCGCAAGCGGCGCCGGTGCGACGTTCACCGACGTCGATGGCATCGAGTACTTGGACTTCAACCTCGCCGACTCGAGCACGTTCTGCGGGTTCGCGCCGGAGCCGGTGGCCGAGGCTGTTGCACGTCGCATGCGCTCGGGCCCGCAGCTCTTCCTCGCAGACGAGAACGCGATCGCCGTCGCCGAGGAACTGGCGCGGCGGTTCGGGCTCCCGAAGTGGCAGCTGACCCTGTCCGCGTCACAGGCCAACATCGAGGCGATCCGCCTGGCGCGCGCGGCGACCGGACGATCACGGGTGCTGGTGTTCGACGGCAAGTACCACGGCCTGATCGACGACACGCTGTCCGTGCTCAACGAGGGTCGCGTCACGCCCGAGTACGTCGGGCTCCCCGCGGGCGCGCCCGCGGAGACGGTGATCGTGCCGTTCAACGACGCCGAGGCCGTGACTGTTGCGCTCGACCGTCGCGACATCGCCTGTGTGATCACGGAGCCGGCCCTCACCAACACCGGCATCGTGGTCGCCGAGCCGGGCTTCCACGAGGCGGTGCGGGCGGCGTGCACGCGTACCGGGACGGTCCTGATCGTCGACGAGACGCATACGCTGATGTGCGGGTTCAACGGCCTCGGCGGCCGGATCGGGCTGCAGCCGGACATGGTCACCGTCGGCAAGGCGATCGGCGGCGGAGTCCCGTTCGGCGCGTACGGGATGTGCGAGCCGATCGCAGATCTGATGAGCGAGCCCGGCAGCATGCCCGCAGCCTCCGGCGCTCCGACCGGCGAGATCGCGACGGGCGGGACGCTCGCCGGCAGCGCGCTGCAGACGGCTGCCGCGCGGGCGGCACTCGAACACGTCCTCACGCAGGAGGCCTATCAACGGACCGCCGACCTCGGAGCACGGCTCGCGGACGGCATCGAGGATGCGCTCGCCTCCGCCGGGCTCCCCTGGTCCGTCGACCGCCTGTGGGCCAAGTCCGGCTACCGGCCGCATCCCGAGCGGCCCCAGAACGGTGCCGACGCGCGCGCCCGGTTCTCGTCGCCGTTGTCCGCCGCGATGCGGGTGTGGCTCGCGAACCGGGGCATCTGGGAAGCAGGGTGGTGGTCGGGGCCTGCGGTCTCGTGCGCGACGACCGCGGCCGACGTCGATCGTTACACGGCCGCCTTTGCCGAACTCGTGGACGAGTTGGCGGGATAGGATCTACCGATGCTGGTCGGCCGCGCCGCCGAGTGCGGACGCATCGAGGCGATGCTCGCCGACGTCCGCACGGGCGTCGGCGGCGCGCTTCTGATCCGCGGAGAGCCCGGCATCGGTAAGACGGCACTGGTCGAGTACGCGGTACGGCGAAGCGAGGACCTGCGCATTCTGAGCGTCCTCGGTGTGGACTCCGAAGCCGTGGTGCCGCACTCCGGGCTGCACGTCCTGCTGGCCCCGGTGCTGCCGGTGCTCGACTCCCTCGCGCCGCGGCAGGCTCACGCCATCCGGGTCGCGCTGGGCGAAGAGACGGCGGACGAACTCGATGCCATCGCCGTCTACTCCGGAGTCTTCGCGCTCTTTGCCGAGCTGGCGGCGGAGCAGCCGCTCCTCATCGTCGCCGACGACGCCCACTGGCTGGACGACGAATCGGCGCTCGCTCTCGGCTTCGTCGCGCGC
The DNA here is from genome assembly GCA_009885805.1 of Actinomycetota bacterium. GTDB lineage: Bacteria > Actinomycetota > Thermoleophilia > Gaiellales > F1-60-MAGs149 > VFJZ01. Next base: position 15,094 of record VFJZ01000049.1, read on the forward strand.
CGGGTCGCGGGAGAGGCGCTCGGCGTGCTGCTGGCGGCGCGCAGCACCGAGTCGTTCGAGGCTCCCGGCGTGCCGGTGCTGGAGGTGGATGGCGTCGATGATGCGGCGGGCGTGTCACTCGTCGGCCGCAGCGTCCCGGAGGTCGATCCCGTCGTCGCCCGCTCCCTCGTCCGGCAGACCGGCGGCAACCCGCTGGCGCTGCTCGAGCTACCGCTCGCGCTCGATCTCGACCAGCGGTCCGGGCGCCGGCCGCTCGACGACCCGCTCGCCGTCACCGCGAGCGTCGAGCGCGCGTTCCTCACCCGCGCCGCTCGGCTCTCGCCGGTCGCGCGACGGGCGCTCCTGCTCGCCAGCGCCGCGGACACGGCCGACTACGCGACAATCGTCGGAGCCGAGCCCGATGCCGCTGCGGGCCTCGACGAGGGGGAACGTTCCGGCCTGATCTCGATCCGGCGGGGCCGCGTGGAGTTTCGCCACCCGCTGGTGCGATCGGCCCTGTACTCCTCCGCACCGCAGAGCGAGGTGCGAGCAGTGCACACGGCACTCGCTGACCGGCTCGCCGCCGGCGCGCCGCTGCGCAGCGCCTGGCACCGGGCCCTCGCCTCGACCGAGCCCGATGAGGCCGTGGCGGCGACGCTCACGGTGTCAGCCCGCGGCGCCCTGCGGTCGGGAGCCGCCGCGACCGCGGCGCGGCTGCTCGAGCAGGCGGCGGTGATGACGCCGCCCGGCGAACGACGCGATCGCCGGCTGCTCGACGCCGGGCAGGCCGCCTGGCTCGGGGGTCGGCCCAAGCAGGCTCTGGCCCTGCTCGAACGGGCGCGGGATCGAGCCGTCGACCCGCTCCTGGTGGCCGATATCGCCGTCGCCGAGTGGTGGGCCGTCTCGTCGTCCGGCGATCCCGAGCCGCTGTTCGAACCGCTGGTCGCCCGTGCGGAGCAGATCGCCGACCTTGACCCACGCCGTGCCGCTCGGATGCTCGGGCTGGCGTGGGACTTCGCCTGGGACACGATGGCGATCGATCGCGCCCGCGTGCTGGCCCATCGCGGGCGCGACCTCCTCGGCGATGACGTCACCGCCGACGACCGGGAGGTGCTGACGGCACTCGCATGGACGCAGCTCGGCGACTGCCAGGTCGCCCAGGGCGTTGCGACCGCGCGCCAGGCAATCGAGCTGTCCGAGGGTTGTGTCGACCTCCAGGCAGCGTTCGCGTGCGAGGTGCTGATCGCCGCGGACCTGATCGACGAGGCCGCCGCCGCCGCCGAGCGCACGCTCGAACTGCTCCGCCGCCTCGGACACGCTCCCGCCCTCGCCTACACCTACCAGGCCCTGGCCGAGGCCGAGTTGCGCCGCGGCAACCTGGCCGCCTCGCTGTCGCTGTCGACCCAGGCGTTAACGATCGGCGACGAGGGCGGCCGATGGCTCCCGGGATGGCAGCTCGCCCAGCTCGCGACGGTGGAGGCGCACCTCGGCCTCGAAGCGCCGTGCCGCGAACACATCGCCGCCGCCCGCCGGTCGGGCTGGGCCGGCGCGTCCTGGTCCGGGGCGCGAGCGGACGCCGCGCTCGGCATGCTCGAGCTCGGGCTGGGAAACGACCCGGCGGCGCTCGCGGCGCTCGACCGGGCACACGACGTTGCCGCCGTCGTCCGCCACCCCGGCTACATCCAGTACGCCGCCGATCGGGTCGAGACCCTCGTCCGGCTCGGCCATCAGCAGCGCGCCCGGGAGGCGCTCGACGACCTCGAGGAGCGCGCGACTTCGTCCGGCTCGCAGTGGGCCGCGCACGCCGCCCTGCGCTGCCGGCTCCTCCTGGCGCCGGTCGCGGATCTGGCAGCGCTGCTCGACGAGGCGGCGGCGCTGCCGGCATCGCCCTTCGAGGCCGCGCGGACGATGCTTGCGGGCGGCGAGCGCCTGCGCCGCGCTGGGAACCGGCTCGACGCAAGGGTCCGACTGAACGCCGCACTCGAGACCTTCGAGAACACCGGCGCGCGACCCTGGGCCGAGCGTGCGCGGATCGAGCTGCGCGCCAGCGGCGCGCGGCTGCGCAAGACACAACCGTCAGCGCGCGACGAACTAACCCCGCAGGAGCTGCAGGTGGCACTCGTCGTCGCCGAGGGCGTCACGAACCGCGAGGCCGCGGCGCGCCTCTTCCTCAGCCCGAAGACGATCGAGGTGCACCTCAGCCGCGCGTTCCGAAAGCTCGGAGTCCGCACCCGCACGGAGCTCGCGCGACAGCTCTCGTTCGCGCAGCCGCCGGCGAGCGCACCCCCGCACTCGTCGAACGATGGACCAGCCGGTGGGTAGACCCGAGCGGGCGGGCATCTTCTCGTGATCGCGGGTCCGTTCGCTCCCTCCGCTGCTCATCGCCGCAAACCCGCATGGACACTGAGCATCACATGCGGCCTCAATACGGCCCCGAGCGCCCACATGGTCGAGATCCGCCGCGCCGACACTCGCAAGCCCACATGAATACTAGGACTGCCCTTAAGAGACTGAAGCTGAACCCGAACCCTCTCGATCAGACCACGTCGAGGTAGCGCCGTTCCCGGACCACCGCGCGCGGCCGTCGGCAGGTCGGCCTCGGCGCGACGCAGCGAAACCCCCTCCCACAGCGATGCGGTCAACGCGGCGGGGGCGGCGTCAGGAGTTCCGATCGGCGCCGGAGTTCAACGCGGTCGATCTTGCCGCTCGCGTTCAGAGGCATGTCGTCGACCACGAAGACATCCGCCGGCGCCCTGTACCCGACCCGGACCTGGACGAAGGCGATCAGTTCGTCGGCGGCCGGCGCCGCGACGCCGGGCCGCATCTGGACGAACGCACGTACGTTCTCGCCGTTGACCTCGTCCGGCACTCCGACCACGCCCGCCAGCAGCACGGCCGGGTGCTGAACCAAGGCGTCCTCAACCTCTTGCGGGGCGATGTTCGATCCCCGGTGGATGATCAGCTGCTTCGCACGGCCCTGGAACCACAGGAAGCCCTCCTCGTCCTGCACGAACACGTCCCCCGTGTCCAGCCACCCGTCCACGAGCACCGCCCGCGTCGCGTCGGGATCGTTCCAGTACCCCGCCATGACACCCTCTGACCGCACCCACAACCGCCCGCTCACGCCAGGCGCGACGACTGCGCCGTCGCCGTCGCGCACCTCGAACTCGTACCCGCGGATCGCCCGACCGACCGAGCCCCGCCGCGGCTCCGCCTGCACCGGCGAGAGCGTCCCGGTACCGGCCTCCGTCATGCCCCAGCACTCGTTGACGTCATGCCCGATCAACGCCTGCAGTTCCTCCTGCAGCGCAGCCGGCACGGTGTCGCCGACCGCGGAGAAGAGTCGGAACGACGCGAGGTCCTCCGGCCTCGAGCGCTCGTCGCGCACAAGGCCGAAGAGGTTCGATGTAAGGAACACCCCGTACGTCGGCCGGTACTCGCGAATCGCTTCGAGCTGGTAGGGCACCTCCACCCGCTCCGGAATCACGATCGGAACCCCGCGCGACAGGCTGCAGAACAGGTCCGTGAACCCGCCGATGTGCGACAGCGACGCCAGCGCCAACGCGACGTCGCCCGGGACGATGCACGCCTCAGCCCACCACGCGACCAGCGCCGCCGCTGACCGCACCGTGTGCGTCACGCCCTTCGCCGGCCCTGTACTGCCGGAGGTAAAGAGGATCACCGCCGGCTCCTCCGGGTCGCCCCATCGAAGCGATACGGGCCGTGCTGGCGCCACGAGCATGTCGGCGAACCGCCTGCCCGAATCGTCGCCGTCGACGATCGAGCCAAGCGGAAGCTCGCGCGCCAGCGCGCTCGCCTCCACATCACGCCGACGGCTTTCATCGAACACCAGCATCCGCGCCCCCGACACACCCAGCGCATGATCGATCTGCAGCGGCGTGTACCGGTAGTTCAGCGGCGTCGCTACCAACCCCGCCCGGAAGCAGCCCAGGTAGTGGATCGGCAGGGCGTCCCCCTCGGGCAGCAACGTCGCCACCCGGTCACCGCGGCGCAAACCGGCCGCAACGAGGTGGTGCGCGTAGTTCCGGCTCGCCTGATCGAGCTCCCGCCACGTCCAGCGTCGCCGCACCGATATCAACGCCACCTCATCCGGCGCCGACGCCAGCCCACGATCCAGAAATGCAGACAACGGAACGACAGGACCCATGCCGCGAGTATCCACAAGCCGGTCGTCGGGCGCAACGGCGCCCCGGAGAAGGCCAGAAACAGCGTGTCTCCGAGAGGCACCGACGAGCGGCCGCCGAGGAAGTTCGGCTTCGATCTCTCAACCCGGCACTCGACGGACTGGGAACTGCCCTCAAGAGACTGAGATGCTGAACCCGCACCCTTTGCATCCTTCAGGTGTAGCGACGCTCGCGGCGGCCCCTCAGCGGAACGCGTCGATCAGGTTGTCGACGAGCCAAACCATGTGCGCCGCGACGTCTGTCCCCTCGGCCGTGACGGGCGAGAAGACGGCCGTCGTCACCCCTGCCTCGATCAGTCGGATAACCTTCTCGCGGCACCGCTCCGGGCTGCCGGCGACCGTGAAGTGATCGATCATCGCCTCGCTCACCAACTCGTAGTGAAGCTCGCCGCGCGCGTAGCCGTCGCGGATTACCTCGACGTCGGCGTGCGTGAGTCCGTGGTCGGTGAAGAGCGACAGGTCGGGCTGGGTCGCGAACCAGCCAAAGAACGTCGCCAGCAGCGGCTTGACGGCGTCGCGGGCGGCCCGGTCGTCCTCGGCCACTGACGTGAACAGCAGGGCGCCAAGGTCGATGTCGCCGGCGGCGCGGCCCGCCCGCTCGGCGCCGACCCGCACGCGCTCGCCGGCTCGGGCGACGGCCTGGGGATCGCCAAAGAACGGCAGGATCCCGTCGGCGACCTCGCCGGCCAGCTCCAGCGCCTTCGGGCCAGTCGCACCGAGATAGATCGGCAGGTCAGCGCGCTCCGGCACCAGATCAAACCGGATCCCCGCACCGGCACTGAAGACACGCCCCTGATACTCCACCGGCTCGCCGGCGAAGAGCCGGCGGATGATCGCGACCGTGTCCCGCATCGCCGCGACCGGCCGCTCGTGCGGGATCCCCATCTGGGTCTCGATCCAGAGCCTGATGCCGCCACCAAGCCCGAGGATCGCACGCCCATTCGAGACCTGGTCGAGCGCCGCCATCTCCATCCCGAGCAGCACCGGGTGACGGGTATACGGATTCACCACCGCCGTCCCGATCCGGATCGTCTTCGTGACGGCCGCGATCGCGCCGAGCGAACTGAACGCCGCCGGATAGGCGGTGTCCTCGGGCACCCACGCGCCGAGCGTCGGGTGGTCCCTTGATGTGCCAGAATGGCGCGATGGGAGCACCGATGCCCGGGACGCCGGCTGGCGACGGGTTCCGTATGCCGGGGGAGTTCGAACGGCACGACGGCACATGGATCGTCTGGCCGGAATCGGGCACGAACTGGCGAGATGGGGCGCGGCCGGCGCAACGCGCCTACGTCGAGGTGGCGCGCGCGATCGCCACGTCGGAGGAGGTCACCGTTGGCGTCTCGGAACGACAGTGGGAGAATGCGCGGGCTGCGCTGCCGAACGACGTCCGGGTCGTAGAGTTGACGACGAACTGGTCGTGGGTGCGAGATCACGGACCGACGTTCGTTGTTGATGCGAGCGGGCGGCGCCGCGGGGTCGACTGGCGCTTCAACAGCTACGGCCACATTGCGTTACCGCGCTATTACAGCGCAGCACACGACGATGCCATCGCCCGGAAGATCCTCGAGTACGAACGCGTGGACCGCTACGCCGCTCCGATCGTGCTGGAGGGTGGGTCGATTCACGTTGACGGCGAAGGCACGCTGATCACGACCGAGGAGTGCCTCCTGAACCCGAACCGGAACGGCGACCTGACGCGACTTCAGATCGAGGAGACACTTCGGGCCTACACGGGGACAGAGGTGGTGATCTGGCTCGGCCGCGGTGCAGTCGACGACGTCACGAGCGGACATGTCGACAATCTCTGCTGCTTCGTCCGACCGGGCGTCGTCCTGCTCTCCTGGACCGACGAACCGAGCGATCCGATGCGGGAGGTCTGTCTGGATGCTCGGCGCCGCCTCGAAGCGGCAACCGACGCCCGCGGCCGCTCGTTGGACGTGCGGCTCGTCCCGCTGCCGCCTGCGCAATACCGCACACCAGACGAGGCCACCGGTGTCGATCGGACAAGCGACGGGAGCCTCTCGGCGGTAGCAGGCGACCACCTGACCGCGAGCTACATCAACTTCTACATCGCGAACGAATTGATCGCGATGCCGTTGCTCGACGAACGAACGGACGATGCTGCACGAGCGGTCATCGCGGACGCGTTCCCCGACCGGCGCGTCGTCGGTATCCCCTCGCGAGAGATCCTCCTCGGAGGCGGCAACATCCACTGCATCACGCAGCAGGTGCCGGCTGCAGCGCTCCGGTAGGAGTTCCGACCCGAGAGACAGGGTTCAACTTGAATCCCTCCCCGGAGGCGAGGGATCGGGGACTGGGGCGGAAGGATTCGAACCCTCGATCGCGGGACCAAAACCGGCCACGCCCACGTCTGTAACGTCACGAACCGTGCTGCAGAGCCATGCCCGGTGTCGCTCGGAGCTGCTCGAGCACGGCAGATTGCGCCCACAGACGCGCCCTCGGGGCCGGCGACCGTCCGGCGCGCGCTCAGCGCCGCGTCGCTGCCGGCACGGATCCCGGGGAGCCGTAGCGTTGTTCGAATTGGTCGAGCAACGCGAACAGCCCGACCGACTCGAACATCCGGCCGCGCTTCACGGTGGCGCTCGTCGGCCGCAGCACATCCACCGCCACCAACCGGTTGATCGCCTCATTGCAGGCCTGGTCGCTGCGGCCGGTCAGCTCGCGGGCAACGGCAAGGTCGACCACCGGCACCTCCGGCAACCGCTGGATCAGCGCCTCGGCCGCCGAGTCGCGACGTGGATGCCCGGCCTGCGCCCGCCACTGCTCCTGCAGCGCCGCGATGTCGCGCGCGAGGTGCGCGGCGCCGTCCGCGGCGACCATGCAAGCGTCGGCGAACAACTCGAAGATCGGGCGCCGCCCGGTAAACCGGTACGCCTGCAGCGCCTCCACATACCGGTCGCGCGCCGCCAGCAACGCGAGGCTCAACGGCGGCACCAGCACCGGGATCGCACCACGCCGACGCAACACGAGCAGCGCCAGGAGCCGGCCGATCCGGCCATTGCCGTCCGCGAACGGATGGATCGTCTCGAACTGCGCGTGGGCGACCGCAGCCTGCAGCGTCGCCGGCATATCCGAACGACCCGCGAACACGCACAGATCGTCGACCAGCTCCGCCACCAGGTCGGGCGGCGGCGGTACGAACACCGCCCCAGACGGGTCAAACGCGCTGCCGCCGATCCAGTTCTGCACGCTCCGCAGCCTGCCCGGCTCAAACCCCTCCACCGTTCCAGCCAGCAGCACCGCATGCATCTCACACAGCAACTCAGTCGTGATCGCAGCGCCGCCGTCAATCCGCTGCAACGCAGCGCCAACCGCCGACACGTTGGCGCTCACCAGCGTCGCCGTGCGATCGTGCCGCCCCGACGCAACCGCTCTGGCGAGCCGCCGATGGCCCAGCACCAGCCCCTCGATCCGCGACGACGACACCGCTTCGGACCGCAGCAACGGACGCGCCGCCGCGTCCACCCGAGCGGCCTTCTCGACCGCCGCCAACCCACGCAACGCCGCATCCGCCTCCGCGAACCGACCGGCCAGGTCAAGACTCAGCGGCTCGGCCACCCCAGCCAGCCGAGCCGGCACAAAACAGTCGACATCCAACGGCGCCCGGCTACCCGGATACCCCGCGCTCGGCTCCCACCGACGACGCACCACCGCCCCGAACACCCCATCCTTGAACAACGACGTCACGTGGTCAAGGATAGCCAATTTCCTTGACTAAAGGCATTACTGGATCAACCTTCGAAGAAACGGCTCGGGCGTCCGAAGCGGCGCAAAACCGGCAGCGCGACAGCGTCCGGGCCGCCGCCGCAGGCCGCCCAAGGGCCGCGAATTCTGCGTGGCGCGCAGCCCCTGACTACCGTCTTGTCGCGTACTGACGTATCATTACGACAATGACCGTCATCGAGACAGGGAATGCCGAGCTAGGTGGATTGAAGGATCTCCGCGATCCGCTGGCCGCCGCCGCCGCAATCGGCGCGGCAAACGAGGCGCTAGGACGCTCCCGCGAGGTCAGCGATCGCGCCCGCGGCGTCGTCCACGAGATAACGAAGGCGTTGGCAGAGACCGATCTTCGTTTGCTGGAGAACCTCAGCCCCGTCTCTCACGCGATCCTGCTTAAGGGCCTCGCCGAAGCGACCACCGCCGTCGACGAGCGAGATCGTGCACGCCTACGCATTGCGCTGACACGACTCGAGCACGCGTTGCGCGGAGTGGCAGACCGCGTTGCCGCCCAAGCCGGAGATCCGCGGGCGGCGCTCGCGTGGCTGCTCGAGAGTACACGCGTCCCGAAGGCCCAGATTGCATCGTTGATCGGCGCAAACGAGCGGGCGGTACAGCGATGGACGGCGGACGGTGCAACTGGCGGGCAGATCAACGAGTACGGACCTCAGATTGAGTTGCTCGCCGAAGCCGTGAGCGAGCTTCGGCACATGTTCACCCCGGCCGGCGCGGTGGAATGGTTCAACTGGCCACGGGATGACCTGGACGAGCGCGCTCCGAGGGAGCTGCTGCCAAGTCCGCAGGAGTTTCCCGTGCTGCGACGTGCGATCGCTCGCACGCGGAGCGGCGACGCCGCGTGATAACGGCCTATCGCGCCGCTGGCTATCACCACCCGTTACGGACCGAGGCCAGCCGATATGACGGGCGCTTCCATCGCGCCGCGGCCGTCGGAAGTCACGAGCCGCCGACGCAATATCTGAGCCTTCACCCGCTCGGACCGATCGCCGAGTGGCTTCGCTGGAACAAGCCTCCGCGCGAGGCGCTGCAGGTGCTCGCGACAGCAACATGGTCGCTTCGCGTACCCGACATTGGATTCCTCCAGATCACGTTTGAGAACGCCCACGAGTACGGCATCTCCGCGTCCGAACTCGTCGCCGACGACTACACCGCGTGCCAGGCGCTCGCCGACGAACTGCGAGAAGGTAGATGCCCCGGCGTCATCGTTCCGAGCGCGGCCCTTCCCGGCGCCAACAACCTTGTCGTGTTCGATGTTCGCGTGCCGGTCGGCTACCTCATCGAGCCGATCGACCCGGAGCTCGATATACCCGTCGGGTTGACTGCGCATCCCTCCGGAGCGTCGGATCAAATCTACGACCTTGTCCGGCACCGAGGAACCGTCCACGCAGCCGCTGAAGCATTCGACGCCGGACACGAATTTGTTCTCGACGAGCGGGCGACATGGCCGCAGTAGATCGAGGTTACCTGGCTGCCGCAGCTGCTCGACGGCCGACGCGAGCAGCCCGCATACGATACTGATCCGGTCCCGCGCGCCACGGGCCGGTACGATCGGCCGAGATGGCCACGGGCTCCGCCAGCGCTCTGCTTCTCGACCTGTCACGGCAGGTCGCTGCGCTCGCCACCACACTGCTCGGGAGCGCAGACGAAGTTCGCCTCACGCTTGGCGACGGGACCGAACACATCGCGGGGACACTGCTCATCGAGTCCGAAGCCGGCGACGGCCTTCCCATCGATATCACCGATGACGGCACCTACCTCCACGTGACGCTCGGCATCACCTGCGTCATCCGGGAAGGCGACTATGACGCGACCCGGACGGAACTGATCGACGAGATCATTCCCCGAGCCTTCCGCTTCGGGGCGACCGAACGGCACAGCCGCCGGCTGTTCGGATCAAGCGAGGCCGTCTCGCTGATGGACGAACCGCCCTACACGCTGCTAGCGCTGACTCGCTGGCGGATCGAGTCCTACGGGCGTCGCTCGAACCGGCCTGGTTCGGGCGACAAGTGGACACACGTCTACCCGGCCTACACCGCGCGAGGCGCATCCACGCGTGCAGATTGATCGCGGGACCCGGGAGAAACGCCTCCCCCGATCGAAGTGCGCAAACCCGCACCAGCACTGGGTTCCTGCCCAACTGCACGAGCGCCTGATCGCGAGACCTTTTCGCGGTTCCGACCGCCGACAGAGCAAACCCGCATGGATCCTCGACACAATGCGCCCAAATTGAGTCCACGGGCACCCTAGCGCCCGA
>VFJZ01000047.1 GCA_009885805.1 Actinomycetota bacterium
GACCGGCGGCCGGCGAGGGATGAGCTCGACCGCTGCGCGCCGTGGACCGAGGCGACCCTGCGGCTGCTCGATCCGCCGCTCGTGATCCCCGTCGGCGGCCTCGCGATCGAGCGGCTGCTGGGACGGGCGCGCCTGGCCGACGTGATCGGCGAGGCCGTCGAGCGCGACGGGCGCGTCTACGTACCGTTGCCACACCCCAGCGGCGCGTCGGCGTGGTTGAACGACCCGGCACACCGCGCGCTCGTGTCGGGCGCGATCGCCGAGATCGCGGCGCGGCTCGGACGCGTCCGCCTCGCTCCGTAGCGATTCCGGTGCGATCCGCGCGCTCGCCGCGCGCGGCGAGCGGGCGAACGTGCAGGGATGGCTTCCGCACGGGGACAGGCGACGTTCGAGGCGGTGCTCCTCAGCGCCGTGGTGGCGGGGCTCGCGCTGGCCTTCGCGGCCGGCCTGGGCGGCGCGACGGCGCAGGACGCGGCGCGTGTATTGCATGCCGCCCTGCGACCACCGCAACCGCGACACGACGACAGCTGGGCGCTGACCAGCCCGACCTGGGAGCCGCTGATCAGGCGCTACGCCCCGCTGCTCGTTCTGGAACGCGACCGCTACGGCGACGACCGTTCCGTGCCGGTCGACTTCGCGATCTGCCGCGCCCGCCCCTGTGCCGACGTCGACCGCGCGCGCCCGGTCGCATTCGTCCATCTCGTCCGCCGGCCGGACGCCGCCTATGTCCACTACTGGCTCTACTACACCGACTCGCGCTCGACGCATCTCCCGGACGCGGGTGTCGGCAGCCATCGCGACGACTGGGAGGGCATGATCGTCCGGATCGGGAACGACGGCGCGTCGGCCCGCCTGACGGCGCACGGCGGGCTGAACGGAGCGCTGCCGTGGTGGGAGCCCGTGAACGGCTGGCGCGCGATCACGCCGCGACCCCGCATCTACCGCGCAGCCGGCTCGCACGCGATGGGATTCACGCCGCTCGACATCGATCTGGCCGGTGACGCCTGGAACGGCACCCTCGGCGAGGTCGTGCCACACCTGCTGCCCGCCGACCGCGCCCGGTCGCGCCGTGCTCGCTTCGACCCGGCCTCCGTGCCACCGTGGCAGAAGCGGCTCTGGACCGACCCCGACGCCGATTCCACCGGCACCGGCGGCCGCGGCCGCGAGGCCGTCGCCGCCGCCGCCTGGGCGCGTCTCTGGGAGGTTGCGCGGCGCCGGCTGCGTTTCGAACGCTGAGAACGGCGCAGACATCGGCGACGCCGCGAATCCTCGACGGGGGTCGAAGCCTGCGCGCCTTCGGAAGGATCGAGGGCGGCTGGCGAAACAGCGCGGCAGTTTCAGATCCCCTATCTCCCAGCGCCCGAGCGTTCGCGCGCGGCTTGCGCCGCCGCGTGGCGTTCCTGCCACTTGGTCTGCTGCAGTTCCTGCCACGCAAAGCGGCGCGGCGTGGCCCGCTGCCGGCGCGGCGTGCCAAAGGTCAGGATGTAGGCCCGCCGTGGGCCGTCGGAGCGGTTGGGCCCGGTGTAGTGCAACGTGCGGCTGTGGTGCACGGTGGCCCCGCCGGCCGTGATCGGGCAGGCGGCGTTGCCGGCCGCATACGTATCCGGATCATCTACTTCCAACCCAATCACCCGTGGGTCGTTGCCAATGGGATGGTGAGGGAGCACCGCCTGCCGATGCGTGCCCGGCGCAAACTGCATGCAGCCGTTCGTAAGCGTAGCTGCTTGCAGCGGGATCCAAATACTCAGTTCCGAATAGTCCAGGGTCGGGTCCCAATAGGCCTCGTCCTGGTGCCAGGGCGTGGGCGCCTCGGTATTCGGCGCCTTGCGAATGGCGTGGTCGCCGCGATACGCGGCGCTCGGCCCCAGGAGTTGCTTGGCCAGGGCCTCGGCATTGGCGCGAAAGAGCGTGCCCGCCAGCTCGGGCGCGTATTTCGCTGGGTTCAGAATCTGCGGCAGCACGACCGGGGCGTCATCCTCGTCCGTGCCGCTCAAATCGAGGTGATCGCCCTGGGCCCGGCCGGCTTGCGTGGCAAACAAGCGGTCATAGATGTCGCACAGTCCGGCGACCTCGTCAGCGGTGGTAATGGCCGGCAGGCTCAGATAGCCCGCCTGCTGGAAGAACTCGATCTGTTCCGGCGTCAGGGTGAGGGTGGCCTTGACCGTCATCTGCTACCTCCGGCATGAGTCTACGTACCCGCACCAGCGCGCGTCAACCGGCCGCCCACCCGCGCGCTCGGCGCCTATCGCTGCAGCGTCTGGCCCCAGGCTAGCCGGCAAGATGGGCAGCGAGCCGCTGTCCGCGGACCAAACATCGACCCGCACCCGACCGGCACCGGCGGCGGCGGCCGCGAGGCCATCGCCGCCGCCGCCTGGGCGCGCCTCTGGGAAGTCGCACGGCACCGGCTGCGTTTCGATTGAGGTGACCGCGCTCGCCGACCCCGACCGACCGCTCCCGCCGGGGGCGTTCTGGGGAACGCTGCGGCGGCTGATGGGGTTCGCACGACCCTACCGCTTCCAACTGTGGTTCTCGATCTTGCTCGCGCTCGGCGCCCAGGCGTTCGAACTCGCCATCCCGTGGCTCACCGGCGACCTGATCGACGACGCGATCCGGCCGCGCGATACCGACGTGCTGAAGACCCTGGTGCTGCTGATGATCGCCGCAGCGGTGCTCCGCCTCGTGCTCACCGTCGCCCGCCGACTGGTCGCCGGCACGATGGCCGTATCGATCGAGTACGACCTGCGCAACCGCATGTACGGCCACCTCCAGGGCCTGTCGTTCTCGTTCTACGACCGCAACCAGACCGGCCAACTGATGAGCCGCGCGACGGCGGACGTCGGCGCGGTTCGGATCTTCCTGTCCTACGGCCTGCTGTTCTTCACGCAGTACGTGATCACGGTGGTCAGCGTCCTCGCCGTGCTGATCGTGACCGACCCGCTGCTGTCCCTGGTGGCGGTCGCCGTGACGCCGCTGATCGTCTACACGGCAGTGCGCTACTCGCGCGTCTCCCACCCTGTTCTGACGAAGGCGCAGCAGACGCTGGCCGACGTCACGACGCAGGCCGAGGAGAGCGTCGTCGGCGTCCGCATCGTCAAGGCGTTCGGTCAGGAGCGACCGGAGGGGCAGCGCTTCCGCGAGCGATCCGAGCGCGTCTTCGACGCGAACCTGGCCGCCAACGCACTGCGCAGCCGCTACGTGCCGCTGCTGTCGTTCCTGCCCGCCCTGGCGGTCGCAGCCGTCCTCGGAGCGGGCGGTTGGATGGTGATCGAGGGCCGCACGACGCTCGGCGAATTCGTCCGCTTCACCCTGCTGCTGGCGATGCTGGTGATGCCGCTGCGGATGCTCGGGATGTGGGTCGGACAGGCCCAGCGGGCCGTCGCCAGCGGGCTGCGCGTGCTGGAGGTACTCGATCTCGAACCGGTGATCGCCGACGCGCCGACGGCGCAGCGCCTACCTGAGGGTGGCGGTGCGATCCGCTTCGACGGCGTCACTTTCGGGTACGACGACTGCCAGCCGATCGTCCGCGACATCGATCTCGAGATCGCCGCCGGTGCGACCGTCGCTCTGATCGGCCCGACGGGGTGCGGCAAGACGACGCTGACGACCCTCGTGCCGCGCTTCTACGACGTCACCGCTGGACGTGTGCTCGTCGACGGCGTCGACGTCCGCGACCTGGCGCTGACCGATCTGCGCCGGGCGATCGCGATCGTCTCGGAGGAGACGTTCCTGTTCTCGGCCAGCGTCCGCGAGAACATCGCCTTCGGCGTGCCGGACGCCAGCGACGCCGACGTCATCGGCGCGGCCGAGCGGGCGCAGGCTGCCGATTTCATCGCCTCGCTGCCGGAGGGGTACGACACGCGCATCGGCGAGCGCGGCCTGACGCTGTCGGGCGGTCAGCGGCAGCGCATCGCGATCGCCCGGGCGCTGCTGGTCGACCCGCGGATCCTGATCCTCGACGACGCGACGGCGTCCGTCGACGCCACCACCGAGGCGCTGATCCGGCGCGCCCTGACCGAACTGATGCGCGACCGCACCACGATCATCATCGCCCACCGCCACTCAACGATCGCGCTCGCGGAGCGCGTCCTCGTGATGGAGGACGGTCGCATCGTCGCCGACGGCAGCCACGACGAGCTGGCGCTCTCCAGCGCCATCTACGCCCGCATCCGCGGCCACGGCCTCGGCGACCGGACGTTCGTCGACCTCGACAGCGACGTCTACGTCCCGCCGAAGGAGGGCGCCGCGCCCGCGCTGAGCGGTTCGGACCGCAGGAGCCGACTTGGCTAGGCACGGCAGCATGAACGCGACCGCGGTGCCGGACCAGCCGACGAGCCTGGCGCGCGGTGCGCGGCGCCTGCGGCGCCTCGCCGGCTACGTGCGCCCGCAGTGGCGTCGGGCGACGCTGGGCATCGTCGCCATGCTCGTCGCGACCGGCGCCGGTCTCGCCGGGCCATACCTGGCAAAGGTGGCGATCGACGAGGGCATCGTGCTGGGCGACACGACCGCGCTCGCGTGGACCGTCGCCGCCTTCCTCGGCTTCGCCCTCGTCGGCTTCGCCGCGCAGGGCGTCCAGACCTACCAGATCGGCTATGCGGGCGAACGCGTCCTGACCGACCTGCGCGGCGACCTGTTCGGCCACCTCCACCGCCTCGACCTCTCCTACTTCGAGCGGACGCGCGCCGGCGTCCTCGTCTCGCGGCTGACCAACGACATCGAGGCCCTGCAGCAACTCGTCACCGACGGCCTCACCTCGACGGTGTCGTCGACCCTCGCGCTCCTCGGCTCCACGGCCATCCTGCTCTGGCTCGACTGGCGCCTCGCCCTCGCCACGATCGTCGTGTTCCCGCTGATGGCGCTGGCGACCGCGGTCTTCCGGCGTTTCTCCGCGCGCACCTACCGCCGCATGCGGGAGCGGCTCGGCCTCGTCACCGCGAGCCTCCAGGAGGACCTGAGCGGCGTCCGGGTCGTGCAGTCGTACCGGCGCGAGGGGGTGAACCTGCAGCGATTCCACGAGGTCAACGGCTCGTACCGGGACGCGAATCAGGCGACCGTGTACGCGAACGCCCTCTACTTCCCGGTGGTCGGCTTCCTGTCGCACATCGGCACGGCGATCGTCTTCGGCTACGGCGGCTGGCTGTACGTCCAGGACGAGATCGCGCTCGGCACCCTCGTCGCCTTCACGGGCTACCTCGCCAACTTCTTCGACCCGGTGCAGCAGCTGTCGCAGCTCTACAACACGTTCCTCGCCGCCACGGCCGCGCTCGACAAGATCTTCGACGTGATGGACGTCGAACCGCGCCTCGTCGACCAGCCGGATGCCCCGGTGATCGCGATCGCCGGCGCCGTCGACTTCGCCGATGTCCACTTCGCGTACCGCGACGACGTCGAGGTGCTGCACGGGCTGACCCTGCACGCCGATGCGGGTCAGGCAGTCGCCCTGGTCGGGCACACCGGCGCCGGCAAGTCGACGATCGTCAAGCTGCTGGCCCGTTTCTACGACCCGACGGCTGGCGCCGTGCTGATCGACGGCCACGACCTGCGCGACATCGACTCGGAGTCGCTCCGACGGCAGATCGCAGTCGTCCCCCAGGAGGCGTTCCTGTTCGCCGCAACCGTCCGTGAGAACATCGCCTACGGCCGGCCCGACGCGACCATGGCCGAGGTGCGCGCCGCGGCGGCGGCGGTCGGCGCCGACGCGTTCATCGAGGCGCTGCCGTTCGGATATGACACGCCTCTGCAGGAGCGTGGCGTGCGGCTCTCGATGGGCCAGCGCCAGCTCGTGGCGCTCGCCAGGGCACTGGTCTGCGACCCGCGGCTGCTGATCCTCGACGAGGCGACCTCGGCGGTCGACATCGCGACCGAGGAGCGGATCGAGGCGGCAATCGGAACGGTGCTCGCCGGACGCACGTCATTCGTCGTCGCGCACCGACTGTCGACCATCCGGCGGGCCGACGTGATCGTCGTGCTCGAACACGGCAACGTCGTCGAACAGGGTACGCACGACGACCTGATCGCCCGCGGCGGACGCTACCGGGCGCTTTACGGCGACTGGGCCGAGGCGGCCGCGGCCAGCCCGACCGCGTAGGATTCGCTGCGATGCCGGTCCTGATGATGTTCGCGCAGCGCTTCCTGCCGCTCGGCGCGGTCGTCATCATCACGCTCCTCGGCCATCGCTTCGTTCCGCCGGGCGTCGGCATCCTGCCGCGGATCTTCATCATCACGGGCATCGTCGTCGCCGGCCTCTGGATCGTCTCCAAGGGCCTGAAGACGTGGCACGCGCGTCAGGTGAGGCAGTAGAAGCGCCACTGCTCGTGCTCGATGTCGAGCACGTCGACGCTCTCGAAGCCCGCCGCGAGCGCGTAGTCCGTGAAGACGGAGGCTCGCATGCAGGTGCCCGTCGCCGCCGACTGCTCCGGCGTCGGCGCATCGCCGACGGACACCGGCAGGCAGTGCAGCACGCTGTACCCGTACATGTATCGCTCCCGCTCGTCCGCTGCCGCCGGGTCGAACCGGTCGCCACAGCGTTCGTCGACGACGAGCACCGTCCCGTCCGCCGCGCGTAGGCCGCGCATCGCGCGGAGGGCGCCGATCGGGTCGCCCATGTCGTGGATCGTCTCGAAGGCGCAGACCAGGTCGTAGCGCCCCGCCAGGCCGGGGTCGGCGGCATCGCGCAGGTGGAACGAGACGCGATCAGCGAGGCCGCGCTCGGCTGCGTGGCGTCGGGCGGCGAACACCGAGGACTCGTCGAGATCGATGCCGTCGACGGCCGCCGTCGCGAACGCGGCGGCGAGCGCGAGCGACGACCAGCCCTCGCCGCAGCCGACGTCGGCAATCCGCGCCGGCGACCGGAGATCCGGGATCGCCGCCATCCACGTGCCGAGGTGGTTCGCGTACTCGCGGCGGTTGTTCGAGCCGAGCCCGGCGCGGAACTCCGGCCCGTAGGCGCCGAACGACACGCCGGCGCCGCTCCTGTACGCCTCGACGACGACGTCGAGCATGGCGGCCGTCGCGGCGGACGTCCGTGGTGTGCCGCCAACGAACGTCGGATCCTCCGCGTCGAGCAGAGCGCGGGCGTGCTCGTCGGGGAGGCCGAACAGTCCGTCGGCGTGCGTCAGGAAGCCGGCCACCGCCTGTTGTTCGAGCCACTCCCGGGCGTAGCGCTCACCGATGCCCGCACGCCGGGCAAGGGTCAGCGCCGTCGCCGGCTCGTCGCGCAGCGCCACGTACAGGCCGAGCCGCAGACCGAGCGCCACCGTCAGCAGTTCGATCGCCTGCAGACCGGCTCCTTCCAGCCGGTCGCGGAGCGTCTGCGGTGCGTCCGTCACCGGCGAGAGGGTACACAGTCGAGCCAGACGTCCTCACGGGGAGCGCGTGGTGCGGTGCGCTCGGTCAGGGCGGGCGCCGAGCGGACGGCGCGGTCCTCCGCCGTCACGACCAGGCCCGCTCCGTGAAGCGCGGCACGCAGAGCGCGCCAGGCGCCGTCATCGGCGGACGCGAACGTGACCGTCAGCCGTCCGTCCGGCGCCAGCGTCCGGCGCACGGCCCGGAACGCCTCCGCGAGACCGGCCGCGAACGTCGCCGCGTCCCGCCCCCGATGCGGGTTCTCGCCGATCTCCTGGTCGAGTGGCGGCGAGAGCGGCGGGTCGAGCCAGGCACACCAGAGCGCGGACAGCTCCGCGTACTGGATGCCCTCGCCACCGTAGGGCGGATCGCAGAAGGCGTACGAGACGGAGCCTGCCGGCACGTGAGCGTCGAGGTCGCGCACGTCGGCGCAGATCAGGCGCGGCGCAGGCGCGGCGGCAAGCAACGCCGCGGTCTCGCGCTTCGCCGCCACGACCCGGGCGAGCCGGTTCGTGAAGCAGCGAAACGGGTCGAGTTCGAGGCTGCGCGCCGGTAGCCAGTAGATGTTGATCTTCCACGACGCACCGCCCCCGGCCCGGCCATGGTCGGCCATCATCCGCGACCCCTGGGCGAGAGCGCCGGTCAGCGCCAGCAGCAGGCAGTCGCGGAGCGGACCGGGTGGCTCGCCCACGATCGAGGCGCGCAGGGTCGCGAGCGCGCGCAGATTCCGTATCGTGAACAGCTCGCCGAAGTCGCCGAGCCCGGCCCGCACGAGCTTGCGGGTCTGCCAGCCGCGGAAGACTGGAGGCCGCGGCGCACCGCCGTCCCCGGCCAGCTCGGCGGCGGCGGCGAGGACGCGATCGTCGTCGCTCGGGAGCTCGCGCCGCGTTCCACCACACGCCGGGCAGCGGACGAGCACGGCGACGATCTCGCTGCCGTCGCGAGCGGTGCCGGCCAGCGCGGCCTCGCCACCGCAGCCGCGACAGGTTGTCCGGTGCCAGCCTCCCTCCGCCAGCCGGGCGGCGGCGATGATCCTGGCGCCGGTGGCGGCAAGGGCGTCCGGATCGCAGCGGACCGCAGTCGTGCGCGCCAGGAAGATCGCGAACGGATTGACGTCGACGCCGATCGCCGGACGGCCGAGGATCGCGGCCTCGAGCGGCGCGACGCCCGAACCGCAGAAGGGATCCAGCACCAGCTCACCGGGCGCCGTCGCCGCGGCGATCCGGTCCGCGACGAGGTCGGCTGGCTTGCGCGACCAGTACTTGTGCAGCCGGTAACGGGCCGGCCACGTCCGCGGCATCGTGCGCACCGTGCGATACGGTATGCCGCATGGCGGACGACGAACAGTTCGAACCGCCCGAGACCGGCGAGCGCGGGGTCTCGATCGAGGCCGAGCGCGGCGCGCACATGCTGCCGGCGGAGGCGGTGGCGGCGATGCGGATCCGGCTGCCGGCGCGGGGCAACCGCATCCTCCGCGAGATCGTCGCCCGCGCCAACGCCGACGTCTCGCTGCGCGCCTGGTGGCACGTCGCGAACGTCAACGCTGTCCGCCGCATGCGCATCAACGATCACTCCTGGGTGCACATCCAGGTGGTCGCGAACATCGCCCTGAAGCTGCTGCGCGACCTCACCCGGAAGGGCGCCGAGCCGGGCATGGTGCGGGACTACGGGATGCGGAACGAGGACGCCGAGGCCGTCGTCGTGCTCGGCGCACTGTGGCACTGCGTGGGGATGGCGGTGCACCGACGCGGCCACGAGGACTGGAGCCTGTTCATGGCTGCAGACCGGCTGCCGACGATGCTCGACGGGCTCTACGACGAACCGGAGCGGACGATCGTGATCGCGGAGGTGCTGCAGTGCATCACGGCGCATCGAGCCGACGGCGAGCCGCTCACCCTCGAGGCGGGAGTCGTGCGCGTGGCCGACGCGCTCGACATGGCGAAGGGCCGCTCGCGGATCCCCTTCGCCGAGGGGCGCACCTCGATCCACTCGCTGTCGGCGGCGGCGATCGAACAGGTCTCGATCCGCGACGGCGTCGAGCGGCCGATCCTGATCGAGATCGAGATGAACAACTCGGCTGGCGTGTACCAGATCGACGAGCTGCTCCGCAAGAAGCTGCGCGGCTCGGGTCTCGAGGAGTGGATCGAAGTGTTCGCGCACATCGACGGCGAGGCAGAGAAGTTGCTCGTGCCCGTCGTCCGGCTCTGATCAGGCGCCGGGCGCGACGGTGCGCAGGCCGGCCAGCCGTGCGACCGCCGCCTGCCGCTCGTCATACGTGACGAACGCGTCGATCGGTGCGACGGCGAGCGCCGCGGATTCCGGCTCGAGCCGGACCAGCTTCACGAGCGCCGACGTGTCGGCGTAGACGAGCGTCGTCAGCGATCGCCGCGGCGCTCGGCGATATCGACCGCGTTCATGTACCGAGAGATAGCACGTCGCCAACGCCGGTTCAGGCCGCGTCGCGCCTCAGCTCCATCGTCGAGCAGTGGATGCCGCCGCCGGCCTTCTGGATCTCGTCGTACGGGATCGCCGTCACCTCGATGCCGCGGGACTCGAGCAACTCGCGGGCGCGCGGGCAGGTGTCGTTCATGATCACACGCCCGGGCCGCAGGCAGAGGGAGTTGATCGCCCACTCCTCCCCGGGCGGGCAGATCAGGGTCTCGATGCCGAGCGCGCGCAGTCGATCTCCGAACCACCACGGCAGTCCGAGCGGGTCGATCAGCGCCGTCTGCACGTCGACCATCGAGAAGTGCCCGTCGAGGTGGATCGACCAGCCGCCCATCGGCACCACGATCAGCTCGATGCCGAGCCAGGCCAGCGTCTCCTGCAGCTGCCGCGCACCCTCCTCGTTGCAGCGGATCGACGTCGAGTACGCGGCAACGGTCGGGCTCAGCTTCGCGAACGATCCGCCCTCGAGCATCCCGGTGCCGTGGATCGTGCGCAGGATCGGCATCCCGAGCGCGCCGAGGGCACGGTGGACGTGCAACTCCTCGCCCTTGCGCATGGTCGGCGCCAGCCGCCCGAGGATGGCGCCGCCGGCGACGGTGACGAGCGGATCGCGGGTGTAGATCGCGCGGACGTGCCCCTCGTCGTAGCCCTCGACGAAGTGCACCGTCACGCCCGCCGCCGTCAGGGCGTCGATCAGGCCCTGCTGCTCGGCCTGCGCCCGGGCGATGTCGGGCCGGGCCCGATCCGCCCAGTACCAGCGGCCGGCTGGATCGATCAGCGCCTGGCAGCGCTCGTCCCAGCAGTCGTCGCGCACGACGCTCCACTCGTCGCGGAGCCGGCGCATCAACACGGATCGCAGCACGCCGACCTCGTCCGACGCCCCCCACGGGCCACCCCAGTACGTCTCCTGCTCGTGCGCGGACTCGAACGGCGGCTCCGCCGCGTGTTCGCAGAGCGCGAGGTAGTAGCCGGGCGGGTAGGGGTAGTCGGGAGCTGGCATCCGGCAAGGCTACCGGGTGCGTCGCCGCCGGTCGAGCATCGCCAGCACGAGCAGCGCGGTCGCGACCGCGAACAGCGAGACGATCTGGTTGAGCCGCACGCCGGCGATCTCGGGCGTCTCGTCGATCCGGAGCACCTCGATCGCGATCCGTCCCGACCCGTACAGCGCCACGTACGCGGCGGCGACCGCGCCGGGCCGGAACCGCGCCCACAGGTGCGGCCAGAGGACGAGCAGCAGCCCGAACACCGTCACGTCCCACAGCGCCTCGTACAGGAACGTCGGGTGGAAGGTCGGCTCGTCGAGGAACCCGAGCGGTCGGTAGGCCTCGTCCACCTGCAGCGCCCAGGGCAGGGACGTCGGCGAGCCGTAGAGCTCCTGGTTGAACCAGTTGCCGAGGCGACCGATCGCCTGACCGAGAGCGAGACCGGGGACGGCGCAGTCGAGGAACGTGCCGACCGGCCAGCGGCGTCCGCGAGCGACCACCACCAGCGCCGCGATGCCGGCCAGGATCGCGCCGTAGATGCCGAGGCCGCCCTGCGAGAAGTCGAGCGGCGGCGACGGCGCGCCACGGATGGCGTCGGTCGCCGCCGAGTACAGCCGCGCGCCGACCAGCGCCATCGGCGCGGATAGCAGGCACGCCCACATCGCGTCGACCGCATCGCCCCCGCCCCGCTCCCAGATCCGCGCGGTTACGAGCATGAAGACGAGGAACCCCGCGAGCACGCAGAGCGGGTAGAACCGCACCTCCACCCCTGCCAGGACGAGGCTCTCGGAGGGCGGCGGTGGCACCGCCATATGCTACGGTGATAGCGTCTTTGCGGGATCGTCTAACGGCAGGACAACGGACTCTGACTCCGTTTATCTAGGTTCGAATCCTAGTCCCGCAGTTCCCCTGGAGGCCGTTCCGGTATCATCGGACGCAGTCCGTGGCGCATTCGTCTAGGGGCCTAGGACGCCGGCCTCTCACGCCGGTAACACGGGTTCGAATCCCGTATGCGCTACTCGACGAAAGCCCCGCGCCCGCGCGGGGCTTTCGCGTCCTCAGGGCCGATCCCGTCAGCGCTTCGATCCTACGCCGAAGGTCGAATCGCGACAGCCCACCGCTCGTCAGGATGCTTTCCCGAGGTTTGTCGAAGATCGTTGACACTCGTGTCACGGGCCGGTATCGTCGTCGTCGGTCCTGCATTAGGGGAATGCAGGCCGTATGAGGAGGAATGATGAGGAAGACGAGAATGGCAGCTGCACTCTGCGTGGCCGCAGCGCTGGGCGTTGCGGTGACCGGTGGCGGTACCGCCGGCGCGCACCCCGAGCATGCGGGGGGGCTCCAGCTCGATGACTTCACCGGCGAGGGCGTCCTCGGCGACAAGGTGCAGCATCCGGGCAACACCGGGCACCTGCCGCCCGTCAGCCGCAACGTCACGCTCGTCGGCAAGGCGAAGGTCTCGGATCGCTCGGCCAACGGCGTCGGCATCCAGGGCAAGGTCGCCGACGTCGCCGCCTACGGCGACTACGCGTTCCTGAACGCCTTCCGCAGCCCGACCTGCGAGGGCGGCGGCACGTACGTGATCGACGTCTCCGATCCGGCCAACCCGGTCGAGGTGCCCGCTGCCTTCATGCCCACCAGTCCCGGCTCCTTCGCCGGTGAGGGCGCGCAGACGCTGCGTGTGCGGAACGACCACTTCAACGGCGTGCTGTTCCTCTCGCAGAGCGAGACCTGTGCACTCGTCGACGGCGCCGACGCCGGCGGCATCAACATCTGGGACGTCAGCGATCCGCGCCACCCGCAGGCGCTGGCGATGCACGCCGGTGACCGCCTCGGCGCGGACGGCCTCGATCAGGGCTTCGCGAACGACACGCACAGCGTCTTCGCGTGGCGTGGCAAGCACGGCAAGGTCTACGCCGCACTCGTCGACGACTTCGAGGCGACCGACATCGACATCCTCGACATCACCGACCCGCGCAACCCGGTGCTGATCAACGACACGCTCGACCTCAACGAGCCGCCGTTCGACGTCGACCAGGCGTCGCCGGACAGCCTCACCGCCGTGTTCTCACATGACATGACGGTGAAGAAGATCCGCGGCCGCTACGTGATGAACATGAGCTACTGGGACGGCGGCTACGTGCTGCTCGACGTCACCGACCCGACCCCCGGCAACGTCTCGCTGATCGCGCAGTCCGACTACGCGGCGCTGGACGAGGAGCAGCTGGCGCGGGGTCGCGAGGTCACGCCCGAGGGCAACGCGCACCAGTCCGAGTTCTCGCCGGACAACAAGTTCCTGCTTGGCACCGACGAGGACTTCGCACCGATCCGGATCAACGCCACCATCGATGGCGGCCCGGCCGCCGGCACCAGGTTCATCGCCACGCCGGCCGGCGACACGCCGCAGCTCGGCGACGGCGACGCGCTCGTCGGCGCGCCGACCTACGTCGGCCGCGCCTGCGCCGTGGCCGAGGGTTCGGTTGTCCCGCCCGGGACGGGCATCGCCCTGATCGAACGCGGCGTCTGCACGTTCCAGGAGAAGGGCGACGCCGTGACGGCGGCCGGCTACTCGTCGGCGATCGTCTTCAACAGCCGCCGGGCCGATTGCCTGGCGCGCGTCAACATGCTCGTCACGGCGACGATCCCGATGTCGTTCGTGAACCGGCCGACGGGTCTCGACATCCTCGGCGAGAGCTACACCGACCCGTGCGTGACGCCGACCGTTGCCGCGCCCGGCGACGCCGCGAACGACATCTCGATCCGCGCCGTCTTCGACGGCTGGGGCTTCGTCCGGCTCTTCCGGGTCAACGTCCCGGGCGACGCCGACGAGGCCGGCTCGATCGCCGACGTCGACACGTTCGCGATCCCCGAGTCACAGGACCCCGCGTACGCCGAGGGCTTCGGTGACCTGTCCGTCCACGAGGTCGCGATGGACGGCAAGCGCGACAACATCGCCTACCTGTCCTACTACTCGGGTGGCCTGCGCGTCGTCCAGTTCGGCAAGAAGGGCATCAGGGAGGTTGGCGCCTTCATCGACGAGGGCGGCAGCAACTTCTGGGGCGTCGAGATGCACCGGATCAACGGCAAGCGCTACGTGCTCGCCTCCGACCGCGATCACGGCCTGTACATCTTCGAGCCGTACAAGGCGAAGAAGAAGAAGCACGGCCGCCGCGGCGACGACTAGCGATACGCGTGGAACGAAGGGGCCTGGCCCCTTCGTTCCACGCTACTCGTAGCTGAGGATCTCGTCGGTGCGGGTGTCGCGCACGAGCGTCAGCCAGCGCCGGCAGCCGAACTCGTGGTACCAGCGCTCGCGGCACGGGCCCTCCGGGTTGTCGCGCCGCCAGACCTCGCGCCAGTTCTCCGGCACCTCGCCGCCGTAGCGGAACTCCGTGGAGGAGCGCGCGCCGCAGACCGGACACGTGATGCGGAAGCTCAATGCGTCCCCGCCGATCCACGGTCGGCGCGCGTTCGGTCGCGCTCGAACCGGTCGAGGCCGAACGGGGCGATCAGCGGCGCCGGCCGGCCAGTCGCGATCGTCTCCGCCAGGGCCTCCCCACCGGCGGGGATCGCCTTGAAGCCCCAGGTGCCCCAGCCCGTGGTGATCAGGAATCCGTCCGTTCCGGTCACGCCCATGATCGGCGAGTAGTCCGGGCTCATGTCGCAACTGCCGGTCCACTGCCGCAGGATCCGCAGCTGCCGCGTGAACGGCATCAGCGTCGTCACCCGACGCGCACAGAGCGCGAGGATGTCGTGGCCGGAGCGCCGCGAGTAGCTCGCCTGGCGATCGATCTCGGCGCCGAACAGGAACTCGCCGCGCGGCGTCTGCGAGATGTAGACCAGGAGATCCGCCGACGCCACGATCGGATCGAGGATCGGCGCGTAGTGATTCGTCACCGCTGCCTGGAGCGGGTGCGTCCGAATCGGCAGGACAACGCCGGCCATCGATGCGAGCACGGTGGCGTGGCCGCCGACGGCGGAGACGACGACACCGGCGTCGATCCGCCCCGCCGTCGTCTCGACGCCGACGACGCGCCCGCCGTCACGGTGCAGGCCCGTCACCCCGACGCCCTGGTGCACGTGGACGCCGAGCCGCATCGCGCCCTCCGCGTAGCCCCACACGACGCGGTCATGTCGCGCCGTCGCACCGCGCGGGTGGTAGGTGCCGCCGAGCACCGGATAGGTGCCGCCGCCGGTGAGATCGATCTGCGGGCAGATCGTCCCGATCTCGTCCGGTCCGACGAAGACCGTCTCAGCACCGCAGGCCGTGTTGAGCGCCGCTCGCGCACGCTCGCCGCGGAGCGTCGCCTCGGAGTGCGCGAGCCAGAGGACACCGCGCGTCGAGTGCATGACCGCCCGGCCGAACTCCTCCTCGAGGCCCGCGTAGAGGTCGACGCTGCGCTGGTAGAAGTTGACGGCGTCGGGGATGCCGTAGTTGGCCCGGATGACCGTCGTGTTGCGCCCCGAGTTGCCACCGCCGATGTAGTCGCGTTCGAGCACCGCGACGTCGGTGATGCCGTGCCGGGTCGCGAGGTAGTACGCCGTCGCGAGGCCGTGCCCGCCGCCGCCGACGATCACGACCTCGTAGGAGCGGCGCACTGCGCGCGGCCAGCGCAGACCGATCTGGCGCTCGACGAACTCGTTCATGGCAGACGCTCCACGGCGTCGGCGAGGTACGGGCGCGGAACGAGCAGCAGGGCGTCTCCAGCGGGGTCGATCAGCAGCTTCACGGGCAGACCGGCCAGCGCCCCCTGTGCGATGCCGGCTGGCGGCACCGACCAGTCGCCATGGTCGGCCACCAGCGCGCTCGCCTCGGCGGCCGTCATCCGCCGCAGCGCCCAGCCGTCGTCCCGACAGACGATCGCGTCGGGATCGTCCGGCCGGACGTCCACCGCCCCGACCAGCAGCAGATCGTCCGGCGCCAGGCGGAGCGCGACGGCGTCGGTGGCCAGCGCGTCGAGCGCTGCCGGCGACGCCACGACGCGGGTGCAGAAGATCGGCTCAGGCGCGGACACGGACGCCCTCCGGGTCGAGGAACGGCAGGTCGACCACGCGCGCGGTGCGCCCGTCCACCTCGAACGTCGGCGGCACGGCACCGTCGACGAGGTCGGCGAACGCCAGCAGGACGGCGCGGCCGAGCACCGGCGAGCGCCACGCCGATGTGACGTTGCCGCGGACGGCGCCGCCGTCGAGGAGCGGTGCGCCCTCGACCGGCGCGTCGCCGTCGACCTCCAGACCGACCAGGCGGCGATCGAGGGGGATCCGATCGATCCGTTCGAGCGCGTCTCGACCGAGGAAGTCGTGACCCTTGTCCATCCGCACTGCCCACTCCATGCCGAGCCGCCGCGGCGTCGAGTCGAAGTCGGTGTCCATCCCGACGATGATGTGCCCCTTCTCCAGGCGCAGCGCGAGCAGCGCCTCCAGGCCGTGCGGACGGATGTCGTCGGCGGCGCCAGCCGCCATCAGCGCCTCCCACAACTCGGCCGAGCGGCCGGCGTCGTGATGCAGTTCGAACGACGGCTCGCCGGTGAAGCCGATCCGCAGCACGCGGCAGGGCACGCCGCAGACGACGGCGTCGGCGGTGCGCAGGAACGCCGGGGGCGTGTCGAGGCCGCAGCGCCGAAGGAGCGCGGCCGCCCGCGGCCCGGTGACGTTGATCGCGCCGAGTGCCGCGGTCCGATCGAGCAGCCGCACGTCGCAGCCGAACGCCTCGGCCCAGTCGCGCAGCCACGCCTCGGCGCCCGAGGCGCCGCCCGTCGTGAACGTGAGGAAGAAGCGCCGCTCGTCGTCACGGATGATCACGCCGTCGTCGAAGACGTAGCCGCGCTCGTCGAGCAGCAACGCGTAGCGGACGCGGCCGGGCTCGAGGTCGCCGACGGGGCAGGGATAGATGCGCTCCAGGAAGCCGACGGCGTCGGGACCGCTCACGAGCATCTTGCCCAGGGTCGAGACGTCGCCGATCGAGACGCCGGCGCGCACCGCCTCGTACTCCCCGAGCGTGTCGCCGTACGTCCAGGGACGCCACCAGCCGCCGAAGCGCTCCATCCGCGCGCCGAGGGCGCGGTGCGTCTCGTGCAGCGCCGTCCGCCGCGTCGGCGGATGCCACGTGCCCGCCGCCGCCTCCATCATCGTCATCTGCCGGGTCAGGGGACGCGCGGTGAAGGCGGGCTGCTCGTCTCCGCCCCGCGCGGCGAGGTACGCGCGCAGGTGCGGCAGGCACGCGGCGCCCTGGCAGGTGCCGGTGCCGGCCAGCGTGGCGCGCTTGAACAGTTCCATCGTCTGGAAGCCCCGTTCCCACACCGACGCGAGGTCGTCGACCGTCGTCCCGGTGCAGGCGCAGACGACTCCCGCAGCCGGTGCCGGGGGCAGCGCGGAGATCTCGGCGCAGGAGCCGACGGCGCGGACCGGGAGCCCCGCGCCCTGCCGGGCCAGCGAATCGCGCGGATGGCTGCCGAGGTCGAGGACGACACCGACACACGGCTGGCGCACCTCGACACCGCTCGCGTCGAGCGTCACCACGCCCGTCACGGCGCCGTCTCCCTCGAAGCGCACCGGACGGACGCCGGCTCCCAGCCGGATCGTCCCGGCCGGGAGCAGCCCGGCACCGTCGAGAACCTCGGCCGCCGCGGCGGTATAGAGGCCCGCCAGGTCGCTGCCCGGGCAGACCGGCTGCTCCTCGCTCGCCCCCGTCGCGACGATCACCTCCACCGCGTGGACGTGGAGGAGACCGGACGGCGTACGGACGAGCAGACGCGGCCCCTGGTACACACCGGCGACCTCCTCGCCGTTCAGTTGGTCGAGCTCGATCACCGAGCGACCGGCCGCCCTGGCCTCGTCGCCAGCCGCCCGACCAGTGGCGCCGCGCCCGATGACCGCGACGTCGCAGTGCAGGTGTCGGGAGCCAACGGCGCGGTCGGCCGCGACCGCTGGCACCACCGCGGTGCCACCGGCGCCCTGTCGCTCGATCCGCATCCCTGCGACGGCCGGCGTCAGGCAGGCACGGCTGTACGCCACGTCGTCGATCACGCACAGGCAGTTCGGGCAGTCCCCGGCGAGGCACAGCGTGCCGCCGTGACCGGGATGCAGCCCGCTGCGCACCAGTGCGACGGCGACGCTGTCGCCGGACGCGAACGCGATCTCACGGCCGTCCGCGGTCAGCGTCGGCGCCGGTGCCGCCGGCCAGACCAGCTCGAAGCGCTGGTACGAGACGAGCGTGTCGTCAGCGAACTCCAGGCCGTTCGCCAGACACCGCTCGCGGAGAAATGGTTCGTGCACGAGCCGCCAGTACCGCAGCGAGCGGTCGCCCTCGCCCTCCAGCCACCCGAAGTCGGGCGGGACGTCACGGTAGGACGCCACCTCGACCGAGGTCGTGCGGATCACGCAGACTGGCCCACCGGCCGCGTCGAGCAGGACGGAGTAGCCGCCGGCGACGTCGTCGTGGCACTCGGCCGCCAGTCCGCTCGTCGCGCGCTTGCCACCGTGCAGGACGAGGTCGACGAGCGGCGGCGGCGCAAACGACCAGGCGTCGTACGGCGTCGCCGGATCGATCTCCGCACCCGCGCAGGCGAGCCGCCAGAACGCGTCGATGCCCTCGTCAGCCACCCCAGATATCGCCCATGGTGTAGCCCTCGGGCAGCGGATCGGTCGGGTCGAGGACGTACTGCGCGAAGCCGGTGATCCACGCCTGCCCGGCGATCGTCGGGACGACTGCGGGCCGGCCGCCGAGTGTGGTCTCCTCCACCAGACGCCCGGTGAAGACCGTCCCGAGGATCCCCTCGTGCAGGAACGGCTCACCGATCGCGAGCTCGCCCTTGGCGTGCAGGCAGGCCATCGCCGCACACGTGCCCGTGCCGCAGGGCGAGCGGTCGATCGCGCCGGTCCAGGTCGCGGGTCGCGCCCAGTCGAGCTGGCCGGTCGAGACGGTGACGACGTTCCGCCGCGAGACGCCGGCAGTCGGCGACGGCGCGTACAGCTGGCCGATCGTGATGCCGCTGATGCCCGGGTTCTCCGGATGGACGACCGCCAGCTGCTCGGCAGCCGCGGCCTTGATCATCTCCGTCACGCGGACGACCTCGCCGCCGTTCGACGGCACCAGCTCCAGATCGAACTGCCGCGCGTCGGCGATCACGTAGTACATGCCGCCCCAGCCGACGTCGACGGTGACCGTGCCGAGGTGCGGCACCTCGATCGGCACGTCCAGATAGGCCGCGTAGGCCGGGACGTTGCGAAACTCGACCGACGTCACCTTGCCGGCGCTGCAGGTCGCAACGACGCCGATCAGGCCGGCCGGCGACTCCAGTGTCAGCCGCGTCGTCGGCTCGTGCATCTCCAGGATGCCGGTCTCGAGCAGCGTCGTGACGACGCAGATCGTGTTCGTACCGCTCATCGGCGGATACTCGATCTGCTCCATGATCACGTACCCGGCATCGGCCTCCGGCGTCGTCGGCGGCAGCAGCAGGTTGACGTTGGCGGCGGGATAGCCGCGCGGCTCGCGCAGCATCATCAGCCGGATCCAGTCGCGCGAGTCGCGGAGGTACGTCATCTTCTCGAACATCGTCGCCCCCGGCACGTCGCTGACGCCGCCGACGATGACGCGGCCGTGCTCCCCGGCGGCGTGGAGGTCGACGGCATGGATCATCCGGCTGAAGCGCATCGCCGGATTGTGGCGCAGCCGCGGTCAGCAGGCGACGCCACGGGCGACGCGCAACGGCCGTCCCGGTGCGACTGCGACCCGCGCCCGCAGCACGGCCGTCCGATACCGGTCCGAGCCGGCCTCGATGGTTCCGGACAGGCGCGTGAAGGGGGCGCCGACGCGGACGAACCCGCCGCTTGAGCGCCAGCCGGCGGCGGTCTGCTCGACGACCTCGCCGCGCTCGAGCGGCAGGCGGGCGCCGACGACGACTGAACGGGCGGCGGTGACGGTCAGGGTCTCGACGACCGTGCAGCCATCGAGCCGGATCGCGAGGCGGTAGCCGGGGCCGCGGGCGACGACCGACCGGCCGGCGAGGGAGACGGCCGTCGCGGACTCGAGGTCGAAGTCGGGCGCGGCCGACCGCGACATCGCCGGCACCAGCGGCCGGCGCGCCTGCTCGGCCCGGTGCACGCCGAAGCCGTAGCGGCCATCGGTGGCGCTGCGTGCGCGCCGTAGCGAGATCGCGAGATACGAGCGGTCGTGCCGCAGAGTGACGAGGCCGGGGCCGCCGGCGGCGTCGAGCTCCGTCTCGCCGAGCACGACGTCGGGCGGTGGCCCGGCCGGCGTCACCGTCGCCGGCGGCGCGAGCGCGAGGAGCGCGAGGGTGAGGCCGTTGTACACCTGCAGGTGGGCGTAGTTGTCGGTGCCGTCGCGCGCGATCGTCTGCGCGAAGCGCATCCGCGGCACGATCGCGAGCGGGCCGTGGATCGTCGGGTGCTCGCGGCGGAGCATCGCGAGGGCCGCGACGGCGGTCCGCTCGTAGCGCCCGGCGTTGGGCGGATGGAACCGCTCGCAGCGGCGCAGCGCGTAGACCGCGGCCGCCTGCGCGAACGACTCCTCGTACGAACGGCCGTACCAGGCGACGCGGCCCATCGGCGTCGTCATTCGGACGAGGACGCGGCAGCCCTGGACGGTGGCGGCGATCAACGCGCGGTCGCCCGTCAGGTGCGCGACGTGCGCGAGCCAGGCGAGACCGAAGGCGTGGTAGGCGAGCGGCCAGGCGCCGAGGTCGCCGCCGTAGCCGGAACGGATCTGGGGCAGGTACTGCCGGCGCAGGAATCGTACGACCCGACGCTCGTAGCTGCCGAGACCCGCTCGGTCGGCCTCGATCGCTGCGGCTGCGGCGACGAGCGACCAGTTGCCGAGATAGCGGTCGGCGAGGTAGACGTCAGCGACGAGCGCCATCCGCCGGCGCAGCACGGCGTCCCAGGCGGTCGGCGCGGCGGCACCGAGCGCGCGTCGCGTCCGCAGCGCCGCGAGGGCGTTGAAGGGAGGATGCGGAGCGACCGTCGGGGGATGGTCGATCCAGTGCTGCACCGCGCGGACGGCGGCCTCGTCATGCCCGCGGAGCGCAAGCGCCAGCGCCATCATCGTGTTCCCGTAGTGGGGCGCCGGCGTCATCTCCGGGATCGCCGGGAAGGCGCCCGACGGCAACTGGACGTCGAGCCAGTAGCGCACCGCACGGTCGCCGTACTCGACCGCCGGCGCCGCCGGGGCAGCCACCAGCAGCAGTGCCAGCGCGACCAGCCAGAAAGATCCGAATGGACGCACGCGGCAGTATGCTCCGCGGGCGATGGCGGCGGAGCCGATCACGGAGCGGGCCCGCACCCTGTTCTCCGGTCTCGGTGGCGACTACGATCGCTGGTCGGCATGGCTCTCACTTGGACAGGATCCACGGTGGCGCCGGTTCCTGGTCGATCGCGTCCCGGTGCCTGCCGGGGCGCAGGTCCTCGACGTCGCGTGCGGCACCGGGCTCGTCAGCCGTGAGCTGATCCGGCGGCGCGGTTGTCGCGTCACCGCGCTCGACCAGTCGCCGGAGATGCTCGCCGGCGCCCGGCGGCGGACGGCCACGGTCGCCGACCGCGTGACGCTCGTCGAGGGTCGGGCGGAGGCGCTCCCGTTCGCCGACGCCAGCTTCGATGGCCTCACCTGCACCTACCTCCTGCGCTACGTCGACGACGTCGATGCGACGCTCGCCGGCCTCGCCCGCGTCCTTCGTCCCGGGGCGCCGTTCGCCTACCTCGAGTTCGCGTTGCCCGCGCGCGGGCCGCTGCGCCTCGCCTGGGACGCGTACACCGGCGTCGGGCTGCCCCTGGCCGGCCGTCTGATCTCCCCGGCCTGGCACGAGGTGGGTCGGTTCCTGCGGCCGAGCATCCGCTCGTTCTGCTCGCGGTACGACCAACGACGGCTCGCTGACGCCTTCGGCCGCGCCGGCTTCACCGGCGTGCAGACCCGGCGGCTGTCGCTCGGCGGTGCGATCGTCGTCTGGGGACGGCGTGCGGACTGACGGCCCACCGCGCGCGTTCTACGCGCTGGCGCCGGGCGGCTGGCGCGATTACGTGACGCTCCTGCACCCGCCGTACACCGCCTGGCACCTGGCGTACGTGGCGATCGGCGCGGGCCTGGCGCCGACGCTCGACCCGGCGCGACTGGTCGCGTCGCTCGCCGCCTTTGCCCTGGCGGTCGGCGTGGCCGCTCACTGCCTCGACGAGCTGCACGGTCGACCGCTGCGCACGACCGTGCCCGATCGGGTCCTGCGGGTGCTGTCGGTCGTGTCGCTCGGCGGCGCCGTCGTGATCGGCCTGACTGCCCTCGATGATCTCGGTGCCGGCTTCGTGGCGTTCGTCGCGGTCGGCGCCGCGGCCGTTCCCGTCTACAACCTCGAGCTCTTCGGCGGGCGCCTCCACACCGACGCGACCTTCGCGCTGCTCTGGGGGGCCTTCCCCGTCCTGACCGGGTACTTCGCGCAGGCCGGCGAGCTCGCTCCGGCGGCGATCGCTGCCGCGGCAGCGGCCGCAGCCATGTCGCTGGCGCAGCGCCGGCTCTCGACCCGGGTCCGACGGCTCCGCCGTGATCCGGTCGCGCCGACCGATCCCGCCGACCCGGCGGTCGCCGTGCCGGAGGCTGCGCTGCGCGCCCTCACCTGGGCTGTCGTCCTGCTCGCCGTGGCAGTCGTCGCCGCCTGACGTCGGCTGCAGGGGTCGCCGGCGCTCCGACGAAGAGGTCGGCGTGCGCCGTACAGCCATGCTCGCAGCCGCTTCGTTGCTCGCCGTTCCGTCCGCCGCCGGCGCCTTCCCGTCGGGCGTCGCCGCCGGCGACGTGACGGAGGATTCCGCCCTGCTCTGGGCGCGAGCGCCTCGTGCCGGAGTCGTCCGCCTGATCGTGATCGACGCCGATGCGCGCGTCCCGACGGGGCGCTTCAGGACGCTGCGCGTCGCTGCCGGGCGCACCGTGAAGATCCGGATCCGCGGCCTCGCCGCCGCGCATGACCACATCTTTCGCTTCATCCAGGGTTCGTCCGTCTCCCCGGAAGGTCGCTTCCGGACCGCACCACGGCTGTCGTCGACGCGCACCGTGAAGTTCGTCGTCGCGGGCGGCGCTGTCGGCGACGCGAGGCCGCGACTCCAGAACGGCCACCTCCCCGGCGTCGACTTCCGCATCGACCTCGGCGCGACGGGCGCCGCCACCCTGGCCGGTGAACGCCGGCGGGCCGGCGCCACCGCGCCC
Source organism: Actinomycetota bacterium (assembly GCA_009885805.1). Lineage (GTDB taxonomy): Bacteria > Actinomycetota > Thermoleophilia > Gaiellales > F1-60-MAGs149 > VFJZ01. The sequence goes on from VFJZ01000047.1 coordinate 22,972, forward strand.
CTGCGGGCGGCGGCCGGGACGTACTACCTGTGGAACGGCGACGGCGCCGGCTCCGGCCGCGATGCCTTCCTGCGAAACACACCGGCGGCGCTGGGCGATCACGGCCTGTTTCGCCGCTTCCGCTGGGGTCGAACGGTCGATCTCCTCCTGCTCGACGCCCGCTCGTTCCGGTCGGATTCGGCGCGACCCGCCTGCCCGAACGGCCTCGACGTCGATCCGGCGCCGACGCTGCCGGACCTGATCCGCGGTACGAGTGGCATTCCCGCGCTCCTCCAGCCGCTCGCGGCCGGCTGCCGGGAGACGATCGATCGCAGCGATCGCGTGCTCCTCGGCACCGCGCAGTACGACGCGCTGCTGGAGGCGCTCCGCTCGTCGCCGACCGGCTTCCACGTGATCGTCTCCCCCGTGCCGCTGTCGCAGCTCTACGTCGACCCGTACGACCGCGCGGAGGGGTTCGGCAACGAGCGTCGCCGCCTCGTCGACGCGCTCCGCGACCCCGCAGGCGGCATCCGCAACGTCGTCCTGATCGCCGGCGCCGCCGGCGGGACGATGGTCGGCGACCTGCGCTTGCAGACGCTCGAGGCGGGCGGCGTCGTCGGCACCGGTATCACCGAGATCGCGACCGGTGCGGGACCCGCCGGCCTGATCGCGTCGCGCCCGGATGCGGCCGCCTGGCGTGCGCTGCTGACCACGCAGCCGCCGACGGGCGTCGGCCTACGCTGCGCCTCGCTCGGTTCGACCGCGTACATGCGGGTGACGGTCGATGCGACGGCCCTGACGGTCAGCCTCCGCGACGCACGGCGGCGGCTGATCATCGACGACGCCACCGGGCAGCCGTGCCCGGCGGTCGTCGTCCCCTACGTCGCCGGCTGAGCCCGCCGGAGGCGGCGCAGGGCGACGACGGCCGCGAGCAGCGCCGCCTCGACGCCGGTGATCAGCAGCCGGTTGAGGGCGACGACCACGAGCGCGGTCGCCGAGTCGACGTACGCAAGCAGGAGTGCGTAGACGGCACCCTCCCGGACGCCGAGGCCGGACGGTGCGAAGACCACGAGCACGGCGACGATCGCGCCGATCGCGCTCGCGCCGCCGAGGTAGGCGACGGCGGACAGCGGCACATCCGCGCCGAACGCGAGGCACAGCTCGCGCAGGACGAGCCCGCCGAGGAGCCACGTCACGCCGTAATAGACGAGGACGGCGGCCGCCGTCCGCGCCGGCAGACGCGGGATCGCGTGATCGCCGAGTCGCTTCAGCCACCGGTCGGCGGCGGCGCCGTAGATGCGCGGGTGGAGCACGACGAGGAGCAGCAGCGCGAACAGCACGATCGCCCAGAACGGCACCGGCAGGTCGACCGCGGGCGCGAATGGCAGTGCCAGAGCGAAGACGATCACCCCGGCGATCGCCGACAGTCCCGCCTCGTAGCCAACTGACGCCAGCACCGGCCCGGGTGGCAGCCCGATCCGCTTGCACGCGACGACGCGCGCCGCCGGCGTCCAGACCCCGCCCGGAATGTACTTCGCGAGCATCGACAGCATCTCCGCGCCGACGGCGTCCGCGTAGCCGATGCGCAGCGCGAACGCGCGCATGATCGCGACCCAGCCGACCACGAACAGCAGGTAGTAGGCGCTGAGGATGCCGGCGGACAGCGTGACATGGGCGAGGTCGACGTCTTCGAGCCGCGGCCGCAGGTCACCCCACGATCCGTGCACCTCGAAGGAGAGGAACACGAGCATCGCGGCCAGCAGGACGACCTGCAACGCGAGGATCGCACGCCTGCGGCTCACAGCCGCACTATCGCAGCCAGAACGATCGCGAGAGGAGGACGAGCGCCGGCAGGAGCTCGAGCCGCCCCATCCACATCAGCAGCGCCATCGTCGACTTGCCGACGTCGCCGTACGCCGCAAACGACCCCATCGGGCCGTTGTCGCCGAACCCCGGGCCGACGTTGCCGAGCGAGGTCGCGGAGGCCGCGAGTGCCTGCTCGACCGTGACCGGCAGCCCGCGGGCGGCCGCGTCGGCGGCCAACACGATGGCGCCGACGATGAAGACGACGACGTAGAGGAGGATGAAGCCGATCGTCGCCCGCAGCGCGGCCTCGTCGACCACCCGGCCGGAGAGGCGGATCGGGCTGATCAACTCGGGATGGACGCCGGTGCGCACGTCGCGCCGCAGCATCCGCACGGCGAGGAGGACCCGGACAACCTTGATCGATCCGCCGGTCGAGCCGGAGCAGCCGCCGGCGAACATCAGCACCAGCAGCAGCAGGAGCGCCGGCGATGACCAGACGGCGAAGTCGGTCGACGCATACCCGGTCGTGGTGATCGTCGAGACGGCCTGGAAGGCACCGTGCCGGATCGCGTCGTGGAGGTGATGGCGATCCTCGAGCAGGAGGATCAGCGCCAGAACGGCCGTCGAGAGTGCGATCAGCCACAGGTAGGCACGGAGTTCGTCATCCCGCCTGAACGCCCGGTGCGACCGGAAGAGCCCGCGGTACCAGAGCGCGAAGTTCATGCCGGCGACGGCCATCGTGGCGACCGCGATCCAGTGCGCGGTTGCTCCGAAGGCCTCGAACGATCGCGGCTCCGGTGAGAAGCCGCCGGTGGCCATCCCGGCGAACGCGTGCGTGACGGCCGAGTAGAGGCCGATCTTCGGTTCGAGGCCGACCGCGCCGCTGATCCAGAAGGCCGTGATCGATAGCACCGTGAAGCCGACGTACAGCACCCACAGCCTCGCCGCCGTGGCACGGATGCGCGGCACGAGCTTGTCGAAGTCGGGGCCGGGCGATTCGCGCTCCATCAGCGCGCGTCCGCCGCCCGAGAGCCGAGGCAACACGGCCAGCGCCAGGACGATGATGCCCATCCCCCCCAACCACTGCGTCAGTGATCGCCAGAAGAGGATCCCGCGGCCGTGGCTCGCGATGTCCGCCATCACGCTGGCGCCCGTCGTCGTGAACCCCGACATCGACTCGAAGTAGGCGTCGATCGGCCGCTCGATGTCACCGCCCTCGAAGATGTAGGGCAGCGCGCCGACCGCCGCCACCAGCAACCAGCCGAGCGCGACGACGAGGAACCCCTCACGGAGCCCGATGTCTCGGTGTGGACCGGCGCGCTCCATCGTCAGACCGACCGCCGACCCGATCACCAGCGTCCAGATGAACGGCGCCGTACTCTCGCCGTAGGCGAACGCGATCACGGCGGGGACGGCCAGCGTCAAGGAGAACCAGCGCACGATCGACCCGGTCGTGCGGATCGTCGTCCGGACATCGACCGCCGTTCGGCGACTCACCGTCAGAGAGCCTGCTCGAGGTCGCGGATGCGTCTCGCGTCGCCGAGGATGATCGCGCGGTCGCCGATCGCCAGCACGTCGTCGCCACGTGGGAACAGCACGCGATCACCACGGACGATCGCACCGACGATCGCGCCGTCGAGCGGTCGCTCACGGAATGGACGTCCGAGCAGCGCGCTCTCTGGTCGGATCGCGAACTCGACGACCTCGACGCGATCGTTCTCGAGCATCGCAAAGCCGCTGATCCGCGGATCGTGGGTGAAGCGGACGATCTCCTCGGCCGTCACCTCCCGCTCGTTCAGGGCGAGCGTGACGCCAGCGTCGTGGAAGACCGGAATCAGCTTCGGCTCACCCACGACGGCGAGCACGGTCGACACGCCGATGCGGCGCGCGATCAGCGCGAGGAGCAGGTCGCGACCGTCGTCGCTGGTGCAGCAGATCGCCGCATCGACGTCACCGATCGCCTCGCGGGCGAGGAAGTCGGTGTCGGTCGCGTCGGCGTGGAAGACGCGCACCTCCGGAACCCGTTCGGCGACGAGGCGCGCGCGCGCCTCGTCGCGGTCGATCACGCGGACACCAAGCCCGAGGCGGGCGAGCGTCGCCGCGATCAGGACGCCCGTCTCCCCCGCCCCGAACACGACCGCCTCGCCGATCGCCGCGCCGGCCGGGGACAGTCGCTGCGCCCACTCCCGCGCCGCCGCCGGCGACGCGATCAGCACGATGCGGTCACCAGCCTCGATGCGGTCGCTCCCGGTCGGGATGATCACGCGGTCGGGCCGGATGATGGAGGCGACGACACTCTCGTCCGGAATCCGCGCCTCGGCGAGAGTCGCACCGACGAGACCGCCGGCGTGCGTCGGATCGACGACGAACTCGACGAGCTCGACGCGACCCTCCGCGAACACGTCGGTCTGAACCGCACTCGGATAACCGACGGCGCGGGCGACGGCCTGCGCCGTCTCCTGCTCCGAGGACACGACGAAGTCGACATCGAGGTGGCCGCCGCGCCACGCCTCGATGTACTCCGGCGAGCGCGTCCGGACAACGATCTTGCCCACGCAGACGGCGCGGGCCAGCATCGCCGCGACGATGTTCGTCTCGTCGCGGTCGGTCGCCGCGATGACCAGATCCGTGCCACGGATCCCACAGCGCAGGAGGTCGCTGCGCGCCGTCCCGCTGCCCTGGACGGACAGCACGTCGAACCCGTACGAGACGGCCGACAGCCGATCGGCGTCGAGATCGAGCACCGTCACGTCGTGCGTCGCGTGCAGCGCGGCGACGACCGCCGTCCCGACCTGCCCCGCACCGATCACCAGGACCTTCACGATCCGCGAGCGTACCGTATGGGCACGCGCGGTATCATCTCGAAGACCCTTTCGATGCGTCCATCACAGCCTCATGCCCCGTATCCGTCGCCGCCGGCACCGTGCCGTGACCGTGATGGCTCCGCGCCCGTCGGAGCCACGGATTGCCGTGATCGAGGAAGCCGGGCTGCGCTGGATCCAGATCGAGTCGCCGGGCGCCGCTGAGGTCGCCTGGCTCGACGCCGAGTTCCCGTTCCACGAACTCGACCTGGAGGATGTTCGCTCGCGCCGCCAGCGCCCGAAGGTCGACGACTACGACGATTACCTGTTCGTCGTCGTCCACTTCCCCTGGTACGACGCGGACACGGAACGCCTCTACGCGGCCGAGATGAACGCCTTCATCGGACGCGACTATCTGATCACGCTGCCGAACGTGCCGCTGAAGCCGATCTCGACGGCGTTCCGGCAGTACGCGACGAACGACGACCTGCGTGCGGAGCATTTCGGGAAGGGCGCCGGGTACCTGTTCTACGAGGTCCTCGACGCGATGTACGCCTACTGCTTCCCGATCCTCGATCAGATCGGGCGCAAACTCGATGACATCGAGGATGCGATGTTCGATGACGGCCGCCACGAGTCCGTCGTCCGCGACATCTCGAACGCCAAGCAGGAGATCATCTCCTACCGCAAGATCATGAAGCCACAGCGACCGGCCCTGCGGTTGCTGGAGCGTGACACGGTGCGGTTCCTGGCCGAGGACCTCGAGATCTACTACGACGACCTCGTCGACGCGTCCGAGCGGATCTGGGACGTGCTCGACAACTACAAGGAGGTGATCGAGGCGCTCGAGCGGACGAACGAGTCGAGCATCGCGCAGCGGCAAAATCGCATACTCCGGATCCTCACGGTGCTGACGGTGCTGTTCCTGCCGCTGACCTTCGTCACCGGCCTGTTCGGGATGAACACGGGCATCCCGTGGGAGGGAGACCTCCACGGCTTCTGGGTCGTCGCGGGTGCGACGGCGGCGATCGGCGGCGGGATGATCACGGCGTTCAAGCTCGCTCGCTGGCTCTGAGCTACCCCGTCGCGTAGTTGGCGACGCCGAGCTCGAGATCGCGCCGCCCCGGCAGCGTCGGGCCGAGCACCATGCGGGCGAGGCGCCGCGTTTCGATGAAGCCGAGGCTGTCGGCGAGCTCTCCGTACGAGCTGCCGGGCGGCAGCAGCAGCCGCGTTGCGCCGCTGACGGTCAGAAGGGCGGCGGCGGCAGTCGCGGAGCGCGCCATCGCCGGCCCGATCGTCCCTTCCGGCTGCACGCAGGCGAAGCCGCCGTCCGTGATGACGTAGCGCGCGCCCTCCCCGCGGAGGTAGCGGTGCAGATCTGCGCGCGGCACGCCGAAGGTCTCGGCGTCAAGGGCGTCGATCGTCGCGAGATCGCCGTCGGCCGCCGGGCGCAGCGTCGTCGATGGCAGCAACGTCGGCGCGGCGAGCGCGCGGACGTGCCCGACGACGCGGAAGCCGAGCTGGGCGTAGAGGCCCTGCCCCTTGTCCGACGCGTCGAGTGCGATGGTCTCGACCCCGCCCGCTCGGAGCCACCCGAGGAGCTCCGCGGTGATGCGCCGTCCGAGGCCCTGGCGCTCGCGATCGGGACGCGTCGCGACGAGGCCGATCCAACCGAAGCGGCCGTAGGACACCGCCATCCCGCAGGCCACCGGCTCGCCGTATTCGAGCACCACGCGCCAGCCGGAGCCGTACAGCGACACGAACCGGTCGAGCTGGGCCCGCCAGACGGGATGCCCGTACGCGGCACCGAGGAGTCGGTCGAGTGCGTCGAGCATCGCCGGGGTCGGATCGAGCGTCTCGATCGTCATCCTGGAATCATGTCGGCGTGAGCACCCCCTTGCGCCTGGCGACCCAAGACGACATCGCGGCGATCGATGCCCTGATGAAGGCGTCGACGCGCGATCTGTTCCCGCGCGTGTACGACGCGCGCCAGACCGCCTCGAGCGTGGAGCACATCGCTGCCGTCGATCCGCAGCTCGTGGACGACGGGACGTACTTCGTCGCCTGCGAGGGTGCCGACGTGATCGCGTGTGGCGGCTGGAGCCGGCGCGACAAGCTCTACACCGGCTCCGGGGCGACCGCGGGCGAGGCGCGACTGCTCGACCCGGCGAGCGAGCCGGCCCGGGTGCGCGCGATGTTCGTGCGGGCCGATCGCACGCGGCGTGGGCTCGGGACGAAGATCATCGAGGCCTGTGAGGAGGCCGCTCGGGCGGAGGGCTTCAGCGCACTGGCGCTGATGGCGACCCTGCCGGGGCTGGAGCTGTACTCCCGCTACGGCTTCGCGGTGGTCGATCACGTCGACGTGACGATGCCGGACGGGGTCTCGATCGTGTGTGCCGCCATGGCGATGCCGCTGGCCGATCGCTGACCGCGTGTCGCAATCGTGCCGCACGCCTTTGCGACACGCCCCTGTCGCAAAGGCGTGCGGCACGATTGCGACAGCGCTACCGGGCGAGCCGCTCGATGTCCGCGGTCGGCCCGGCGACGACCAGGATGTCGCCCGCCTCCAGGCGCCGGTCCGGGCCGGGAATGATGTCGACGACCGCGCCGGACTTGACGCAGAGCACGATCACGCCGTGCCGGCCGCGGACGTCCGCCTCGGCCAGCGTCTTGCCGGCGATCTCCGCCGGACAGCGCACCTCGGCGACCGCGTAGGCGGGGTCGAGCTCCATGTAGTCGATCAGGTTGGTGCCTGCGAGCGAGTTTGCCAGGCGCACGCCCATCTCGTGCTCGGGGAAGATCACGCGGTGCGCACCGACCTTCTCCAGGATCCTGGCGTGCGCCAGGGTCATCGCCTTCGCGACGATGTCGCGGCAGCCGAGCTCCGCGAGGTTCGCCGTCGTCAGGATCGACGCCTCGACGTCCGCTCCGATCGCGACCACGGCCGTGTCGAAGTCGCTGATGCCGAGCTGCTCGAGCGCGGCCCGATCCGACGAATCGAGCTGCACCGCCTGCGTCACGATCGGCGCGAACCGCTGGACACGGCGCTCGTCGGAGTCGACACACGCGACCTCGGTACCGAGCGCCGCGAGTGTCTCGGCGACTGCCGAGCCGAAGCGGCCGAGTCCCACTACGAGCACCTGTCGTTTCCTAGCCAATGATCGGAGCCTCCGTTGCGTAGCGAATCTTGAGCGGCCGCTGGCGCAGCGCAAAGGCCAGAGCCAGCGTGTACGGCCCGACGCGGCCGAGGTACATCAGTGCGACGAGGACGTACTGGGAGAGGTCGGGGAGCGACGGCGTGATACCGGTCGACAAGCCGACTGTACCGAACGCCGAGACCGCCTCGAACAGCACGCGGACAAAGGCCAGATGGGTATCGGTCAGCATGATGAGGGTGCCGATCACGATCGCGTTCATCGCGATGAACGCGATCGAGAACGCCTGCCGGATCGCCTCGACCGGGATCCGTCGGCCGAACGCGGCGGTGTCGGGCACGCCCCGCGCCTCGGCGACGATGAACAGGAACAGGACGATGAATGTCGTCACCTTGATGCCGCCACCGGTCGAGGCGGGCCCGGCGCCCACGAACATCAGCATCATCTGCGTCAGCCACGTCTCCTCGTGCATCTGCGAGTAGTCGAGCGAGTTGAAGCCCGCCGTCCGCGGCGTCACCGACTGGAACAGGCTCGGGAGCACCTTGTCGATCGTGTCGTACTGCCCGAGCGTCGCCGGATTCGACCACTCCAACGCGAGCGTTGCGAGGGCGCCGACGACGAGCAGGGCAGCCGTGCCGACGAGCATCAGCTTCGTGTGCAGCGTCAGGTGGTGCAGGTCGCGGAGGCCGTGCTCGCGCAACTCCAGCCAGACCGGGAAGCCGAGGCCGCCGGCGATGATCATCGTCATCACGGCGAGGTTGACGGGCCAATCCTGCACGAACGGGGAGAGATTGGTCGGGAGGAGGCCGAAGCCGGCGTTGTTGAACGCGGAGACCGAGTGGAACATGCCGTGCCAGATCGCCTGCCACGGGTCGTAGCCATAGCTGAACCCGAAACGGAGGGCGAGGACGCCGGCGCCGAGGATCTCGAACGTCAGGGTCAAGGTCGCGACGAGGATCACGAGGCGCTTGACGACGGCGACGCCGACGGCACCCTTGTCGGCGTGCGACAGCACCCGTCGGCGCAGACCGAGACGCCGACCGAGCAGCAGCAGGCCGACGCTCGCCAGCGTCATGATCCCGAGCCCGCCGATCTGGATCAGCACCATGATCACGACCTGGCCGAACGGACTCCAGTAGGTGCCGGTGTCGACCACGGCGAGCCCGGTCACGCAGACGGCCGACGTGGAGGTGAAGATCGCCGTCACGAACGGCGCGCCGTCGCGAGCCGCGACCGACCAGGGGAGCATCAGCAAGACCGTCCCGAGGAGCACGACGGCCGCGAACGAGTAGGCGATCAGCCGCTCGGGGTGACGCGGGCGACGCCGCCGGCGCCCTTCCGTCCGGGCGAGCGGACGGAGGGGCGCGGCGACGTCGTCCACGGCCGGGGAGCATAGCCCCGAGTCCAGCCGGCACCGGCGCTCGCGACGAACGGCCGGTCGACCATATGGCATCATATGGTCAGATGAGTCGTCGACAGACCCTGGTGCAGCTCAACGACGCGCTCCTCGCGCGCCTCGACCAGCGCGCCGCGCAGCTCGGCTGCTCGCGGTCGCACGCGATCCGGACGGCGGTCGAAGGCTGGCTCGAGGCGGATCCTGAGGGGGCGACCGAGCGGGCGATCCTCGAGGGCTACGCGCGCGCGCCGGCAACGGCTGGCGAGGACACGTGGGCAGAGCTGAGCACGATCGAATCGATCGCCGAGGAGCCCTGGTGAATCGCGGCGAGATCTGGTGGGTCGAGCATCCGTCGGCCGGTCGCCGCCCGCACCTGATCCTCACGCGGCAGGGCGTGATCGGCGCCCTGACGCACGTCATCGTCGTGCCGGCGACACGGACGGTACGCTCGATCCCGACCGAGGTGATGCTCGGCCCCGACGACGGGATGCCGACCGACTGCGCCCTGAGCCTCGACAACGTCCGGGTCGTCCGCAAGGGCTACCTCACCGAGCGGATCTGCAGCCTGCGCCCGGAACGGATGCACGAGGTCTGCCGTGCGCTCGCGATCGCGACCGGTTGCTGATCAGTGGTCAGGGGCGACGACGTCGCCGAGGCGGATCTCCCCCGGCACCACCACATCGGCCCGCACACCGCCCCGATGGACGAGGCCGCGCAGCGTGCCGGCCGGCGTCGTCCGCTGCAGCCACGCGCAGGGCTCGGCGAGGCGCTGGATGTAGAGCTGGACCGCGCCGACCGTCACGTGACGGCCGACGAGGCCGTTGAGATCGATGCCGCGCGTCACCACGCTGCGCCGGTGCGCGCCCGGCTCGAGCGCGATGCCGTCGACGGCAGCCAGCCGATCGAGCGCCTCCCCCTCGATCAGCGTCAGGGCCCGGCCGGTCGCGCCGCCCGGCGAGAAGTGCCCGGTGCCAGCCGCGTAGCGGTCGCCCTCGATGCCGTTGGCCCCGACCACGGCGACGTCCAGCCGCTCCATCCGCGCGTCCGGGGCAGCGCTCCGGAACAGCGCCTCCACCACGCCACGTGTCCGCGTCGCGTCTCGCGGCAGGGTCAGCGCCGGCCGCGCCGGGACGAGACCTTCGAGCACGGGCGCAGCGGCCGACGCACCCGTGCCGGCCGGGGCGAACACGACGGCGCTGGGCGTTCCGGCCATCACGACGTACGGGCCGTCGGCGACGAAGCGAGCAAGCCACCAGCCGCCCCACTGGAACCGCTCCGGATCGCGGACCGGGACGAGTGCCAGACCGCGCGTCGCGAGCGCCTCGTTGATCCGCCGTCGCGGATCGTCCGTCGTGCACGGCAGGGCGTCGACCGGCTCGTCGAGGATCGCCGCCAGACACGCGACGAGCGAGCGGGTCTCGAGCGTCGCACCGGCGGCGGCGGGAAGCTCGACGGTGCGCACTACTTCGTCTCGTCGAGACTGAGCACGGCCAGGAAGGCCTCCGGCGGCACCTCGACGATGCCGAGCTGCTTCATGCGCTTCTTGCCCTTCTTCTGCTTCTCGATCAGCTTCCGCTTGCGGGAGATGTCACCGCCGTAGCACTTCGACAGCACGTCCTTGCGCTTCGCCTTGATCGTCTCTCGCGCAATCACGCGCGAGCCGATCGCCGCCTGGATCGGGACGTCGAACATCTGACGCGGGATGATCGTCCGCAGTCGTTCGACCAGGGCCCGGCCCGACGCGTAGGACTTGTCGCGGTGGACGATCAGGCTGAGCGCGTCGACCACGTCGCCGTTGAGGAGGATGTCGACCTTGACGAGGTTCGAGGCGGTGTAGCCGGCCACCTCGTAGTCGAACGAGGCGTACCCGCGCGTCCGTGACTTGAGCTGGTCGTAGAAGTCGAGGACGATCTCCGCCAGCGGCAGCCGGTAGATCAGCACCACGCGCTTCTCGGTCAGGTACTCCATGTGATCGAAGTCGCCGCGACGGTCCTGACAGAGCTCCATCACGGTGCCGACGAACTCCTTCGGCACGATCACCGAGCTCTTGACGTACGGCTCGGAGATCGTCTCGATGCCGTTCGCATCGGGCATCTGCGACGGGTTGTTGACCTCGACCTCGGCGCCACCGACGGTCGCGACCCGGTACTCGACGTTCGGGGTGGTCGCGATCAGGTCGAGGCCGAACTCGCGCTCCAGCCGTTCCCGGATCACCTCCATGTGGAGCAGGCCGAGGAAGCCGACGCGGAACCCGAAGCCGAGCGCCTGGCTCGTCTCCGGCACGTACTGCAACGAGGCGTCGTTCAGCTTCAGCTTCTCCAGCGCGTCCCGGAAGTCGGCGTACTCCTCGCCGTCGGACGGGAACAGCCCCGCGAAGACCATCGGCTTCACGTCGAGGTAGCCCGGCAGCGGCTCGGCGGCCGGCGCTGCCTGCAACGTCAGGGTGTCGCCGACCTTGAGCTCGGAGACATCCTTGAGGCCGGTCACGATGTAGCCGACCTCGCCCGCCTCCAACGCGTCGATCGGGGTGCGCTGCGGCGACATCACGCCGATCTCCTCGACGTCGAAGCGGTTGCCGGTCGCCATCGCGGCGACGCCCTGATGGGTACGGAAGACCCCGTCGACGACGCGGACGAAGGCGATCACGCCCCGGTACTGGTCGTAGACGGAGTCGAACACGAGGGCGCGCGAGGGCCCGGCCCGATCGCCGGCAGGCGGCGGGATCCGCTCGACGACGGCGTCGAGCAGGGCGGGGACGCCGAGACCGGACTTCGCCGAGATCCGCAGGACGTGCTCGGGCCGGTCGCCGAGGAGATCGGAGATCTCCGCCGAGGCGCCGTCCGGATCGGCCGCCGGCAGGTCGATCTTGTTCACGAGGGGCACGATCTCGAGGTTGTTGTCGATCGCCAGATGCGCGTTCGCGACGGTCTGCGCCTCGACGCCCTGCGCGGCGTCGACGACGAGCAGCGCCCCCTCGCACGCCGCCAGCGAGCGGGACACCTCGTACGTGAAGTCGACGTGCCCGGGCGTGTCGATCAGGTTCAGCTGATACGTGACGCCGCCGCACTCCCACATCACGCGCACGGCCTGCGCCTTGATCGTGATGCCGCGCTCGCGCTCGATGTCCATCGAGTCGAGCAGCTGGTCGCGCATCTCCCTGGCCGTGACGGCGTGGGTGACCTCGAGAATCCGGTCGGCGAGCGTCGACTTGCCATGATCGATGTGCGCGATGATCGAGAAGTTACGGATCAGACGCTGCTCCATCGGTCACAGCGTACCGATCAGCGCCTGAGCCTTCTCCGCAGGGTGTCGGCGACGAGGTCGGCTTCCGGGAGGCGCGCGAGCCGCGTGAGCCACGCATACATCGCCGCGCCGGCCGCGATGGCGACGCCAACGGCCAGCAGTTGGGCGCCGAACGAACGGCCGAGCGCGCCGTCGATCGCCCACCAGACGCCGTAGGAGACGCCCGCCAGTGGTGCGCAGCAGGCGAGCATGATCGCGATCGCACGGGCCGTCGCCCGGCCCTCGAGCGAGCCGACCGAGCGGCGCAGCACCAGCCACAGCGCGCCGAGGAAGCAGACGTTGGCCAGCGACGTCGCCAGCGGGATCCCCCAGATCCCGAGTGGTCGGTAGAGCAGCCAGGTGAGGAGGGCCGAGAGGGCGACGTTGGCCGCCGCCGCGCCGGTCGGGAGCCAGGGGCGCTGCAGGGAGAAGAACGCCCGGTTGACGAGCAGCAGCGCGCCGTTCGCCGAGAGGCCGATCGCGTACGCGGCGAGGCAGTCGGCGACGACGTCGCGCTGATCGGGGGCGAAGGCGCCGCGCTCGAACAGCAGCAGCACGATCGGCGCGGCGAGCACCGCCGACAGGGTCGCCGCCGGCAGCAGCACGTAGTGCAGCGTCCGGACGCCCTCGGCGACGCCGCGCCGGAACGCGGCCAGATCACCGGCGGCGGCGTAGCGGGATAGCGTCGGGAACAGCACCGCCGCGATCGCGACGGCGAAGATCCCCTGCGGCAGCATGTAGATCCGGAAGGCGCTCTCGATCGCACGCGGAGCGAGATCGGGGTCGACGAACGTCGCGAAGATCGTGTTGACGAGCGCGTTGACGTTGATCAGGCCGAGCCCGAGCGCCACCGGCAGCATCAACACGAAGACGCGACGGACTGCAGCGTCGCCCCAGTCCCAGGCCAGAGTCAGGCGCCCGCCGCGGCCCCTCAGCCACGGCAGCGGGACGAGGACCTGGACGAGGGTGCCGGCCAGCGTCGCCCAGGCGTAGACGAGCAGCGCGTCGGCCGGGTCGTCGATCGTGATCGCGTAGACCAGGCCACCGGCGATGACGACGTTCCACAGCACCGGCGCGAACGCCGGCACGAAGAACTCGCCGAGGGAGTTGAGGATCGCCTGGACGATGCCGGCGAAGCCGAGCAGCACCACGGTCGGCATCAGAATCCACGTCAGCTGCACCGTCAGGTGGGGCACGTCGCCGTAGAGGAGGCCGAGCAGCGGCTCGGCTAACACCATCGTCGCGGCCGTCACCACCGCCAGTCCGGCGAACGAGATGGTCGTGACGGTGGAGGCGACGCGCCACGCGCGCCGCTCCTCGCCGCGCTCCAGCAGCTCGTTGAAGACGGGGATGAAGGCCGCCCCCAGCGCGGCGTCGGCCACGAGCGAGCGCACGACGTTCGGGACCTGCGAGGCGAGCGTGAACTGGTTGATCGCGCCGCGGACACCGAACACGTACGCGACCAGGATCTCCCGCAGCAGGCCGAACACGCGCGACAGGCCGGTCGCGGCCGAGAAGAGCGCCGCTGCGCGCGCCATGCGCCCTCCGGCCTGCATCGCGCCATGGTACCGGTCGGTCCGCCCGGTGCCCTGTGGTACCGTTCGCGCCTCAGTGGCGAACATCAAGCAGCAGAAGAAGCGTATCCTCGTAGCCCGCCGACAGCGACTCGAGAACCTGCATTCGACCTCGAGGATCAAGACCTACTTCCGTCGTCTCCAGACCGCGGTCGACGGTGGCGACGCCGACGCCGTGAGTGCCGACCACGCCGTGCTCGTCAAGCTGCTCGACCGCGCGGCCGCAAAGCGCGTGCTGCACCCGAACACTGCCGCGCGTCGCAAGTCGCTCGCCGCGGCGATCGTCGCCCGCGGTCCGCAGGAGGCGAAGGCCAAGCGCCGCCGCCCCGCGGCCAAGAAGAAGTCGTAGCCCGGCGTCTACGCCGTTACGGCGACCGCGACGGCCGCCGCCGTCGTGCGTGAGTGCGTCATCGACAGGTCGATGCGCACGACACCGAGCCGCTCGGCGGCCGCGAGCATCGAGCCGGTGAGCGACACCTGCGGCTTGCCGCGACCGACGATCTCGATCTCCGTCCAGGTGAACGGCACCCCGCGGCCGAGCGCCTTGCCGACCGCTTCCTTGCCGGCGAAACGCCCCGCGTAGCTCTGGGCGGGTCGCGGCTTGCGGTCGCACTCGTCGATCTCGCGCGTCGTGTAGACGCGCTCACGAAACCGCGCCGGGTGTCGCGCGAGCGCGGCGGCGACGCGGTCGATCTCGATCAGGTCGATACCGACGAACACGGCGCAAGCGTAGCCCGAACCGATTCCGCGGACGCTGCGAATGCGGTGCATGTTCGGACTCGACGACTGGATCGCCGGGCTCGGCGCCTCGAGCCCCCTGGTGTTCGCGACGGTGATCGCGGCGCTGCTCGGCCTGCGACACGCCACCGACCCCGACCACCTGACGGCGCTGACGACGCTGCTCGCCTCCGGGCGTGACCCGCGCGGACGCACCGCTGCACGCCTGGGCGCCGTGTGGGGCGCCGGACATGCGCTCACCCTGTTCGTGTTCGGCCTGCCGATCGTGATCGCGTCGCGCTTTCTTCCACCCCGCGCGCAGGAACTGGCGGAAGCGGGCGTCGGCGTGATGATCTGCGTGCTGGCGATCAGGCTCCTGTGGCGCTGGCGCCAGGGCGCCTTCCACACGCACGAGCACGATCACGGCGACGGCCGCCACCGGCACCTCCATCCACACGGACGCCCGGCCCG
Organism: Actinomycetota bacterium; assembly: GCA_009885805.1. Taxonomy (GTDB): domain Bacteria; phylum Actinomycetota; class Thermoleophilia; order Gaiellales; family F1-60-MAGs149; genus VFJZ01. The sequence continues at coordinate 38,153 of VFJZ01000047.1, forward strand.
CTCCTCGCGAACCGCGTTCGGCATCGGCCTCGTCCACGGCATCGGCGGCAGCGCCGGCATCGGCGTCCTGCTGATCGCCTCGCTCGACGCGACGCGACTCGCCGTCGTCGCGCTGGGGGTCCTCGCCGTCGGCACCGCGATCTCGATGGCCCTGTGTTCTGCGCTGCTCGGCCTCCTGCTCACGCGCCCGGCGCGCGGCCGCTCCCTCCGTCGCTCGGTGCCAGCCCTTGGCAGCGCCAGTCTCGCGTTCGGCGTCTGGTACGTCGCGGCGGCGTTCGCACTCGTGCCGTATCCGTTCTGACATCCACTTGACAAACCAACCAGTCGGTTTGTATTGTCCTGGACATGGTCAGCACCGACAAGGGTCAGGAGACGCGGCAGCGAATTCTCGACGTCGCCGCACAGGCCTTCGCCGAGCGCGGCTACGCCGGCATCTCGCTCAACGACGTCATCCGCCAGACCGGTCTGACCAAGGGCGGCTTTTACTTCCACTTCGACTCCAAGGCGGCGCTCGCCCTCGCCGTGCTCGAGTACCTGCGCGAGACGACGCGGGCCCGCGTGCTGGCGAACGTCGCACCGGGTCCGGCCGTCGTCCAGATCGACGCGATGGTGCGGGCGATCGTCCGCGCCAAGCAGGAGGACCGCTCGATGGCGGCCCTTGGTCGCATCTGCCAGGAGCTCGGCGAGGCCGAGCCGCACCTCCGCGCCGAGCTCGGCCACTTCGAGGCCTGGTTCGAGACGACCGAGGCGCTCTTCCGTGCGGCGCAGGCCGAGGGGTCGATGGATCCGACCGTCGACGCTGCCGCCGCGGCCTGGTTTGCCGTCACGTCCTTCGTCGGCGCCGATTTCGTCGCCGACCTTCGCGGCGAGACGCTCGACGACAGGGTCGACTCCTACCTCGCCTTCGTCGCCCGGGCCGTCGGCCTGACGCCGTCCTGATCGATTCCCCAACCCGGAGCAGCAACCATGCGATCTCTTTTCTCCCCCGGCCGCCTCGCACGAGCCTCGGCCGAACACCCATGGCGCACCGTCGCCGTCTGGTCGGTCGCGCTGGTCGCCTCGATCGCCATCATCGCCACGCTTCTGGCGGGTGCGTTGACCACCGACCAGGGCTTCGTCTCGAACCCGGAGTCCGAGCGCGCCAGGGCCGCAATCGAAGATCGGCAGGGCAGCGCCGAGCGCGTCGTCGAGACCGTCGTCATCCAGCCCGCCTCGGCGGCCGCGCAGGCCGCCGTGATCGGCGCCGTGCAGGGCCTCGACACGGTCGCCGCCGTCCAACGAGGGCCGTCGTCGCCCTCGTCGAGCCTGGTGCAGATCGTGATGAAGGGCGACCGCGAGCAGGCCGGCAAGGACGTCGCTGCGGTGATCGCGGCCGCGCAGGCCGCTGCCGCCCAGTCCAACGCCACCGCTCGCTTCGCCGGTCCCGCCTCGATCGACGTCGACTTCCAGCACATCGCCGAGAAGGATCTCCAGACCGGCGAGGCGATCGGCATCCCGGTGGCGCTGGTGATCCTGCTGATCGTGTTCGGCGCGTTCGTCTCCGCACTGCTGCCGCTGATGCTGGCCGGCGTCGCGATCGTCGTCTCGCTCGCTCTGACGGCGCTCCTCGGACAGGTTTTCGAGCTGTCCTTCTTCGTCACCAACATGATCACGATGATGGGCCTCGCCGTCGGCATCGACTACGTGCTGTTCATCGTCTCGCGCTACCGCGAGGAGCGCCTGAAGGGTCTCGAGCGGATCGCGGCGATCGAGCGGGCGGGATCGACCGCGAGCCGGGCCGTCCTCTTCTCCGGCGTCGCCGTCGTGGTGGCGTTGCTCGGCCTGCTGATCGTGCCGACGACGATCTTCATCTCCCTCGGCGCCGGCGCGATCCTGGTCGTGCTGTGCGCGATCGCCGCGGCCCTGACGCTGCTTCCCGCCGTGCTCGCCCTGCTCGGCGACCGCATCGACCGCGGCCAGGTCGGCCGGCTGCTCCCGCGCCGCTTCCGCCGATCCGCGGGCGAGCCCGGGCGCGGCTTCTGGCCGCGCGCAGTCGCCGCCGTCATGCGCCGGCCCGTGGCGTGGCTGCTCGCGACGACGGCCGTGCTCGCCGTCGCCGCCGTGCCCTACTTCTCGATCTCGACCGGCGCCGCCGGCATCGAGACGCTGCCCACGTCCGTCGAGTCACGCCAGGCGTTCGACGTGCTCGCCGCCGAGTTCGAGGTCGGCGGCATCGCCCCGGCCCGGATCGCGGTGGCGGACGCCGCGGAGGCCGATCGCATCACCACGGCGATCGCCGGCGACTCTCGCTTCGGCGTCCCCGTCCTGACGGACGGCGTCCTCGACGTGCCGGTCAACGCGCCCTCGACGAGCGACGCGGCCGTCGCGGCCGTCCGTCACCTGCGTACCGTCAGCGACAGCCCGGTCGGCGGCGAGACGTCATTGAACGCCGACTACTTCGACATCGTCGACCAGTTCCTGCCGATCGTGATCGGACTCGTCCTGGCACTGTCGTTCGTGGTGCTGCTGATCGCCTTCCGGTCGCTGGTCGTTCCGGTCGTCGCAATCGCCATGAACATCCTCAGCGTTGGCGCCGCCTACGGCGTGCTGGTACTGGTGACGCAGAAGGGCTACGGCGCCGATCTGCTCGGCTTCACGCAGGCACCGACCGTCGACGCCTGGATTCCCCTGTTCCTGTTCAGCGTCCTGTTCGGCCTCTCGATGGACTACCACGTGTTCCTCCTGTCGCGGATCCGCGAGCGCTACCTCGAGACCGGCGACACGGCTGACTCCATCTCGTTCGGCATCACCTCGAGCGCGCGGCTGATCACCGGCGCCGCGCTGATCATGGTCGCCGTCTTCGGCGGCTTCGCGATGGGCGACCTGGTGATGTTCCAGCAGATGGGCTTCGGTCTCGCTGTCGCCGTGCTCGTCGACGCGACGCTGGTACGGACGATCCTGGTGCCCGCGACCATGAAGCTGCTGGGCCGTTGGAACTGGTATCTACCGCGCCGGCTCGGGTGGCTGCCGAACGTCGACGTCGAAGGTGCGGCGGTCGGCGTGCGTCAGTAGACCGCGACCGTGGTGCCGACCGTCGCAAAGGCATGGACGGTCGGCGCCTCGGGTGCCGGGATCCAGACGCTGCCGTGGCTGGCCGGGAACGTCGGCACGTCGGCGTACTCGTGGAGCCCGTAGCCGGCGCTGAAGTAGCTGACCGATGGCACCCAGATCTGGAACGGGTGAGACCAGTCCCGAGCCTCGCTGCGGTAAATCCGGTAGGTGCCGAGCGGCGTCGTGAATCCTGGCTTCCCCGTCGAGGTGTGGATCGCGCGCACGACCTTGCCGGCATCGACGAGCAGGACGACACCCTTCCGGCGGTGCACCTCGATGCGGCGGCCGCCGGCGACCGTCGGCACCGGTGCGGTCGCATCCGTCAGCGCCGCCCGCGTCGCGGGCCCGGTGAAGCCGTCGCGTTCAAGGCCGGTCCACGACTGGAACGCCATGACCGCCTGGCGTGTGCGGTAGTCGTAGCGGCCCGTCGCCGTCCCGGACGGCAGGTACCGCAGTTCGATCAGCCGCTGCTGCACGTCGGCGACGTTCCCGGCCAGGACCCCGGGCCCCGGACGAGGGACGACGACGGTCGCGGGCGGATCGACGCTGGTCTCGCGCCAGGAGGCGGCGCTGCCCTGCGACCCGACCAGGACCCGCACCGAGTCGACGAAGGTGAACTGATCGGCGGTCATGACGACCTGCGCGATGCGTGCGGCGATCGCCGTCTGGTCCTCACCCGCGGCAAAGGCGTCGGACAGGTCGATCGTCGCGACGCTCCCACGCAGCCGCACCTCGAGCAGGGTCGTCGTGCGCGGGATGACGGTGCGTACGTCGAGGCGCGTCTTCTCACCGCCCGTCGGCCCGATCAGCAGGCGCCGGATCGCCTCGCGGACGGTCGCCTCCGGCGCAAGGCCGGCGGGGAGCGTCCGCTGCCGCGGAGCGATCTGCAGGCCGCGGATGAAGTAGACGCGGACGTTACGGTCCGTGGTGCCGACGGGCGGGGCGCCGGCGGGGACGTCGGCGAGCGTCTCGGGGGCCACGGCCTTGACCTGATCCGCGAACGCCTGCGTGATCAGGCCCCGTGCGAGCAGGAAGTCGGCTGCCGTCCGCCGCACGGGGCGCCGTCGTCGGAGCACGGCGTCGTTCAGCGCGCGCACCCGTGAGGTCGCGAGCACGGCGGAGACGCCGTCGATCTCCGCCTGCAACCCGGGCGCCGCGTCGGCGGCGGCCTGGCGGAGGACGACGAAGCCGCGAGCGGGCGTGCCCGTGAACGCACCCTTGTCGTCACGGAGCACCACGAGGCCGAGACGCGCGGGCTCCGGATCGGTCGCCAGCGCATGGATGCAGTGCGCACGCCCGTCCCGGATCGGCGAGTAGCGGCTGGCGGTCGGCTGGACCTCGAGGCCGCGGAACAGGGCGCCGTACTCGCGTCCGAGAACGACGAGGCCGTCGGGCCCGAGCAGGTGCCCTCGCGTCGCCGCGTAGACGATCTGCTTCGGGTGCCGTCGGAGGCTGGCGAGCGATCGCAGCCGCAGGCGGCTGACGATCTGCCTCGTGCAGGCGACGCGCCCGGCCGTGGACAACGGCGCCGGCGTGGTGGCGATCAGTCCGAGCGGAGCGTACGCCTCACGAATCCCGGCGAGGACGGTCGCGAGATCGGTCACTGGCAGCCGGTCGAGGATCGCCAGGTGCGCCGACGCCGTCGACTCGGGGTAGAGGTCGATCGTCCCCGCGCTGATCGCGGCGTGCGCCACCGCACTCGACGCGGCCCGCCGGTAGACCACCTCGTGACCCTTCGCCTCCAGCGCGAGACCGTACACCTGGCCGACGATCGCGCTCTCGGACGTGCCGAGGTCCGCGATCACCAGCCTGGCAGCGTGAGCCGGCGGCGTCGCGATGACAACGGCTGCAGCCGCCACCAGCGCGCGAATGACGAGTCGCATCGGGCAAGTATAGGGCGCTGCGCGGCGAGCTACTCGACGGTGACGGTCTTCGCCAGGTTCCGCGGCTTGTCGATGTCGAGACCGAGTTCGCGCGCGATGTGGTACGCGAGGAGCTGCAGCGGGATGACGGCCAGGATGGGCTCGAGCTCGGGCAGCGTCCGCGGCACCTCGATCACGTGCTGGGCGTGCTCGTGGATGTTGGTGTTGCCCTCGGTGACGACGGCGATGACGGCTGCGCCGCGCGCCTTCACCTCCTGCAGGTTCGAGACGATCTTCTCGTACACGTGCGAGTCGGTGGCGACGGCGACCACCGGCGTCTCATCCGTCAGCAGCGCGATCGGACCGTGCTTCATCTCGCCGGCGGCGTAGGCGTCGGTCGGGATGTAGGACAGCTCCTTCAGCTTCAGAGCTCCCTCCTGGCAGATCGGCAGACCGATGTGGCGCCCGAGGAAGAGAAAGAAGCGATGGGTGCTGAACTCGCGGGCGAGCTGTTCGACCTTCGCGTGCATCGCGGCGTCGTCGAGCAGCCGCTGCACGAGTTCCGGCAGCCGTTCGAGCTCGCGACCGATCTCGGCGATGCGGGCCGGTTCGAGCCGCCAGCGAAGCTGTGCCAACCGCAGCGCGAACAGCGTCATCAGCGCGATCTGCGCAGTGAAGCACTTCGACGAGCCGACGCTGATCTCGAGCCCGGCACGCGTGTAGAGGACGCCGTCCGCAACGCGCGTCACGGCGCTTCCCATGACGTTCGTGATCGCCACGACCCTGGCGCCGCGCTCGCGCGCCAGCTGCACCGCCGCCAACGTGTCCGCCGTCTCGCCCGACTGGGAGATCGCGAGGACGAGCGTCCGCGGGTCGAACACGGCCTTGCGGTAGCGCCACTCCGACGCGACGTCAGCCTCGGTCGCGACTCCCGCCCACTCCTCGATCAGGTACCGACCGACGAGTCCCGCGTGCAGCGCCGTGCCGCAGCCGACGATCAGGACGCGGTCGATCTCGGCGAGTTCGGCGTCGGACAGGCCGATGCCGTCGAGGTGCAGCTCGCCATCGCGGTACCGCTCGCCGATCGTATCGGCGATGGCGCGTGGCTGCTCGTGGATCTCCTTCAGCATGAAGGTCTCGTAGCCGCCCTTCTCGGCGACCTCGATCGTCGCGTCCGCCTCCTCCACGGCGCGCTCGCGCGCGGGCCCGCCGGCGATCGGCCAGAAACGGGCGCCGTCGGGGCGAAGATCGACGATCTCGCCCTCCTCGACGTGCTGCACCTGGCGCGTCTGCTCGAGGAACGCAGGCAGGAACGAGGCGATGTACATCTCGCCGTCGCCCTTGCCGACGACGAGCGGCGGCCAGGCGAGCCGGGCCGCAACGATTCGGTCCGGCTCGTCCCGCGCCAGCGCGAGGAAGGCGAAGTGGCCGTCCAGGCGCGGGTAGACCTTCCGCACGGCCTCGACGAGGTCGCCCTCGTAGGCGTCGGCGAGCAGGTGGACGAGCGCCTCGGTGTCGGTATCCGAGCTGAGCGTGTGGCCACCCGCGACCACCTCGGCGCGCAAGTCGACGTAGTTCTCGACGATCCCGTTCATGAGGACCGCGATGCGGCCGTCGTTCGACAGGAACGGATGCGCATTGCGGTCGAAGACGCCACCGTGCGTGGCCCACCGGGTGTGCCCCATACCGAGCGTCGCCGGCGACCCGTTATCCCCGACGAGCCGACGGAGGTCGGCGACCTTGCCGACGGTGCGGTCGCGCACGAGCGCACCATCCTCGAGCAACACGATGCCAGCCGAGTCGTAGCCCCGGTACTCGAGCCGTTCGAGTCCGTCGAGAATCAGGCCCTTGCAGGCGCGCGGGCCGGTGTAGCCGATGATGCCGCACATACGTCCCTCACTCTAGCCCGAGCTCTGCCTCGACAACCGCGAGCAGGGCGGCGCAGTGGCGCTCGCAGGTGGTCTCGTCGGCCGCCTCGACCATGACCCGCACGAGCGGCTCGGTGCCCGATGCACGCAGCACCACACGGCCCTCGCGTCCGAGTTCCGCCTCCGCCGTCCGCACGGCCTCCCAGACCGGCACGGCGTCGCGCAGCCTCGTGCGGTCGGCGCGAACGGAGACCAGACGCTGAGGGTACTTGGTGACGAGCGCCGCGGCCTCGGCCAGGCTCTCGCCGGCGCGCGCCAGGGCAGCCAGCAGCAGCGCCGCCGTCAACGGACCGTCACCGGTCGTGCCATGTGCGAGCGAGATGATGTGGCCGGACTGCTCACCGCCGAGCGTGGCGCCGTCGCGACGCATCGCCTCCAGCACGTACCGATCGCCGACATCCGTGATGATCGCGGTGCAGCCGAGCGCCTCGAGCGCACGGTGCAGACCGAGGTTGGCCATCGACGTCAGAACGACCCGGCGGCCCGGCAACGCTCCCTGGGCGAGGAGGTCACGCGCCAGGATCGCGAGGATGTGGTCGCCGTCCACGACGCTGCCCGCCGCATCGACGCAGAGCAGGCGATCGGCGTCACCGTCGAACGCGAGACCGAGATCGTGGCCGCCCCGCGCGACGACCGCCGCGACGTGCTCGAGGTGCGTCGATCCGCAGCGGACGTTGATGTTGACGCCGTTCGGCGCGGCGCCGACCACGTCGTGGCGGACGCCGAGTCGCTCGAACAGCCGGGCGGCGATCGGGGCGGCGGCACCGTGGGCGCAGTCCACGGCGACGTGCAGCCCAGACAGGTCGCCCGCCGCCGCCGCCGACACCCACGTCGAGTAGCGGTCGGCGCCGTCCACGATCGGCTCGCTGGTGCCGACGCCGTAGCCGGTCGGCGGATCGAACGAGTCCACGAGCAGGGCCTCGATGCGGTGCTCGTCGTCATCCGTCAGCTTGAACCCATCACCGCCGAAGAACTTGATGCCGTTGTCCGGATACGGGTTGTGGCTGGCCGAGATGACCGCGCCGAGGTCGGCGCCGAGGTCGCGCGCGAGCCAGGCGACGGCCGGCGTCGGCACGATCCCGGCCCGGAGAGCGATACCGCCGGCCGACGCGATGCCGGCGCAGATCGCGTCTTCGAGCATCGGGCCCGAGCGACGCGTGTCACGGCCGACGACGACGCGTGGACGCTCCGCCCCGCGCTCGATCATCAGTCGTGCCGCAGCCCGGCCGAGGCCGAGCGCGAGGTCGGGTGTCAGGACGTCGTTGGCGACGCCGCGGACGCCGTCCGTGCCGAAATGGTGGCGAGCCAACGGAGTCAGCTAGCGCTTCGAGAACTGCGGGCGCCGCCGAGCCTTCTTGAGGCCGGCCTTCTTGCGCTCGACCTCGCGCGCGTCACGGGTCAGGAAACCCGCCTTCTTGAGCGGTCCGCGCAGCTCGGGGTCGGCCTCGAGCAGCGCCCGCGCGATTCCGTGGCGGAGGGCCCCGGCCTGCCCGGTGACGCCCCCGCCGTGCAGTCGCGCGATCACGTCGAAATGCTTCTCCATCTCGACGAGCGTCAGCGAGGCCAGCGCCAGCATCCGGTCGGAGGGGCGCGGGAAGTAGTCGAGAATGCCGCGCCCGTTGCACGAGACGGTGCCGTCTCCCGGCACGAGGCGCACGCGCGCGACCGAGGTCTTGCGCTTGCCGGTGCCCTGGTAGACAGCCTTGTCAGAAGCCACGATAGTTCCTTCCTACGGTCACGGGAGCGGCGCCGGCTGCTGCGCGTCGTGCGGGTGAGCGGCGCCGGCGTAGATCTTCAACTTGCGGAGCTGTGCCCGCGCGATCCGGTTCTTCGGCAGCATGCCGCGAACGGCGTGGCGGATAACCTCTTCGGGCCGGCGCGCCAGCTGCTCGGCGAGCGTTCGCTGCCTGATGCCGCCCGGGTAGCCGGAGTGGCGGTAGTAGATCTTCTGCTCGAGCTTGCGGCCGGTGACGCGAATACGCTCGCAGTTGACAACGACGACGAAGTCGCCCGTGTCGACGTGCGGCGCGTACTGCGGCTTGAGCTTGCCGCGCAGGGTGTCGGCGATCCGGGTCGCGAGGCGACCGAGCGTCTCGCCGTCGGCGTCGACGACGTACCAGGCCCGATCGATCTCGCCGGGCTTCGGGCTGTAGGTCTTCTGCGGCACGGCTATCCGTCGGAGTGGTGGTCGGTGCCCCTGTCGGGCAAGAGGCGGCGTCTGCGCGGTCGGACCGTGCGACGACCGGCGGACTATAGCAGGGAGCGATCGAGCCAGACACCAGCGAGGACGCCCAGCGTGCAGGCCGAGACGATGGCGAGACCCCCGCCCCGAGCGACGATGCGGGCGATGCCCGGATCGCCGCCGAGCCGCTCGACGAGACGGCGGGCGAGACCGGCCGGCAGGCCCTTGAACGTCGTTCGCGTGAAGGCGGAGGAGCGGCCGATCGACACGAGTCCGATCAGCGGGACGCCACCCATGACGACGAAAACGACCCCGGCGAACAGCGCACCCCCACGCCCGCCGAAGCCGTCCGGCGGCGCGAACCCGTACTCGAGGAAGTTCCAGCCGAGCGACAGGAACAGCGCAGGCCAGGCGAAGCCGATCAGCACCGGCAGGCCGGCGCGGAGTGCGTAGAAGACGGAGCCGAACGCGGCGAGCATGCCGACGATGATCGCGAGCGGAATCGAAACGGCGGTGCCGGACGGGCAGGGCGGGAACGCCCCGCCGCAGGAGCCGCCGATCTCCATCACCGCGCGCATCCCGAAGAAGAGCAGCGTCAGGCAGAGCGCGACGAGGCCGTACAGGCCCAGCGCGACGATCGTGGCGGTCCGCTCCATCGTTTCCCACAGTAGACTGGCCGCCCGATGGACTGCATCTTCTGCCGGATCGTGGCCGGCGAGCTACCAGCGACGGTGATCCGCTCGGACGAGCGGACGATCGCCTTCATGGATATCAACCCCGGCAGTCGCGGGCACTGCCTGGTCATCCCCCGCGCCCACGCCGCCGATCTCGCCGAGATCGCGTCCGACGATCTCGCTGCCTGCATCGCGGCCGCGCAGGACCTCGCCCGGCGCGCCCTCGACCGGCTCGGCGCGGAGGGCGTCAACCTCGTCAACTCCTGCCGAGCGGCCGCCTGGCAGACGGTCTTCCACTTCCACCTGCACGTGATCCCGCGCTACAGCGGCGACGGGCTCGTGCTGCCGTGGACGCCGGCGCCGGCCGCCGCCGCTGATCTGGCCGCGGCTGCGCGACTGCTCAGCGCGTAGCGGCTACTCCCACTCGATCGTGCCCGGCGGCTTCGACGTGATGTCTAGCACGACCCGGTTCACCCCGACCACCTCGTTGATGATGCGGCTCGAGATCCGCTCCAGCAGGTCGTAGGGCAGCCGCGCCCAGTCGGCCGTCATCGCGTCGTCCGAGGTGACGGCGCGCAGCACGATCGGGTAGGCGTAGGTGCGGGCGTCGCCCATCACACCGACCGACTTCACCGCCGGGAGCACCGCGAAGCTCTGCCACAGCTCCCCGTAGAGGCCGGCGCGGCGGATCTCCTCCTGCAGCACCGCGTCGGCGCGACGGAGGATCGCGAGGCGCTCCTCCGTGACCTCACCGATGATGCGGATCGCCAGGCCGGGGCCGGGGAACGGCTGCCGCCAGACCATCCGCTCCGACATCCCGAGCTCCTCGCCGACGCGCCTGACCTCGTCCTTGAACAGCAGCCGCAACGGCTCGACGAGCTCCATCTCCATGTCGTCGGGAAGCCCGCCGACGTTGTGATGCGACTTGATCGTCGCCGCCGTGCCGGCGCCGGATTCGATCACGTCGGAGTAGAGGGTGCCCTGCACGAGGAAGCGGACGCCGTCGAGCTTCGCCGCCTCCTCCTCGAACAGCCGGATGAATGTCTCGCCGATGATCTTGCGCTTGCGCTCGGGGTCGGTGACGCCCGCGAGCAGGGTCAGGAAGCGGTCCTGCGCGCGGACGTGGACGAGCGGTACGTCCAGGTGCCCGCCGAACGTCTCCACGACCTGCTCGGCCTCGCCCTCACGGAGGAAGCCGTGGTCGACGAGGATGCAGGTCAACTGGTCGCCGACAGCCTGGTGGACGAGGAGTGCGGCGACGGCGGAGTCGACGCCACCCGACAGGCCGCAGATGACACGCTCGGAGCCGACCTGCCGACGGATGCGCTCGATCTGCTCGGAGATCACGTGCGCCGCCGTCCAGGTGGTGGGTGCCGCGCAGCCGATCTCGAGAAAGTTCTTCAGGATGTCGTGCCCGCGCGGGGTGTGGACGACCTCCGGATGGAACTGCACCGCGTAGAGGCCGCGCTCGGCGGACTCCATCGCAGCGACCGGCGCGTTGCCGGACGAGGCGGTGACGCGAAAGCCGGCCGGGACGCTGACGACCGCATCGTTGTGACTCATCCAGCAGTCCTGGTCGGCGGGTAAGTCACGGAACAGGACGGCGTCGGGCTGCGCCCGCAGTGGCGCCTTGCCGAACTCGGCCGCACCGGTCCGACCAACGTCGCCGCCGAGCGCGAGCGCCATCGCCTGCATCCCGTAGCAGATGCCGAGCACCGGCACCGAGAGGCGGAGCAGTTCCGGGTCGAGCGCCGGCGCACCCGGTTCGTGGACCGAGGCGGGCCCGCCGGAGAGGATGATGCCGCGCGGTGACCGCGCGCGAATCTCGGCCACGGGCGTGTCGTGCGGTATCAGCTCGGAGTAGACGCGGGCGTCGCGCACGCGGCGGGCGATCAGGTGCGCGTACTGCCCGCCGAAGTCGAGGACGAGGACGGGACGGTCCTCGAGCGAGCCGGTGGCGTCGGCCGAGGGCTCCACGAGCGACGTGTCGTCGCCGGAGAGGGACGGGGACATCAGCGGCTCATCCCGATGCTCTGCTCGCGCTGCAGCCGTTTCCCTTCCGTCTGGAGCGCCGGCGCGAACATGATCTCGGCCTTCTGGAACTCGTGGATCGTCTCGTAGCCGCACGTCGCCATCGACGTGCGCAACGCCCCCATCAGGTTCAGCGTGCCGTCGTTCTCACGAGCCGGCCCGAGCACGACTTCGGAGAGCGACGCGACCTGCGGCGTCTGCACCCTTGCCCCGCGGGGCAGCGACGGATGGAACGTCGCCATCCCCCAGTGGTACCCACGGCCGGGTGCCTCGTGCGCCCGGGCGAGTGGCGATCCGATCATCACGGCGTCGGCGCCGCAGGCGATCGCCTTGGCGATGTCGCCACCCGTCCGCATGCCGCCGTCGGCGATCACGTTGCAGTAGTTGCCGGTCTCCAGCAGGTGCTGGATGCGCGCCGCCGCCGCATCGGCGATCGCCGTCGCCTGCGGCACGCCGACGCCGAGGACGCCACGCGTGGTGCAGGCCGCCCCGGGCCCGACGCCGACGAGGACGGCAGCGGCCCCCGTCCGCATCAGGTGGAGCGCCGTCTGGTAGCTGGCGCACCCGCCGACGACGACGGGGACGGGCAGGGCGGCGATGAACTCCTTGAGATTGAGCGGCTCGACCACGGTCGAGACGTGCTCGGCGGAGACCACGGTGCCCTGGATGACGAGAATGTCGAGGCCCGCCTCGAGGACCAGTTCGTAGTGCTCGCGAACCCGCTGCGGCGTCAGCGACGCGACGGCGAGGACGCCCGCGGCCTTGATCTCGCGGATCCGCTGAGCCATCAGCTCCGGCTTGACGGGCTCCGCGTAGATCTCCTGCATCCGCCGTGTCGCCTCGACCTTGTCGAGCGTTGCGATCTCTTCGAGCAACCGGTCGGCGTCGGCATAGCGGCCCCAGATACCCTCGAGGTTGAGGACGCCGAGGCCCCCCATTCTGGCGAGCGCGATCGCGGTGTCGGGCGACACGACGCCGTCCATCGCCGAGGCCAGTAGCGGCAACTCGACCAGGTAGGGGCCGAGCTTCCAGCCGATGTCGACGTCTTCAGCGTCCCGCGTCCGCCGCGACGGGACGATGGCGATGTCGTCGAAGCCGTACGCCCGCCGAGCCTTCTTGCCGCGCCCGATCTCAATCTCCACGTTCCAGATCACTCTCCCGCGTCATCGCCGCAGCACCGGCGGCGTGCAGGAACGGACGGCTCGGCGGCGAATGTCGATTGCTTTCGGGGATCCTAGCGTTCAGACCGGCGTGCCCGAGTACTCGGTCACGCGCGCCGCGGCTGCGTAGCGCGTCGCGTCCCGCGGATCGAACCGTCCCGCGCCGACGGAGCGGGCGTTGGCGGTCCCGCAGCCGACGGCCTGCCGCAGGCACTCCTCGAGTGACCGCTTCCTGAGCCGGCCGGCGAGGAACCCGGCGAGGAGGGCGTCGCCGGAGCCGACGTCGGAGACCGCCTCGACCTGCTCGACCTCCACGCGGAGGCGCCGTGTCTTCGACCCCTCGCGGACGAGCGCGTGCAGTCCGCCGACGTGCGTGATCAGCACGTTGCGGGCCCCGAGGTCGGCGATCTCCTCGAGTGCCGCCGCGAAGTCGGCGTCGCTCGAGAACTCGTGACCGACGACCTCCTCCGCCTCATGCTGGTTCGGCGCCACCAGGTGCGGCTGGCTGGCGATCGCGAGGCGCAGCGGGTCGCCCTCGGAGTCGACGACGACCTCGACATCCCGTCGTCGGAGGTCGCGGACGGTGTGTGCGTACCAGTCCGGGTCGACGCGCCGGGGCAGCGACCCGGCGAGGACGATCATCGCCGCGCTCGCCGCCAGGTAGCGCAGCTTCTCGAGCAGCATCGCCAGCTCCGCCGGCTCGACCTCCGGGCCGTACTCGAAGATCTCCGTCTGCGTCCCGATCGTCGGGTCGACGACCACCGTCGTCGTCCGCGACTCGTCGGCGATCCGCACGAAGTCGTTCAGGATCCCCTCGTGCGTCAGCGTCTCGACGATCAGTTCGCCGGTCCGCCCACCGGCGAGGCCGCAGGCGACGACCGGCTCGCCGAGGCGCTTGAGGGCGCGGGCGACGTTGATGCCCTTGCCGCCCGGGAGCGATTCGCCGCGCTGACAACGGTGCCGCTGACTCAGCTGGAAGTTCGCGACGTTCAGCGTCTTGTCGATCGCCGCGTTCGGGGTGACGGTGACAATCACCGCCACCAGCGTAGCCGACCGCCGCACCGGCTCACGGTCAGGCCACTGCGACGGCCCGCCCGAGCCAGGCCGTGACGCGGTCGACGATGCCCGGCGCCGGCACCGCCGCCGCCGCCACGAGCGGCGCGACGGCGACGACGCGGTCGTCGACGAGGACCTCGGCCCGCCCGATCTCGGCGCCGCGCACCAGTGGCGCCGGCACCTCGCCCGGCAGCGAATAGCGGACGCGGAGCCGCTCGCCCGGCCGAATGGTGACCCGGACCGCCTCGCCGACGACGGCTCCGACCGTGCCTCCCGCCGGACGGGGAACGCTCGCGACGAGCGTCCCACCCTGCAGGACGGTGACCCGCCGGATACCGGCGAAGCCCCAGTCCAGGAGGCGGGCGATGGCGAGGTCGCGCGACTCGCGGTCCGGCGCGCCGAGCCCGACCACGAACAGGCGCCGCCCGCCCCGGGTGGCACTCGCGGCAAGGCACCAGCCGGCGTCGGCGGTGTGACCGGTCTTGACGCCGTCCAGCCCGGCGTAGCGCCCGAGCAGCGTGTTGCTCGCGGGCAGGTCGACGCTGCCGATGCGGGCGCGGCGCTGGCGCACGATCCGCCGGACACGCCCGTCGCGCATCAGGAGCCGGGCGAGGATGAGCTGATCGGCCGCCGTCGAGTGCTGGCCGTCGGCATCGAGACCGTACGGTGCGCGGTAGACCGTGTCCAGCATCCCGAGGCTCGCCGCGGTCTCGTTCATCCGCGTGACGAAGGCTCGCTCGGAGCCCGCGAGCCCGATCGCGAGCGTCTCTGCGGCGTCGTTCGCGCTCGGCACCAGCAGCGCCTCGAACAGGTCGAACCCGGAGATCCGCTGACCGGCGCGGAGGCCGGCGGTCGATTCGCCGATCACCGTCGCGGCGGCCGGCACCCGGAAGCTCCGGTCGAGCGCGCCGGCCTCAAGCGCGAGGTGCGCCGTCATCATCTTCGTCAGGCTGGCGACGGCTCGCGGTGCCGTCGCGTCGTGCTCGGCCAGGACGTAGCCGTCGCGACCGTCGACGACGATGTACGCCGCCAGGGGCACGTCGGGAGCGGGAGCCGCGCCGGCCGACGCGACAGCCGCCAGCAGGGCGACCAGGGCGAGGAGGTACCGCACGGAGCCAATGTAGCGGCGGGCGCCCGTATACTCACCGCGTGGCCCGTGGCGATGCCGGCGCGCCAGGCTCGCTCGGTTCCGGCGCGCGCCGGGCTCTGCGGCTCGCGGCGGCCAACCAGCGACTCCTGATCCTCCCCGTCGCCGGGCAACTCGTGACGGCTCTACTCGCGCTGCCGGTCGTGCTCGCCGCGCGCGACGGCGTCACCTTCGCCGTCTTCGCCCGCGATGCTGCCGAGACCGACCGGTTCTACGTCGACGTCCTCGGCGAGCCGCGGACGACGGATCTCACGTTCGCCGCGATCGTCGCCGCGATCATCGCCGGCGCCGTCGTCAACGCCCTGGTCGGGGGAGCGCTGATCCGGTCGCTGGGCGAGGGGCGCACCCGCCTCTGGGTCGGCGGTCGGGCATTCGTCGCGTTGACCGCGATCTGGCTCGTCGGGGGCTTTGCGGGACTCGCGGTGACCGCCCTGGGGGACTCGCCGTACTCGCTGCTGCTGCTCCTGCTGCTGCTCGTGCCGCTGCTCTACGCCGACTACGCCGTGGTCCTGGAGGAGCGGTCGCTGTGGGCAGCGATGGCGAGAAGCGCCAGGCTGATCGGGCGCCGCCCCGGCCAGACGCTCCTCGTCCTGCTCGCCGTGCAGCTCCTCGGGGCGCTGCTCGCAGTCGTGTTCATCGATCCGCTCGACGGCGCCGACGGG
The DNA here is from genome assembly GCA_009885805.1 of Actinomycetota bacterium. Taxonomy (GTDB): domain Bacteria; phylum Actinomycetota; class Thermoleophilia; order Gaiellales; family F1-60-MAGs149; genus VFJZ01. Next base: position 53,945 of record VFJZ01000047.1, read on the forward strand.
ATCTTCCCCGGCTTCTTCGGCGCCCTGCTGCTCGCCGTCGGCGGGCTCGACTACCTCGTCACCTGCGCGTTGGTGGCGATCGTGCTGGAGAACCCGGTCAGCGAACCTTGATGATGTCGCCCGGCGTGAGCCTCAGCGGATCGAGGTCCGGGTTGAGATCCGTCAGCGCGTCGACCGTGGTGTCGAAGTCCTCGGCGATCGAGGACAGCGACTCGCCCGACCGCACGCGGTGACGGCGCGCCTGCACCGTCGTGACGGCATCCGTCGTCGACACTGCCACCGTCGTCGGTGCCGTGGTCGTCGCGGTCGTCGTCGCGGCGCCGGTCGCCCGCTCGTCGAGCGTCGAGCGGATCACCGAGACGACGATGATGACGGCCGCGATCAGCGCGACCGGCGCAACGAACGTCCAGGCGGAGTAGCGGCGTGGCCGACGCCGACGACCGGCCGCGCGTTTCGGATCACGCAGGAGCATGCGACGCCACATTCCACGTCGTCCGTCGATGTTCCTGCGCGGCTGCCGCCACTGCCGACCGCCAGTCACCCGGATCGCCCCGCCAGACCTCGATCACGGAGCGCGCCGCGACAACCAGCGCGCCAGCCGGATGGGAGGCGTAGGCGGCGCGGGCCGCGCCCGGATCTCCCCCCTGGACACCGAGCCCGGGCAGGAGCAGCGGCGCCCGCGGCAGCAGGCGCCGGATCGTTGCCAGAGCCGCCGGCTGGGTCAGTCCGACGACCGCACCGATCGCCGACAGCCCACAGGCCGCCACCGGGGCCGTGTCCGCGGCGGCGACGAGGGCGGCGACCGACTGCCAGACCGGCCCGTCCGGTGTCTCGAGGCCCTGGACGTCGGCCGAGCCGGGGTTCGACGTCCGCACGAGCACGTAGAGCCCGCGTCCGTGCTCGCGACAGGCGGCGGTGAACGGCTCGAGGGAGTCGGCGCCGAGGTAGGGGTTGACGGTCAGCGCATCGGCCAGGGGCGGCTCGCCGCCGGGTCGCGGCTCGAGCCAGGCGGCCGCGTACGCCGCCGCCGTCGACGCGATGTCACCGCGCTTGGCGTCCGCGATCACGGGGAGGCCGCGCTCGGCCGCTGCGGCGGACACCCGCTCGAGCGCCGTCAGCCCGTAGCCGCCGAGCGCCTCGAAGAACGCCACCTGCGGCTTGACCGCGGCCGCGAACGGCTCGACCGCCTCGATCAACCCGAGGCAGTACCGCTCCATCGCCCGCGCGAGGCCCGAGCGATCGTCGCGCAGACCGCGGTGGCAGTCGCTCGGGAACGGCAGTCGCGGGTCGAGACCGACGCAGAGCACCGACTCCGTCGCCTCGACGCGAGCCGCCAGCCGATCCGCGAAGTGCGTCACGCCTGGAACTGTAGTGCGAGCGCGGCGCGGATTCCGGCCGTCCCGGCTTGCAGCGGGACCGCCGCCACCAGCGACGAACGACGTGAGAAGGCCGTCAGGACGTGCATGGCCTCGTCCGCCCGGGCCGGGACGACGGCGTACGGGCCCTCCGGCCCCGGGCCGGCGGCGACCGCGCGGTCGAGTTCCGCCGCGAGCGCGGCGACCTCCGCGTCCGCCCGTCCGGAGCGCGGGAGCGCGCGCCGGTGGACGACGAGGCCATGCGCGACGGCGAAGGCGGCCACGAAGCCCGGCTCGCGGTGTGGCGCCAGCACCGTCCCGTGCAGGGCGCGGGCCATGCGCAGACGGCGCAGCCGGGCGCCGGCCTCGCGCAGTGCCTCCTCGTCGTCTCGCAGGCGCGCCGCCTCCTCGAAGCGCAGGCCGGCGACAAGGACCGATCGACGACGGCGGAGCCGGTCGACGGGGACGCGCCCGCCGCCGAGCGCGTCGGCGAGGCTGTCGGCAGCCGCGGCGTGCGCAACCCGCTCCTCCGCACCTCGGCACGGCGCGAGGCACCGACCGAGGCGACCCTCGAGGCAGCCAGTCTCGTCGGGTCGCGCCGCCTTGCACGACCGCAGTCCGTAGGCCTGGCGGAGCGCGCGCGCGACCGCCTCCGCCGACGCGCGCCGCCCGACCGGCCCGACCAGCAGCGCGCCGTCGAGCGCCGGGCCGTCGGCCAGGGCCAACCGCGCCACGCCCTCGCGCTCCAGCCGCAGGTGCAGGAGGCGATCGGAACGGACACCGTGCCGGTTGCCCGCCGGGCGGAGGGCGTCGAGGAGCGAGATCTCGTCGAGCCGCGCCTCGAACGGCGAGCCGGCCTCGCGGAACTCCAGCCGTTCGACCGCGGGGAGCACGCGCTCGACCGGCCGGGGCGTGGCCACGCCGCGGAAATACGAGAGCGTGCGGGCGCGTAGATCGGTGGCCGTCCCGACGTAGAGCGGCCGGTCTCGCGCGTCGCGCATCACGTACGTGCCCGGGGCCCGCGGGGCAGCCTCGGCCAGCGCCCGCCGTCCATGGGCGCGGCGTGCGGGCGCCACGGACAACTGCACGAGGTCGTCGATCGTCGTCGCGCCAGCCTCCTGAGCCTTCCCGAGCAGCACGAGGAGGATCTCGGCCGTCGCGAGCGCGTCGGGCAGCGCGCGGTGGCAGGGGGTCGTGTCGGTGCTATAGCGCTCGGCCAGCGCGCCGAGGGAGTAGCGGCGCCGGCCCGGCAGCAGCCGGCGCGCGAGGCCGACGGTGTCGAGGACCGTGCCGGCGAGACGCCGGCCCCGGGCGCGTTGCAGCTCGGCGTCGAGGAACCCGATATCGAAACGGGCGTTGTGCGCCACCAGCACGGCGTCGCCGGCGAAGGCGAGGAAGGCCCGGAGTGCGGGCCCGATACCCGTGCGTCCCTCGACATCTCCGGGCCGGATACCCGTCAGGCGCGTGATCTCGACCGGGAGCGGTAACCCGGGATCGACGAGCCGCTCGAAGCGGGCGCCGAGCTCGTACGAGACGACCAGCACGGCACCGATCTCGACGATGCGGTCGGTCGACGCACGGGTCCCCGTCGTCTCGAGATCGAGGACGCAGAACGCCGCGTCGGCAATCGGCCGTTCGACGGGAGCCCAGGCTGCGAGGGCGATCTCGGCCGACGATCGCCACGCGAGCCGCGCATCGCCGCGGATCGCCTCGTCGAGGAGCCGGCGCTGGAGGTCGGCCGGCACGCGGGCGGCAGCGACGAGCAGACGCGCCGCCTCTGCCAGCGCGAGCGGTTCCTGCCGTTCGGTCAGGACAGCGACGAGACGATCGGCGGCGTCGAGCGTGAGTTGCATGGCGAACATATGTTCGCACAACACCCGGACGGCGCCGCAACCCGCACCACTGTGCGGAATCCGCCGGCGCGGGCTCCGTCCGATGCCTCTGGTAACGTCCGCGGCCGTTGCACGCCAACGAACCCGGATGGAGGCGGAATCAGCGTGACTAAGGCTGAGTTCATCGACAGCGTGGCCGCTAAGGCCAACCTGACAAAGAAGGAAGCGGGCGCGGCAGTCGATGCCGTGCTCGACACCGTGTCCGATACGCTCGCCGGTGGCGGCGACGTGACGTTCACCGGTTTCGGCAAGTTCCACGTGCAGAACCGCGCCGCCCGCATGGGCGTGAACCCGCGCACCGGCGAGAAGGTCCAGATCGCCGCCGGCCGCGTCCCGAAGTTCTCTGCCGGCTCGGGCCTGAAGGCCCGCGTCAAGGGCTGACGGCCACGTACGGGGCCCCGTCGGTGTCCGCACCGGCGGGGCCCGGTACGACGTGCGACCGTCACGTCCCGAGTGCGCTGCGCCCGATCAACGCGTGCAGCGCGATCTGCTCGGCGGCGAGCGCCTCGGTCCCGCCCTCCTCGCGGTCGACCACGCAGATGACGGTCGCGCAGACGAGGCCCGCCTCGCGGAGAGCGGCGACGGCGTCGATTGCGGCCCCGCCCGACGTCACCACGTCCTCGACGACCACCACGCGCTCGCCAGGGACGAAGACCCCTTCGAGGCGATTCCGCGTGCCGTAGTCCTTCGCCGCCTTGCGGACGATCACGAACGGCAGCTGCGAGCGGAGGCTGGCCGCGGCCGCGAGGGCGATCGCGCCCACCTCCGGCGCCGCGATGCGCACCGCATGCGGGTCGTGCAGGCGCATCGCGTCGGCGAGCGCCTCGCCGATCTCCGCCAGCAGGTCAGGGCGCGTCCCGAAGCGGTACTTGTCGACGTAGAAGCGGCTGCGACGCCCCGAGCGGAGGACGAAGTCGCCCTCGATGACGGCCGCCTCCCGTACGCGATCGGCGAGGCCCGTCACCCGTCGCCGCCGGCGAGGATCGCGCTCGCGGCGCCGACGACCGCCGCCACCTCGGGCGCGTCATCGGACAACGCGAGCATCGAGCCGTCGCTGAAGTACAGGTCGACGCGCGTCTGGTGCTTCCGCCGTCGGCGGCGAAGGACGACCGTGCCGATCACCGAGCCCGCCGCGAGGCCGATCGCCGTGAAACTACGTCTCGCCATCGTCGGACGCCTCCTCCACCGGACCTGGCTCAGCAGGATCCTCGGCGACATTGCGCAGGCAGGTCTTGAGGTCGTAGAAGATCAGGCCGACCGTGGGGTCGCAGCCGGTGACGGCGCAGACGAGCCGCTCGTCATCGCGGACGGCGAAGACACTCCCGGCGGGCGTCGCCACCTCGAGCTGGGAGAGCGGCGGACGTCCGAGAGTCGACCGCGCCACCTCGGCGACGCGCCACAGCTCGCGCGCATTCGCGCCGAACGCCTCGGCCGCGAACGTTCCCAGCGTCGACGCCTCGACCGAACCGTCGTCGCGGACGATCACGGCGCGCTCGACCTGCGTCGAGATCTGCTTCAGGTCAGCCAGGGCCTCGGCGGGCTCCATCGTTCCTCCCGGTCGCGTCGTGTGAGGCTAGCACGAGGGCCGCACTCCCTATCGTTCGAGGAGATGGCGCGCCAGAGGAGCATGCGCAGGTGGTTCGGCCTGCAACCGCGAAAGCTGCGGGCGCCGCACGTGCCGTGGCTCGCCAATTTCTTCGCAGATCGTGGCACCCACCTGGCCGCGATGATCGCCTACTACGCCCTCCTGTCGTTCGTGCCGCTGCTGTTCCTGCTGCTCCTGCCGCTGCAGCTCGCCGGTGAGCAGTCCGAGTCGAGCTTCCTGATCAGGCGCCTGTCCGAGGCGTTCCCCGGCCAGTCGGTCTCCGACATCGTCCGCGTCGTCAACGATCTGCGCGGGCCCGCCTCGACGATCGGCCTGATCGGCCTGGCGCTGCTGATCTGGTCGGCGCTCGGCCTGCTGTCGGCGATCGGTTCGGCCCTGAACATCATCTACGAGGTTCCGAACCGTCCGTTCCTGCAGCAGAAACTGCACACGCTCGTGCTGGTCCTCGGCGCGATCGTCGGGCTGTTCGGTGTTCTGACGGTGACGAGCGCGATCTCGGCGATCGCGACGGCGTACACGGACTCGGTGTTCGGCCTGCTGTCGGTCGAGGAGGCGCTCGGCCTGGCGTTCTCGATGTCCGTCACCACGGCGCTGCTGTTCGTCGTCTACCGCTACGTGCCGAACACGCAGGTGACGACACGCGAGGTGCTGCCGGGGACGATCGCAGCGGCTGCCGCCTTCCAGGCGGGATTCCTCGCGCTCCCGCTCTACCTCGACGTGATCGACACCGTGCCATCGCTGAAGGCGCTCGGCGGTTTCGTGATCCTGCTCGTCTGGTTCTTCCTGATGTCGAACGTGATGCTGCTCGGCGCCGAGATCAACTGGTGGTACGGGCGCGGCCGGCTGCAGGGTGACGACGACCCGATGGGCCTCGCCTGACCGGCGTCAGCGCCCGACACGGATCGCGTAGAGGCCGAACCAGGGGCGAGCCGACGGGCGGACGCGCACCTCGATGTATGCGCCGCCGCCGGATGGCCGGCAGCGAACGGTGTACGCAGCCGTGACGCGGCGAGAGAACGGGCACGTCCGGCGGTTCCGCAGTCGCCAGACGTCGACGGGGTCGTCACCGGCCGCGAGCGCGCCGTACAGGACGCAGGTGCGCGGGCAGAACCGCCGCCCGTACGCGCGCGCCGTGGAATTGTTCGGCTCCGTCTCGTCGATGCGGGGCGCCTTCGCCGCCAGCGCTCGCTGCAGGTCGATCGTGCCGTAGCCCGTCGTCGCGTTCCACCGCGTCGCGGCGGTCGCTGTCCGACGCAGCAGATACGTGATCACCTGCGGGTTCGTCACCGTCTCGTGCCGACCCCAGACGAGCGCGGCCGCGCCCGAGACGATCGCGGCCGAGTAGGACGTGCCGCTGTCCGGGCCCCACGAGCCGTCGATCCGCGGGAGCGTCAGGCCCGTCCCGGGAGCCGACAGATCCAGGTGCGCGTCGCGGGCCGACCCGCCGAGGGTCGACGCGACGCTCAGGACGTGATCGCTCCGCGCCGGCCAGCGGACGGGCTCGTCCGGCTCCGGATCGTTGCCGGCGGCGGCGACGACGAGGGCGCCGGCCCTGACGAGCGCGTCGAGTGCACGCTGGTTCGCCGCCGTCCTCGGCATCTCGAACGACAGGTTGACGACGAGTGGTTGCGTCGCGGCGAGGCGCTTCAGGTAGCCGAACGCGCAGGCCACCTTCAGGTCATCGCCGTCCCTGGTGATGCGGACGGCGACGACCGGCGAGTAGGGCGAGACGCCGACGGCGCCGATGCCGTTGATCGGAGCGGCCGCCAGCATCGCCACCTTCGTGCCGTGCCCGACGCCGTGGTAGGAGTCGTCGACGATACCGAGCGACGTCGCCGGCTCGGCCTGACCGCTCGTGCAGTCGGCGCTCGTGTCGTCCAGGTAGCCGGCGAAATCGTCGAACCCGGCCCAGATCCCGGAGTCGACGATGGCGATCACCGGGTACGCGCGGTCGGCGTTCGGCTGGGCCGGACTCCAACGGATCTCGTCGAGCCAGGCATGGTCGGCGAGGTACTGCCCGTCGAGGGGATCGGCCAGCGCCGGCGCGGCGAAACCGGCCGCGGCGATGAGCGGCAGCGCCAGCCACAGAAAGCGCAGTCGCACGTACCCAGCCTACTTCGGCCGCTGCGCGCGGCCATCACCCGGTTCGGGAAAGACTTGTTGAGATTTCAACACGTTGACCATGAGACAGGTCATCGCCGGAGCAGCGGCCGCAGAGCGGCAGCGGCGCGGCCGCGATGGGAGATCTCGTCCTTTCCCGACGGCGCCAGCTCGGCGAGCGTGCGCGTGGCACCGGCGGGGACGAAGATCGGGTCGTAGCCGAAGCCGGCGGCGCCGCGCCGTTCGGCCGCGATCGTGCCGTCGAGCGTCCCCTCGGCGATGAGCTCGCGCCCGTCCGGGAGCACGGCGACAAGGACGCACCGAAACGACGCCGCCCGGTCGCTCGCACCGCCGAGCGCGGCGAGCAGGTACGCGATGCGGCCGGCGTCGTCGAGCCCGTCGCCGCCGTATCTGGCGGTCTCGACGCCGGGCGCGCCACCGAGAGCCGCGACCTCGAGCCCGGAGTCGTCGGCGACGACGGTCGCGCCGGCCGGCGCGAGCGCCCGTCCGGCGGCAGCCTTGAGGCGGGCGTTCGCGAGGAAGGTGCCGCCGTCTTCGACGGGCGGCTGGTACCCGACGATCGGCTCCACCGGCACGCCCAGTAACCGGGCCAGCTCGGCGGCCTTGTGCACGCTCGTCGAGGCGATGCGGATCACGAAGCGGCGCACGCGGCGAACTGCAGCGCACGGATCGAGCCGATGCCCTCCTCCGCGAGGGCGAGGAGCCGATCGAGCTCCTCACGCGCGAACGGCTCGGCTTCTGCCGTGCCCTGCACCTCGACGAAGCGCCCGTCGCCGGTCATCACGACATTCATATCGGTGTCGGCGCGCACGTCCTCGCCGTAGTCCAGATCGAGCAGCGCCACGCCGTCGACGACGCCGACCGAGACCGCGGCGACCGTCTGGCTGAGCGGCAGCTCGGCGATCCGGCCGCGGTCGACCAGCGCCGCCAGCGCCCGGTGCAGGGCGACGTAGCCGCCCGAGATCGCCGCGCAGCGCGTCCCACCGTCAGCCTGGATCACGTCGCAGTCGACCCACACCGTCCGCTCGCCGAGCGCGCGCCGATCGACGACCGCGCGCAGGGAGCGACCGATCAGCCGCTGGATCTCGACCGTGCGGCCGTCCGTCCGGCCGCGGGCCGCGTCGCGCGGCTTCCGGGTCGAGGTCGAGCCGGGCAGCATCCCGTACTCCGCCGTCACCCATCCGACCCCCTGGCCGCGCATCCAACCGGGCACGGACTCCTCGACCATGGCGGTGCAGACGACGCGCGTGCTGCCCGCGTGGACGAGCACGGAACCGGACGCCGACGGGATGAAGTCGACATCGAACACGAGCTGGCGGATCTCGTCGGGACGGCGACCATCGGCGCGCATCGCCGGAGCGTACCTGCGGGCCCCTACGGGCGCGGCCGCAGCCGCAGGCCGAGCTCGTCGAGCTGGGCGCCCTCGACGGGCGTCGGTGCATCGGTCAGCGGGTCGTGGCCGCCGGCGATCTTCGGGAAGGCGATCACGTCGCGGATGTTGTCGGTCCGCTCGAGCAGCATCACCGTCCGATCGAGGCCGGGCGCGATGCCACCGTGCGGCGGCGCGCCGAATCGCAGGGCACGCAGCAGGAAGCCGAATCGGGCCTCCGCGTCGTCGGTCGAGAAGCCGACGACGTCGAAGATGCGCTGCTGCAGGTCGGCACGGTGGATTCGCAACGACCCCGACGCGATCTCGAGACCGTTGCAGACGAAGTCGTACGCCTCGGAGATGACGGCGCCGGGGTCGCTGTCGAGCAGCTGCTCGTGCTCGCGCTTCGGCGCGGTGAACATGTGGTGCTCGCCCTCCCAGCGCTGCTCGTCGGTGTCCCACTTGAGGAGCGGGAAGTCGACCACGAACGCGAACGCGTAGGAGTCCCGGTCGTACAGGGCGAGGCGATCGGCCAGATGTGGCCGGAGGGCTCCGAGCACGCGGCAAACGATCGCCTCGTCGTCAGCCGCGAGCAGGATCGCGTCGCCGCTCTGCGCGCCGGTCGCGGATCGGAGCCCGTCGATCTCGGCCGGTGTCAGGAACTTCGCGATCGGCGAACGCACCTCCCCGCTGGCGTCCAGCAGCAGGTACGCGAGCCCCTTCCCGCCCCACTCCCTGGCGAACGCGACAAGGTCGTCCAGCTCGCGGCGCGAGAGGCCGGCGCCGCCCGGGCACGCCAGGCCGCGCACGACGCCGCCGCTGCCGGCCGCACCCTTGAAGACGGCGAACCCGGAGTCGCGCACGAGGTCGGTGACGTCGGCGATCTCGAGTCCGTAGCGGCGGTCGGGCTTGTCGGTGCCGTACCGCGCCATCGACTCGTGCCAGGTGAGCTTCGGGAACGGCCGCGGCAGCTCCACGCCCCTGACCTCGCGCCAGATCTCGGCGTAGAGTCCTTCCACCAGATCGAGCACGTCGTCGCGCTCGACGAACGCCATCTCGATGTCGAGCTGCGTGAACTCGAGCTGCCGGTCGGCGCGCTGCGCCTCGTCCCGGAAGCAGCGGGCGATCTGGTAGTAGCGCTCGAACCCGCTCATCATATAGAGCTGCTTGAACAGCTGAGGGCTCTGCGGGAGGGCGTAGAACGCGCCGGGCTGGAGCCGAGCCGGTACCAGGAAGTCGCGGGCGCCCTCGGGCGTCGACTTCGTCAGGACGGGAGTCTCGAGATCGAGGAAGCCGCGCTCCTCGAGGTACCGGCGCATGATGCGGGTGACGGTGGCGCGCGTCGTCAGGTGACGCGTCATCGCCTCTCTGCGCAGGTCGAGCGCGCGGTGGCGGATGCGGAGCGCCTCGTCCACGCCCTCGTCGTCGAGCTGGAAGGGCAGCACCTCGGCCATCGACAGCACCTCCAGCGCCACCACGCGCAGCTCGATCGCTCCCGTCGGCAGCTTCGGGTTGACCGTCGCCGGCGTGCGCGCGACGACGTCCGCCTCGACGCGGACGACCGATTCGACGCGCGTCGAATGCGCCAGCGCATGGACGCCCGGCTGGTCGGACGGGTCGATGACGGCCTGGACGATGCCGGACGCGTCGCGCAGGTCGAGAAAGATCAGCGCGCCGTGATCGCGATGTCGCGCGACGAAGCCGGACAGGACGACGCGGTCGCCGATCTGGTCGACCGTCAACGTCCCGCAGCCGTGCGTCCGGTACCAGCTCACCCGCGGATCCTCTCGACGATGTCGTCCACCAGCCGTGTCAGCGCGACCGCCTCGCTGCCGCCGCGCTCGCGGTCGCGCACCGTCACGGTAGCGGCCGCCCAGTCGGACGGGCCGCACTGCACGACGATCCTGGCACCGACGCGTTCGGCATGCTTCCACTGGCCCTTGTCGCTGCGCCCCGCCAGGTCGGCCTCCGCGCTGACGCCGGCCAGGCGCAGCCGATCGAGCAACGCGTGCAGCGCCGGCCGGGCGGCGGGCTCCGTGATCTGGACGAACACGTCGATGGCGACCGGGCCGACGAGTGCGCCCGCGATCCCCTGGTCCTCGAGCGCGAGCACGATCCGGTCGATGCCGGCGGCGAAGCCGACGCCCGGGGTGGGCGGCCCGCCGAGGACCTCGGCGAACCCGTCGTAGCGTCCGCCGCCGGAGACGGTGGACTGCGCGCCGAGCGCTGGCCACTTGATCTCCCAGGCGGTGTGGGTGTAGTAGTCGAGGCCGCGGACGAGCGTCGGCTCGACGCGGAACGACACACCGCGGGCGTCCAGGAACGCCCTCACCTCCGCGAAGTGCGCGGCTGCCTCGGTCGAGAGCCGGTCGGTGATCTTCGGTGCGTCGGCGAGGATCGCCTGTGATCGCTCGTGCTTGGTATCGAACGCCCGCAGCGGGTTCGTGTCGCGCAGGCGCAGCACGTCGTCCGACAGCTCGGCGGCGTGGCGGTCGAGGTAGTCGCGCAGATCGGCGACGTAGAGGCGACGGGCGGCCGGCGTGTCGATCGAGTTGACCTCCAGCTCGAGACCGGTCATCCCGATCGCCTCCAGCCAGGCCATCTGCAGGGCGATCAGCTCGGCGTCGACGGCAGCGTCGTGCGAGCCGATCGCCTCCGCGTCGAACTGCACGAACTCGCGCAGGCGGCCCCGCTGCGGACGGTTGTAGCGGTACGCGGTGCCGCACGTGAAGACACGGACCGGCTGCGGGCGCTTGTGGAGGCCGTGCTGGAGATAGGCCCGGACGATCCCGGCCGTCAGCTCCGGCCGCAGGGAGATCGCACGGTCGCCGCGGTCGCGAAAGGAGTACATCTCCTTCGTGACGACCTCCGAGCTCTCGCCGCTCGTCCGTTCGAACAGGCCCGTCTCCTCGAACAGCGGCACGGCCAGCTCGGCGTAGCCGGCCGCGCCGAAGATCGCCGTCGCACGGTCGACGACCGCACGGCGGATCGCCATCCGCTCCGGCAGCCAGTCCTGCGTACCGGGCGGGCCCTTCAGGGTCATGACTGCACCCGCCGCCGAACGGCGTCGAGGAACGGGTTGGTGCCGAGTTCCGCCGCGAGGGTCGTCGGCTCCGAATGACCGGACAGGATTGGCGCGTCGCGCGGGCACGTCTCGTACAGCGATACGATCGAATCCGCGAGCACGGCCGCCGAGCAGCCGGGGAAGTCGGTGCGCCCGACGGAGCCCCGGAAGATCACGTCGCCGACCAGCACCACGACCTCTCCGCTGTCGGGGTCGCGCACCTCGAAGGCGAGCCCGGCGACCGAATGACCGGGCACGAGATGCGTCTGGACGTCCAGGCCGGCGACCGAGAATCTCTCGTCACCCCGGAGCTTCACATCGGCTTCGTACGACTCGAACGGGCCGACGCCCGGCGGCGTGGCAGAGTCCAGGGCCGCGAGGATAGGAGCTTCCCCGCAACTGATGTACACTGGGCTTCCGGTGCTCCGAGCGAGCGGAGCGACGGCACCAACGTGATCGAAATGCGCGTGCGTGACGAGGATCGCCGCGCACCGTACGGCGCTCGCCGCAAGGGCCGCCGTGATCGCTTCCGGTTCGTCTCCGGGGTCGACCACGACCGCCTCATCGGCACCAGAACGACGCAGGATGTAGCAGCGGGTCCCGTAGGGCCCAAGCGAGAGTGCGGTGACGTGCAGGGGGATCGCTGAACTCCAGTTCGTTGAACGTGGGAGCCGTCCGGCACGACCGGCGGGAGGAGTGCAAGTCTAGCCATGGCCCGGGTCGTTCTGGCCGGTCGCGGCGTGAAGGGGGTAGTGTCGATCGATGATTGTTGAGCAGCCGAGCGAACTGCATGATCTCCCCGAGGTCATACGGCTCCTCGAGACCGGTGCCGAGCGCGGTTCGCTGACGCTCACAGAGATCAGCGAGGCCCTGATCGAGTTCGAGTTCGACGTCCAGCAGTTGGAGGACGTGTACCGCCTGTTCGAGGCCGAGGGCATCGACGTCATCGAGGAGCCCAAGGTCGCGCAGGGCCCGACGGCCGAGCAGCGCCGGATGGCGTACGAGGGTACGACGGACTCGCTCCAACTCTTCCTGCACGAGGTCGGCCGCTATCCGCTGCTGACCAAATCCGACGAGGTCCGTCTGGCGAAGCGCGTCGAGCGCGGCGACCTCGCGGCGAAGCGGCAGATGGTCGAGTCGAACCTGCGCCTCGTGGTCTCGATCGCGAAGAACTACCGCGGCCAGGGCCTCGGGTTCCTCGACCTGATCCAGGAGGACATCCTCGGCCTGATCCGGGCCGTCGAGAAGTTCGACTGGCGCCGCGACCTGAAGTTCTCCACCTATGCGACGTGGTGGATCCGCCAGGCCGTCGCGCGGGCGCTGGCCGACAAGAGCCGCACGATCCGGCTACCCGTCCACGTCGTCGAACGCCTCCAGAAGATCAATCGCGCGGAGCGCACGCTGATGCTGCGGCTCGGTCGCGAACCCTCCAACGAGGAGATCGCCCGCGAGGCGAAGCTGCCGCTCTACCAGGTGCTCGACGTGCGCAAGGCGGCGCGCTCCCCGATCTCGCTCGAGGAGCCCGTCGGCGACGACGGCGAGTCGTCGTTCTCCGACTTCCTCGCCGACGCCGAGGCGATCGACCCGATGGACGCGGTCGCGGATCAGTTGCGCCACGAGGCGCTGCAGATGGGCCTCGCCGCGCTGCCCGAGCGGTATCGCCGCGTGCTCGAGTTGCGCTACGGCCTCGACGGCCAGGACCCGCGGACGCTCGACGAGATCGGGCGCGAGTTCGGCCTGACGCGCGAGCGCATCCGGCAGATCGAGGTCGAGGCGCTCCGCGAACTGGCGGCGATCCGCGAGATCCAGGGCCTGCGGGCAGCCGTCACGTCCTAGAACAGACGCGGCGCTTGCGTCGAACAGGTGTTCGTGTATACTCGAACGCATGTTCGGTCTTCATGCACGACGACGCATCGCCTTCTTTGCCGTCTTCGCGACCCTCCTGACCGCTGGCCTCCGGTTCGCAGCGCCCTCGAGCGGCGCCGACCCGCCGACCACCTACACGGTCCAGGCGGGAGACACCCTGTGGGAGATCGCCGCCGACCGCGGCGGCGATCCGCGCGCAGGCATCGCGGCGATCCGTGGCCTGAACGATCTCCCGGACAGCACGATCCGGGCCGGCCAGGTCCTCCTGCTCCCGTAACCGTCGATCAGACGTCGACGATGCGTGCAGTGACGCGCCCGTCGGCGATCTCGGCGATCGCCATCGTGCAGGTCGGCGCGCGCCGACGCTCGGTCGGCGAGCCGGGATTGAGGAGCAGCAGGTCGTCGGCGCGCTCCATCAGCGGCAGATGCGAGTGACCGAACACGACGGCGTCGCAGCCTGGAAACCGGGCGCGGAGCCGGCCCATGCGGCCGTCCGCCGGACCGGAGTCGTGCACGATCCCGAGCCGGACGCCGGCCGTTTCAACCACCCGTTCGGCCGGGAGGAGGTGGACGAGATCGGCGTCGTCGCAGTTGCCGTGGACGGCGGCAACGGGAGCCAGCGCCTCGAGGTCGATCAGGACCTCGTGCGCGGTGAAGTCGCCGGCGTGGACGATCAGATCGGCCGCGCCGCAGATCGCGAGCAGGCTCGCCGGCAGCGTCCGGGCGCCCCGCGGCAGATGCGTGTCGGCAACGATCGCGACGCGCATCAGTCGCTGAAGGCAGCGAGGACCGCGTCGAGCAGACGGTCGGACCCGAACCGGACCGGGTCGTCGACGACGAGGCCGGTCTCGGCCTCGGCGGCGGAGATTGCTGCCCGCGCATCCTCGTCGCGGGCAAGCGGGCGGGTGTTCAGCGCGATCGCCGCGACCGTCGCCGGCCGGACGGGCCGGCAGGCGGCCTCGTAGCAGCGGACGATCTCGGGCAGCGCCGGCAGCCGCACGCTCTCGTAGGAGTGGATGGCCTCCTGCCCCGCCAGGTGGCAGAGCAGCAGCACATCCGGTGCCGAGCCGTGGAGCAGCCCGAGCGTGACGCCCGAGTAGCCCGGGTGGTACAGCGATCCCTGGCCCTCGACGAACAGGAGGTCGCCGCGTTCGGCGCCCTCGCCGACGAGACGTTCGGCCGCACCGGCGATGTAGTCGGAGATCACGTGGTCGACGGCGATGCCCCAGCCGGAGATCGCGATGCCGGTCTGGCCGGTGGCGACGAACACCGACCGTTCACCGCGCGCCCGCGCGGCGCGGTCGAGTTCGAGCGTCACCGTCATCTTCCCGATCGCGCAATCCGAGCCGACGGAGTGCACGACTCGCACCGAGGCGTCGCGCGAGTACGGGCCGACCGGGGTGTCGAGATCGGGCGGCCCGACCCGCAGGTCGACGAGTCGGCGGCCGGCCTTCGCGGCAGCCGCGACGAGTACCGGGTCGTCGGTCAGCACCGAGTGCAGGCCCGCCTCGGCGTCCATGCCGCGCTCCAGCGCGTCCAGCAAGGCCGCTCGCCACGCGTCGGACAGCTTCCCGCCGTCCGGGGCGACGCCGATCAGCAGGCGGTCCGCGCCGAGCGCGGCGGCCTCCGCGACGGTGGCGACGATCGGCACCGGCTGGGCGCAGTACGGCACGACCTCGCTCGCCGTCCGGCCCGCCTGGGTCGAATCGACGACGGCGACGACCTCGCGCGAGCCGTAGCGGATCACGCCGTGGCCGGTCTTGCCGTTGAGGGTCTCGAACAGCGCCTCCGCGTAGATGGCGAGGCGCTCGCTCATGCGGGCGCCACGCCAAGGCCGGGGGCGTCTGACAGCACGACGCGTCCGTCCCCGAAACCGAGGCCGCCGAACGGGCCGTCGGCGATCAGCAGGTGCCCGTCGAGGTCGACCCAGTCGACGAGCGGCGCGATCTGGAGCGCCTGCGCGATGCCGAGTTCCGATTCGATCATGCAGCCGAGCATGACGCCGAGATCGAGGGCGCGCGCCGCGTGCACCATCCGCAGCGCCTCGCGGATGCCGCCGCATTTCGAGAGCTTGATGTTGATGCCGTCGGCGTAGGCGGCGATCGGCGCGACGGAAGCGAGCGCCTTGCAGCCCTCGTCGATCACCACCGGGATGCGCGGCGTGATCTCGCGCAGGGCGCGGTACGCGTCGAGGTCAGCGGCCGGGAACGGCTGCTCGACGAACTCGACGCCGAGCGCGATCAGATCCGGCATCAGATCACGTGCGGTGTCGATCGTCCAGCCCTCGTTGCCGTCGATCCTCAGCACGGAGTCCGAGTGCTCGCGGATCACGCGGAGCCGCGCGAGGTCGTCGGCGCCGCCGACCTTGACCTTCAGGACACCGAACCTGGCCGCGCGGCGGGTCTTGTCCGCGGTCCCCGCCACCGAATCGATCCCGATCGTGTACGAGGTCCGCGGCATCGTCGCCATCGACACGCCGAGGAGCTTCCAGACGGGGAGGCCCGCGCGCTTGCCGAGCCAGTCGTGCAGCGCCCCGTCGAGAGCCATCTTCGCGCCGGAGTTGCCCTCGATGCGTGCCAGGCGTGCTCCGATCCCCTCCAGATCGAACGGATCGTTAGCCAGGAGGGCCGCACCCTGGGCGTCGATGAACGCCGCCATACCGGCCGCCGTCTCGCCCCAGTAGTCGACCGGCGCGCCCTCGCCGTAGCCGGTGATGCCGTCGTGCTCCACCTCGACGACGATCACGTCTTCGGAGTCGGTCGAACCGCGCGCGATGGTGAACGTCTCGGCGAGGCGCAGCGAGACGATCCGGACTGAGATCTGCACCCCGCAACGATAAACGGCCCGGCGCAGCGAGTGCTGCGCCGGGCCCGTCGATGGGACCGAAGTGGGTTAGAAGCCGACGTGGATGTGGTCACCGTGGTCGGGTAGGGCGAAGGAGCCGGCGTTGCCGGTCGCGCCGTCGAGATCCATCAGCGAGATGATCTGGCGGGGCGCGACCCCCGGCGGGAGCATCAGCAGCAGGCGCACGGCCCGCTCGGTCGCGGTCAGCGGGCCCTGGTTGCCGAGAATCGGCGTGCCGCCGACCGCGGCGATGTCGACGGCGCGACCGAAGATGTGCGCCGAGACGTTGCCGGACTTCGAGAAGATCGAGTGGCCGCTGATCAGGCTCGTCACCTGCACGGAGCCGAACGACGCTTCGAGGTAGCGGATCACCATCAGCACGCGAGCGTCGATCCGGTGCTGCTCGAGGTCGCCGCGACCGCCGCCGTAGACGCTGACATGCTTGCTCGCCAGTACGTCCGACTCGATCGCGGGCGTTGCCTTCTGCAGACCGGCGGTGACGCCGTCGGCGCCGACGGCCCAGTAGTAGGCGGCGAGCGCGGCCGCTCGCTCGCCCTGCTCCTTCGACCCGAAGTAGGCGGCGAGCGCCTTCTCGGCCTCGAACGGGCGGGCGGCGTCGCGGCCGGCGCCGCGGGCCTTGAGGAAGCGCCCGGCGGAGACCAGTGTCTGGCCCTTGCGCAGACCGAGGCGCTTGGCCGCGGCGAGCACCGTCCAGCCCACGCCGGTGCGGCGCGATGCCGACTGCAGGCGCTTCATGGCGGCGGCGTCGAGTTCGCGGATATCCGGCAGCGGTGCCGGCGGCGGCAGCAGCGAGCTGGCCCGCTGCAGCTGGAACAGCGCGAGGGCAGAGATGCCGATGATCTCGATCGAGTCACCCTCGCCGGCCGAACCCGTGGCCGCGCCCGATCCGTCGTTCGGCGCTCCGGCCTCGCCGGGCACCTGGTAGTAGGTCTCCGTCGCTGCAAGCTCGAGTCCGTCCAGGGCCGAGGCGCCGACGGCGGGCACGCTGGCGGTCGTCACCGGCGGATCGACCGCCGGCAGCGCGTTCGTCGGCGGCGCCGGCGGATCGGCGGCATCGCTGCCCGTCGCGTCACCGACGAGATCGGCGTCGGCCTCGCTGGCGTCGGTCGCGTCGGTCGCGTCGGGCTCCGTGGCGGCCGGCTCGGTCGTCTCCGGCTCGGTCACATCGGGCTCGGTCACCTCGGGCTCGGTCGCCTCGGGCTCGGTCGCCTCGGGCTCCGTCGCCTCGGGCTCTGCCGCGGCGCTCGTCGTCGGCTCCGACGCTGGAGCTTCCTCCGTCGCCGTCTCGGCCGACTCGGTGCGCTCCTCGCACTCGGTCGTGATCGTCTCCGAACACCAGATGGTCGAGGTGCCGGGGTCCGGCGTGCCGCCGTCATCGGCGAACGCGGCGATCGCGACGCCCGTCGTCATCAGGGCGCCGACGACGACCAGACCGGCGGCGCGGGACGCGAGACGCGCCGGCACACCCCGGGTTCGTTGCCCGAGCGAGAACCAGGCGCGAGCCTGCGGCGTCGCAGGCTCCTCCCAGACCGGCTCGGGGGTCTCGACAGCCCAGATCGGCTCCTGGGCATTGCTGTTCTCATGTTCCGGTCTGCGCGACATCAGATCCCCCACGTGCGGTACGGCGTCTGGGTTCTCATCGTCGCGGGGGATGCCGGGAGGCATCCCCCAACCGTGGGAGATAGGCGTGCCAACCGCCGCCGGCAGCGAGCGGAAGCGGAAGAAACCGGGCAGGGCTACAGGTACTGATCGAGCTCGTCGACGATCTCGAAGCCCGTCTGCCCGAGGAGCTCGCCGTCGACGCCGACTTGCAACGACTGGCTCCGCCGCCCGCGAGGTAGTGGGTCGAGCCGCGCCCCGGTGCGACGCAGGGCGCGCACGTGCACGTCTGCCGACGGGTCAGTCTCCAACAACCAGACGCCGACCATCGGCGCGCCGGCCTCGTCCTCTGTCCAGGCGTGCTCGACGACCACCTCGCGACCCGCAACATCCTCGTCGCCGTAGTCGTCCGCGACGAGGGCGATCTAACCCATCGGGGAGTCGGCCGAAGTGGTCAACCGTCACGCGCTGTCCCGACGCGACGAGATCCTCCTCGTCAAACAGCCCACCGACGCCGTCGGGATCGAGCGCGCCGACGCCGTAGAGGAACGAGCCGTCGTCGTACCGGCGGATCTCCGACACGACGTGCAGAAGTCCGGCATTTCCGTCATCACGGAACGTGGGCGTGTCAGCGCTGCGCACGATGTCGAGCACGCGGTGCGCAGGTGCGTGGTCGTCGTCCATCTCGCTCGTGATGCTTCACGGTGAGCGATGTCTGCACCTCCCGGCGACGTGCGGCCGGGAGAGGGAACGCCGCATCGAGCCGCGCTACACTGGCGCCGCCGCGAGCCCCCGTAGCTCAGTGGATAGAGCACAGGTCTCCGGAACCTGGGGCGCAAGTTCGATTCTTGCCGGGGGCATGGCGGGTTGACAGCCGTGAACGGATCGCGGTTCGCACGCGGACGCAGGACGACGAGCGGCTCGTCCGGCACCGGCACCACGACCTCCTAGGCTTTGGTGGTATCGTGCGCCTCGGCGCTGCACCGAACGTTTCCGCACTCCCACGCCCCGTCTGACGGCAGGAAGGAAGCGACGTGAGCGTCGTACCGGTCGACCTCTCGTGCCACCTCCGCACGAACCCTGCCCACCGCGGCACGTCCGAGAGTCGAGACAGACAGTGAGCGTCCAGCACGGCGATGCTCCCTCGCCGGTCGTCGGGGACGCTACGGCCGCTGGTGCGACGGCGCCGGAGTCCGGCCGGGACCGTCGGCGACGGCACGCCCGCCGCGTCGGCCTCTACGGCGCCGCGGCGCTCTTCATCTCGGTCGCCATGTTGGCGATCCTTCTGAGCACGGCCAACGCGCGCGTCGTCAGGCTCGACTGGATCGTCGGGTCGAGTTCGATCTCGCTGATCTGGGTCGTCGTGGGCGCAGCCGTGTGTGGCTGGCTCCTCGGAATCGCGACAGGCGTCCTGTTTCGGTTCCGCACGCGACGCCCGCGCCCGCACTGACGCCGCGCACCTTGCGACGTCGGGGTGCCCGCCGGACCCGTACGCCGATGCGCGTCGTACTCCAGGCAGATGCCGCTTCGCTACGCTCACACCGTGCGTCGGCGCGAGTTCCTCCTCGGCCTCGCCGCCGCCGGTGTCGCGCTCGACGCGGCGTCCGCAGCGGCATACGCCGCCCTGGCCGGACCGCGGGCGCTCGTCACCGCCGATCTGGAGTCGCACGTGGCCGTCGTGCGCCTGCGCACCGGCCGGGTCGAACGGCGGATCACGACGCCGCCGCACCCGCGCAGCATCGAGACGGTCGCCGACGGCGCGATGGCGCTCTGCGCCTGTTCCGAGGAGGGCGTCCTCGTCCTGTTCGACGCCTCCCCACTCCGGATCGTCGCCGAACTCGACGTCGGCGGCGAGCCGCGGTACGTCGCGGCGCACCCGGACGGACGCCACGCCTACGTCTCCGACGCCGCTCAGGGGCAGGTGCTCGTGGTCGATCTGCAGCGGCGCCGCCTCGTCCGGCGGATCGAGGTCGGCGCTGCCGCGCGCCACATCACCCTCTCCCCCGCCGGCGACCAACTCTGGACCGCGCTCGGCTCGAAGGCGGCGTCGATCGCGCGCGTCGACACCGCCGACGCCACCCGCCCGCGGCGCCTGCGACGGACGAGTCCGGTCGACCTCGCCCACGACGTCGTCTTCACGCCCGACGGCGCCGCGGTCTGGGTCTCGTCCGGCAGCGGCGAGCACGTCGCCGTGCACCGGCGCGGGACCCTTCGGCCGGTGCAACGGCTCGCCGACGGCGCACCGCCCCAGCACGTGGCGATGGGCGACGGCGTCGCCTACGTGACGAGCGGCCACGACGGGCGCCTCCGTGTCCACCGGATCAGCGACGGCCGCCTCCTGCGCACGACCCACGTCCCGGAGTACTCGTACAACGTCACGGCGGCGCGCGGCTACGTCATCTCGCCCTCGCTGGAACTGGGCCGCCTGGCGATCCTCGGGCCGCGCGGTCACGTGCTCCGCGTCGCCCGGGTCGGGCGCTCCTGCCACGACGCCTGCATCATCGCGTAGCGCCCTGCGGGAAACCCGTAGCGGTCATCGCGCGCGCGCCGATGACGTAGCTGCCCGCAAGCAGCACCATCGGTTCATGGCCGTCCCGATTCGCTCAGCCCGGCCGGCGCGTGTTGCCGCCGCGGAAGCGGTCCTCGTCCTCGACCGGAACGGACGTGTGCTCGGCCTCAGCCGAGCCGCCTCTGCGTTGCTCGCTGCCGACGCGCCGGACACCGTCGGCCGCGTCGCCGCCGACCTCATCTACGTCCGCGGCGACGACGGCGACCGGCCGCTCGCGGTCCGGTCACCGGCCATGCGGCTGGCCGCAGCGGGCTGGCCCGTCGAGCCGCAAGCAGTGAGCGTGTGTGGCGCGGACGGCGTGCTGCGACGCTGCGTGTTGCGCCTCATCACGGTCGACCCGCCCGATCTCGACCGGGTCGTGATCGCAGTCCTCGACGAGACCGACGATGGCATCGCGCCACCGTCGGCGCCGGCGCTGACCGAACGACAACGCGAGGTCCTGCGCGCGCTCGGCGCCGGGCGACGCTGCAGCGTGATCGCGGACGACCTGCGCATCTCCGAGACGACCGTCCGCCACCACATCCGGGCGATCCTGACCGCCCTCGGCGTCCACTCGCAGCTCGAGGCGGTCGCCGCGGCGCGTCGCTACGGCCTCGCCTGACGAGCCCCCTCGAACGCATCGACCACGACCGCAGCCGACCGCTCGATGTCGGCGGCCGTGGTGGCCCAGTTCGTCGTCGAGAAGCGCATCGCCTCACGACCCTGCCAGTGCGTCCCACCGAGCCAGCAGGTGCCCTCGGCCTGCACGGCCGCGATCGTCCGCCGGGTGACCTCGTCCGAGTCTGCGAAACGCAGAACGACCTGGTTCAGGACCACGTCGTTCAGGACCTCGACGCCCGGCACCGAGCCGACGAGTGCGGCGAACAGCCCGGCATGCGCGCAGGAGCGCTCGATCATGGCGGCGACGCCGTCGGCGCCGAGCTGGCGCAGGGCGGCCCAGACAGCGAAGCCGCGGGCGCGGCGCGACGCCTCCGGCACCAGCATCGATGGCTCGCGGCCGCTGCCGAGAACGACGTAGGCCGACGACCACGACATCGCCGTCGCGTGGGCGACGGCATCGCGGCAGGCGACGAGGGCGGAGTCGTACGGCACGTTCAGCCACTTGTGGCAATCCGTCGCCCACGAGTCGGCGCGGTCGACGCCACGCGTCAGGTGGCGCAGGTGCGGACTGGCCGCGGCCCACAGGCCGAAGGCGCCGTCGATGTGCAGCCACGCCCCGTGCTCCGCGCACAGGTCGGCGACCGCGTCGAACGGGTCGAAGGAGCCGCTGTTGACGTTGCCCGCCTGCGCACAGACGATCGTCGGCGCCCGCTCGGAGGCAAGCAGGGCGCCGAGCGATGCCGGCAGGATCCGCCCCTGGGTATCGGCCTCGGCGACGGCCGCGGGCGCCCCGAAGCCCAGGTAACGCAGCGCCACGAGCACGGTCGGATGCGTCTCGGCGCCGACGATCACGCGGATGCGCGGCGCGCCCTGCAAGCCATCACGCTCGACGTCCCAACCGGCGCGGGCGAGGACGGCGTGCCGCGCCGCCGCCAGCGCCGTGAAGTTCGCCATCTGCGCCCCGGTCGTGAGGCCGAATGACGCCTCAGCCGGCAGCCCGAGCAGGTCGAGCAGCCAGCCGCCGGCGACCTCCTCCGCCGCCGCACCGGCGGGCGACATCTCCTGGAGGCTGGCGACCTGGTCCCACGCCACGGTCAGGAGATCGGCCGCGGTCGCCGCTTCCACCGACCCGCCCATCACCCAGCCGAAGAAACGCGGACCGGCCGTCGCGACGAGGCCGGGCTCGGCTGCGGCCACGAGCTGCTCGATCACCGTCGCCGGCGCTACGCCGGCGCGCGGCAGCGAGCCGCCGAGCGCCGCCGCAACCTCGCCGGTCGTCGCACGTGCCGCAGCGGTGCGATCCGAGACGCCGTCCAGAAACCGGCGGGCGTGGCGCACGGCGACGTCGAACGCGTCTCGCTCCATGCGGCGCAATCTACCGGCTCAGGGCGGCGTCGTACTCCTCCGGCGTGTTGATCGCCGCCAGCGACTCGAGCGCCGGGTCATCGGCTGCGACCGCGGGATCGGTCAGCAGCCAGGCGGCGTCGACCATGCGGGCGGCACAGGCGCCGAGGAGCGCGCCGGCGCCCGACGCGCCGTCGGCGAGGAGATCGCGGATGACGGAGACCAGCGACGTGCGGTACACCGCCAGCAGCGGCTGGCGATGGCCGGCCACGACCGGGACGACGGCGTCGTCCCCGGGCCGCAGACCGTCGATCAGACGCCGGACGACCGCCCCTTGCAGGAGCGCGGCATCCGTCGCCGTGACGACGGCGGCGTCAGCCTCGTCCACGACGGCTGCGAGTCCCGCCAGCATGCCCTCGAGCGGGCCCCGGGAGGGCCGTGCGTCGACCGTCAGCCGAATCGTCGCGGGAAGGGCGGGCAGGGACTGGCCGGCGCCGCCGACGACGACCACCGGCCCGTCGACAGCCGCCGCCACGACCGTGCAGACGTGGGTGAGGAGCGGCGTGCCGTGCCAGTCGAGCCACGCCTTCGGCCGACCCATCCGCGACGAGCGGCCGCCGGCCAGGATGATCCCGGCCGTCGCCATCAGGCGCGGGCGCCGGGGCCGTACGCGAGACGGAGCAGGCGGCCCTCGGCGAACCGCTCGGGACGCAGCTCGCTGACGTCGATCGATGGCGTTCGGCCGGTGACCTCGGCCGCGACGACCTCGCCGACGGCCGGGGCGAGCTTGAAGCCGTGACCGCTCCAGCCGAGGGCGAGATAGAGCCCGGCGACACCGGGACACGGACCGAGGATCGGGTTCCAGTCAGGCGTGCTGTCGTACGGGCCGGCGAAGCCGCGCTCGAGCGCGAAGCCGCCGAGACGCGGGAAGCGCTCGGTGACGGCGCGCCGGACGACCTCCTCGTAGCCATCAGACAGCGCGTGGTCGCAGTCGTCAGCCTGGGCCAGCGGCTCGTCACCGAAGTAGGCGACGGCGTAGAACTGCTGTCCGCGATCCGGGCGGACGACGACGTTCGTGACGGCATCGGAGCAGACGGCCGTCGGCAGGGCGCCGCCGATCGGCTGCCGCAGCACCGCCACCTGCAGGCGCTTGAGGGCGATCGGCTGCTCGGCCCCGATCGGCCGCAGCAGATCGTTGCCCCAGGCACCGGTGGCGAGAACGACGCGGTCGGCGAGCACCGACCCGGAACTCGTCGTCACACCGGTGATCCGGTCGCCGGCGACCGTGAGGCCCGTGACGGCCGTGCCGAGGCGCGCCGTGAGTCCGTTGCGGCACGCGGCCGCGAACCAGCCGAGGCACATCTTCTGCGCGTCGGCGAACCCGCCGTCGGGCTCGTAGGCGGCGCCGGCGACGCCGTCGAGGGATAGTTCTGGCTCGGCGGCCCGGATCTCGTCAGGGGCGAGGAACCGCGTGTCGAGGCCGAGACCGCGCAGCATCGCGACGTTGCCTCGGCAGGCGTCGACGAGGCGCTCGGGGACCGTGAGCAGGTAGCCGGTGCGGACGAAGCCGGCGTCGGTTCCTCCGACCTCGTCGGCGAATCGCATGATCGTCGCCGATCCGGCCATCGCCAGCCGGGCCGTGACCGGGTTCGAGTAATGACGCCGCACCATCGAGAACGAGCGCCCCGAATCCCCTGCCGCCGGGCCGGCCCGGTCGACCAACATGACGCTGCCCTGACGATCGCGGCACAGGGCGTGGGCCGTCGCGAGGCCGAAGATGCCACCGCCGATCACGATTATGTCTGCGCGCTCCGTCATCAGCGAGAGCCTACCCGCTGAGGATCCGTGCGGGGAAATCCGCACCGGAATAGGCGGACGCTCCGATGAGCGCGGTCGGACCGGGTGCGACAGTGGGTTCACCACGAAGGAGGATCCAATGAAGCTGATCGTCCACGCCACCGACGGCTCGACCGAGGCGGCCGCAGCTCTCGAGATGGCGATCGAACTGGCCCGTGACGCCGGCGCGAAGCTCGCGGTCGTCGCCGTCCACACGATCCCGCCGGGCGGCAAGGGCCTCGCGCCCGCCGTCACCGAGGTCGAGCATCAGCACGGTGCGGAGCACGTCGCCGAGGCCGCCACGGCAACGGCGAGGGCGGCGGGCCTCGAAGCCCAGTCGTACGTCTCCGCGGGCGATCCCGCGAAGGAGATCGCGCGCCTCGCCAACGAGCTCAAGGCCGACCTGATCGTCGTCGGCTCCCGCGGCTTCGGCGCCGTCCACGGCGCACTCGTCGGGTCCGTCTCCCGCGCGCTGATGACCCGCTCCTCGGTGCCCGTGACCGTCGTCACGACCCGCGGCGCGCGCCAGCCCGTCGGCGCCTGACCCCCGCCGGCACCGGGCGGCCGCCTCTCCCCCGGCGAGCCGCCCGGTGCGCTTGCTCGTGTACGCTCGCTGATGCGATGGACGTCCAGCGCATCACGGACGGGCTCTGGCGATGGACGGCGCCGCACCCGGACTGGGTCGCCGGCGGCACGGGCGCGCTCGACTGGCCGCGCGAGGTCGGCTGCGTCTACGTCGAGACGCCGGCGGCGACCGTCCTGATCGACCCGCTCATCCCGGCAGACGACGGAGACGCCGCGCGCTTCCTCGCTGCGCTCGACCGGGACGTCGAGCGTCGCGGCGTCCCGGTCGCCGTCCTGCTCACGGTCGCCTGGCACGAGCGCTCGTCGGCGCAGCTACGCGAGCGGTACAACGCGACGTCCACGGTGCCCGCGGGCGTCGAGCCGCTCCCACTCGGCGACCCCCTCGACGAGACCTGGTTTCACCTGCCGGCGTACCGGACCCTGGTCTGCGGCGACGTCATCGGCGGCGGCGACGCGCACGGCGGCGAGGCCGGGACACTCGCCGTCTGCCCGCCCTCCTGGTACGACCGCAGCGACGACGAGCGGCGCTGGTATCAGGAGTGCCTCGTCGCCGCCGTCGGCCGAACGATCGGGCTCCAACCGGAGCGAGTGCTCGTGGCGCACGGCACACCCGTGCTCGCCGGGGGAGCCGACGCCCTCACCCTGGCGCTCGCCGGCCATTCCGGGCGGCCCTGCTAGGATCCCGCGGTCGCCGCCCGGGGCGACGAGGACCATGAGACGGCCCGTTACCCTCATCGGCACAGCGCTCGTCGGCCTGGCGGCAAGTCCCGCTGCCGGCGTCGCAGCCACCGCACTCTTCCCCGTCGTCGGTGGCGCCAGCTACAGCAACGACTACGGCGCTCTGCGCGCGCAGGGCGGCCACCAGGGGAACGACCTGATGGCCCCGCGCGCCACGCCGGTGATCGCCGTCGTCGACGGCGTCGTCAAGCTGCATCGGTCGGGCCGCGGCGGCTACATGCTCTACCTGCGAGGCGCGAGCCGCGAGTACATCTACATCCACCTGAACAACGATCGCCGCGGTGACGACGGCCGCGGTGGCGCTCGGGCCGCGTACGCGAAGGGACTGAAGACCGGCATGCGCGTGAAGGCCGGGCAGGAGATCGCCTATGTCGGCGACTCGGGCGACGCCGAGGGCACACCGCCGCACCTGCACTTCGAGGACCGCAGCCTGTCCGGTCGGCCCCGCAACCCTTACCGGCGTCTGCGAGCGGCGTCGATCGTGCTGTTCGGCGCGCCCCTCAGCGGATCGAAGTCGCCCGGGATCTCCCTGACCCTGCGTGGCCGACTCGTCTCGGCCGCGACCGACGCGACGGGCGGGCGCGCGGCGATCCGCCTGCGCAGCATCATCGTCGCCGGCCGGCGGGTCGTGACGCGCAGGCTGGTGATCGTGCGCCTGTCGCCGGAACTGGCGGCGGTGGCGGCGGCCATCGAACCGGGCCGGGCGATCGATATCGAGACGGCACCGGCCGCCGTCACGCTCGCGCTGCAGCTGATGCGACCGGGGACGCTGCAGGCCGCCTCACTGACCGCCCGGTGAGGGTCCTCACCGCTGTCAGGGCCTTCCCACCGCACGGCTGGATCGCCTTCGGCGCGCAGCTGGCGCTGCTGTTCGCGGTCAACGCCGTCTACGAGATCGGACGCGCGCTCCTCGAGGGAGACGCTGCAGTCGCGACCGCGCACGCCCTCGACATCGTCCGCGCCGAGCGGGCGCTCGGCATCTTCGTGGAGCGGGACATCCAGCGGCTCGCCACCGACGCGCCCGGCTGGGTGATGGACACCCTCATCTGGACGTATCGCAACTGCCAGCGGCTGATCACATGGTCGTTCGTGATCTGGCTCTACCTCCGCCGCAACGACCACTATCGCGCGGTCCGCAACACGATCTTCGCCGTCGACGCGATCGGTCTCGCCGGGTACTTCCTCTACCCCACCGCCCCGCCCCGCCTGACGGCCGGGTTCGGCTTCGTCGACAGTCTCGATCCGTTGCAGGAGAACCTCCGCAGCTCGCTCGTCGGCTCGCTGACCAATCTCTACGCGGCCGTCCCGAGCCTGCACACGGCGTACGCGCTGCTCTTCGGTATCGTCGGCTGGCGCGCCTGCCGCCACCTCGTGTTCCGCGTCGCCTGGGCCTGCTATCCCGGGCTGGTCGTGCTCGCGACGGTCGCCACCGGCAACCACTGGCTGCTCGATGCCGTCGCCGGCGCAGCGGCGCTCGGCGTGGCCGCGCTCGTCGCCTCCACCATCAGCCGGCGACTCGGTGCAGCAACCCGGCCAGCTGCGCCGCCCGACCTCGCCGCGAGATCCGCAGAGCCGTAGCGGCGTCGATGCCAGGCACGTCGAGGCGCTCCTCGCGGTAGCGGCGGGCGAGGTCGCTGATCGCAGCGCGGGCGGCATCGACGTCGGTCGGTGCGACGACGATCCCGGCCGCCGCGCCGGCGATCTCCCGTGCCGCCGCCCCGTCGGGCGGCACGAGTGCCAGGACCGGGCGGCCGGCCGCCAGGTACTCCCAGGTCTTCGCCGGCACGACCGCCTCACTGCCGGCACGCTCCTGCATGAACAGCAACAAGACGTCGGCGTCGCGTTGCGCCTGCAGCACGTCCGCATGCGACTGCGTTCCCTCCAGGCTGACGATGTCGCCCAGACCAAGGGGGGCGAGGCGCGCGCTGACGGCGGCCGGGAACGTCCCGATGAAGCGGACGCGGATCTGCTCCGCGAGGTCCGGTTCGGCGGCGATCGCGGCGGCGAGGCCCTCGCAGAAGACGGCCGGGCCGCGATCGCCGAAGAAGTAACCGGAGTACAGAAATGTCAGGCGCGGCGCCGGTCGGCGTTGGAGCGCCACGATCCGCTCGACGTCGGCGCCGTTTGGCACGACCTCGACGGGGAGCGACGGACGGAGCGCCGTGACCTCGGCGGCGATCGCGTCGTTCACACAGGTCGCGCCAGCCATCGCGCGCACGGCGAGACGCGCGAGCGGCGCCGAGACGGCCGCCTTCGCCCGGACGGCGCGGCGGTCGACATTCCGGTCCGGGTGCGCGAGCCACGGGTCACGCCAGTCAGCCACCCACGGCAGCCGCGTCGTTCGCGCGAGCGCGGCGCCGGCGAGCGTCACGGCGTGCGGTGGCGCGGTCGTCAGGAGCGCGTCGAAGCGGCCGCTGCGCAGCAGCCGGGCGGCCGCCGGGATGACGTCGGGGAGCCAGGCGACCTCGACGTCCGGAACCAGTAGCCGCCGCGGCAGAAGCGACAGGCGCGTGCGGACGCGGTCCGGACCCGCCCGCGCCGCGGCGATCCGATCACCTGGCAGGACCTCCGCGCCGGGCCCCCGATAGCGACTGCGGTGGACGCGGAGCCCGGTCGGCACGCGGGCGAGCGACGCCGGATCCTCCACCAGCCAGCGCGCATCGGTGGGCACCAGGACCTCGACATCGATGCCGTGCTCGGGGAGATGCCGGCAGAAGCCGAGCGTCCGCTCGATCCCTCCGCCGGCCGTTGGCGGGAAGTAGAACGCGACGAACAGGACCCTCATCCGGGCGAGCCGCGCCGCTCCCGCGCCACCCGTGACAGTGCTCCGAAGACGGCGCCGACGGCCGCGAGACCCGTCGCCGCCTCGAACGACGCCGGTGCGCCCACGGCGATCCAACCGATCGTGAGCAGACCGAGGGTGAAGAAGTAGCCGAAGGCGAAGGCGGTCGCGATCGTCGAGTACCGGCTCACGCGAGCAGGATACTCGCGGCCGTCAGCCGGTGGCGAGGACGCTACCCACGGCCGCAATCGCCTCGTCCGCCTCGGCCACGGCCAGGCAGAGCGGCGGGCACAGCCGGAGCGCGCTCGACGAGACCGCGTTGACGAGGACGTGCCGCTCCGCGGCGAGCCTCGCCGCGACCGTTGCGGCATCCCCGCGTTCGAGTTCGACGGCGAGCAGGAGCCCGAGGCCCCGTACGGCGGCGACGCCCGGTATCGCGCTGAGGCCGGCGACGAGGTGCGCGCCGACCGTCGTCGCGTTCGCGAGCAGGCCGTCCGCCGCGATCGTGTCGAGTACGGCCAGCGCCGCAGCCGCCACGGGCGGCGTCGCGCCGAAGGTGGTCGCGTGGTCTCCGGGCGCGAACGAGTCCTCGAGCCGCGCGCTGACGAGGGCGCCGATCGGGATCCCGGAGGCAAGACCCTTCGCCAGCGTGACGGCGTCGGGCCGGACGCCGAGCAGCGATCCGGCGAGCCAGGCGCCACAGCGCCCGATACCGGTCTGCACCTCGTCGCAGATGAGGATGGCGTCGTGCTCGTCGCACAGCTGCCGGGCCCGCGCCAGGAACGCAGCCTCGAGCGGGTGGACGCCGCCCTCACCCTGGATCGGCTCGACCAGGACACCGGCGGTGCGCGGACCGACGGCCGCCTCGAGCGCGGCGCGGTCGTTCGCCGGTACGTGCCGGAAGCCGGCCGGCAGTGGCTCGAACGGCTCCTTCTTCGACCGCGCCCAGGTCGCCTGCAGCGTGCCGAGCGTCCGGCCGTGGAACGAGTTCTCCAGGCAGACGATCTCGTGCTTTCCGTCCCCGCCACGCGCCCGCCCGCGCCGCCGTGCGAGCTTGATGCCCGCCTCGTTCGCCTCCGCGCCGGAGTTGCAGAAGAACACGCCACCGTCCATCTCGCAGATGTCAAGCAGCCGTTCGGCGAGGGCGACGCCGGGCTCCGTCCAGTAGAGGTTGGAGACGTGGCCGAGAATCGCTGCCTGGCGTGCGAAGGCCTCGATCGGCGCCGGGTGTGCATGCCCCAGGGATACGACCGCGAGCCCGGCGACGAGGTCGAGGTACCGGGTGCCCGCCTCGTCGTACAGATGGACGCCCTCGCCGCGAGTGAACGCCAGCGCCCGCGCCGGGTACGTCGGCAGCACCGCCCGCTCGCCGCGCGCTCCGATCGTCATGCCGTGACCTGGGTTCCGGTGCCGATGCGGACGCGGCCGACGCCGGCACTGACGGCGACTGCAGATGCTGCGAGTTTGGGGAGCATGCCACCGCTGACTGTCGGCGGCGCGCTGGCACTGATCCGCGGGATGACGGCACCGGCGGCGTCGAGGACACCCGCGACGTCGGACAGGAAGATCAGCTCGGACGCCCCGAGCGCCGCCGCGACAGCGGCCGCGACGTCGTCGGCGTTGACGTTCAGGTAGCGCTCACCGGAGCCGTCGCGGGCGAGCGGCGCGAGCAGCGGCACGGAGCCCTGGCGGAAGGCGACGGAGAACGGCGCCTCCTCGACGGCGGCGATGCGACCGACGAGACCGAGTTCGGCGATCCGCTCGCCGATCAGCGCCTCGCCGCGGCGCAGGACCGTCGTCGCGACGCCCGCCGCAGCCAGGGCGGCCGCGAGCTCGTCGGAGACGTCGGCGAGCGCCTTGCGCACGCAGGCCAGGGACGGCAGGTCGGTGATCCGGCGACCACCGCTGAACCGTGGTTCGATGCCCCGCCGCCGCATCAGCGCGGTGATCTGGGCGCCACCGCCGTGCACGACGACGAACGGGTGACCGGACGGCCGTAGCGCCAGCGCCTCGTCGAGGGAGGCCAGCGCGTTGCCGCCGAGCTTCACGACGACCGGGCCGCTCACGTGGTGTACTCCGCGTTGGCGATCACGTAGTCGGTCGACAGATCGGACCCCCAGATCGTCGCGGCGGCCGCGCCGAGGCCGAGATCGATGCGGACGTGGACCTCATCGGCCCGAGCCGCAACGCCGGCCGCCGCCGCCGCGCCCGGCACGGCCATGCCGTCGCGTACGAGCGGGACGCCGCCGAGGTCGATCGCAATCCGGTCGCCGTCGACCACCGCGCCACAGACCCCAAGCGCGGCGACGATCCGGCCCCAGTTCGGGTCGGCCCCGTGGAGGGCACAGCGGACGAGCTGGTCCTCGGCGACGTGTCGCGCTGCTCGCTCCGCGTCCGCCTCGTCGTACGCGCCGACGACCTCGTAGCGGCCGATCCGTCGCGCCCCCTCGCCGTCGGCGACGATCGCCAGGGCGAGGTCGAGGCACACACCGTCGAGCGCCGCCGCGAACGCACCGACCGCGTCGCCGTCGACGACCGCGCCGGAGCCGCCGCCCGCAAGCACGATCACGGAGTCCGACGTCGACTGGCAGCCATCGACCGTGATGCGGTTGAACGACCGCGCCGCCGCCGACGAGAGCAACGCCTGGAGCGGCGCCGACTCGATCGCCGCGTCGGTGGTCAGCACCGCGATCATCGTGCCGAGGTCGGGCCGGATCATGCCGGCGCCCTTCGCCATGCCGCCGATGCGCACCTCGCGACCGCCGACCTCGATCGCGCGGCAGGCGAGCTTCGGGTGCGAGTCGGTGGTGCAGATCGCGATCGCCGCGTCGTCACCCCCGTCGACCGCCAGCGCCGCCGCCGCCGACCGGATCCCGGCCTCGACCCGCGCCATCGGCAGCGGGACGCCGATCACGCCGGTGGAGCAGACCAGGACGCCGGCGCCCACGCCGCTCGACTCAGCGGTGAGTGCCGCCATCCGGGCGGCATCGCGGCGACCCTGCGGCCCGGTCGCAACGTTCGCGTTGCCGCTCGACACGACGACGGCGCGCGCGCGGCCGCCGCTCGCCGCCAGGCGCTGGCGGCACAGGAGCACGGGTGCGCCGGCGGTACGGCTGCGTGTGAACACGCCCGCCGCGACCGCATCGCCGTCGGCGACGACCAGGGCCACATCCGGTCGCCCGGAGGCCTTGATCCCCGCCGTCACGCCCGCTGCGCGAAAGCCGAGCGGATACGTGACGCCTACGGCCACAGGCCCGCCGCCGTCAGCCCGAGGCCCTCGTCGAGGCCGAGCATCAGGTTGGCGTTCTGGATCGCCTGGCCAGCAGCGCCCTTGACGAGGTTGTCGAGCGCGGCGGCGACGATCGCCATCCCGGTGCGATCGTCGCGCCAGGCTGCGACGTGCACGGCGTTCGACCCGGCCAGGCGTTGCGGCGCTGGAGCCGCCACGACGGTCACGAACGGCTCGCTCGCGTAGCGCGCCCGGTACAGGGCATCGAGATCGACGCGCGGATCGGTGAGGCGCACGTAGGCGGTGACGAGCAGGCCTCGACTCGTCGGCAGGAGGTGCGGCGTGAAGGTGACGGTGGTGCCCGTCTCCTGCTCGATCTCCGCGATGTGGCGGTGGCCGGTCGGGCTGTACGGGGTGACGCCGCCGTGGACGTCCGGGAGATGGCTCTTCGCCGACGGCTCCTTGCCGGCGCCGGAGACGCCGGACTTGCCGTCGATCGCGACCGGGCCGTCGATCAGCCCGGCGGTCGCCAGCGGCTCGAGTGCGAGGATCGCCGCGGTCGCGTAGCAGCCGGGATTGGCGACGCAACGGGCCGCGCGCACCTGCTCGCGATGGATCTCGGGCAGACCGTAGGTCCAGCCGGCGACGCGGAAGTCGGAGCCGAGGTCGACGACGCGAGTCCCGGCTGCCGCAAGCCGCTCGCCGAGGTCTCGCGACGCCCCGTGCGGCAGGCACAGGAACACCGCATCGCACCCGCCGAGCGCGACCTCGTCGATCGGGTCATACCCTCCCGAACGGGCCTGCAGCACGGCCGGAGCGATCGCCGGATGTGCAGCGAGGAGGCGCTGCAACTCGAGTCCGGCGTAGCCGGAGGCACCGGCGACGCCGGCGGTGAACGTCGTGACCGTCGCCATCGCTGCATGAGTATACACAATTCTGCATAGTCATGCAGTCGGACGATCCTGGCACTACCGTCGACGGCGGCGCTTCGCGTACGCGCGCGCCTGCCGGTGCAGGACGTCGAACTCCTCGAGCGAGCGCCCCGAGCCGACCGCGACACAGGTCAGCGGCGACTCCGAGATGTGGACCGGCATCTGCGTCTCCTGGCGGATGCGCTCGTCGATCCGGCCGAGCAGGGCGCCGCCACCGGCGAGCATGATGCCGCGATCCATGACGTCCGACGACAACTCGGGCGGGGTCTTGTCGAGCGTCGCCTTGATCGCATCGACGATCTGGCTCAGCGGCTCCTCGAGCGCGACCCGCACCTCCTGGGAGGTCAGGACAATCGTCCTCGGCAGGCCCGTGACGAGGTCACGGCCGCGGATCTCGCACTCGGCCTCCTCGATCATCGGCGCGGCCGAACCGATCTCCAGCTTGACCTCCTCGGCGGTCTGGGCGCCGATCAGCACCTTGTACTCCCGCTGCACGTACTTGACGATCGCCTCGTCCATCTCGTCGCCGCCGACGCGGATCGACTGCGAGACGACGATGCCGCCGAGGGAGATCACGGCCACCTCTGTCGTACCGCCGCCGATGTCGACGATCATGTTCCCGGTGGGCTCGCCGACCGGGAGCCCGGCGCCGATCGCCGCGGCCATGGGCTCTTCGATGACGAGGACCGGCTTGCGGGCACCCGCGAACTCCGC
>VFJZ01000070.1 GCA_009885805.1 Actinomycetota bacterium
CTCGACCGGCATCTCGAGGACGTCGGCGATCGACTTGCCCTTGAAGCGCACCTCGAGCGTCTCGCGGTTGTCCCGGCGGCCCTTGCAGAGCTCGCACGGAACGTAGACGTCGGGCAGGAAGTGCATCTCGATCTTGATCGTGCCGTCGCCGCGGCACGTCTCGCAGCGGCCGCCCTTGACGTTGAACGAGAAGCGGCCCTGCTTGTAGCCGCGCACCTTCGAGTCGGGCGTCGCCGCGTACAGCTGCCGGATGTGGTCGAACAGGCCCGTGTACGTGGCGGGATTCGACCGGGGCGTGCGGCCGATCGGCGACTGGTCGATGTCGATCACCTTGTCGAAGGCGTCGATCCCCTCGATCCGGCCGTAGGCGCCCGCCTTCAGCCGCGCTCTGTGGAGCCGGTTCTTCAGCGCCTTCAGGATCACGTCGTTGACGAGCGTCGACTTCCCCGATCCGGACACGCCAGTGACGGCCACGAAACGGCCGACCGGGATGTCGACGTCGAGGTCGCGCAGGTTGTGCTGGCGGGCGCCGCGGACACGGAGCCACTCGTCGGGCGGCGGCCGGCGGACGGGGAGCGCGATGCGCCGTCGACCGGACAGGTAGGCGCCGGTGATCGATCCGCGCGCCCGGGCGATGCGCGCGGGCGTCCCCTCGGCGACGACGGTGCCACCATGCTCCCCGGCGCCCGGCCCCATGTCGATCACCCAGTCCGCGGCGCGGATCGTATCCTCGTCGTGCTCGACGATGATGACCGTGTTGCCGAGATCGCGGAGCCTCGTCAGCGTGTCGATGAGGCGGTGATTGTCGCGCTGGTGCAGCCCGATCGACGGCTCGTCGAGGATGTACAGCACGCCCACCAGGTGCGAGCCGATCTGGGTGGCGAGTCGGATGCGCTGGGCCTCGCCGCCGGACAGCGAGCCGGCGGCACGGTCGAGCGAGAGGTAGCCGACACCGACGTCGACGAGGAACCCGAGGCGTTCCCGCAGTTCACGGACGATGCGCTCGGCGATCAGCGTCTCGGTCTCCGTCAGGTGCAGGTCGTCGACGAAGGTGCGGGCGGCAGCGACCGACAGACGCGTGGAGGCGTTGATGTTGAGGCCACCGACCGTGACTGCGAGCGATTCCGGCCGCAGGCGGGCACCACCGCACGAGCCGCACGGGCGCATCGTCATGTACTCCTCGATGCGCTCCCGCTGCAGCTGCGACTCCGTCTCGCGGTAGCGCCGCTCGAGGCCGGCGACGATGCCCTCGAACGCCATCATGTACTGGCGGCGGCGGCCCTGGCGGTTCTTGTAGGTGACGAGCACGCGCTCGCCGCCGGTGCCGTAGAGGAGGAGGTCGCGCTGTGGCTGCTGGAGCTCTGCCCAGGGCGCTTCGAGCGGGACTGCGAAGTGCTCGGCGACGGCGAGGATCGCGGACTCGTAGAAGCTCGAACCCGACACGTTCCAGGGCAGGAGTGCGCCGCTCGCGATCGACGCGTCGGCGTCGGGCACGATCAGCTCCGGATCGAGCTCCGGCGTGGCCCCGAGGCCGTGACAGTCCGGGCAGGCGCCGTGCGGCGAGTTGAACGAGAACACACGCGGGGCGAGCTCGGCGAGCGAGACGCCGTGCTCCGGGCAGGCGAACTTCTCCGAGTAGGTCGTCGTCGCGCCGTCGACCACGGCGATCTCGATCAGCCCGTCGGCGAGCTGCAGCGCGGTCTCCACCGAGTCGGCCAGCCGCTTGCGCAGGTCCGGCTTGAGCACGAGTCGATCGACAACGACCGAGATGTCGTGCTTGAACTTCTTGTCGAGCTCGATCGACTCCTCGAGCAGACGGGCCTCGCCGTTGACCCGGACGCGCGTGAAGCCCTCGCCGCGGAGATTCTCGAGCAGGTCGCGGAACTCGCCCTTGCGACCGCGCACGACCGGCGCGTCGACCGTGAACCGGGTGCCGTCGGGGAGGGCCAGCACCTGATCGACGATCTGCTCTGCCGACTGCCCGGCGATCGGCTGGCCGCAGACGTGACAGTGCGGGTGCCCGACCCGCGCGTAGAGCAGCCGCAGGTAGTCGTAGATCTCGGTGACCGTCCCGACCGTCGAGCGTGGGTTTCGCGACGTGGTCTTCTGGTCGATCGAGATCGCCGGCGACAGCCCCTCGATCGAGTCGACGTCGGGCTTCTCCATCTGCCCGAGGAACTGGCGCGCGTACGCCGACAGCGACTCGACGTACCGCCGCTGCCCCTCCGCGTAGAGCGTGTCGAAGGCGAGCGAGGACTTGCCCGACCCGCTCAGGCCGGTGATGCAGACGAGCCGTTCCCGGGGAATCCGGACGGTCACGTTCTTGAGGTTGTGCTCCCGCGCGCCGCGGATCTCGATCGTGTCGCTCGCCATGCGCAGGTCACGGTAGCAACGTGACCCGACGCGAACAACCGTTCGCTCCCAGGTCGCTCTACACTCGTGTGGTGAACGATAGTCAGCGCGCCACGTTTGCCGGACTCGCCGATGCGCTACTGCCGGCAGTCGACGATCTACCGGCCGCCAGCGACGTCGCGGTGCACGGGCGCCTGCTCGACCGCGTCCTGGCTGCGCGGCCGGATCTGACGGCACCCCTCGCGGCCCTCTGCGACGTGGCAGACGGCCGCGACCCGGCGACCGAGACGCAGCGGCTCCACGCCGACGAGCCAGCCGCCTTTGCCGTTCTGGCCGAGGCGGCGGAGGGCGCGTACCTCATGCATCGCCGGGTGCGGCGCCTGATCGGCTATCCCGGCCAGGGCGGCCGGCCGATCCTCGACGGGGAGGCCGAAGACGACCTGCGTGGCGGGATCCTGGACGAGATGATCGCCCGCGGGCGCGTGTTCGTCACGCCATCAGCCGCGACGACGTCCGCGGCGGCTGCGCCGACACCGCTCCCCCGCTCGACCGATCCGGCGGCCGCCGACGTGGTCATCATCGGCGCCGGCGCCGGCGGCGGTGTCGCCGCCTGGCGACTCGCGCAGGCCGGGCTCGACGTCGTCCTGCTCGAGCAGGGCGACTGGTACACCGCCGATCGCTTCCCGGGCGCCAGCCCGGAGTGGGAACTGGTCGCCAACACCAGTTGGAGTCCCGACCCCAACGTCCGACAGCACCCGTCGGACTATCCGATCGAGGTGTCCGGGACACCGATCACGCCGCTCATGATGAACGGCGTGGGCGGATCGACACTGCATTTCGGTGCTCAGTGGGTGCGCCTGCGGCCCGGCGACTTCAAGGTGCGCAGCCTCGAAGGCGTCGGCGACGACTGGCCGCTGTCTTACGACGAACTGCAGCCCTTCTACGAGCGGATCGATCAGGCCATGCAGATCTCCGGCCTGAGCGGCGACCCGGCCTATCCGGCGGGAGTCGCGCCACCGTTGCCGCCCCTGCCGATCGGCCGCGTCGGTCGCACCGCGGCGATCGGCATGAACCGCCTCGGCTGGCACTGGTGGCCGGCAGCGCACGCGATCCGCTCGCGGCCGGTCGGCACGCTGGCGGCCTGCGAGCGCACCGGCACCTGCATGTGGGGCTGCCCGAAGGGCGCGAAGTCGTCGGCGGACACGACCGTGATCCCAGCGGCGCTGCGCCTCGGCGCCCTGCTCGTCACCGGCGCGCGGGTGCGGGAGATCACCGTCGACGGCGAGCGCGCGACGGGCGCCGTCTACGTCGACCGCGCGGGGCGCGAACGGTTTCAGGCCGCCTCCGTCGTGGTCGTCGCCGCGAACGGCGTCGGTACGCCACGCCTGCTCCTGAACTCCGTCTCGCGGTCCTTCCCGGACGGTCTCGCCAATCGCTCGGGCCTCGTCGGCCGTCGGCTGATGCTGCACCCGTACATGAGCGTGCTCGGGATCTACGAAGACCCCCTCGAGAGCTGGATCGGCCCGTGGGGGACGCAGCTCCTGTCACTCGAGTTCGCTGACGGCGACGAGCAGCGCGGCTTTGCCCGTGGCGCCCAGTGGGACGTGATGCCGCCGGGCGGTCCCGCGATGCACCTGGCACGGTTCAACGACCGACCGTTCGAGACGCGCTGGGGAAGCGGTTGGCACGATCTCGTGCGGCGGACGTTTGGTCACGCCTTCGACTGGGGCGTCGGCATCGAGGATCTGCCGGACGTGGAGAACCGCGTCACCCTCGATGCGCGGCTGACGGACTCCGATGGCATCCCGGCGCCGCGGATCACCTTCGCGATCTCGGCCGATGCACGCGCCAACCTCGCCTGGCAGCTGGAGCGGGCCCGCGAGGCGCACGAGGCCGCCGGGGCGATCGAAACGCAGGTGACGGACTGGTCGCAGTGGGGCTGGCATCTGCTCGGCACGGCCAGGATGGGTGACGAGCCGGCGACGTCCGTCGTCGACCGCTGGTCCCGGGCGCACGACGTCGACAATCTGTACCTGATGGACGGCTCCGTCTTCCCCACCTCCGGCCCGATGGCGCCGACCGCCACGATCTGCGCACTCGCGCTGCGGGCCTGTGAACGGCTCCTGGAGCGGGGCCTCACCCGGTAGCGTGACCGTGTCACCCGAGCGGGCGCCAGGTTACGTCCGCGCTGCGGCGAAGCGCCGCTCGACCTCGTCCACGTCTGCAGCTGTCATCACCGTCGACAGGGAGCAGAGACCGTTCGTCGCGACGAGCAGGCCGGCTTCGTACAGTCGGCGCCAGGCGGCGACGTCACCGAGCAGGTCGGGGAGCCGGAACAACGACCCCGACCCGGCGACGCGGTAGCCGAGCGCGGCCACCCGCTGTCGCAGATCGTCGCCCATCGCGTTGAGCCGTTCGATCGCGGCCCCATCGAGCAGGTCCAGCGCGGCGAGGCCGGCGGCACAGGTGACGGGGTTCGCGGAGAACGTGCCCGCGTGGGGCAGCGCGCCCGTGCGCGGGTCGAGGATCGCCATCACGTCCTCCCGCCCACCCCACGCGCCGACCGCGAACCCGCCGCCGACGATC
>VFJZ01000093.1 GCA_009885805.1 Actinomycetota bacterium
CATGACCGGCCCTACCGGGCCGGCCGGCAACACTCCGCCAGCTCGACAAGGCGGCGCTCCGTGTCGCCGGAAGAACCGACATACCACCCACGGAAACCTCAGGAGCTCCGAAAAAACCCGGGGCCTGCCGGCCCCGGGTCGGTTAGCCGGAGGATAGAGGAAGTCTTGGGCCACCGAGCAGTCGCGCTCAGGCTGCGTGGTCTGCGTTGCTCGCGCCGAAGCGCTGTCGGGCGGCCTGGCGGGAGACGCCGAGCGCGACGGCGATCAGGTTCCACGACCGTCCGTTGCCGCGAGCGGCGCCGACGGCTTCGCGGAGCCGCGCGTCGTCGACTCGGACGGCGTCGACCGCCGCGACGATCGCCTGCAGGTCGTCGAGGCGCTCACCGGGAGACGTCGCTGGTTCGAGGTGATCGGCCAGTTCAGCGAATCGCTCCGCCGCGCGCTCGATCTCCTCATCGGTGTGCCGTGTCATGGTCAGTCGAGGTAGCGGTAGAGGTGGGCGCGCAGCGGCATGGCGTGCATGATGACGGGGTCGTCGCCGTCGATGTCGAGAATGCCGACCTCGATCAGGGCCGTATCCCTCGCGGGGCCGATCATCATCGTGAAGTCGTTGTCCATGTCGATCTTGCGGTGGGCGTTGCGGACGGCGTGCAGGATGTCGAGAAGCAAGCCTGTGGCATTCATGAAAGCCTATTTCAAGGCGCAACGGCGGGAGTGGGATTCGAACCCACGAGACCACCTCGCAGTGGTCTAGCGGTTTTCAAGGGAACTCCGTACGGCCATGATATCCCTGGTAATCAGCGATTTACAAAGAGCGCGCGCCATCCTGCGCGCCATCGTGGCTGCTACCATCACCCGAACGATGGCTCGGCCGACCCCCGGCATCCGCGTGCGTCACGGACGGCGTTGTGCGCTCTCGAGCGGCGGCGGGCGCTGTTCGTGCTCACCGTCCTACGAGGCTGCCGTGCCGGCCGGCGCCTCCGGCATCAAGGTGCGCCGGTCGTTCCCGACCGAGGCCGCCGCCAGTGCCTGGCGCCGCGACACGCTGGCGGCCGCGGCGCGCGGACGTCGCGTGCTCCCCGCCGACGTCACGATCCGCGAACTCGCCGACGAACTGGTCGCCGGCATGTGCGACGGTGCGATCCGCAACCGCTCTGGCGAACCGTACAAGCCGTCCGTCGTCGCCTCGTACACCGGCTCCCTCGAGCGCCACGTGCTGCCGGCGCTCGGCGCTCGCCGCATCGGCGACGTCACTCGTCGCGACGTGCAGGCACTGGTCGAGCGACTCGCGCGCGCCGGCTCCGATCCGTCAACGATCCGCAACGCGCTCATGCCCCTGCGCGTGCTCTACAGGCGTGCGCTGAACGGCGGCGACGTCGACGCGAGCCCGGTCGCCGGCATCGAACTGCCGGCCGTCCGCGGCCGGCGCGAGCGGTACGCGACCGCCGAGGAGGCGCACCGGCTGATCGCGGCGACGCCGGAGCAGGACCGCGCGCTGTGGGCGCTCGCGTTCTATGCCGGCCTGCGGTCGGGTGAGATTGCGGCGCTTCGCTGGCGCGACGTGGATCTCGCGGCGGGCGAGGCCCACGTCCGCGAGGCCTGGTGCCACAAGACGAAGCACGCCATCGCGCCGAAGTCCCCCGCGGCCGTCCGCATCGTGCCGATCGCTCGCGCCCTGCGCGAGGCACTGGCCGCCCACCACGCGATCGTGGACGACCCGCGCGACGACGCGCTCATCGTGGCGACGCGGGCCGGTCGGCCGTTCGACCCGTCGACGGTCTACGGTCGCGCCGATCGCGCCTGGACGGCCTCCGGGCTGCAGCGGATAACGCTCCACGAGGCGCGGCACACGTTCGCGAGCCTCATGGCAGCTGCCGGCGTGCCGATCGAGGATCTGAGCGAGTTCATGGGGCACACGTCGATCAACGTGACCGTGAAGCGCTACCGCCACCTCTATCCCGAGGCGCGGCGCAACGCGGCCCGCGCGCTCGATGCGCTGCTCGACCGGGCGGATACGGGTGGCCGGATCTCCCAACTCGAGGGTCGCGCGTGAGCCGGGGGACGCCGCTGCGTGTTCGCGTCTACGTGGACGCCTTCAACCTCTACTACGGCTGCCGCGCTCACGCCAGCCGTGAACAGGCGAGTACGTCATGGAAGTGGCTCGACGTCCGCGCGCTCGCCGCGCGTGTCGTCGAGCGGCGCTGGCAGCACCCGGCAACGATCGAGCACGTGACCTACTGCACGGCACGGATCAGCGGGCCTGCCGACGCTCAGCATCGTCAGGACGCCTACCTCGAGGCCCTGCGACGATCGGGCGCGGTCGACGAGATCGAGGAAGGGCGCTTCGTCGAGCGCTACGACGAGTACCCGCGCGCGAGGCGGGATCGCCACGGTCGCCCGCTCGTCGTTCGCGACGGCGACGGCCGCCTCATCATGGTCGGCGTCTCGCGCCGCGAGGAGAAGGGGTCGGACGTCAACGTCGCGACGCGCCTGGTCGCCGACGCACTGACCGGCAAGATGGAGGCGGCGGTCGTCGTCTCCAATGACTCCGACCTCGCGCTTCCCGTTGCGCTCGTCCGCACCCTGATGCCGCTCGGGACGATCAACGCGCACCCGAATGAGCCGAAGGTCGCGCATGCGCTTCGGCCGCAGGCGGGCGCGGGGACCGGGCACTGGTACGACCAGCTCGCGTTCTGTGACGTCGTCGCATGTCAGCTTCCCGATCCGTGCGCAGGGGTCCCGCGCCCTCGGTCCTGGTAGCGAGGACAAAAAAACCCGGGGCCTGCCGGCCCCGGGTCGATTGGCCACATGATACACGCTCCGCGACGCCGCCGGGCCGGCTCAGCCGGAGCGAGGCCGAAAAAACCCGGCTGCCGAAGCACACCGGGGAGGTGATGGGAACATACGATAGCGCTGGGAGGACACCGGAGGCGTCCCACGGCTCGGCTCATGCCGTCCTCGACCTCTGGACGCGGGCGACGACGGGAGCGACCGCCTGGCGTTCCGCCCATCGCTGCAGCTCCACGACGGGGATCAGCCGGCGACGGCCCGAGTAGATCACGCGCAGCTCGTGCAGGACATGCCGTTCGAGGTGGTCGCGGCTGATACCGAGAGCAGCGGCCGCCTCCTCGACGCTGAGCGCGACCCGGGGGACGGCGAGCGCCGGCGACTTCCGCGGCGTCCTCCGCACGCGGCTCGCCGATCCCGTCACCTCGAGTCGCAGCTGCTCTGCGGTCATCGGCCTATCCTTCCCCCGATGCGGTGCGGATGCGAAGACGCGAGCACGAGAGCCGTAGTATACATATCTGCCACAATCACATCAAGGGGTCGGTAGCGCGTGGCGACGAGTGGTGCGATCCTCCGCGAGGCCCGTCTGCGTGCCGGCCTGACGCAGGCCGAGCTCGCAGTCCGTTCCGGCAAGGACCGGACGCAGATCGCGCGGTGGGAGCGCGAGGCGGTGCAGCCGAGCTACGAGACGCTGGTCGAGCTCGTGCGGGCCTGCGGCTTCGATCTCCCGGTCGATCTCGTCCCGTACGCGCAGGAGCCCGCCGCGGTGCTCGAGGAGCTCGCGCGCCTGACGCCGCACCAGCGCCTCGTGCGGTCCCGCGAGGTCTACCCGGACCCCTCCGGCGACCCGGTCGCCGTCCTCGCGGCGCTGGAGCGCGGGCGCGTGACGTACGTCGTCATCGGGTCGCTCGCACGCGTACTCAACGGCACCGACGAGCCGATCGCGGGCGTCGACCTTACGCCGCATGGGGGCGAGGACAATCTGGCGCGGCTGGCGACGGCGCTTGGCACGATCGACGCCACCCCCGCCGACGCGACCTCAAGGCTCGCCGCCGCCACCCTCAAGGCGGCGTCCGTGTCGCGGTTCGCCACGACCGCCGGCGCCGTCACGGTCGTGCCGGTGCCGGACGGGACGCGCGGCGGCTGGGACGACCTGCGGTGGCACGCCCAGCGGGAGGCGCTCGGCGGGGGCGTTCGCGCTCCGATCGCGTCCGCGGAGGATTGCGCGCGGATGCTCGCCACGCTCGGCGGCGACGAGGACACCCCGCGTCTCAACCAGCTCCGTCAGCTGATCGAGCTCGAGCGTTCCCTCGGCCTCGAGCTCTGAGCCCGAGCCGACCGGAGCGATCCCGCGCCGATGCGGCGAACGAGCGGGATGTCCAGCAAGACACAGATGCACTCCCCAGCGTGTGCGCCCTGAAGGGGCACTCTACGAGTACGCGTGGAGACGCACGAGCTTCATGCCGAGTCGCCGATGAAGCTCGGCGGGCCGGCGACGCGGGCGACGTCGACGAACCGTGTCTACGTGACGAGCACGGCTGTTCGAACCCGGTGGGGCGCCGTCGATCGCGCGGCGCGGGAACGGTTGTCGCGCGGCTCATGCGTCGAGACGGGATCCGGGCCGCACGTCGCGGCCGGCGCCGCTTCTTGACGGTCGCCGACCATTCGGCCGAGGGGTGATCGCGTGATCCGGCTGAGCCCGAATCGCCGTGACCGAGCCGAACCCGCTCCGAGTCGCGGCGCCACCGGCTTCCGCTCCGGTGTCGTCGCGGCCGTCGAGTCCGCCGCTGGGCGCCGCGCGGCGATATCACGAGCCAGTCGGCCGAGATCGGGATGTTGCAGGCGGCGACGAGCGCGGCGGTTGCGGCGGTGCGGGGCGCGTAGGTTGCCGAATCCCACCTCCGAGGGAGATGTTTGCGAAGAGTCCCCGAGATTTTCAGAAAGCCATCTTGACAGGCTTCGGTGTTTCCCGGAGAGTCCGCCGACTTCGTCCCGGGGGGGCTTGGGTTCATGATTCGTCGACCGTGGTTCGCTTCTCTCTCTCTCTCTCTCTGGTAGGGCGTTCGGGGCGGGTGGCGTGATGCTGGGCGTGTTGCGGCGCTTGCTGGCGGTGGGTGGTGTGGTGGCGGGGCTTGCGTCGGTGTCCGCGGCTCAGGCGGCGGTGCCGGCGGCATTGTCGGATGCGGCGGCGGCGGATCCGTCGGTGAGCGTGTCGTTGGATGCGTCGGTGCCGGTGGTGGCGGCGGTGGAGGCTGAGTCGCGGGCGCGGGGGCGGTCTGGTCCGGTGGTGGTGCGGGAGTCGTTGTCGGCGACGGCGGCGGAGGTGGTGTTTGCGGATGGTTCGCGGTCGGCGGAGATTTTCGCTGGGCCGGTGCGGGTGAAGTCGGAAAGCTCGCCGTCGGGGTGGGTCCCGGTCGATTTGTCGTTGCGGTTCGAGAGGGACGGGGTTCGGTCGGTGGCGTCGCCTACGGCGGTGTGGGTGTCGCCGGGTGGGCTTGGCGGGGTGTTCGCGCGGGTGCCGGTTGCTGGCGGGTCGGTGGAGTTCGCGCTGGATGGCGTGGTGCTGCCGGTGCCATCACTGGATGGCGTCAGGGCGACGTTCGCGGCGGTGCAGCCCGGGGTGGATTTGGTGGTGGACGCGACCGATGCTGGGGTGAAGGTCGGGTTCGTCGTTGCGGAGAAGCCGTCGGTGGCGTTGTCGTTGCCGGTCGTCGTACGCGGCGTTGGGGTGACGGTGCGGGAGTCGGTGGCGGCGAAGGGCGCGTTGGAGTTCGTGGACGCAAAGGGCGTCGTCGTTGGCGAGTCGTTGGCGCCGGTGATGTTCGATGCGTCGGGGGATGATCCGGTGTCGGGCGATCCGAAGCATCGGGCGGCGGTCTCGTCGACGGTCGCGGGGCTGGTTGATGGCGTTGTGCAGACGTTGTTGCCGGATCCGGCGTTCTTCGAGCGTGAGGCCTTGGTGTATCCGGTCACGGTCGACCCGGCGGTTGACGTGCCGGTCGGTCGCGACACGTTCATCTCGTCGACCGCGCCTGATACGGGGCAGAACACGCTGGGTGTACGGGTCGGCACGAACAATCTGGCCAACATCAACCGTGGACTCGTTCGGTTCACGTCGGACGACGCGACGGGGGCGTTCGGCTTGGCGTCGGGGAAGATCGTCGATAGCGGCGCGATGTCGTTCTGGCAGTATGCGACGAGCAGTGCCTGTGCTGATCGCAATCAGCGGCTGTACCGGAACACGAACCTGTTCAGCGAGGGCCAGGTGTGGAACACGTGGTCGGGGGGACTGATCCCGCACGACTCGGTTGAGTATGCGACGTTGTTGGTGCCGTGCGGGACTGGTTGGCGGACGTTCGCTGGTGGCGGCGGCGACGCTGCGCACGCCGATGTCGGGCGGTTGGCGCAGCAGTGGGCGAACGGGTCGAGCACCAACGACGGTGTGTTTGTCCGTGCGACAGCGGAGAGCCTGCAGGACACGCGGCGTCACTACTACGACTCGGAGTATGCGGCTGATGTGACGAAGCGGCCGAAGGTGTCGGTCGTGTATCACGATGGCGCGGCGCCGTGGATCGAGTCGGGTACGCATGCGAATGGTGTGACGAGCGCGAGC
This sequence comes from Actinomycetota bacterium, assembly GCA_009885805.1. GTDB lineage: Bacteria > Actinomycetota > Thermoleophilia > Gaiellales > F1-60-MAGs149 > VFJZ01. Next base: position 6,401 of record VFJZ01000093.1, read on the forward strand.
GATACGTTCGAGGCGCTGCTTCACGTGTCGGATGCCCCGCTCTTTGTTGACTGGGTAGACGGTGATCCGGTGCTCGGGCCGGTCGCCTGGCAGGTGAACTGGAACGGCGGGGTGACCACGCAGACTGGTCCGACGTTTGATCTGGTGTACAAGCCGTTGACGCAGCTCGTGAACAACCTCCAGGTCCGTGTCCAGCGTGCGGATGGGTATTGGAGTCCGTGGTCGGTCGTCTATCACGTGTTCTGGAATCCGGCGGCGCCGAACGTCGTTAGCTCGACGCACTCGTCCTCGGTGTGGAAGGAGGCGACGACGTTCGTGTCGTCGTGGTCGCTTCCGACACCACCGGGGGTCGGGTCGTACGTCGGGTCGACCGCGTCGTATCCGCAGAGTGGTTGGTTCATGGTGATGAACGACGACCCGAACTTCAGTTTCGCGTCGTTGGATCCGGCGAGTCTGCCGCCGATGTATCCAGACACGTTCACGGGGCAGACGCTCGATCCGGCGCCAGGCGGCGCGCATTATCTGCATGTCGCCGGACGCGATCGCTTCGGCGTGATCGGCCATACGGGGCATTTCGCGTTGTGGAACATCAATGGGTCGGGGAACGCGTCGGCCGGGTTCGGCCCTGGCAGCGTTGATCTCGTGAGCGGTGACTTGTCGCTGAGCGCGACGGACGTCTCGATCGAGGCGCCAGGCGGGACATTGTCGGTTGGTCGGACGTATCACTCGCGGCGCACACCAGCGCCCGGCCCCGCGGCGAGCGTGCTCGGGCCGGGCTGGACCCTTGACTCGTCCGACGAGGCCGCGACGAGTGCATACGCACGGATCGTCGTGCAGGCGCCGCTACTGAGTCTCGTCACCAGTGACGGCGAGACGCTGACCTTCAATCGCACTGTCGTCGGTCCACCGGAGTGGTATGGCGCACAAGGGACCGATTGGTCGCACTTGGTGGTGAAGGTCGAGGGCGCGGGTGCGTCGCAGGTGGCGACCGTGACGGACACGTTGTCGAAGGATGAGGTGCGGTTCGAGGTTGAGAATCTCGTTCTGGTGCCGAATCGGGTTACGTCGTTGTCGCAGACGAGTGCGCAGAAGCACACCGGGGGCGGGTTGTTGGATGTGTATGCGACGTGGCCGAAGTCGTCGACGCTCGATGGGGCGCAGTGTACGAGCACGGCGGCGCCGCCGCCGGAGGGGTGCCGGCAGTTGCGGTTCGTCTACACGACGATCGCTTCTCAGACGCGGCTGTTGCGGGTTGAGTATCACGCCCATCCGACCGTCGGCGGCGTGTTCGGGAAGATCGCGGATGTCGCGCAGTACGGCTATGACGCTGCCGGTTTGTTGACGAGTGCGTGGGATCCGCGCACGCCCGCGAACACGGAGACGTACACGTACTACACGACGACGGAGACGCAGGGGACAACGGACGCCGCGCCGGTCACCCCCATCCTGCCAGGCCCGGCGTGGTTGTTGAAGACGTACAAGCCGGATGGTGGCGCGTCGACGCCGGCGTACACGGTGACGTACGGGAACCTGGCCGCGATTGACGGCGCCGGGACGATGTGGGACGGGCGCTTGGTGTCGAGCGGCCGCAGCGCGTTCGTGAACGGGTCGACGACGGCGACGCCGATGCGCGAGACGCTGGTGTGGAGCGTCCTGGTCAGTGGCGTGGGCGCGCCGTGGAACCTGTCCGCGGCGGCGGCGCTCGCGTGGGGGCAGGGCGATGGCACGATCGACGGGTCGCCGCAGGATAAGGAGCTCCCGATCCGCGCCGTCGCGGTGTTCCCTGCGCAGCAGACGAGCCCGGCCGAGTCGGATCTCCCGACGATCGGTTCGGGTGGCCTGGCGACGGCGGTGAACTATCAGAAGGCGACGGTCTCGTATCTCGATGATCAGGGTCGCGAGGTGAACACCGCGGCGCCGGCACCGGTGAGCGTCCCGAACAGCTACATCTCGACGACCGAGTTCGACCCGGCGACCGGGAACGTCGTACGGGCGCTGAGCGCCCAAAACCGCCTCCGGGTGCTTGCCGGTGGCGATCATCGGCTGCTCGACGCGCAGACGCGCTACTCCGCGGATGGGCTTGATGTCCTGGAGACGCTCGCGCCGCAACGGCTGGTGCGGGTCGGCGGAGTCGACGTACAGCGCCGCGCGCGGACGCTGACGACCTATCTCGTCGACTCGGCGTTCCCGCAGCTGCCGACGCACCTCGTCAGCCAGACCGATTCCGGCGCCTGCACCGACCCGTGCATCGGCGTGAGTGCCGCGAACACGTTTGTGGCGGGAGAGACGCGCACGACGACGTTCGCGTACAACGCGCAGGGCCTCCAGTTCCGGACGCCGACGACGACAACGATTGACCCGGCCGGCCTGAACTTGCAGACGTTGACGCAGCTTGACGCGACGACGGGGATGGTGACGGCGACGCGGATGCCGAAAGGCACGACGGCGACGCCGGACAGTCCCTATTGGGAGCAGACGTTCTACTACCGCGCCGCTGGCGGCGGCGAACCCGGCTGCGATCTGGCGAAGCCTGCATGGGCGGACCTTGTCTGTAAGACCAGGCCGGCGGCGAACACCGGCCAGGCCGGCTTTGTGGAGTTGCCGCATACGGTCGTTGAGGACTACAACGCGTATCTCGCGCCGACGATCGTGAAGGAAACGATCAAGGACCAGTCCGGGAACGTCAATACGACGCGGACGG
>VFJZ01000069.1 GCA_009885805.1 Actinomycetota bacterium
CATGACCGGCCCTACCGGGCCGGCCGGCAACACTCCGCCAGCTCGACAAGGCGGCGCTCCGTGTCGCCGGAAGAACCGACATACCACCCACGGAAACCTCAGGAGCTCCAAAAAAACCAGCACAAGGTGCTGACAATCGGGATCATCACTGCTCTGGTGTTGCGCGCCGTGTTCATCGCTGTTGGAGCGACGCTGCTCGAACTATTCTCGTTCATGTTCGTCGTTTTCGGCCTCGTGCTCATCGTCACCGCCGTGCAGCTCTACCGACACCGCAACATCGATCCCGTCATCGACGACAACCTGCTGGTTCGCCTCACCCGGCGAGTGCTCCCGACCAGCAGCGAATACGACGGCGCCAAACTGGTGAACCGCGTTGACGGCCGCCGCGTGGTCACGCCCCTCTTCATCGCCATCGTCGCGATCGGCAGCGCCGACATCCTGTTCGCACTCGACTCGATTCCCGCCGTGTTCGGAATCACCCAGGAGCCCTTCATCGTGTTCGCCGCCAACGCGTTCGCACTACTCGGCCTCCGGGCCCTCTACTTCCTGGTCAAAGGCCTGCTTGACCGACTGGTCTACCTCTCAACAGGGCTTTCGCTGATCCTCGCCTTCATCGGCGTCAAACTGGTGCTGCTTTGGGCGCATGGCGTAAACGACGCGGTCCCGGAGATCCCGACCTCGCTGTCGCTCGCAGTCATCGTCATCGTGCTGATCGTGACCACAATCGCGAGCCTGCTGAAATCACGCGAAGACCCCGCAGCCCGTGCCCACGCCGGTTCCCTGCGCGCCGACCGATCCACCCACCCCAGAGAGCGCTGAGGGACTGTCAGATCCCACGCGCAGGGCGCTGGAAGATACGCCTCGCCGCACTGGCCCGAGAACTTGGCAAACCGCGGCCTCGGCCGCCGCCACGGTTCAACCGTGGAGATTGACTCTGGATTCGACGCGTGTGGCGGAGCTCGTTCGCAGACCCCGTGGGATCGGCGTGGGCGAGAGCTTGCCTCCTGCGGCCGTCGCGAGTCGGTCCGTGAACGGGTGTTTGATCGCGCCCAGGCGATGTCTGCGGCGGGTTACGGGCTCGAGCTCGCGAGGACTGCGGAGAAGACCTGCCACGCGAGCAGCGCCTTGGCCGTCAAGCTGAGGAGGATGTAGGTCTTCTCGCCCACGAGGTAGTCCTTCCAGGGGCCGATCTGCCTGTACTGCAGCCACATGTTGACGGCGAAGACGTTGAAGAAGAGGAAGAGGCTGACGATGATCGCGTACACGAACGTCGGAGGGCCAGCGCTGTCGAGGCCGGGGCTCCACACGTAGATCACGATGATGATCCACGGGATGATGCCGGCGAAGGCTCCGAACCAGAACGAGAGCCAGCTGGGTTTACCCGGCGTCTCGTACCTCTCCATGAGGAGGCCGAACAGGATCATGCTGGCGTTGACGCCGAAGATTGCGAGCAGCGCCGCGATGTCACTGACGCCGGTGATCATTGCGATCAGCACGATCATGATCGAGGAGCTGAAGAAGTACTCGATCCAGCGCGCGTAGTTGCGGGCATCGAGGAGGTTGCGCGCGTACCACTCGAACACGCCTGGTGAGGCGATGATGAGCAGCGCCCCGGCCGAGATGGCGAGGAACGCGAAGACGCCCCAGCCGAGCGGGACGTCGAACAGCGTGTCGAGCTCGGCCGGCTGACCGGGCGGGCCGGTCATGAACGTGGACGTCACCGGGAGGCTGAAGCCGTTCGTGAGAAACGCAATCGCGATAGCCTGGACGGCGAGGATCAGGCCGACGATGATGTTCCATCGGCGCAGACGGCGCAGCCGGGCGTCGTCCGTGGGATTCTCATTCATGTCGTGCCTTTCGGTTGTCGCATACGTCGACGCGAGGTCGTGCGGGGCCCGGCGTGTTCGCCGAGCCGACGGCGGCGCTCGCCGCCGCCGCGCTGATCGAGCTGCGCGACGGCGGTGAGGTCGGGCCGGGGGAGATCGTGGTCTGTGGCATTGTCGGCCATAGCCGAAGGCGCCGCGGTGGGGTGAAGGGTTTCAATATTCGATTCGACTCAGGCAGCGATTCGGTGGTACTCGTGGACCAGTCCGCCGAGGCGTTCGCGGCGCCTGATCGGGCCGGTGGTCGCCCGAGCACGGCTCGGCGGGTGAGGGTGTCCCGCGTCAAACTTCTTGGCAGGCCGGTTATGAGGGCATGATCGGCGTCTGAGTGAAGGTGGTGGGAGATGGGACGTCCGCCCGTGTTCGCGGCGGAGGTGAAGACGCGGATCGTGTTGTCGATCCTTACCGGGGAGCTGACGGTCGCGCAGGCGGCGCGGCAGGAGAAGGATGTCTACATGCGGGTGAACCGCGTCGGCGACCAGGCGTTCTTCGGGATGGTCGGCGGCTAGGCCCTGGACGCGTGCGTCGAGGGGATCCGGCCGATCGTGGACCTCCCCGGCATCCGCCTTGCCGGGCTTACGACTCACCCGGCGATCGCCTACAGCGGCGAGCCGGCCGCCGATGCCCAGCCGGTGGACGGGCTCTTCACGATGATCCGGGCGAAGGATCTGCTCGAGTCGGCGTTCGCGCTCGAGGGGCTGCGCGTGAACTGCGCCGCCAACTGCAATACGCGCACCTTCGCGACGCTCGCGGAGCACGGCGCGACGGACATGGAGCCCGGCGGGGCGATCGCCGGGTCGACGTTCTTCCCCGGCCTCCTCGAGCTACCGGCCCAGGTGTACGTGAGCGAGGTGATGCACGAGTGGGACGGCCATGTCTACACCCTCGGCGGCGGCCTTTCGTTCCTGTTCGCGCCCGACGACCGCCCCACGCAGTGCTTGGTCGGCACGAGGCTCGACGAGGCGCGCGGGCGCGTGATGGAGCTGGTCGGGCGCGGCGTGATCGATCACTTTGGGGTCAACGCGCCCCCGCCGGGGCAGCGCCCGCGCGTCGGGGACACCGCGGTCTACGCGGTCGAGGGCCCGCAGATCTACGACACGCGCTGCTACGTGGCGGCCGTATCCGGGATCGCAGACGGCGAGCCGGTGATCGCCGGGCTGTTCGACTGCGCAGCCAACGAACTCGACGAGCGGTTCCAGCCAGTGGGCATCGACGAGACCCGCCGTCGCGTCGCGGCGCTGGTGGCAGAGCGCTACCCGTCGCGATCCATCGCCTGAGAGACCACCTTCCGAGATCGGCCGCCGCTGCCTGAAACAGATCCGAGTATTGAAACCTTCACGATCGCGAACACCGACGCCGAACGCGTCATCCGCACGATCGGCCACGAGTCCCTCGAAGTGCACTGGAACGACGACGCGCACGCTCGCCGACGGCGCTCAGTCCTCGACCGTTCCGCTCGCCGTCGCCGCCAGCCGCTTGATCTCCTCGTCCGTGAACCCGAGCAGCCGCTTGGCGCCGACGTTGACGACGCGGCCCGACCCCATCTCCTCGGCCCCGAGGCGCACGAGCGGGATCGGAGAGGCGACGCCCTCCTCGTCGTGCTGCGCCTTGAATTCCTGGAGCGAGGCCATCGCGTGGGCGTACGCGGCCTCGTAATCCTGGCCGGTCTGCGCCGCCAGCCAGCGCGACCACTTGACCCCGAACTGGCCATGGAAGACCTCGTCGGCCATCTCGTAGTCCTTGAGCAGCGCGGAGAACTCGTCACCGAGCTCGCGGAACGCGTCCCGGTGCTGCGTCTGCGTGTCGGTCGAGACCTCGCCCTCGGCGATGACGTTGATCATGATGATCCGCTCGAGCGTCCCCGCTTCCCGGGCGAACTCCTCGTACCCGGGAGCCTTGGCCGGGAACTGCCCGACGTGACCGCCCCAGCGGTCGAGGACGTTGAGGAGGAGCTCCACGTGTCGCGCCTCGTCCCAACAGATGCGCGCCGCCTCGAGCGAGAACTGCCACGGCAGGTCCGGGAACTCATAGACGTAGCGGCCGAAGATGTCGATCGCCTCGGTCTCGGAGAACACGAGCTCGTGCACGCACCGCTGCATCGCCGTCTCGAAGTCCTCCGGGTAGGGCGGCATCGGATCGTCGTAGGCGAGCATCTCGACAACGGCCGGCCAAACGGGACGCGGCACGTCGACCGGCGCCGCGCCGACGAAGACGTCCTGGACGAGCCCGCCGTCAGCAGCGCCGAGATCCCAGAGCGCACCGGGCGGCGGCCCGTCCCACCCGACGCCGCGGGCAGCAAGGAGCGCGAGACCGAGCTCGAGGTGCTGCTCCTCCTCCGCGATGATCCGCCGGAGAATCCGGACGGTCGGCTCGTCGACGTATGGCGGGCAGCCCTCCAGGTGGCGGCGCAGGTCGGCCAGAAGAGCGGGCTTCACGACACGGAAGACGGCGGCGAGCATCTCCCACGGATCGTCCGCCCGCTCGAGCCGCGTCAGGATCAAGGCAGTCCGCCGACGGAGCAGAGCGACGTCGGGCTCGGCGACCCGGAGCTCGAGGAGCCGCGCCTCGAGAAGCGCGGCGTGCTCGGCGTCCTCGTAGACGACCTTGGCGAACGCGATCTTCTCGGAGAGCTCGGGCATGCGCGCGATCCAGCCGCCGAGGAGTCGAGCGAGCTCCACCTCGAGCGTGTAGAGGATGCCCAGCCCGGTCGTGTTCGTGCGCACGTCGTGCCACGTCTCCGGGCCGATCCTGCGGAAGTCCTTGACCGTGCGCGACATCTCGTTCCCCCTCTGATCCCGCTTCTCGCGAGACCATAGCTCACGACGACGAGCCCACAGAAGCCGTCTCGCTCATGTACCGGTGAGGAAGGTCGGCCGGGAACCAGAGCGGTCCGCCGAGCCGAGACTGGTTTCGGACACGCAGCGCTCAGCAGGAGCGAGCCCTCCGATGCAGACGCACGGCCGACCTGTACGAGATCCTCGGCCACCCACACCTGCCCCCCCGAGCTGCGCGAGGGCACAGGCGAGCTCGAGGCGGCACGCGCCGGCGCGCTGACCTGACCGACCTACACACCGTCGAGGACATCCCGGGTGACCTGCATTTCCACCCAAGTCGAAGGCCGCTAATATGAAATGGCAGTTCAGTGAAACGGAGATTCCTTGCATGATCCAGCGCTCGCCGGCTCGTCCCCTTCTCGACTGCGTCTCGCGACGCTGGACCGAATGGCTGAGCTCCTGCGCGTGTTCGTCCCGGACCGCCCGTCCTGGCGACTGCACGAGCTGGCGGAGTCACTGGATTGGGACAAGGCCACCACGCTGCGCTTCCTCGGCAAGCTGGTCGAGCTCGGGTTCCTCGAGCGCGACGACGACGTCTACCGGCTCGGGCGCCTCATCGGTGAGCTCGGCGCGCTCTACCGCGGCGCGAGTCCCGGCCGCCAGCGGCTGGTGCGTGCAATCGAGCGCGTACACGCCCGCACGGGCCTGACGACCCAGGTTGGCGTCCTCGACGGGGCCGAACTCGTGATCGTCTTGAGTGAGGAGGGGACGACGCTCGTGAAGGTCGCCGCGAGCCTCGGTGCGCGCCTGCCGTTGCACGCGACGGCGATCGGCAAGGCCATCCTCGCCCAGGTCGACGACGCGACGTTTGCCGCGCTCGTGCCAGAACGTCCGACCGTGTTGACGCCTCGCACGATCGGCCGACGTTCCGTCCTGCGCTCGGAGGTCGAGATGGCGCGCGCGAGCGGAGTAGCGCACGCCGCAGCGGAGCTCGCCGATGGACTCGAGGCGTATGCCGTGCCAATCCCGTCGTCAATCTTCGGCGCCGCGGCGGCGCTCGGCTGCGCCGGGCCTACGGCCGCGGTGCAGGCCGCCCGGGACGACGTCGAGGCGGCGCTATTGGAGGCCGCGGAGGACCTGCGCCCCTGGGGCCACGCAGGCGCGGTAGACGCACACGTTCACGGGGGAGGGAGGAGCAATGCCGCTCGTTGAGATCAGCCTGTTCCCGGGCCGGTCGGAGGAGCAGAAGCTCGCGATCGCGCGGGCGGTCTCCGACGCCCTGATCGAGATCGGGCGGGCTCGGCCGGAGACGGTCGAGGTGATCTATCGCGAGGTGGAGCGGGCCGACTGGTTCAAGGTCGACCGGCTGCGGGCAGACGCCTGATGGCGCTGGAGCTGCGGAAGCTGCTGACCTGCAGCGAGGAAACGCGCACCGAGGGCGGGCGGAGCGACGGCCCGCCGTTGCGTAAGGCCGCCGCGCTGGCAGTGATAGGCAACCCGTACGCCGGTCGCCCGTACTCGGCGGAGCTCGACGCGATCACAGACCACGGTGAGGAGCTGGGCGAACTGCTCGCGCGGGCCGCGATGGCGGAGCTCGGCGGGCCGGCGGAGAGCTACGGCAAGGCGGCGCTGGCCGGCCTCGGCGGCGAGCAGGAGCACGCCATCGCCTGCACGATCGGACCGTTCGGCACGGCGGTGCGGGACGGCGTCGGTGGCGGCGCGTCGCAGTGGATCTCGTCGGTCTCGAAGCGCTGCTCGGCCGGCAGCCCGGTCGACGTGCCGCTCGCCTCGACCGAGGACATCTGGGTGCGCTCGCACTACGACGCCTATACGGTGACGGCGCCCGACGCGCCGCTGCCGGACGAGATCGTGGTGATCGTGGCGGTGGCGTCGCGCGGCCGGCTGAACGCCCGCGTCGGCGGCCGGACGCTCGACGAGGCACGGCAGGCGTCGTCATGAGCTCCGTGGTGGTGCGCAACCTCGGCGGGCTCGTGAGCGGGCGGCTGGGCGACGACGTCCGGCCGGTCGACGCGCTGCGCTGCGAGGGCGGACTGCTCGTCTCGCTGACCGACGACGGTCGCGCCGCCGACGTCGAGATCGACGCCGCCGGCGCCGTCGCCGTGCCCGGCATGATCGATACGCATGCCCACGTCGTGTTCGCCGACTGGACACCGCGCCAGTCGATGATCGGCTGGATCGAGAGCTCGCTGCACGGCGCGGTGACGATGATGATGTCGGCGTCCGAGGTGCACCTGCCGGGCCGCCCGAGCGACCGGGCGGGCGTGAAGGCGCTCGCCATCACGGCGCAGCGCTCCTGGGAGACCGTGCGGCCGGCCGGTGTGAAGGTGCTCGGCGGCTCCGTGATCATCGAACCGACCCTGGAAGAATCCGACTTCGCGGAGCTCGCTGCGGAGCGCGTCGGGCTCGCGAAGGTCGGCTTCGGCGCATTCCCCCGTCAGGCCGACGCCGCGCCACTCGTGCGAGCCGCGCAGGCCGCCGGGATGATCGTGATGAACCACACCGGCGGCGCCTCGCTGCCGAGCTCGTCGCCGGTCACGATCGACGACGTCCTCACCCTCGGCTGCGACATCATCGGCCACGCGAACGGCGGCACGACCTCGCTGCCGGACGACGCACTGCCGCTGCTGTTCGAGGCGCCCGGGGCGATCCAGCTCGTCCAGGCCGGCAACCTGCGCTCGAGCCTCGCGATCCTCGCGCTGGCGGTCGAGCGGGACGCGCTCGACCGGATCGTGTTCGCCACCGACACGCCGACCGGCACGGGCGTGATGCCGCTCGGGATGCTGAAGACCGTCACCGAGCTCGCCTCCCTCGGGCACCTCCGCGCCCCGGACGCGATCGCCTGCGCCACCGGCAACAACGCGCGCGTGCTCCGCCGGGACGAGGGCATCCTCGAGGTCGGCCGCCCCGCCGACATCGCGCTCCTGCAGGCTCCGCTCGGGGGGGTGGCGACGGGCGCGCTGGCGGCGATCGAGCGCGGCGACCTGCCGAGCGTGACCGCGGTCCTGATCGACGGCGACGTGCGCGCAATGCGGTCGCGCAACACCCCGGCTCCCATCCGCGAGGCAACGAGGACACGATGACCGACACCCGACAGGTCCGCGCAATGGACCTCCGCGCCCTCCGGCAGGACGACACGCGCTGGCGCATCATCGTCCTGAACGGCCCGAACGTCGGCCAGGCGCTGCGCCGGATCGACGGCTTCGACGAGCAGCTCGCCGCGTGGGCGGACGGCCTCGGCGTACAGGTCGAGCAGCGCACGTCGAACCACGAGGGCCGGCTGCTCGAGGCGATCCACGCCACCTCGGACGAGACACACGGCTACCTCGTCAACCCGGGCGGGCTGCGGATGGTGGGCGAGTCGCTCCGCCACGCCCTGCGCGACGCGAAGCGGCCCCACGTGCTCGTCCACCTCGACAGCGACGCGCTGCGGGGCCTGCCATCGATCTTCGCGCCGAGCGTGACCAGCATCGTCTCGGGGCTCGGCGCGTACAGCTACTTGGGCGCGCTCGTCGCGCTCGTCCGCGGTCTCGACGACGCCACGTTCCTGGCCCCCGGCAGCACCGACCCGATCAGCCGCCCGCACGGCGCGCCGCGGTCGCTCTACGGATGATGGAGGCAGTCCCGACCATGGCCAACACCACCGCCCGACGGCACCGAATCATGCTCCTGAACGGCCTCAACATGACGAACCTCGGCCGCCGCGACCCGCACATCTACGGCCGGATCGGCTCGCTGGCGGAGCTGGAGGAACTCGTCCGCGCCACCGGCGACGGCCTCGGTGTCGACGTGATCGCCGTGCACGCGAACGACGAGGGCGCGCTGGTCGACGCGATCGAGGAGCACGACGACATCGACGGCTACCTGATCAACCCGGGCGGCCTGTGGGCCTACGGCCTACCGACGCGGATCGCGCTCAGCGAGACTGGCCGGCCGACCTGCGAGGTGCACTTCGCGAACATCTACGCCACCGGCCACGAGTCGATCTTCACGGAGACCGTCCGCGGCACCGTGATGGGCGCGCGCGAGCACGGCTACGTGGCGGCCCTCGTCGCCCTCATCGCACTGCTCGACGCCGAGCAGGGCGGATGAGCGGCGCCGCCGACGTCCTGGTCGTTGGCTGCGGCGCGCAGGGGCTCTGCACCGCGCTCCACCTGGCCCGCCTCGGCGTGCGGGTGATCGCGGTCGACCGGTTCGCGCCCGGCTCGCAGACCTCCGCCCGCGCGGCCGGGCAGTCCGTGCTCGCGCAGACCGAGCCGGCGTGCGGTGAACTGATGCGCCGCACGGTCGACAAGATGCTGCGGTTCGAGGCGGAGCACGGCGTCCCGCTCGCCGTCCGCCAGGTCGGCAGCGTCAAGCTCGCGATGAGCGACTGGGCGGCCGCCCAGCTCGAGCGCGAGGTCGAACGCGCCACCGCGCTCGGCGCGCGGATGGCGATGGTCGAGGTGGCGGCGGTCGCCTCGCTGGCGCCGCACATCGACGCCTCGGGCGCGTGCGCGGCGTGGCACTCGCCGGACGACTGCTACTGGCAGCCGCCGGAGATGCTCGCCGCGCTCCACGGCGCAGCGCTGCAGGCCGGGGTCGACGTCAGGACCGGCGTCGACGTGCAGGCGATCGCCGTGGAAGGCGGTCGCACCGCCGGGGTGGCGACGAGCGCCGGCCTCCTACCCGCCGGCCGCGTGGTCGTGACCGCAGGCGCCTGGGGCCGCCCGCTGCTGGAGCGTGCCGGCGTCGGGCCGCTGCCGATCGCGTCCGTGCGACACCAGTACGCGATCCGGGCGGGCATACCGGGAATCCACCCCGGCCTGCCCTCGGTACGGATCGTCGACCACGCCGTGTACGCGCGGCCCGACGGGACGAACCTGATGTTCGGCACCTACGAGCCGCAGCCGCTCGAGTTCGCCGCCGGCGCGGTGCCCGCGCGCGCCGAGGACGTCCCGCTCGACCGGGCCGCGAACGATGCGGCAATGCGGCAGGTGGCTGGCGTCTTCCGGAACACCGTCGACAGCGCGGTGGTCGAGGTGCGCGGCGGCGTCGTCACGATGACGCCGGACCGCGGCTACCTGATCGACGAGGCGGCCTCGGCCGAGGGCCTCTACTTCTCCACCGGCTGCAACGTGATGGGCCTGTCGATCGCGCCCGCCTTCGGCGAGGACATGGCCACGTGGGTAACCACCGGGGAGCGCCCCGCCACGTTCGCGCCCTTCGGCCTCGACCGGTTCGCGGCCGCCGACCTCGCTCCGGACGAGGTGCGGCGCCGCTCGCTCGGCCGCTACGAGTCGATCTACCGGGACGACGAGTCCGCCGGGCATGTGCGGCACAACGGTGGCTGACGCCGCCGTCGGGAGCCGGCCGCTCCGCCAGCACGGCCGCGAGAAGGTGACCGGCCTGGGGCGCTACACCGCCGACCTAACGCGGACCGGGATGCTGTACGCCGCTTCCGCTACGCCGACCATACGCACGCCCGGATCCTCCACATCGATACCGAGCGGGCCCGGGCGCTGCCCGGCGTGCACGCCGTGCTCACGCACCGACGTCCCGGACGTGCGGTACGGGATGCCGCGCGCGTTGCCCCTTCGGACCGGCGACGTTGTCGAGTCAACTGATCGCGCTCGAGGCGGCGCTCGCCGGTGCCTGGAGCACGGGACTGCTGCGCGGAATCGCACGGCCGCTCGCCGGCATCGCCCCGCCGCCGGTGCCGCTAGGAGCCTGTCAAAGAAGGTCGGTCCATCCGGTGGGTTGAGGACAATGCGGTATGGCGATGGGTGAGGCACGGACGGGGTCGGAGACGCTGCAGGTGCAGATGG
>VFJZ01000008.1 GCA_009885805.1 Actinomycetota bacterium
CATCGTCGAGCAGCGACGGTTCTCGTGGCCGAGTCCGATCGCGTGACCGATCTCGTGCGCCGTGATCTGGCGGAACAGGGCGCGGTCACCGCAGCCGCGGACGACCGCCACGTCGCCGAAGGAGATACCGCCGGTGCCGTTCGGCGGTGCAGCGGTGGCGCCAGCTGCGCCGACGCAGTCGAGGCCCTCCTGACCGCGTCGGACGGTGCGGATCCGGATCAGGGCCCGTGGCGCCGGCGCCGGCACGAGCGTCATGCGCATGCCGGTCGCGTTCCAGGCAGCGATGCCCATCCGCGCGGCGCCGCCGTACGCCCCGCGCGTCTGGTCGTTGAACGTGACGATGCGCTCCTCCCAGAAGCTGCCGTGGTTCGGCACGTACGCCCCCGCCGCCGGTGGGATGGCGACGGGGGCGACGATGGCGAGCAACACCCATGCTGGCACCCGCCGCATGGAGGCAGGATAGTGGCTAGCCGTGCTTCGGTTCCCCGAAGCCCTTGATCACGAGCAGCTCGTCGAACGTGCCTTCGTTGACTGTCGTCGTCGCCGGCGCGTCGGCCGAGTGCTGGATGTTGAGATACGCGGTCTTGCCCGAGGCGTCGAACGTGAAGCCGGTCGGCTCCGACGCGCTGTTGACAACGGACAGCGCCATCACGCAGCCGTCCGAGGCGAGATCGTCGTCCTTGCCGTCCGGCAGGCATGCCCAGACGTCGCCGGGGCGCGAGGCGCCATTGATCCGCGGCGTGTCCTCGATCAGGTACAGGATGCCCGTCTTCGGCTGGAACGCGAGATTGTCCGGCTGGTTCATTAGCGGGTTGCCCGTGACGAAGCGCTGCACATCGGGGCGTGCGCCGTCGGTCAGACACATGACCTCACCGAAGTTCCGTGCCGACGCCCGACCGGTGTTCGCCCAGCAGAAGCGGACGACGCCGTTCGCCATCGCGATCGGGTCGAGATGGAGATCCTCAGGACGGTAGTACCCGGTGCCCTTGGCCTCGTTCTCGGCGCGCGCGTTGGCCGGGTCGATCGGGCCGACCCAGCGGCCGACGCCGACCTCGTTCCCCTGTCCGCCCTGTGCATTGTTCTCGGCCGCGACGTCCAGCAGGCGCAACGTGCCGGCGGCGAACGGGGACTGCGCGGCGTTCGCCGGGAGGTGCAGCCCCGTGCGCCCGACTGCCGAGACCGACGGCGTGAACTTGAACATGCCGCCGCCCTTTGCACCGCCCGCGGGCGCCTGCTCGTCACCGGCGTACACCGTGCCGTCGGGGAGGATGTCGAGGCCCTCGAAGGCGAACCGTCCGAGGGCGGGACGCACGACGACGTTGGCGGCGTCCGTTCCGGTGGCGACGCCGGTCGCGCGGTTGAATGCGACCTCGTCCGTGCCGAGCGGGTCGTAGATCTCGATCGCCCAGCCGTCGTCGACCTCCTCGGTGGCGACGATCGTCTGCCACGGCGTGCGGCGGATGCCATCGCAGGCGATGGTGCCGCGGAGCAGCGTCTCGACCTTGCCACGATCCGATCCGCGCAGCTTGACGCGCTGCACACCGGGCAGTGCGGCGCCGTTCTCGATGCAGACGATCGCCCACTCCGGCTTCGTGTCGCTCGGCCAGAGGGCGATCATGTCGGCGTTGGAGGCGAGGCGCCCGCCGTCGGGCCCGGCGATGTCGCCGCGGAGCACGGCGTCGACCTCGAGGCCGGAGGCGAGCAAGACGCTCGCGGAGCCCGTCGCGTTGGCGTCGGGCGTACCCGTCGCCGTCAGTTCCTTCCCGATACCGAACAGCTTGTCGCTCTGTCGCTCTAACGAGCGCTGCTTGCGCCAGCCGAAGTCGATCCAGCCGGTTGCCGCCGTTGCGGCGGGAACCGCGACGAGCACGGCGAGGGTTGCGCCCGCGATGAGGCGCCGTTGTCGGGTCTTCATGCCGGCATCTTCACGCTGGCCAATGGCGAAGTGGGTTACGGCCTGGGCGCCGGTTCGTGCGAATCCGGAGAAGGATCGACGAACCGGCGCCCCGGCGTCCTGTTTGATCGGTCAGCGCCTGCGGACGAGAATCGTGATGCGGGTCGGGGCGAATCCGTCGCCGCGCACGGTGATGGTGCGGCGCCCGGCCCTCATGCCCGGGAACGCTCCCTGCAGCACGCCCGTATCGTCGGTTGCGATGACGACCTCCTCGCCGGTGACCGCACGCACGCTGACCCGCGCGGCCGGCACCGGGTTGCCGTCGAGGTCGGTGACCAGGACGTCGCCGGCGGGCTGGCTGATGTACTGCACCCAGCGCTTCGGGAGTCCGACCAGCTTCAGACCAACGCCAGCTGCCGGCCGCACCCGCTTGCGGTCGTAGCGGATCCCCGGGATCGGCGAGGAGTCCGCGATCACGGCGGTCGCCTTCTTGCCCTTGCGGGCGTTGAAGCGCAGGCTCTGCGTCCCCGCGGGCGTGTCCGACTCGATGGTGACGGCGCCCTTGCCGGTGCCGATCATGCTCGCCGCGAACCGGCCGGGCCCCGTGATGACCGTGACCGACTCACCGTTGCGGAAGACGATCCCGCCGTCGCCCTCGGCCACGGGCTGCCCGCTCGGCAGGACGCCCGTCCGCTTGCCTGCCGCGTCGGTCAGATGGAGGTTGAGCGGCGAATGGACGGTGTACGTCGACGTGCGACTCGTCGCGCCATCCAGGCACGTGCCGACGCCCGGCCCGAACCGGGCCGGGATCGGGTAGCCGGCATACACGCGCGGGTCGCTCCGCTCGATCGTGACCGGCCCGCTAACGCCCCACTCGGACAGCGACGGGAGCACCGCGAGGCCGGCGATCGCGTGGAACGACGACGGCGTCAGGATCCACGTGTCGCTGTTGCTACCCAGGACACCTGTTGTCGGGTTGATCGTCGGCCCGCCGTCTCGAGGGAACAGGGCCACGGCACGCTCGCCGCTCGCCGAGCGGACGATCATCAGATCGCTGCGGAGCGCGCGATGCAGGCGTTCCCGCAGCCGCGACGTCGAGCGCGCGGTATCCCTCGCCGAGGCCGTCCTCGCCCGCGCCGGTTCGAGCCTCCTGGCTGACGTTTCAGGGCGAGATCGAGACGTACGCCGGGAACCTGCCAGCCGCCGAGGCTGCGCTGCGCGAGGCCGAGTCGCTCGGGCCATGGGCGATGCCCGGACACTCGCCTACGTCGCCTGGGCGGGCGCGCTGCTCGCCGCCGTCCGCCGCGACGCCGTCGTCGCCGCACAACGCTTCTCCCTCGCCGAGAGCGTCGGCGGCTACGACGACGGCAGCGGGCTCCTGATGATGGCGGACGCGGCAACCGTCCTCGCCCGCCTGGGACAGCCGGACGAGGCCCGCCAGTGGCTCGACCGCACCGAGGCGCGGGCCCGCGAACTTGACTTCGAGGTCGTGGCCCTGCTGTTCCGCGGCGTCCACGAGGCGCGGTACGGCGACCCGGCCCGCGCCGAGGAGGTCCTGCGCGCGTACCAAAAGTCGCCGCTGCGTCAGATGCCGCCGCGGGAGGAGTGGCGCGTGTTGCTCGAGCGCGCACGCGCAGCGCTGCGGCGCGGCGACCACGTCGGCGTCGCGGCCCTTTGCGCCCGGGCAGCCGAGGTGGCGCGGGCGCCGTCATCAGCCTTCACGAACCGGACCTCGCCCATCGTCTTACGACGCGCGAGGGAGGCGGTGCCGCAGCGATCGTCATCGAGTGCCTCGGCGGCTTCGCGGTCACCGCCGAAGGCCGGCCGCTCGAGCTCGCGCCGGGTCACCCGACGACGCTCGTCAAGCTCCTCGCCGTCGCTCGCGGCGACGTTCCACTCGACGTCGTGATCGAGGCCCTGTGGCCCGGGAGCGATCCGGACACTGGCCAGCGACGACTGCGAAACGTGCTGGCGCGGGTCCGGGCCGGCTGCGGTGACGTGATTGTTCGCCGGGAGGCGGCGTTCGCACTCGCTGCCAGGGTCGAGGTCGACCTGCGTGTCTTCCTCGCCCGGGCCGGCGACGCTCTCGCCGAGCACGGCTCGGAGCGGGAGGGCCGCGCGTCGGCGGCGCTCGCCCGCTACGGCGGCGACCTGCGGCCCGCGGATCGGTACGAGACCTGGGCCGAGGCGCCCCGTGAGGAGGCTCGCCGTTGCGCCCTCGAACTGCTCGACGCCCTCGTCGAGGCGGCACGCGAACGCGGTGCCCTGGACGAGGCGATCCGACTCCTCGATCGCGCGCTCGTGATCGAGCCGGACGACGAGTCGCGGCATCTCGTCTGCGCCGAACTGCTCCTCGTGCAGGGCCGCCGGGGATCTGCGCGCCGGCTCGTCGACCGCGCGGTGGCGCTCCGCCAGGCAGCCGGTGTGCCGCCGTCGCTGCGGCTGGAACGGCTGATCGCGGCGACGCGGCGGCCGTCAGGCGCCGTGGCAGCGCTTGAACTTGCGACCTGAGCCGCAGGGGCAGGGATCGTTGCGGCCGACGTCCTTACCGAAGCTGTCCCCGAGCGACGGCAGACCGGCCGGCATCGCCGTGGCCGGACCGGGTTCTCGCGCGGCCCGAATGCGCTCCAGCTCGCGCAGGTCGTCATGGTCGAGCGTCAGGACCAGCTCGACGGACTCCGGTACGCCGTCGAGGAGGCCCAGCTCCTCGAGCAGGGTGCTGCAGTCGGCGTCCGTCAGTCCGGCTGCGCTCGCCGGTACGTCGATGCGTGATGGCGCGACGAGCCGGAAGCGCTCCCAGCGCTCCTCGCGCGCGGCGTCAGGCGTCGTCGCGAGCAGGTCGCGGAAGGCGCGTCGCTGCTTCGTGCCGCCCCCGATCGCCTCGTAGGCGGCGACGAGCTCGGCCGGAAGCCAGGCCGCCCACCCCGAGTCGACGAGACCACTCATTCGAGGAATTCGGCGACGGCGCCGACCATGTCGGCGGACGCGACGACCGGCACGACCTCGAAGTCGACCAGGTCGCGCCAGCGCAGGATCCACTGCTGGAGCGCGGCCAGGTCGTCCGCCTCCATCAGCTGGAAGATGCGCGCGAAGCCGGCCTCGACCCACGAGCCGACGTACGTGACCCCGTCGGGCAGCATCCGACCCTGGTCGCGGAAGCGTCGGTAGGCCGGGAGCGGGTCGCTGTCCCGGACGTGCTCGATGACCATGAACAGCATGGCCGGATGGTAGTGCGCTCAGGCGACGAGGTCGACGAGGAGCGCCTCGTGTGCCGCGCGCCGCCGGATCCGTTCACGGCGCTCGAACGCCGAGTCGAGCCAGGGCCGGTCGACGGCCTCGAGCAGGTCGCCCAGCATCCGGTCCTGCACCTTGAAGGCGACGGCCAACGCGCCGTGCGCGAGCGGTTCGTCGCGCGTCGCGGCGAGTGCGGTACCGATTCGTGTGAGCGTCGCGAGTCCGTTCGCGGCGGCGATCTGCATGGCGGCGTCCTCCGTGACGTCCAGGGTCGGTATCGGCAGCGGCGCCGTGATCCCTTACGATGGGCCGACCGTGATCACTCCGGCGCAGCGGGCAGTGGCCGTCATCATCCTCGCGGGTGGCCAGGGTGAGCGGCTCTCGATCCTCTCGGCCCACCGTGCGAAGCCGGCCGTGCCGTTCGGCGGCAAGTACCGGATCATCGACTTCGCGCTGTCGAACGCCGTCAACTCGGGGTTCTACGACATCCTCGTGCTGACGCAGTACCGGCCGACCTCACTCCACGACCACATCGGTACCGGCAAGCCGTGGGACCTCGACCGGCAGAACGCGGTCGGCGTGCGGATGATCTCGCCGTACCTCGGGCGGCGCGGTGCCGACTGGTACCGCGGCACCGCCGACGCCGTGTACCAGAACATCGCGCAGCTCCGGGAGCTGCGCGCGGAGCACACGATCGTGCTCGGTGGCGACCACATCTACAAGATGGACTACCGACCGATGGTCGCCCGCCACCTGCGCGCGAAGGCGGACGTCACGATCGGTCTGCAGGAGGTGCCGATCGCGGACGCGCACCGCTTCGGGATCGCCACCCGCGACGTCGGTGGGCGAATCGTCGACTGGCACGAGAAGCCGAAGAAGCCCGCCTCGAACCTCGCCTCGACGGGCTTCTACGTGTTCCGTACCGAGACGCTGATCGAGCGCCTGATCGAGGACGCCGCGATCGCCGGCTCCCGTCACGACTTCGGCGGCGACATCGTCCCGCGCATGATCGCCGAGGGGGACCGGGTCTACGGACATCCGTTCGACGGCTACTGGCGGGACGTCGGCACGATTCAGAGCTACCACGACGCGAACATGGAGCTGCTCGCGGAGCCGCCGGCGATCGACCTCTACGATCGCGCCTGGCCGATCTACACGAAGACGGAGGGGCGGCCGCCCGGGCTCATCGGCACCCGTGCGCACGTCGCGCAGTCGCTGATCTCGCACGGCTGCCGCGTCCACGGCACGGTCGAGCGCTCGGTCCTGTCGCCCGGCGTGCTGGTCGAGGAGGGCGCCGTCGTGCGCGACTCGATCGTGATGTTCGACGCTGCGATCGGCGCCGGCGCCGTGCTCGATCGCGTGATCGTCGACAAGGAGGTCGTGATCGGCTCCGGCGCGCAGGTCGGCGTCGGCGACGACCAGACGCCGAACGAGACGGAGCCGTCGCGCCTCAACACCGGCATCACCATTGTCGGGAAACGCGCGCACGTGCCACACGGTGTCCGCATCGGCCGGAACTGCCGGATCGACCCGAGCGTCGATCCGGAGGATTTCACCCTCGCCGACCTGCCGTCCGGGACGACCGTCACGCACCGCCACCCGGAACATTGAGGCGGTGGTCTGACCGTGCGGGTCCTGCACGTCGCCGCCGAGGCGGCGCCGTACGCGAAGGTCGGCGGACTCGCCGACGTCGCCGGCTCGTTGCCGGCCGCCCTGCGCGCGCTCGGCGTCGACGCGCAGCTCGCGATCCCTCGCCACCGTGGTGTTGGCACGGTGGCCGCCGGCATGCACGCGATCGATCTGCCGCGGCTGTTCGACCGGCCCGCGATCTACGGCGAGCCGGACGACGGCGACCGCTACCTGGCCTTCGGCGTCGCCGCCGCCGGTCTTGCACGATCGCTCGGGGCCGATCTGATCCACGCCCACGACTGGCATGCCGCCGCCGCCTGTCTCCACGCGGACGCGATTCCGACCGTCCTCACGATCCACAACCTCTCCTACCAGGGCGAACAGCCAGCGACGTTCGCCGCCCGGCACGGGCTACGGTCGCCACCGGCGCCCGGCGATCGCAGCGACGGCGAGGTCAACCTGCTCGGCCGCGGCCTCGTCGCGGCGACGGCGATCACGACCGTCAGCCCGACGTACGCACGCGAGATCCTGACGGCGGAACAGGGCTGCGGTCTCGAACCGCTGCTGCGCGAGCGCGGCGTGACCGGCATCGTCAACGGGCTCGACCCTGACGCGTGGCCGCTCGGGCCGCGCGTCGATCTCGGCCTCGCCGGGAGCGGACCCGTGATCGGCGTCGTCTCACGCCTCGTGCACCAGAAGGGGCTCGACCTGCTGCTCGCGGTGGCGCCGGCTCTGGTCGCAGCCGGTGCGCGCCTGGCCGTCGTCGGCACCGGGCAACCCGATCTCGAGGACGGCTTCGCGGCGCTGCACGCCGCGCATCCCGACGCGGTCCTGTTCCACCGCGGTTTCGACGATGCGCTCGCGCGCCGGGTGTATGCCGGCTGCGACCTGTTCTGCATGCCGAGCCGGTTCGAGCCGTGCGGACTCGGGCAGCTGATCGCGATGCGCCACGGCGCGGTGCCCGTCGTGCGGCGTGTCGGCGGACTGGCGGACACCGTCGCCCCCGACACCGGCTTCCTGTTCGACGAGGCGACGCCCGAGGCGCTGCTCGCCGTGTTCGAGGCGGCCCTCGTTACGTTTCGGCGCCCGGCCGCATGGCGCGCGCTCGTCGCCCGGGTGCGCGCGGCGGATCATGGCTGGGCCAGGCCGGCGGCGACCTACCGCGACCTCTACGAGTCGGTTCTCGCCAGCACCAGCACGGCCAGCGGCGGCAATGTCACGGCGGGACCCGGGTCGACGCCGGACCCGCCGTAGGCGGTGGCGTCGCTGTTCAACACGACGCGCCAGTCGCCGCTGCCGAGGTCGACGTGATGCCCCTCGCGGACGACGGGGGACAGGTTCGCGATGACGGCGACTGCATCGCCGGCGTGGATTCTGGTGAATGCGACGACGTTGTCGCTGGCGCTCGTGCCCGAGCGCCAGCAGAACGCCTCCGGATCGGGGTCGCTCGCGTGCAGCGCGGGATGGGAGCGCAGCAGCCCGTTGAGATCGCGCACGAGGGCCTGCACGCCGGCGTCGGCGTCGGCCCAGTCGATCTCGCCGTCGTGATCCCACTCGGCGTGCTGCGCCGTCTCGCAGCCCATGAAGATCAGCGGCTTGCCCGGATAGGTCCAGAGACATGCCAGGTAGGCACGGAGGTTGGCGCGCCGCTGCCAGTCGTCCCCGGGCATCCGGCCGTACAGCGACCCCTTGCCGTGCACGACCTCGTCGTGCGAGACCGGCAGCACGTGGTTCTCGGCAAAGGCCCACAGCAGCGGTCGCGTGAGTTCGTCGTGGTGGTGGACGCGATGCACCGGGTCGTTCGAGAAGTACGCCAGCGAGTCGTGCATGAAGCCCATGTTCCACTTGAAGCCGAACCCGAGCCCGCCGTCGTGCACCGGGCGCGAGACGCCGGGCCAGGCGGTCGACTCCTCGGCGACGGTGATGACGCCGGGGTGCCGTCCGTACACCTCCCGGTTCAGTTCGCGCAGGAACTCGACCGCCGCGAGGTTCTCGTGCCCGCCATGTTCGTTGGGCAACCACTCGCCGGCGGCCCGCGAGTAGTCGAGGTACAGCATCGAGGCGACGGCGTCGACGCGGAGCCCGTCCGCGTGGAACTCCTCGATCCAGTAGAGCGCGTTGGCGATCAGGAAGTTGCGCACCTCGGTGCGGCCGTAGTTGAAGATCAGCGTGCCCCAGTCCGGGTGCGCGCCGAGGCGCGGGTCGGCGTGTTCGTAGAGGGCGGTGCCGTCGAACGACGCCAGTGCGAACTCGTCACGCGGGAAGTGCGCCGGGACCCAGTCGAACAGCACGCCGATGCCGGCCTGGTGCAGCCGATCGACCAGCAGCCGCAGGTCGTCCGGCGTGCCGAGCCGGCTGTCGGGCGCGTAGTAGCCGGTCACCTGGTAGCCCCAGGACCCGGCGAACGGATGTTGCATCACCGGCATCAGTTCGACGTGGCTGAAGCCCAGCCCGGCGACGTACGCCGGCAACTCCTCGGCCAGTTCCCGGTAGCCGAGACCGCGCCGCCACGACCCGAGGTGGACCTCGTAGACGGAGATCGGCGCCCGCGCATGCTGGCGCTCACCGCGCGCGAGCAGCCAGGCGTCGTCGTCCCAGCGGTAGGAGCTCTCGGTCACGCGGGAGGCCGTCGCGGGCGGCACCTCCGCCTCCCGCGCCATCGGATCGGCGCGCAGCGTCGTGACGCCGTCGGCGCCGGTGATCGCGAACTTGTACAGCTGACCGCTGCCCGCGCCGGGTACGAACAGCTCCCAGATGCCGCTCGAGCCGAGCGATCGCAGCGGGTGGGCGCGTGCATTCCAGTCGTTCCAGTCGCCCGTCACGGCGACGGCGCGCGCCGAGGGCGCCCAGACCGCGAAGGCGACGCCAGTGACGCCGTCGAGGACCTGCGTGTGGGCGCCGAGCGCCTCCCAGAGTCGGTGGTGCGTGCCCTCGCCGATCAGGTGCACGTCGACCTCGCCGAGCGTCGGTGCGAGGCGATACGGGTCGTCGATCGCCGTCGTCGCGCCGTCCCGGTCGACCTCGAAGTGGTAGGTAGGGATCGTCTGACGCCCGATCTCGACCGCGAACAGGCCCTCGTTGTCCAGTCGCTCCATGCTGTACCGTCCGCGCCGCGTCACCAGGACCACCGCGTCGGCGCCAGGCTGCCACGCCCTGACGATGACGCGGTTCGCATCGCGGCGGTGGGCGCCGAGAACGGCGTGCGGGTCGTGCGCCTCGAACACCCCTGAACTCTGCCCGATCACGACCGGAGCCATCGCTTGCCGATCCGTCTCACCTCACGACCCGAACTGCCACCCGCGCTCGCCGCTCTGGAGACCCTCGCGATGACACTCGCGACCGAGTGGGACGGTGCTGCGCGCGAGCTGTTTCGCGCGCTCGCTCCCGACAGCGCGGCGACCGCGCCGCTCGTCTTGCTGGCGGCTGCTCCGCCCGCCCGGCTGGCAGAACTGGCGGCCGATGTCGGCTACGTCGCGCAGGTCGCCGCCGCGGACGATCGGGCGCGTACCCGAATCGGCGGCGCTGGCTGGTACCAGGCGCTCGCCGGCACACCGCCGTCGTGCATCGCCTACTTCTCGCCCGAGTTCGGCGTGTCCGAGGCCCTGCCCCAGTACTCCGGTGGCCTGGGCGTCCTCGCCGGCGATCACCTGAAGGCGGCGAGCGACCTCGGCGTGCCGATCGTCGGCGTCAGCCTCTTCTACGGCGCCGGCTACTTCCGGCAGATCCTGACCGCAGCGGGCGAGCAGCGCGAGGAGTTCCCGGCCCTCGACCCGTCGGCCCTGCCGATGTCGGACACGGGCGTTGTGATCTGCGTCCGGCTGCCCGGCGCACCGCTGCACGCTCGCGTCTGGCGGGTGGACGTCGGGCGGGTGCCGCTGCTCCTGCTCGACGCGGCCGTGCCCGAGAACGCGCCGGCCGAGCAGGCTGTCACCGATCGTCTCTACGGCGGCGATCGCGAGCACCGGCTGCGACAGGAACTGCTGCTCGGTGTCGGCGGCGTGGCGGCACTCGAGGAGTGCGGCTTCGCACCGGACGTCTGGCACATGAACGAGGGCCACGCGGGCTTCCTCTGCCTCGAGCGCATCCGCCGTCTCGTCGGCGCCGGGCTCGACGCCGACGCGGCGATCGAGGCGGTGCGAGGCGCGACGGTGTTCACCACCCACACGCCCGTGCCGGCCGGCATCGATCGCTTCCCACGTGAGCTCGTGGCGCGGTACCTGGACGCCGACGCCGCGGAGATCGGTATCCCGATCGATCGGCTGCTCGCCCTCGGCGACGAACCGGGCGGCGACCCGGACTCGTTCAACATGGCCGCGCTCGGTCTGCGGCTGGCGGGCCGCATCAACGGCGTCTCGCGACTGCACGGCGCCGTCTCGCGCCGACTGTTCGCCGGCCACTGGCCCGGTCTCGATCCCGAGGAGGCGCCGATCGGGCACATCACCAATGGCGTTCACGACGAGACCTGGATCGGGCCCGACTTCGCTGGCGTCGGCGCCGACGCCGACGACGAGACGCTTCAGGCGGCGCGTGACCGTGCGCGTGCGCGGCTCGTGGCCGAGGTGCGCGCCCGCAGCCGCCGCCAGTGGCAGGCGCGTGGCCTGCGCGGGCTGCAGCTCGACTTCACCGACGCGACGCTCGAACCGCACCTGCTGACGATCGGGTTCGCGCGACGCGCGCCGACGTACAAGCGGCTGACCCTGATGCTGCACGACCCCGCGCGACTGGAGCGGCTCCTGCTCGACGCCGAGCACCCGGTGCAGATCGTCATCGCCGGCAAGTCGCACCCGGCCGACGAGCAGGGGAAGGCGCTGATCGCCGACCTCGGTGCGTTCGCGACCCGCCACGACGTGCGCCACCGCATCGTCATGCTCGCCGACTACGACATGGCGATGGCGCGGACGCTGGTGGCCGGCGTCGACGTCTGGCTGAACAACCCGCTGCGGCCGTTCGAGGCCTGCGGCACGAGCGGGATGAAGGCGGCGCTGAACGGCGCCCTCAACCTCTCGATCCTCGACGGCTGGTGGGACGAGCACTACGACGGCATGAACGGGTGGGCGATCCCGTCCGCCGACGACGGTGCGGTCGAGCCTGCGGTTCGCGACGCCTTCGAGGCGGCGGCGTTGTACGACCTGCTCGAACGAGAGGTGGTCCCCCGCTTCTACGGTGATCGCCCCGCGTGGCTCGCGATGGTCAGGCATACGCTGGCGTCGCTCGCGCCGCAGCTCTCCGCGACGCGGATGGTGCGCGACTACGTGACCGGCCTCTACACGCCGGCGGCAGTGGACACGCACCGGCTCGCGGCTGACGGTCACGCCGCCGCGGGACGCCTGGCGTCGTACGTCCGGCGCGCCCGCGCTGCCTGGCCGGCGGTCGCCGTGGTCGAGGCGACGGCAGAGGGTGCTGGCTACGCCGGCGAGGCTGTGACCGTCCGGGCGGTCGTCGCGCTCGGCGACCTCACGTCGGACGATGTCACGGTCGACGCCGTCGCCGGCGATCTCGTCGCACGCCTCGTCGCCGACCGCGAGATCGCAGGCGGCAGCTGGCAGTTCACCGGGTCGTTCCTGGCGCCCCAGGGATCCTGCGAGGTGCGGGTCCGGGTGCTGCCGGCGCACCCCGACCTCACCGATCCGCGCCTGCTCAGTCTTGTCGCGCGCGGAGGATGAGCACCGACCAGGCAGCGGCGCAGACCGTGCCGGCGGCGTCCTCGACGCGTTCGTCGCTGGCGCTGTCGATCACGACCGAGTACGTCTCGTCGGTCGGCAGCGCGAAGGCGACCGCCTCGTCGCCGGCGTGGAAGATCAGCAGGAGCTCGCTCTCGAGCAGCATCCCCAGCGTCCGGACGCCGCTGTCCTGCCACCAGCCGCCATCCAGTTGGCGACCGTCCGCCGTCAGCCAGGTGACGTCCCCGTCGCTGCCCGTGAAGTGGCGCTCACGGCGCAGCAACGGCTCGGCGGCCCGGAGCGCGAGCAGCCGCCGCACGAGCGACGTCAGCGGCGTCTCGTCCCAGGCGACCCAGGTCAGCGGCGAGTCGTGGCAGTAGGTGTTGTTGTTCCCGCGCTGGGTCCGTCCGCGCTCGTCGCCGGCCGTCAGCATCGGCACCCCAGCAGACACGGCCATGGTCGCGAGGATGGCTGCCGCCCGCCGGTCGCGCAGATCCTCGATCGCCGGGTCGTCCGTCGGGCCCTCGGCTCCGGAGTTCCAGGAACGGTTGTGGTCGTCGCCGTCCCGGTTGCTCTCACCGTTCGCGAGGTTGTGCTTGCCGTCGTACGAGACGAGGTCGCGCAGTGTGAAGCCGTCGTGGCTGGTCACGAGGTTGACGCTCGCGAGGGGCCCGCGGCCCGAGGGCGCGAACGTCTCCGAGGAGCCGGCGACTGCCTTCGCCAGCTCGCTGGTGGGATCGCGGCCGCGCCAGAACTCGCGAACGGCGTCGCGGTAGCGACCGTTCCATTCCGACCAGGGCGGTGCGAAGCCGCCGACGCGATACCCGTCGGGGCCGATGTCCCACGGCTCGGCGATCAGCTTGAGCGGTGCCAGCACCGGGTCGTCAGCGATCGCCGCGAGCAGCGGATGGGCAGCGTCGAAGCCGTGTTCGCCGCGGCCGAGCGTGACCGCGAGGTCGAAGCGGAAGCCATCGATGCCGTACCAGGTGGCCCAGTGCCGCAGGGCGTCGAGCACGAGGCGCTGCAGGGCCGGGTGGGAGGCGTCGAGGCTGTTGCCGGTGCCGGTCACGTCGTGGGCACGGAACAGGCCCGGTTCGAGGCCGCGCAGCGAGACCGGCTGGTCGTCGTCGCCGCCCTCGCCGGTGTGGTTGTAGACGACGTCGAGGATGACCTCGATACCGGCGTCGTGCAATGCCGTGATGGCGGTGCGCAGTTCGGCCGGGGCACCGGCTGCGCTGCCCGCGGCGTAGGGGGCGTGCGGCGCCAGGAAGGCGACCGGGCTGTAGCCCCAGTAGTTGGCACGCCCGTGCGCGGCGATGCTCGTCTCGGTGCGAAAGGCCGCCACCGGCAGCAGCTCCAGCGCGGTCACGCCGAGCGAGCGCAGCTCCGCGATCAGCGCCGGGTGCCCGAGCGCGGCGTACGTTCCGCGCAGGCCGGGTGGGATCGCCGGATGCAGCCGCGTCAGGCCGCGGACGTGCGCCTCGTAGATGACCGTCTCGGCCAGCGGGCGGTGCAGCGACACGGGCCGTGGGCCGGTCGGCTCCCCGACTGCGACGCACCAGTCGCCGTCGACCGCGACGGCGTACGGATCGAGCAGGAGGCAGCCGGGGTGGTCGGGCGTTCGCAGCCCGTAGCGGCAGCCCGGCGTGGCGCCAGCCACGTGACCGTGCCAGAGGGCGCCGTCGCGCGTCATCGGCACGCGGCGCTCGCGACCGCCGAGGTCCGGGAGACACAGCTCGAGGGCGGACAGCGCGGGTCCCCGTACCATCACGTCGAGGCCAGCCGGCCCGTGTCGCGCGCCGAGCGCGGGCGCGCTCGCCATTGCCACCACCGACCCCACTGTACCCGGCATGGCTGACCACACGCGCGGCGTCGCGCTCGCCTACGTCGATGCCGCAGGTGGCACGGTCCCGGCGCCCGCGACGACGATCGCTGCCGTCCTCGGCGCTCTCGGCGAGCCGCGGCCGGCTCCGCTGTTCGTCATGATCGAGGGGCAGGAGCCCTGGCGGCACGGTCGTCACGGGCACGTGCTGCTCGAGGACGGCACGCGCGTCGCGCTGCCGCGGGCGCTTCCGGGTGATCTCCCGCACGGCTACCATCGCCTCGCCGAGCGCGCGGCCGAGACGCCCCTGATCGTCGCGCCGGCTCGCTGCCACCTGCCGGACGGGTTGCGGGACTGGGGCGTCGCGGCGCAGATCTACTCCCTGCGTTCCCGGACGAACTGGGGCATCGGCGACCTCGCGGACGTACGCCGCCTCGTCGCGGTGCTGGGTGACCCGGGCTTCGTCCAGCTGTCGCCGCTGCACGCGCCCGATCTCGATCCGCCGATCCAGCCGAGCCCTTACTACGCCTCGTCGCGGCTCCTGCGCAGTCCGCTCCACATCGCCGTCGAGGAGGTACCGGAGTTCGCGTTGCTGCCGGCAGCGCGGCAACGCGACCTGTCGCGACGAGGCCGCGCCCTCTCGGAGCTACCGCTGATCGATCGCGACGCCGTCTGGGCGGTGAAGGAGGAGGCGCTGCGCGAGTGCCACGCGGCGGGTGCCGGCGCCGTCGACTTCGCCGCGTATCTCCAGGCCGTCCTCGTCGCTCAACTTGCCGCACTGCCGACACTGCGCGTCGGTCTGATCGCGGATCTCGCCGTCGGTGCCGCCCCGGACGGTCGCGACCACCGGGCGCGACCGGACGCCTACCTCCCGGGCTTCAGCATCGGCGCGCCGCCCGATCCGCTCGGCCCGGACGGGCAGGTGTGGGGCCTGCCGGTGCCGCATCCGGAGCGGCTCGGCGACGACGGCTACGCCGGGTTCGTCGCGCTCCTGCGCTGCGCGATGGCGCATGCCGGCGGTATCCGCATCGACCACGTGATGGGCCTCGACCGGCTGTTCGTGATCCCGGATGGCGCAACGGCGGCGGCGGGGACGTACCTGCGCTACCCGTTTCGCGACCTGCTCGCGATCCTCGCACTGGAGAGCCGGCGCGCCCGCTGCATCGTCATCGGCGAGGACCTCGGGACCGTCGAGCCCGGCTTCCGCGACCGACTCGCTGCCGCCGGCGTCCTGTCGACGAGGGTGGCTCCCTTCGAGTCGTCGCCACCTTCGGCCTGGCCGGTCCAGGCGCTGGCTGCCGTCACGACGCACGACCTGCCGACATCGCGCCGGCTTCATGAAGACGACGCCGACCGCACCGTCGCCGTCCACGAGGCGCTCGGCGCGTCTCCCTGTGCGCTGGTGGCGGTGACGGCCGACGACCTTGCCGGGGCGACCGAGCAGCCGAACGTGCCCGGCACGGTGGATGGCTACCCGAACTGGCGGATCCCGCTACCGGTCGCCATCGAGGACCTGGCGGCGACCGACAGCTTCCGGCGGCTCCGCGCCGCCGTCTCCAACGACCGAGGAGCGATCACGTGAACCGCACCCTGACCGTCGGCCTGCTCACGGGCGGCGGCGACTGCCCCGGCCTGAACGCCGTCATCCGCGCCGTCACGCGGCGTCTCCTGAGCGAGGGCCACACGGCGTGCGGCGTGCTGCACGGCTGGCGCGGCATGATCGAGGGTCGGTACGCGCCCCTCGGCGTGGACGACGTCTCGGGGATCCTGCCGCGCGGCGGCACGATCCTGAAGACGAGCCGCACGAATCCGTTTCGTGAGGAGGGCGGCGTCGAGGCGGTGCTGCGGAACCTGGCCGGGCTCGACTGCCTGATCGCGATCGGCGGGGAGGACACGCTGGGTGTCGCGCACCGCCTGCACGCCGAGCACGGGGCGCCGGTGATCGGTGTGCCGAAGACGATCGACAACGACCTCGGCGCGACCGACCAGACCTTCGGCTTCGACACCGCCGTTGCCATCGCGACGGAGGCGATCGACCGCCTCCACACCACCGCCGAGTCGCACGACCGCGTGATGGTGGTCGAGGTGATGGGGCGTCATGCCGGCTGGCTCGCCGTCCAGTCGGGCATCGCCGGCGGCGCGGACGTCGTCCTGATCCCGGAGTTCCCGCTCACGGTCGAGCGCTGCGCGGAGCTGATCAGGACGCGCCACGCGCGGGGCCGCGACTACTCGATCGTCGTCGTCTCCGAGGGCTGGCCCTTGACGCATGAGGCCGGGTCCGGGGGCCTCGCGATGCAGACCGCCGAGGTCGACGCCTTCGGGCACGTCCGGCTCGGCGGCGTCGGCGAACGGCTCGCGGAGGGGCTCGCCGAGCTGACGGGCTTCGAGACGCGCGTGACCGTGCTCGGGCACCTGCAGCGCGGCGGGACGCCGACCGCCTACGACCGCGTATTGGCAACCCGCTACGGCCTGCTGGCGGCCGCGCTCGCCATCGAGGGGCGCCACGGCACGATGACGGCGCTGCGTGGCGCCGAGGTGGTCGCCGTCCCGCTGGCGGACGCGGTGCGCGAGCTGCGGACGGTGCCGCGGGCGTACTACGCGCTGGCGGAGGCCTTCTTCGGCTGAGCTGGCGGCACCTAGACATTGGTCGTACTACCGTTGCGTTCGCGGGCGGTTCGGCGCCTAATGCCGATGCGGGCATGCAGGACCATCGCCCGTCAGGGGAGGGCACGATGTCGAGGTTCGGTTGGAGGTTTCCGATCACGCGGCGGGTGGCTGCCCTCTCGTCGCTGGCGCTGCTGTCCGTGCTGCTGGTGGTGCCGGTCGATGCGCTCGCCGCCGTCAGCGTGAAACGTGCATCGCTCAGCGCCTCGGGTTCGCTGTCCGTTGAAGGCAGCGGCGCGAAGGCGAACGCGACGATCATCGTCTCCTCGCCCGAGTCGACCGCGACGGGCAGGGCGAACAGCAAGGGCGAGTTCAAGTTCAGCGCCTCGGGGTACAGGTCGAGCACCTGCAAGGCGACCGTCGGCGACGGTTCGACCTCGGTGACGGTGACCCTGTCGGGATGCACGGTCGCGCCGCCCCCGCCGGCACCCGGGCCGGCGCTGACGCTGCTCGCGTTGAGCCACACGGCGCTCGCCGCAGTCGGGACCAACGCCGTCGGTGAGGTTCGACTTGCGAGCCTGGCGACCGCACCGGTGGTCGTTGCACTGACGAGCAGCCATCCGAGTATCGCTCGCGTCACGCTCGGGGACACCGTCCAGGTGTCGTCGGTCCAGGTCGCGGCGGGGTCCGACCAGGCGGTGTTCCTCGTGCGCCACGTCGCGGCCGTCACCGCGCCGACCGTCGTCACGATCACGGCCGCGGCCGGCAGCGTCACGCTGACGACGACGATCACGATCAATCCCGACCCCGGCGTGACCATCTCGGCCGACGGTCCGCTGGGGCCCGGTTTCGTGGGCTCGGACTTCGTGACCTTCGCGACGTTAGGGACGGTCATCGCGCTCGGCGGCCCGGCTCTCGGTCCCGTCGACTTCCGGGTCAGCGCCGGCCAACTCCCGGCCGGCCTCACGCTTGCCGACGTCAACACCAGCGGGACCCCGGCCAAGCACACCTGGGTCGCCGTCGTCGGTGTGCCGACCACGGTCGGGACGAGCACGTTCAGCGTCACTCTGACCGACGCGAACGGTGTCTCACGCACCGGTACCTACACGATCACGATCAACCCGGCGCTCACGCTCGTGATCAACCTTCAGCTGCCCTGGTCGCCAGTCGTCGGGAGCTTCTCGAACCTGTGGATCGACGGCAGCGGCGGCACCCG
>VFJZ01000055.1 GCA_009885805.1 Actinomycetota bacterium
CGCGGAGATGGTCAACTTCACCCGGCTGCAGATCCTCTCGCAGTCCGGCACGGCGATGCTCGCTCAGGCCAACCAGGCCCCTCAGAGCGTGCTCTCGCTGCTTCGCTAGACAGCATCTCGCTCGACCCTGAACGACGACACGAGGCCGGCGTCCGCAGTAGCGGGCGCCGGCCTCATTCGTTGGTCGCAAGGGATCCGGCCGCCGCGACGGGATGTCGCGGCGGCCGGGGGAGGTTGGTCGGGGCTCCCGCCCGCACCGGTGAGGGGTTCATCCGGGGGCGGGGCAGACGCTGGCGATCGTCGTCCCTGACCGTTACCCGACGCCTTCCATGGCGCCGGGGTCACCCGGGGGATGCAGCCCGGGGGACATCGATTGCTCCGGACTAGCCGCCAATCAGCCGGAGCACTGCGTTCGGTGCCTGATTCGCCTGACCCAGCATCGCGATGCCGGAGGCCTGGAGCACCTGGAGCTTCGTGAAGGCGGTCATCTCGAGTGCCATGTCCGTGTCGCGGATGCGCGACTCGGCGGCTGCGAGGTTCTCGTGGTAGGTCGCGAGGTTCGCGATCGTGTGCTCGAGACGGTTCTGGATCGCGCCGAGCGAGGCCCGGGCGTCGGCGATCGAGGAGAGCGACCGGTCCATCGCGTCGAGGTCGGCGCCGGTCGTGAACGTGCCGACGAAGACCGAGTCGAAGTAGGTGCCGCCGAGGCCCATGCCGGTCATGACGATCGTCTCGCCGCTGTTCGCGCCCACCTGGAAGGTGATCGGCGAAGTCGTTCCGAGCACGTTGATGCCGTTGAACGTCATGCTCGTGACGATGCGCACCGACTCTGCCGAGAGCTGCACGATCTCGGCCGTGATCGCCGCGCGGTCGGCGGTCGACAGCGTGCCGTTGTTGTACTGGACGGCGAGTTCGCGGACGCGCTGCAGGATCGCGTGGACCTCGTTCAGCGCACCTTCCGCCGACTGCACCATCGAGACGCCGTCGAGCGCGTTTCGTGTGGCCTGGGCGACACCGCGAACCTGCGCCCGCATCTTCTCGGAGATGGCGAGCCCGGCGGCGTCGTCTGCCGCCCGGTTGATACGAAGTCCGCTGGAGAGCTTCTCCATCGACTTCGACAGCGTCAGCGCCGTGTGACCGAGCTGACGGTGGGCGTTCAACGCCTCGACGTTCGTGTTGATACGGAGCGACATCCGAACCTCCCTGACGGTACAACCCGACTTCCTGTCGGGCGGGCCCCTTGCCTTGGGGCCTTTCGCTGTATCCCGCCGCAGACCGTGTATCGGGCCATCGAGTGGGAAAGCTTTACGTTTTACAAGTGAGATAGGCACATTGCAAAAGCGATGTTTGTGACGAGGACTCAGCGCAAGCGGGCCACGGCGGCCCGGACGGGGGCGTCGCCGGCTCCGCCAGGGCGCCACAACCCGCTTCGTACCGTGACATTCGCCGCGTCGAACTGGCTGAAGCGGACGAGCCCGGTCGACGGCGGCAGTGGCGCGCGGGTCAGGACGCCCGCGACCTCGCTCTTGCGGCCCGCGACGATCACGAGGAGCCCGAACCGCCCGTCGTGGTCGTCCTCCTCGCCGAGAAACACGGTGCCGCGCGCCGTGCGGCTGGTCACGGCGAGATCGATGCCCTCCGCTGCGAATGCCTCGACGACGCGGGCGACTGACAGTGATCGTGGCGGCGGTGCGCTCGCCAGACGGAGCGTCGCGAGCGTGGCCGACACGGCAACCGCCGCCAGCACCAGGTACGCCGCCCCGAACGCCCCCCTCACGGCACGACGGTACTACGACGGCGCCGGGAGAGCAACGCCCGTGCGCCGATCACGGCGAGCCCGAGCGCGCCGAGGGCGAGGCCGGCGCGGAACGACCCCGGCTCGTAGACGAACTCGAGGTCGTGCTCGCCGTCGGGAACGACGACCGCGCGCATCGCCAGGTTCGCCGGGCGCATCTCGGCCGGCGCGCCGTCGATCCGTGCCCGCCAGCCGGGAAACCACTGCGAGCTGACTATGAGGAGCGCATCGCCGTCCGCGTGGACGCGCAGCCGCTCTCGATCCCAGCCGGTTGCGACGACGTCGGCCGTCGCGGAGCCGCGCGCGGCGCGCATCGCCGCCGTCGGGCGCTCGACGACCGACCGCTCCCGGAGGCGTTCGTTGCCACGCAGGGCGGCCGCGGCCGCGTCCTCGCTCGCAACGAAGACGACTGCGGCTGGCGTGAAGCCGCGCGGATAGGCCTCCGCGTTCGCGAACAGCGCCAGGTCGTCCGGTCGTGTCGGCGCGGGCGTGAAGCCGGCGGGCGGCGACGAGCCCGGCGAGGCGGCGAGGAGACGCACGCCCGTTGCGTCGACCAGGTCGAGCGTCGCGGTCTGCGGGTCGAGCGCACCGAGGAAGCCGAAGCGCGCGCCACCGCCGCGGAGCGCGACGAGGCGCGCGTAGCGGCGCGGATAGAGGGCGTCCTCGGCCCTCGGGTCGGCGATGCCGAGCGCCGAGGCGAGTTGTGGCCGCACGTTCCGGCCGATCGCAGCGAGGCGCCCACCTGGAGTCAGCGTCACCCTGGCCGCGGCGAGCGACGGCAGCGGCCGGCTGGCGTCGACCGGGATCGCGAACTGCCGCGGCGGGTGCAGGAGCCAGACCTGCCCGACGACGATCGCGATCACGACCGGTACAGCGAGCAGCGGACGCGGGACGCGGGTCAGCGCCGCCGCGGCGAGCAGCGCGGCGGCGAGCGCGAGGATGAATTGGCCGTACCGCGGCACGTTGCTGTCGGCGACCCCCGGCACGATCTCGAACGCCGCCGCGATCGGCGTGTCGAGGCTCCGCAGCGCCCAGATACCGGCCGCTGCGAGTAGGAAGGAGGTGCCGCCGATCCGGCTGCGCCAGGCGGTGATCGCTCCGAGCAGCGCGATCAGGGCGAGCGGCCAGCCGAGCAGTTCGCCCTGGAGGCCATCTCGACGCACGATGCTGTCCAGATCGCTGAATGCCAGCCGCGTCGCTCCCAGCCCGCCCGCGTGCGAGTCGGTGGCGTGCAGGACGTACTCGGCGAGCAACAGCAGTTGCGGCGCCGCGAGCAGCGCACCGCAGAGACCGGCGCCGGCCAGGTTGAGCAGCGTGCGCCGCGTTCGACCATCGCGCCACCAGCACCAGGCCGCCCAGGCTGTGGCGAGGTAGGCCAGGCAGACGAGCGCCTCGGGTTGGCCGCCGTAGCCGGCGGCGGCCGTGAGCCCAGCGACGGCGGCGAACGGCAGCGCCCCGGGCCGGCGAGCGAGCAGCAGGATGGCGGCGAGCAGCCAGGGCGCAAGCGCCTCGACGTTCATCGACACCTGCGGCGCCCAGCGTGTGAAGGTCGGCGCGAGCCCGTAGAGCAGCGCGGCGCCGGTCGCTGCCGTCGCGGGCGCGCCCAGCAGCCGCAGGAGCACGAGGCAGCCGAGCGCACCGACCGCCAGCCGCAGCAGGATCACGGCGTTCCAGGTGCGCTGCTCCGGATGGATCAGCACCGGCAGCTGGAGTGGGCTCGCGACCGCGCTCTGCGCGTTCGCAGCCAGCGGCATGCCGAGGCCGGCGTACGGGTTCCAGAGCGGGATCGTTCCCTCGCTCCAGGCGCGATGCGCCGTCGCAGTCATCGGCTCGAAGAACCACGAGAAGGCACCGGCGTCGATCGTCGTCGGCTCCTGCACCGTGTACGGGTAGGCGAGCCGGCTCGGCTGCGCCATCTGGCCGGCGACGGCTCCGTTCGGCGCGAACGTCCGCCGCATCGTCGCGATCGTCGGGAACGAGACGACGACCACGAGCGCGACGAGCAGCGCCGCGCGCGTCCTCACAGTCCGGCGAGGGCGGTCAGCAGCGAACGGGCGGCCCGGACGCCCGCCTCGTAGTTGGAGAGGAGGAGACGCTCGTTCGGCGCGTGGATGTTGTCCTCCGGCAGTGCGACGCCGGACAGCACGGTGGGCACGCCGTGGCGGTGCAGCGCCGAGACGAGCGGGATCGCGCCCCCCGTGCGGGCGACGGCGCAGTCGTGGGAGAACGCTTCCGCCAGCACCCGGCGCGCGATCGTCAGCGCCGGCAGCGAGGGGTCGTAGGCGCAGCCGGACGAGGCGCCCCAGCGCACGAGTTCCAGCGTCGCGCCCGCCGGCAGCAGGCCGCGGAGATGCGCCTCGAAGTTCGCGAACGCGCGAGCGGCGTCCTGGTCGGGTACGAGCCGGAGTGAGATCGCGGCGGTCGCCTCGTGGGGGATGATCGTCCGATGCTGCGCGGCGTCGCGGCAGGTGATGGCGTTGACGTCGAACGTCGGCAGGGCGAATGTGCGGCGGTAGTAGTCGCCGACGGCACCGTCGTCGAGCGGCGCGATGCCCGCGGCTGCGAGTTCGGCCGCGCCCGATGGCAGCGTCGCCCAGCTCGCGACCTCGGCGGGGGAGGGATCGCGAACATCGGCCCGGAGGGACGCGGGCAGCAGCCCGTCGCGGGCGCGCGTCCCCTCGATCAGCGTCGCGAGGACGTGCGCGGCATTCAGCGCCGCGCCGCCGTAGATGCCGGAGTGGACGTCGCGGGCGCCGGTACTGACGCGCATCTGGCCGGTGACGACGCCGCGAACGCCGATCGTCAGCTGCGGCCAGCCCGCCGCGACCATGCCGCCGTCGAAGACCACCGCCGCGTCGAACCGGTCGCTGCTCGCGTCGAGCCAGCGGACGACCGAGTCGCCGCCGATCTCCTCCTCGCCGTCGGAGACGATGGTGATGTCGCAGGCGAGCGATCCCTCGCGAGCGAGGTCGCAGGCCGCGGCGAGCAGGCAGTGGAAGTTCCCCTTATCGTCGGAGGCGCCGCGCGCGTAGATGTAGCCGTCACGGATCACCGGCTCGAACGGCGGCGACTCCCACGCCGACAGGGGGTGCACCGTCTGCACGTCGTAGTGGCCGTACAGCAGCAGTTGCGGCGCGTCGGCACGTCCGCTGCGGAGGCGCCCAACTGCAAGCGGGTTGCGGGCCGTGTCGACGACCGCGGCCTCGCCACCGGCGTCGCGCACGCGAGCGCAGACCCACTCGGCAGCGCGGCGCAGGTCGGCATCGTCGCCGTCGCCGGACGAGATCGATGGGATGCGGATGAAGTCGAACAGCTCGTCGAGGAGCTCGGGCGTGGTCCGGGGCAAGGGGCTACTCTCCGCTCGGGGCCGGTCGCCGGCCGCTCGCATGGACCTGGAGA
This sequence comes from Actinomycetota bacterium, assembly GCA_009885805.1. Lineage (GTDB taxonomy): Bacteria > Actinomycetota > Thermoleophilia > Gaiellales > F1-60-MAGs149 > VFJZ01. Next base: position 5,195 of record VFJZ01000055.1, read on the forward strand.
CCATACCCGACACCGCCGCGGCCGCCGGCGCCGAGGTCGCGCTCGGCGCGCTCCTCGCCGACGCTGACCTGCGCACCCTCGCCCGCCGCCTCTCGTCGGCCGCGCGGCAGACGGCGCGCGTCTCGGCCCCGTTGCTCCCGCCCGTGATCGCCGCGCTGCACGCGCTCCGCAGCGACGACGATCGCCCTGCCCTGGCGGTGATCGTGGACGACGACGACGCCGCCCGTGAGCTGGCCGATGCCGTCGCCCTGTACCGGCCGGACGTGCCCGTCGGGTACCTGCCGCATCGTGGCGTCGACTGGGGCGCACCGCTCCAGCCGCCGCCGCACCTTGTCGGTGAGCGGTCGCGAGCGCTGGCCGTTCTCGGCGCCGGCGGCATCGTCGCGGTGTCGGCGGACGCACTCGTCGAGCGGGTGCCGCCGCGGGCGCAACGACCGGCGCCGATCGTGATCGACGCCGCTTCCGACCGCGACCGCGACTCGCTGATCGAGGAGTTGGTCGAGGCCGGCTACGAGCGCGTCGGCGGTACCGTCGAGGAGCGAGGGCAGATCTCCGCGCGGGGCGACGTCGTGGACATCTTCCCGACGACGGGGCGCGAGCCGATCCGCGTCGAGCTATTCGGTGACGAGGTCGAACGCCTGTCGGCGTTCTCGGGGTTGACGCAGCGTTCGCTGCGCCCGCTGCGCACGGTCACCATCCAACCGGCGCGCGAGCTGCTCGATGAGCCGTCACGTCCCTTCGCGGACGAGATCGACGGCGAGCCGCTGCCGGTCGACCTGCAGTCGCTCGTGCCCGAGTTGCTTGCGGCCGGGGCGGTCGTCGTCTGGGAGCCGCAGACCGTCGCCGCCGCCTGTCTCGAGCGGCTCGGAGCCGTCGGTCGCGCGGCCCGGCGCGGCTATCTCAAGCCCGAGGACGCGACGGCGCTCGTCGCGGGCACCCATGCGCTCGGCGCCCTGCCGCAGGGCCAGGCCTTCGCGTTCGAGGCGCAGGCACCGGCGATCGCCGCCCGCGGCCTGTCCGAGGCGGAGAACGAGTTGCGCTCCCTCGTCCGGCAGGGCCTGCGCGTCGTCGTCGCCTTCCCGCACCGCGGTGAGGCGGAACGGGTGCAGCTGCAGCTGAAGCGGGTGACCACGCGCGTCCTCGATCCCGGGTCGGGCCTGCCGGAGGAGCCTGGCGTCTACCTCGTCGTCTCACGGCTCCGGCGCGGGCTCGTCGACCTCAAACGCCTCGTCGCCGTGCTGCCGTCGATGCAGCTGCTCCGTCGCCGCGCCGCGGAGTCGCGTATCGGCCGCGCGCTGCAGGCGTTCACGGACCTGCGCCCCGGTGACTACGTCGTCCACGCGGAGCACGGCGTCGGCCACTTCGTCGGCTTCGACACGAAGACGGTGGCCGGCGTCACGCGTGACTACCTCTGCCTCGACTTCAAGGGGGACGACAAGCTGTTCGTCCCGCACGGCGACATCGCCAAGGTATCGCGCTACATCGGCGCCGACGGTCGGCCGCCGGCTCTCTCGAAGCTCGGCGGGAGGGCGTGGCACGCGCTCAAGGCGCGGGCGCGGCACGCCGTTCACGAGCTAGCGGGCGAACTGCTCGCGCTCTACGCGCTGCGCCAGGCGGCGCACAAGGAGCCGGTCGCCGGCGACGGCGCCCTGCTCGAGCAGGTCGAGGCGGCCTTCCCCTACGCCGAGACGGACGACCAGGCACGGGCGATCGAGGCCGTCAAGGCGGACCTCGAGGAGGCGCGTCCGATGGACCGGCTGATCTGCGGCGACGTCGGCTTCGGCAAGACCGAGGTCGCGATCCGCGCGGCAGCCAAGGTCGTGGAGGCCGGCCGGCAGGTCCTGATGCTCGTCCCGACGACGATTCTCGCGCAGCAACACTACGCGACGTTCCGAGACCGGTTCCTCGACACGGCGGTCGAGCTCGAGCTCGTCTCGCGCTTCCGGGCTGGCGCCGAGCTGAAGGGCGCCGTCGCCGGCTTCCGCGAGGGTCGGGTCGACGTCCTGATCGGCACCCACCGCGTCCTCAGCCGCGATGTGGTGCCGGCGAACCTCGGCCTCGTGATCGTCGACGAGGAGCAGCGCTTCGGCGTCGGCCAGAAGGAGATCCTGCGTCAGCTTCGGACCGAGGTCGACGTGCTCGCCCTGTCCGCGACGCCGATCCCGCGGACGCTGCACATGTCCCTGGCCGGGCTGAGGGACATCTCGGTGATCGCGACGCCGCCGCGCGGCCGCCGGCCGATTCGAACGTACGTGGGGGAATGGGATCCCGAGGTCGTCCAGGCGGCGTTGGCGCGCGAGCTCGACCGGGGCGGCCAGGCGTTCTTCCTGCACAACCGCGTCGAGTCGATCGACGAGGCGGCCGAGCGCCTGCGGCAACTGGTGCCCGCCGCGCGGGTCGCCGTTGCGCACGGCCAGATGAGCGAGCGACAGCTGGAGCGCGTGATGGAGGAGTTCCTCCGCGGCGACCACGACGTTCTCTGTGCGACGACGATCATCGAGTCGGGGCTCGACATCCCCGCCGCGAACACGCTGATCATCGAGCGCGCCGACCTGCTCGGACTCTCCCAGCTGTACCAGATCCGTGGTCGCGTCGGCCGATCCGACGTCCCGGCGAGCGCCTACCTGTTCTACCCGGACGCGGCCGCTCTGACGGAGGAGGCCGGCGCGCGGCTCGCCGCGCTCGCCGACTACACGGAGCTCGGCTCCGGGTTCAGGATCGCGATGCGCGACCTCGAGTTGCGCGGCGCCGGCAACCTGCTCGGCGACGAGCAGTCGGGTCACGTCGCCGCAGTCGGGTTCGAGCTGTACTGCGAGCTCCTGGCGGAGGCGGTGGCCGAGCTGCAGGGGCAGCCGGAGCCGGCGATCGCCTCGGCCGTCCGCATCGACGCCGCCGTCGATGCCTACGTGCCGTCCGCCTACGTCGGCCTGGAGGCGGCGAAGATGGATGTCCACCGCCGGATCGCGCTCGCCCGCGACGCCGACGATCTACGCGAGCTGGAGGCGGAGCTGGCCGACCGCTTCGGCGATCTCCCCGAGCCGGTCGCGAACCTGATCGGCATCCAGTACGCCCGCATCGCCCTGCAGCCGCTCGGCGCGGTCGCGCTGTCCGTGCGTCGCGACCGGGTGGCGCTGGCCGGCGTCAGCCTCGGCGCGGAGGAGGTGCGGACGCTTCGCGGTGTCATACCGACGCTGCAGTTCGCCGCGACGAAGCGCGAGTTGGCGATCCGCGTCGGCGAGGACGAGGCGGCGATGACGGTCGCGCTGACGCTCGTGGGCGCCCTGCTGGAGGCGATCGCACGGCGGCGATGAGCCTGGACGCTGGTATATATTCGAAGTACATGCGGGCGCCCCCTGTCTCCGCCTGACGAGCTCATCCCGAATCCCCGAAGGATCCTGTTCATGATCGCTCGACGTCTCCGCCTTGCCCTGCTCGCCCTCGTCGTCACCACGCTGTTCGCCGCGTGCGGCGGCGACGACGCGACGAAGGCCCCCGCCGTGACCGTGCCCGCCGACGCCGTCGCCGTCGTCGACGGCAAGACGATCCTGAAGGCGGACTACGATCATCTGATCGCGATCGGCCTGGCGTCGTTCAAGGCCCGGCAGCAGCCGGAGCCGAAGGTCGGGACGCAGGAGTACGAGGCCCTCAAGCAGCAGGCGATGCAGATCCTCTTCCAGCGCCTGATCATCACGACCGAGGCGGAGAAGCAGGGCGTGAAGGTCGACGCGAAGAAGGTCGACGAGGAGCTGACGAAGCTGAAGGAGCAGGCCGGCGACGACGCCGCCTGGAAGAAGCAGCTTGCCGATGCTGGCGCGACCGAGGCGGACTACCGCAGCACGTTCGAGGTGCAGCAACTGTCGCAGGCGCTCTACGAGAAGCTGACGAAGCAGGCTCCGGCCGTGACCGACGACGACATCGCGAAGAAGTACGCGGCCGACAAGGACACGGTGTTCAAGAACCCGGAGGCGCGCAAGGTCGTCCACATCCTGATCGGGCCGGACGACGGCTCGACGCCGGACGCCGCCGCCTTCGCGAAGTACAAGAAGACCGCGCTGAAGGTGATCGCGGAGCTCGACAAGGGCGGCGACTTCACGAAGCTCGTCGACAAGTACTCGACCGATCCCGGCAAGACGCAGAATCAGGGCGAGTACGACGTTACGCCGACCGGCTTCGACGAGGCCTTCACGAAGGCGTCGTACGCGCTGAAGACCGGCGAGTACACGACCGACCCGGTCAAGAGCCAGTTCGGCTACCACATCATCAAGGCGCTCGCCGACAAGACGCCGGAGGGCTACAAGCCCCTGACCGAGGTCTCGGAGCAGATCAAGACGCAGTTGGCGCAGGAGCGCAAGGACAAGAGCGCCACCGACTGGTTCGTCCAGATCCAGAAGCAGTACGAGGCCAAGGCGGTGTTCGCGACCGGCTACGGACTGCCGGCGCCGGTCGACACGACGGCCGTGACGACAGCGGCCGAGACCGGCTCGACAGCTCCCGTCACGACCGCGGGGTAATGATCGTCGCGCTCGGCCCGGGTGGGTCCGACGGGATCCCTCTCGGGGCCGTGCGCGCGCTCCAGGCGGCCGGGGTCGCCGACATCGCCGATCTCGACCTGCGGGCCGCGCTGGCGGGGCACGGCGTGGCGCACGCCGCCGGCGCCCCCTGCGTGGCGCTCACCGACACCGACGCCTGGCTGCTCGCCCGGGCGGACCCGGACCGGGAGACGTGGCCGGCGCGTGACGTCCTGGCCGCGCGTGCCGCGGCGCAGGCGCTCGCCGAGCTCTGGCAGATCACCCTGCGGCTGCGCCGGGACTGTCCGTGGGATCGGGAGCAGACCGCGGCGACGATCGTCCCGCACACGGTCGAGGAGGCCTACGAGGTCGCCGACAAGGCGCTCGCCGGGCCGCCGGGGCCGGCGCTCGTCGACGAACTCGGCGATCTGCTCTTCCAGACCTACTTCCTCGCGATGCTCGCGAGCGAGGCGGGCGCAGGCGATCTCACGGACGTCGCCGCGGGCATCCGCTCGAAGCTCATCCGCCGTCACCCGCACGTGTTCGGCGACGCGGTGGCGGAGAGCGCGGACGCCGTTCGCGACCGCTGGGAGCGCGTGAAGCGCGACGTGGAGGGGCGCGAGGGCATCTTCCACGACGTGCCCGGAGCCCTGCCCGGGCTGCTCTACGCGCGCAAGCTGCAGCGGCGCGCGGCGGCGGTCGGCTTCGACTGGCAGCGGTACGCCGACGCCTGGCCGGCGATCGCCGAGGAGGTGGCGGAGCTCGCCGAGGCCCTGGCGGCCCACGGCGCCGCGGCCCCGGAGCCTGCGGTCGAGGTCAGGCACGAGGCCGGCGATGTCCTGTTCGCGGTGGTCAACGTCCTGCGGCTCGCCGGCGTCGATCCGGAACTTGCGCTGCGGGCCTCGGCGGAGCGGTTCCGGGCCCGGGTCGAGGGCGCCGAGGCTCTGGCGGCAGCCGCCGGCGAGGACTTCCGTCTGCTCGGGCTCGAAGCGCAGGACGGCTACTATCGGGCGGCCAAGGCACGCGAGAGGACCGCAGGGTGACGTCGATCGAGGCCGTCCAGGGCCGTCAGATCCTGGATTCCAGAGGTAACCCTACAGTTGAGGTTGAGATCATGCTCGCGTCCGGCGCGACGGGACGCGCGGCGGTGCCGTCGGGCGCCTCGACCGGGAAGTGGGAGGCGGCCGAACTGCGCGACGGCGGTGACGCGTATGGCGGCAAGGGTGTCCTGAAGGCCGTCGCGAACGTCGACAGCGAGATCGCCGACGCCATCATCGGGCTCGATGCGCTCGAGCAGCGCGCGCTCGACGCGGCGCTGATCGACCTCGACGGCTCGCCGACGAAGTCGCGGCTCGGCGCGAACGCCGTCCTCGGCACGTCGCTCGCGGTCGCCCACGCCGCCGCCGATCACGTCGGCCTGCCGCTCTACCGCTATCTCGGCGGCGTCGGTGCCTGCACCCTGCCGGTGCCGCTGATGAACGTCGTCAACGGTGGCGCGCACGCCGACAACTCGCTCGACCTGCAGGAGTTCATGATCGTCCCGGCCGGCGCGGCGACGTTTGCCGACGCCCTCCGCATGGGCGCCGAGGTGTTCCACGCGCTGAAGCGGCTCCTGCACGATCGTGGACTGGCCACCGCCGTCGGCGACGAGGGCGGGTTCGCCCCTGATCTCGGCCGGAACGAGGATGCGATCGTCGCGATCCTCGAGGCGGCGTCGTCGATCGGCTACGAACCTGGCCGCGACCTCTTCATCGCGCTGGATCCGGCGACCTCCGAGATCTACGACGCCGCGGCGGGCACGTACACGCTGGCCGGCGAGGGGCGCGTGCTGGACTCGGCTGGGATGGCCGGCTACTTCGCGGATCTGGTCGACCGGTATCCGATCGTCTCGATCGAGGACGGTCTTGCCGAGGACGACTGGGACGGCTGGAAGCTGCTCACCGACGCGGTCGGCAGCCGCTGTCAACTGGTCGGTGACGACCTGTTCGTCACGAACGTCGAACGGGTGCGGATGGGCATCGAACGCGGCGTCGCCAACGCGATCCTGGTCAAGCCGAACCAGATCGGCACGCTGTCCGAGACACTCGACACGATCGCGTTCGGCGCCGTCGCCGGCTACGCGTCGATCATCTCGCATCGTTCGGGCGAGACCGAGGACACCACGATCGCCGACCTCGCCGTCGCCACCAACGCCGGGCAGATCAAGACGGGCGCCCCATCGCGGTCGGACCGCGTCGCCAAGTACAACCGGTTGCTGCGCATCGCCGACGACCTGGGCCCGGCGGCCCGTTTCCCGGGCATCGCCGCGTTCGCCCGGGGCGGTTGATGCCGCTCAACCGTCGGACCAAGATCGTCGCCACGCTCGGCCCGGCGACGGATGCCATCGCCGACGTCGAGCGACTGGCGCGCGCCGGCGTCGATTGTTTCCGCCTCAACTTCTCCCACGGCACGCAGGCCGACCATCTCGTCCGCATCGAGCGCGCGCGGGCCGTCTCCGCCACCGTCGGGCGCCCGCTCGCCGTCCTCGCCGACCTGCAGGGGCCGAAGCTACGGGTCGGAGCGCTGGCCGAGCCGCGCGAGCTCGAGAACGGGAGTGCCGTGACGCTCGTCGGGCACGGCGACGCCAGCGAGGCCGACGACCTCGAACTCGGGTTCGAGATCGACCTGGCGCAGCACCTGCGGCGGGGGCACGACGTGCTCATCAACGACGGCCTCGTCCGGCTGCGCGTCGTCGAGGCGCGCGACCGGCGCGTGCGCTGCTCCGTCGAGATCGGCGGCACCGTCTCGTCGAACAAGGGCGTGAACCTGCCAGGCACGTACCTGCCGATCCCCTCGATCACGACGTCCGATCGCGAGAACCTCGCCTTCGCGCTCGCGAACGGGGTCGACTACGTGGCGCTCAGCTTCGTGCGGCGCCCCGAGGACGTCGAGGATCTGCGCAAGCTCGTGGTCGCGGCCGGCTCGAAGGCGCGGCTGATCGCGAAGATCGAGAAGTCCGAGGCGATGGAGCATCTCGACGCGATCATCGACGTCTCGGATGGCGTGATGGTGGCGCGTGGCGACCTCGGCGTCGAGATCGGTGCGGCGGCGGTGCCGCTCGCGCAGAAGCGGATCATCAGGCTCGGTCGGGAGGCGGGGAAGGTCGTCATCACCGCCACCCAGATGCTGGAGTCGATGATCTCCCGCCCAGAGCCGACTCGGGCCGAGGCCTCGGACGTCGCGAACGCGATCCTCGACGGCACGTCGGCCGTGATGCTGTCCGGCGAGACCGCGATCGGCGCGTATCCGGTGGAGGCGGTCTCGACGATGGTCAAGATCGCGCTGGCGGTCGAGCCGAGCCTGACGTACCACGACGAGAGCTTCGGCATGTCGCGGCTCGGGCCGCGGTACATCGCCGACGTCGTCGGCCACGCCGCCTGCGACATCGCCGAGACGCTCGGTGTCGCTGCGATCATCGTCCCGACGGTCTCCGGGGAGTCGGCGCGGGAGGTCTCCAAGCACCGACCCCGGCGCCCGATCGTGGCCGTTTCCCCCTCGGCCGAGGCGCTGCGTCAACTCGCGCTCGACTGGGCGGTCGTGCCTCTGCCGCTCGAGGAGGCGACGGGCGTCGAGGAGCTGTGGGAGCGGGCCTGCGAGGCGGTGCAGCGCGCTGGCATTGCCGGTCCGGGCGACCGGGTCGTGATCACGTCGGGGACGCGGGTCAACCGGCCGGGGTCGACGAACACGATCCTGGTGCTGGCGCTGTAGCCAACCACCGGCCGGGTCAGCCGCCCAGCGTCACCGTCTCCACGCCCTCAGTGACCGTCACGACGCTGACCTCCTGGGTGACGACAACGGGCGTCGGTGCCGGCGGCGACGACGCCAGGATCCGGCCCGCGGCCAGGCCGACCGCGAAGGCGACCACGACGAGCACGAACACCCGGCGACGATGTCGTCTCACCGGTCGCGCGCTCCATTCGTCGCGCGCCAGAACGCGGCGTCGACGAGCGGCGAGACGACGGTCGGGTCGCGCAGCGGCGCCAGGGCGCGGGCGACGAGCGGCCGTGCCCAGCGGTCGGCATCGCCGTACAGGCCGTAGAGGTCAGCGAGGGCGTAGGAGGGACCGAGCCGGCGCCTGAGGTCCGCGGCCAGGTCGTCCGCCGCCCGGTCGACCGCGAGCGCGAGGCGGGGCGGCATGCCGCGCCGCAACCGCCGGACCGCGGCGGGCCCGGCCTCCCACTCGATCAGCGCACCCGCGAGGCCCGTCACGCGCCCGGCCCCATGCAGCAGGGGTCGGGGACGCCGCCCGCCATGGCGACGATCTCGTCGCCGATCGCGTAGTCGCCGGCGCCGAGCGCGAAGGCAGCGTGGGCGTGAAGGCACTTGACGGCGACCGGCGCCCGCGTGCCGCCGATGCCGAGCGGCCCCGGGTGGCGAGCGCGGGCCTTGAGGAACGCCTCTCGGAGCGGCTCGTCGGACGCCAGGCGACGCTCCAGCGCGGCCACGCCGCCGTCCGACTCGACGCGGCCGATGGCGCGGACGAGGCCCGGGCAGGTGAGCCAGTAGCGGGTGGGGAACGGTTGGCCCGCAGGAGTCACGGCCGGCTGTGTCACGACGATCGGACAGCCGGCGCCGCAGCGGGCGGCGACGCCGGCGAACGGCATCGGCTCGCGTCCCAGCTGCTCGCGCACGGTGGCGAGGTCGGCGATCGTCGTCACTCCTGCGAACGGTACGGGAAGGAGCCCGCGCCGCCGCCGCGAAACCACGCCAGGTGCGCCCCCGCCGTGCCATCCTGGTCGCCCTCGCCGTCGTTCTGGGCGTCCTGTTCATCCAGCCGATTCAGTCCTACCGGGCGGCGCAGGACCACCTGCGGCGCGCGCAGTCCGACCTCGCCAGCGCGCGCGAGCAGCGGGATGAGCTGTCGCAGCGGATCGCGAAGGCGGACACGCGCGGGGCCCTGGTGGCGGAGGCTCGCTCGCTCGGCTTCGTCTTCCGAGGCGAGACGCCGATAACCATCGTCACGCGATGAGGGGCCTCCGTGGACGGTCCGCGCTACCATGGTGACAGTGGATACCGGCCGCGACGACTGGCTCACGCTCGGACAGGCATCGAAAGTGCTCGGGGTCGCTCAGAGCACCGTGCGCGCCTGGAGCGACGCGGGACGGCTCCCCGTCTTCTACACCCCGGGCGGCCATCGTCGCTTCAAGCGTGACGATCTCGATGGCTTCCTCTCGCGCAACGGCGCCGGCTCGCGCCCGCGCAATGCCGCGACGGTGCTCGTCGTCGACGACGACCCGCGCCTGCGCGAACTGATCCGCGTGAACCTCGAGTACGACGGGATGACCGTGATCGAGGCGGCCACCGCCGAGGAGGGGCTGCGCGCGCTCGAGGCCGACCCGCCGGACCTCGTCATGCTCGACGTGATGATGCCCGGCATCGACGGCTGGGAGATGCTCCGGCGCGTCCGCGAGCGCCACGGCATCGACTCGCTGCCGGTGATGATGTTCTCCGGGAAGACGGAGGGCGGGAGCGAACTCGCCCAGGCAGGCGGCGCGAACGCGTTCGTCGGCAAGCCGCTCGATCCGATCGGGCTGGTGGAGCAGGCCAAGGCCATGCTCCGCGTCCGCGTCACGATGGGCTGAGGCCGAGCAGGCTCAGTCGCTGGCGCGGCGGATGACGATCTCGTCCGCCGTCACGCTGACCGTAACGGCGGCGTGGCCCGCCCAGTGGCGCCGGTAGATGTCCGCGTCCCGCACGGCGCCGTCGAGCCACAGCCCGTAGCCCTCGTCGCCGTGATCGAACACGCCCTCGAGCTCGAGCGGGCCTTCGCTGCTGTCGGCGGTGGTGGCGGTGGCGGCGGTCGTCTTCGGCCGGCCGCGTCCACCGCGACGTCCGCGGCGACGCTTCGGGGCGCCGTTGCCCTCGGCCGCGGCCTCGTCGCCGTCGTCGACGACGGCGACGGGTTGCGTGTCGGCGGCGAGGATCGCGGCGGCGTCGACGGCCGGCCCCTCGTCACCACCCACGTGCAGATCGTGCTGGCGGCGGAAGCGCGAGATCGAGGCCGGCGTCGAGCCGAGCTGATGGGCGATCCAGATATCGGTCGCGCCCTCCTGCACCCACGCGCGGATCTGGTTCAGCTGGGGCTTGAGGGACGCATTCTTGCGGGTCACGCGGTGAAGCGTATGCGAGCGAGCGGCCGTCAGCCTTCGCTCATCCGGCGCCAGGCGCCGTAGACGAGACCGGCGGCGGCGATCGCGGCGACGAACACGCCGAACGCGGGGCCGACGTCCACGCCGAGGCCGCCGAAGCCGCCGTCGGGCTGGAGGACGATGCGGAACGCCGCGATCAGCAGCGAGAGGGCGCCGGCGCCAAGGAGCACGAGCGTTGCCGGCACGGGCAGCGTCACGTCGGGCTTCACCTGCTCGAGGACGATCACGACGATCGAGATCAGTGCGGCGAGCGCGACGAGCTTGCCAAGCGAGTACGCCTCCCAGCCGGAGCCGCTCGCCGACACCGGACCGGCCGAGACCTTGACCCAGCTGAGGAAACAGGAGACGAGCAGGACGACCGAACTGACCGCGCAGATCTTCGTCGCAGTCGACATTCCCGCCCAACTGGCCGAGGGGTTGACGGCATCGGAACTCATGGCCTTCCTTTCGTGGCGCGATCTGCGCCTCACACTCACCCTACGGATCCGGGTCCGAAAGGGAAGGCCGCCGCGCCGGCGTCGCCTATCCGAACAGCGAGTTGACGCCGTCGAACAGCAGGTAGGCGACGCCGGCGAGGAGGCAGGACAGGACGGCGACGGCTATCAGAAAGCGCCGCCGGGCCTCGCGGCGGGCGCGGATCCTGGCCCGCGAGGCGGAGCGCTCGGCCCGGCGGAACTCGAGTTCGGTACGTAGCTGCGCCTCGTGCGAGCGATCGATGGCATCGACCGCCGAGGGACGGCGTGGTCGTCTGACCCGGTCCGACATCGGGGCGATTGTACCTCGTCGCTGCAGGGAGTGCCCGCAAACGGCCTATGATCCGACGGTCACGCAATGGCAGTCGAGCCACATCAGCACGGATCCCCCCAGGCAGCGGCGACCGCGCTGTTCGAGGCGCGTCGCGCCGCCCTCGTCGAGCGGGTCGCGCTCGACCTGCACGACGCAGTGGCGGCCGACGGCGGCTCGTTCGGTGACGCGCGCGCCGCGTCGAGCGCCTGGGTCGACGCCGTCGCCGGCGCCCTCGCGGGCCGGTATGTCCCGAGTGCGGTCTCGATCCTCAACCAGGACGCGCTCCGCTCCCTCGATCACGGAATCCCGCTCGGAACGGTGATCTCGAGCATCAACGCTGCGGTTGGTGCGATGGCCGCGGTCGTGGCGGAGGCCGATCCACGCGCCGTCGCCGTGGTCGCGCGGGCTGCCGGCCAGCTCGCCGGCGAGGTCGCCGGCACTGCCGCCCGCTCCCTCGAAGAGCGCGCGCGGATGCAGTTGAAGCGGCGCTCGGATCGCGCCGACCGGTTCCGTGAGGCCGCCGGGTCGGTCGCGGCGGCGGCCCTCGACGCCGGTGGCGTGCTCCAGTCCCTCGTCCGTGCGGCGGCGGTGACGCTGGACTGCGACTGGGCGGCGGTCGCCCTCCGCGAGTGTGACGGACGGCTTGGGATTGCGGCGCTCGAAGGGCGCGGCGCGGGCTGGGCGCAGCGCTGGTCGCTGTCCGAGCACGAGGGTTTCTGCGCCCGCGTCCTCGCGAGCGGCCAGGCGGTCACCACCGCCGACCCGGACCAGATCGGGTACGCCGGCGCCGATCGTCCGGTCGCCGTCGTCGCGGCGCCGCTGCGCTCGTCCGGTGAGGTCGCCGTCGGCGTCCTGTTCGCCGGTCGCGATCATGGCGCGATGCCGGACGAGGACGACGCGGCGGTCGCCGCATCGCTCGCCGAGGTCGGCGCGAGGGCGCTGCAGACGGCCCGTCGCTACGAGGACTCGATGCGCGCGTCCCGCCAGATGGAGGTCCTGGCTGAGGCCGTGCGCCAGGCGACGAGCGGCGCCGACCAGACCGCCCTGGCGTTGGTCGCGCGCGCGGCGATGGAGGCGACCAACAGCGACGTTGCGCTGATCCGTGTCCTGGACGAGTCGTCAGGCGAACTCGTCACGCGCGGCGTTCACGCGCGGTCGGCGGCGCTGGCCGCGGAGCTCGAAGGTTCGAGCGTGCCGCTGACGGACAGCGCCGCGGGCCAACTGATGGCCGGTGAGGATCTCCTCCAGGGTGCGATCGCGGACGCGGCCGTCGCGGGGCCTGTCGGCGAGCGCCTCGGTCGGGTCGAGTCGGCCGGCGTCCCGATCCTGATCGACGGTCGGCCGGCGGCGGCGCTACTCGTCGCGCGCGTCACGCCCTCGTTCGGCGCCGACGACCTGCAGCGGGTCCGGACGGCCGTCTCGCACGCCGCGATGCTCGTCGTCCTCGACCGCGTCCGCCGCAACGCCTTCTCGGGCGCCGCGAGCGCCGAGGCCGAGGCCGGGCGCCTGGCGGAGGCGCTCGCCGCCGGCAGCGACGAGACGCGCGTCGCGCGACTGCTCGCGCGGCTCGCCGCGGAGGCGCTCGGCGCCGAGCGCGCGCTCGTCTTCCGCGGCGGCGTGGACGATCTCACGCTCGCGGCCGGCCACGGCTTCCGCCGGGACGAGATCGCAGCGGCGCCCGGTCGGGCGCTGGCCGTCGATGCGATCGCCCGCGGCGAGGCGCTCGTGACGGGCGGCGAGAACGCAGGCGTCTCGGCACTCGCGGCCGGAGGCCCGGGTGTGGTGCTGTCCGCTCCGCTCGAGACGGACGCTGGTACAGCAGGCGTACTGCAGCTGCACTTCGCCGAACGCGACGCCGCCAATGCGGCGCGTACGGCGCTCGGCGTCCTCGGTCCAGCCGCCGCGGAGGCGCTCCGTCGGGCGGGCGAGGCGCGCCGTCGCGATGACGAGCTGCGCCGGATGCAGGCACTCGTCCAGATCGCCGCGCAGGCGACGGCGAGCGCATCGATCGAGCAGACGCTCGCCGCGGTCGGGGAGCACGTCGCGACGCTCGCACCAGACGTCCAGGCCGGCGTCTACGTGATCGAGGAGGGTAGGCCCGTCCTCAGTGAACCACCGGCCGCCGTCGCGGCGGCGCAGGGCGCCGCCGTCGCAGCGCTTCTGCGAGACGACCCGAATGCGCCGCACGTCCTGATCGCCGACGTGACGCGTGACGAACGTCTCGCGGGCGTCGCGGGGGAGATTGCCGAGGCCGGCGTCCGCTCGCTGCTCGTCGTCCCCCTCCGTTTCCGGGAGTCGACCATAGGCGCGCTGTCGCTCGCCAGTCGCGACGTTGGCGCGATCGGCGAGCCCGAGGTGGAGTTGCTCCTCCGTCACGCGGCGCCGATCGCGCTCGCCCTGGAGAGCGCCGTGTTGGCGAGTCATTCCGTCCATCTGGAGCAGGAGCTGTCGGCGGCGCTCGCAGCCGAGCGCAGCGCGCGCGGCGAACTCGACGCCCAGGACACGGTCGTGCGAGCCGTCGCCGAGGGCTGGGATCGGGCGCGGTCGGCGGCCGCCGTCGCTGCCGCTGCGGCCGAGCTCGTCGATGCTGACGCGGCCGGCGTCCTCGAGGTCAGGAGCGACGGTACCCTGCATGTCGAGGCGCTCCACGTCAGCTCGCCTGCTCTCAGCGAACCGGTGCGACGGATGGTGCGGCGCGCGCCGACGTTTGTGCCGCCGGCGACGCTGGCCGAGCTCGCCGAGGGCCGGGCCGTGATCATCGAGGGCGGTCAGCTCGGCGATGGTGGCACGCTGCTCGGTCCGCTCCTCGCGCCGGGCGCGAGTGCCGGGCTCGTCCCGTTGCGTCCCGGCCGCGAACTGACGGCGATTCTCGTCGTCGTCTCGCTCGACCCGGCCCGCCCGATCGATCTCGAACGCCTGCAGCGCGCGGAGCGCTTCGCGCCGCAGGCAGCGCTGGCCATACGCTAGCCAGACGCTACACTCCCGGCCAATGCGGCGCATCACGACCCTTGTAGCCGTGGCGTTGTCGCTTGCGCTGGCGCCCGCCGCCGGTGCGGCCGACGGCGTGATCGTCGACGGCGTCACGATCGGCGGTGTCGCGGTCGGCGGGCTGACGGCCGACGGCGCGACGACCGTCGTCCGGGACGCGTTCGAGGGCGGGCTCGTCCGGGTCAACGTCCGCTCGAAGCTCTACCAGCCGTCCGTGAAGAGCCTCGGCGGCCGTGTCGTCGGGCTGGCTCCGGCGGTCGAGGCGGCGCTCGTCCGCACGACGCCGGGCGATGTCGTGCTCGCGGTCAGCTACTCCGACGCGGCGGTGGCGGCGCTGGTCGCCGACCTCGCCCGCCGTAACGCCCGCGGCGCCGCCGACGCGCGCTGGGGCTGGATCGGCCGGCGGCCCGTCGCGGTCGCGGAGAAGCCGGGGAGCGTCGTCGACCTCGTCGCTCTGCGCCGCGCGCTCGTGGCCGCGTTGCAGACGCCTGCCGCTCGCACCGTTGCCGCCGAGTTCCGATCCGTCAAGCCCCGCCGCACGCGCGGGCAGCTGCCGCCCGCGATCGTCATCTCGCGCGGCGCGCACCGTCTCCACGTCTACCGCTACGCCGGCGGTGAGACGGTGCTGTGGCGCCGCTTCGGCGTGGCGGTCGGCGCCGCCGAGTTCCCGACGCCACGCGGCCTGTTCCGCATCATCGACAAGCAGCGCCACCCCTGGTGGTACCCGCCCGACTCGGACTGGGCCAAGGACGCCGAGCCGATCCCGCCCGGGCCGTCGAACCCGCTCGGGACCCGGTGGATGGGTATCTCCTCGCCGGCCGTCGGCATTCACGGGACGCCGAACGCCGCTTCGATCGGCTACTCCGCCTCGCATGGCTGCATCCGCATGAAGATCCCCGACGCGGAGTGGGTGTTTCAGCGCGTCAGGATCGGCTCGCCCGTCCGGATCTACTGATCGCGGGTGGGCCGGCTGCTCCGCATCGGCGGCGTGATCGTGCTCCTCGCGTTCGGCGTCGTCCTCGTCGCCGCCGTCGAGCGGTCGCGCTCGAAGGACGCTTTCGTCCGCCAGGTGGCTGCCGGTGCGCTGCCGCCCGCACCCCCTCTCGATCTGCCGGCGCTGGCCGGCGACGGGCGCGTCGACCTGGCCTCGATGCGGGGCAGCATCGTCGTCGTCAACTTCTGGGCCTCCTGGTGCGTGCCCTGCGAGGACGAGGCGCCGCTGCTCGCCCGGCTCGCGGACGAACTGGAGCCGCAGGGCGTGCGCTTCGTCGGCGTCAACAGCAACGACGTCGTCGACAACGCCCGCGCGTTCGTGTCCCGCTTTGCGCTCGACTACGCGCACGGGCACGACGTCGACGGGCGGGCGAAGGAGCGGTGGGGCGTGACGGGCTTTCCGGAGTCGTTCGTGATCGACGCCGAGGGCAGGGCTGTCACCTGGTTCCCCGGCCCGATCGACGCCGACGGCCTGCGCGCCGCCGTCGCCAAGGCGGCCGCCCCGTGAGACGGGTCGTGTTGGCACTCGCGCTCCTCGTCGCGTTCGCCCCCGCGGGCATCGCCGCCGAGCCGCGGTTCACGATGAACGAGATCGAGCGCGAGGTGATGTGCCCGGTCTGCGGGACGCGGCTGGATCTCTCGCATGTCCCCGCCGCGAACCAGATTCGGGACTTCATCGCCGCGAAGCAGGCTGAGGGGTGGACGAAGGCGGAGGTGAAGGAGGCCCTCGTCGCGCAGTTCGGCGAGCGGATCCTGGCCTCGACGCCGACGAGCGGCTCCGGCCTGATCGCGTGGATCGTGCCGGCGGCAGTGGGAGCGGGAGGGATCGTGGTCGCCGTTGGGCTGGTGCTCGCCTGGCGTCGCCGACCGGGCGAACGGGTCGCCGCGGTGCCGCCCGTGGCGCTCGACAGCGAGGCGGCCCGTAAGGTCGAGGCCGCCCTGCGCGACTACGACGCGTAGGGTACCCGTCGAATGCCGCTCGACCTCATCGTCGGTCCCGCCAACGCGGGCAAGGTGGCGGAGCTGTACCGCCGCTACCGGGCCTGTCTCGAGGACGAGGGTGAGGCGATCCTGGTCGTGCCGACGTCCGCGGCGGTGCGGCGGGCGGAGGCCGAGCTGCTGTCACGCGGCGTGCTCGTCGGTGGCCTCGTGGTCACGTTCGACGCCGTGTTCGAACGGGTCCTCCGCCTCGCGGGCCATGAGCGGACGCTGCTCGGCTCGGCGCGCCGGCGGCTCGAACTGAGCCGCCTGGCCGCGTCGGTGCCGTTGCCGACAATCGGCGCGTCGGCGGCCGGCGCGCGCTTCGCGGAGGCGCTCGGCGGGCTCTTCGATCGCCTCGGATCGGCCCTCGTCGGACCGGATCGGTTCGCCGCCGCCGCCCGTGGTGACGAAGCGTCGGTCGACCTCGCCGGACTCTACAGCGCGTGGTGGGAGCGGCTCGACGCGCTCGCAGCGCTCGACGCGCCGCGCCGTCGGGCCGAGGCCTGTGACCTCCTGGCGCGCGAGGTTGCTGCGTGGGACGGGACGCGCCTCTACGTGCAGGGCTTCGAGGATCTCTCCCGCGCACAGGAGACGCTGGTTCGCCTCGTGGCCGACCGCGCCGGCGCCACCATGACGCTGCCGTACGAGCCGGGCCGGGCGGCCTTCGCGGCGCTCGCCGGGTCGGCCGGTCGACTGGCCGCAGGTGCGCAGATCATCGAGCTGCCCCCGCTCAACGGCGCCCGGCCACGACGCCTCGAGGCACTCGAGCGTCACCTGTTCGAGGCCATCGAGGCGCCGCCGGCCGAGTCCGACGACGACAGCCTCACGTTGCTCGAGGCGGCGGGTGCGCGCGCCGAGGCCGACCTCGTCCTGGCGGAGGTCTGCGCGGCCCTGCGATCGGGCGTGCCGGCCGAGCGGATCGCGATCGTCACGCCGCGCGACCCGGGCGGCTGGCCGGAGATCCTCAGCGCCCTCGACCGCGCGGCCGTACCGTACGCCGCGGAGCGTGTGACGACGGTCGCGCGAACGCCCTTCGGGTTCGCGCTGGAGCGTCTCCTGCGTGCCGCCTGGGATCAGGACGCCGTCCGTGGTGATCTGTTCGCGTTCCTGCGATCACCCTGGTCGGGGCTGGCACGGCGACGCGTCGACTACGCCGAGGGGCGTCTGCGTGGCCGCGCGATCGTCACGATGGAGGCCGTCGAGGCGGCGCTCGCCGAGCAGCTGCCCGGCGCCGACGCACCGCTTGGGTGCCTTCGCGGTGACGATCCGCTCGGTCGTCTCGGCGAGACGGTGCGGCGCATGATCGTTGCCGCGCAGGGCCTCGACGGTCGGCCGGTCAGCGCGGCGGCCCGGCTCGACCTGGCAGCGGCGCGGGCCGTGCTCGAGCTGCTCGACGAACTGGCGAGCGTCGAGCCGCCGCCGAGCCGGGACGAGGCCCGCAGCCTGGTGCTGCGCGCTCGCGTCGTCACGCGCATGCCGCCCGAGGGCCGCGTGCTGGTCTGTGACCTGCGAGCAGCCCGGGTGATCGACGCCGACCTGGTCGTCCTCGTCGGGCTCGAGCGCGGGCCGGCGGCAGAGGCGGCAGATGCCTTCCTCGGCGAGCCCGTGCGCGAGGCGCTCGGCGACGCCCTTCGGGCCGCCGACGCCGGTGATCTCGAGCGGCACCTCCTCTACGTCGCACTGGCACGTGGCCGTCGCCGCGTCGTCGCCTGCCGGCGCAGCGCCGACGACGAGGGACGCCCGATCGAGCCACCGGCAGCCTTCGCCGAGCTGCAGCGCGCCGGCGGTGGCGCCGCCGCCGCGCGCCGCCGCGGCCTCGGTGACGTCGTCTTTTCGGTGGCGGCCGCGCCGACCGCACGCGAACGCGTCCGCGCCGTCTGTCACCTGGCGCAGGCCGACCGTCAGCGGGCGGAGCGGATTGCGGCGGCCGACGGTTCCGGCCGCCGTCTTCGTCGTGCGACGACCGCCTACCGTCGACGAACGCGTCTGCGCGACCCCGACGTGCTCGCCCGTCTCGGCGGCCTCGACCGGTTCCCGGTGACGACGCTCGAGCGGTTCGCCGACTGCTCGTCGTGGTGGTTCGTCGAGCGCCATCTCGACCCCCGCGACATCGATGCCACCTACGACGCGCGACTTGCCGGCTCCGTCGCGCACTCGGCGCTGCAGCGGTTCTACAAGGGAGTGCCGGCGGCCTTCGGTCGCGACCGACTCGAGCCGCCGGACGCCGAGCGGGCGGAGGAGCTGATCAGGCAGGCGGTCGCGGAGTCGATGGCGTCGCAGTCGCTGCCAGCCGACACCCTGGAGGCGCGGATCGTCGAGCGGCGCGTGGCGCGCGACCTCGCGCGCTTCGTCCGGCAGGACGCCGAGCGGCCGTCGCCGCTCGTCGCGACGCGGCTCGAGGTCTCGTTCGGCGGCGCCAACTCGGCGCCGGGCCTCAAAGACGGGCTGCGGATCGGCGACTTCGCAGTCTCGGGCAAGATCGACCGCATCGACACCGACCCGTCCTTCTCCGCCCATGCGCTGGTGCAGGACTACAAGTCCGGCCGGACGGCGCATTCGGCGAGCCAGATCGTCGACGAACGGCGGCTGCAGATTCCGCTCTACCTCCTCGCCGCGCGCGAGCTACTCGGCCTCGAGCCGATCGGCGGGCTCTACCGGGCGCTCGCCCCGGGCGGCGGCGCCCGCGGCGTGGTGGCGCGGAGCGCGGCCGACGTCGCGCCCGCCGGTCTCGTGCGCACCGACATCGTCGACGACGACGAGTTGTGGCGGATCGTCGACCTCGCGCGGTCCGATGCGGTCGGCATCGTCGCGCGAATCCGCGCCGGAGATGTCGGACACGATCCCCGCTGGGGCAGCTGTCCGCGCTACTGCCCGTATGCCGCCGTCTGCCGGGTGGCGCGATGACGACGACCCCGTTCAACCCCGAACAGCTGCGCGCGATCGAAGCGAAGGGGCTCGTGTTCGTCTCGGCCGGTGCCGGCACCGGCAAGACGCGCGTGCTCGTGGAGCGCTTCGCGCGCGCCGTGATCGATCGCGGCCTGGCGCCGGATCGGGTGCTTGCGATCACCTACACGGAGCGCGCCGCGGCGGAGCTCGCCGCGCGCATCCGGCGGCGGCTCGCCGATGCCGGACGCCCCGAACTCGCGCGCGGGCTCGACGGCGCCTACATCTCAACGATCCACGGGTTCTGCTCACGGCTGCTGCGCCGCTACGCGCTGCAGGCGGGCATCGACCCCGCCTTCGCGGTGCTCGACGCGCACGCCGCGGACCTGCTGCGGGCGGAGTCGTACGACGCGGCGCTGCGGACGCTGGCCGTCGACCGTGACGAGATCATCGACCTCGTCACGGCCTACTCCGAAGACCGCCTACGGCTCCTGATCGACACCACGCACGAGCAGTTGCGGACGGCCGGACACCCGCTGGCCTTCGAGCCCACTGGCCCGATCGACCTCGACGGCGCGATCGACGACGCTCGCGCGGCGGCCGCCGACCTGATCGCAGCGCCCGGCACCGGTGTCACGCTGGACGAGGCCCGCGCGCGAGCGGCCGGCCTCGCGCTGCTGCTCGACGCACCGCCCGATCCGGCCGTGCTGTCCTCACTCGCCGAGTACCAGGCGCGCGGCCGACTGGTCGCCGCTCGGCCCTACGACGCCGCCCTCGCGGTCCTGGAACGTGCCGCCCGCGACGCCACGTTCGAGGCGATGCGGCCGCTGCTCGACGAGTTGCTGGAGGCTGTGGCGGCGGAGTACGCGGGCCGGAAGCGAGC
>VFJZ01000100.1 GCA_009885805.1 Actinomycetota bacterium
CGCGTGGCAGTCGTCGGCGTCGACGTCGCCCCACCGTCCGCGCAGCGCATCGACGTGCTCCCAGGAGAAGCCGTACGAGCCGCGGATGTTCGGCAGCACCACGCGGTAGCCAGCGCGGACGAGCAGTTGCGGCCCGAGCTCGGTCGCCGGCGTCCAGTGCCACACCGGCCCGCCGTGCCGCTGCGCCGTAGGTAGGCCGCTGAGACTCCCGCCGGCGCGAGTGTGCTCTTCCCTGACGGCGCCACGGGCGTCCGCCGCCTGCTGACGTCGGACGACCTCCGCCCGACCGAACGCGGCTAAAGTTGTCGACATGAGCGAGTCGGTGCGCGTGACGATCGTCTACGAACCGGGCGAGGACGGTTGGATCGTCGCCTCGATCCCTGAGGTCCCCGGCGCGCATAGCCAGGGCCACACGCGCGATGAGGCGCGGGCGAATGTGATCGACGCCTTGCGCGGGATCCTCGAGCTGCGCTTCGGCGAGCACGCTGGGGTTGCCGAGGCCGCCGATAGCGAACCGCTCGAGCTCGTCATCGGCGCGTGAAGCGCCGCGATCTCGAGCGCCATCTGCGAGCCCACGGAGCCCGCCTCTTGCGCGAGGGTGGTAATCACAGCTTCTGGGGCTTCGACGTCGAGCGCTCGAGCGCCGTCCCGCGCCATCGTGAGATCGACTTCCGCCTCGCGCGCAAGATCTGCAGCGACCTCGGGATCCCGCCGCCGAGCGGATCCCGTTGAAACGCTCGCGACCCTAGGCCACTCCCCTCGCGCGGACGCGCTCGCAGGCACACGACGGCTAACGTTCTGCTACGGAAACGCGCGCAACGGCCCTTCGATCCGCTTCCGGCGTCTTCCACCTCAGTGCCGACAACCCCGCATGAATAGAGCGTTGGAGCGGAATCGAACGGATCAGGCCGAAACGGCCCGAACCGCTTGATTCAACTTCGCAAGCTGTTGGCCCGTTGCCTCCCACTCGGCCCGCAATGCGCTGGCGAGCGTCAGCGGGGCGCCTCGGTCGTCGTAGACGGCCTCGACGAGTGCGCGCACGTCGACCGGGACGACGATGGCACGGCGATCCCGAAGAGCGATCCAGGTACGCAGCAGCACGTGCGGGTGGTCGACGCGGAGCGTTCCTGTGTCCGGCGCCGGGACCCCGTCGACGAGCGGCGGATCGAGCAGGGCAAGCCGACACGAACGGTCGTCGAACCCCGCCGGTCGACGGCCAGGGCGCTCATGACGCTGGAGGGCCCCGCGCGCTGCAGCAGCAGGTCCACCGGAGCGATGTCCGTGACCAGGTAGTCGAAGTCGCCATCGAGACCCTGCTCGATGACCTGCGTGGCAACCAACTCGCTGCCGCCGGGCCGCAAGCCGTCGCGGCCGTAGCGCTCACGACCGCCGGCTCCCGCGGGTCGCGCTCCCGCTGCCGGAAGCGGGCGTGAACGAGCGCGACAGGTGAAGCCACGGAATGCAGGCCGCGGCTGGAGGTCGAGCGGAACGCGCTCAAGCGCGGCCGCCAGGTGCTCCGCGGCCATACCGCCCTGCGACAGGCTCGCCGAGAACGTCGCGATCACTCGCGAGCCAGTCCGCGAACGTCGTCAGCCCGGCGACGATCGCAACGGCCGCGTCATCCGCTCGGGTCGGCGTCGGCAGCGGCGCCGCGCCACGGTCATGGAACCTGCCCGACAGCCTATACTCGACGCACCCCCGCGCCCGCCCGCGCTCGTGCCGGCATGTGCCGCTCGAACCAGCCGACGAGCCGGTCGTGGCGGTCGGCGCGCCGGTCCGGCCGGCCCGTGCGGTGGTAGGTGTGCCCGCCGTCCGGGTAGAGGACGTACTCGCACTCGCGGCCGAGCCAGCGGAGCGCCACGAACAGCTGCTCGACATCTGAGGTAGGACAGCGCAGGTCGTCCTCGCCCTGCAGGATCAGCAGGGGCGCGGTGATCGCGGCGGCGTGCCGTTGCGGGGACTGACGCCACAGCAGCTCGACGCCGGCCGGCGTGAGGGTGTCGCCGAGCCCAGCGGCGATGTTGTACGTGGCGCCGGAGTCCGAGTTGCCGAACGCCGACACCTGCGAGGAGACGCCGCACTCCGACACGCCGGCGGCAAACCGATCGGACGTCCCGAGCAGCCAGTTGACCAGGAAGCCGCCGTAGGAGCGCCCGAAGCAGCCGATCCGCGCCGGGTCGGTCAGCCCCGCCTCGACGAGGTGGTCGAGCACCGCGTGGCAGTCGTCGGCGTCGACGTCGCCCCACCGTCCGCGCAGCGCATCGACGTGCTCCCAGGAGAAGCCGTACGAGCCGCGGATGTTCGGCAGCACGACCCGGTAGCCGGCGCGCACAAGTAGCTGCGGCCCGAGCTCGGTCGCCGGCGTCCAGTGCCAGACCGGTCCGCCGTGGATCGCGAGCACCGTCGGCAGCGGTTCTGTGCCGGCGCCGGCCGGCGACAACAGCCACGTCTGCACCTCACCGATCCGGAGCTCGGACACCTGCGGCGAGAATGAACGGCGGAACCAGTCGCCGCCATGGCGCGTGAGACGGCGCGGCGGCCACCCCGGCTCGAGCGCGTAGACGTCGGCGGCGCCGGTCTCCTGCACGAGCGCTGCGGCGACCCGATCCCCCGCGGCCGCGATCGCGTCGGCGGCGGCGACGGTCGCGAGCACTGCGCCGCCGCGGAGCGCGACGATCTCGCGACCGCTGCGATGGACGACGTGCGCGGCACCCGAGACGGCCGCACAGAAGCTGTCCCGATCGCCGCCGACGATCGCTCCGTCGGCAGCGCGGACGAGCGACGGGTCGGCATCGCCCGGCCGCTGCTCGCCATGCGCGAGGCAGAGGATCTCGCCGCTGTCGAGCGTCCACGCGAGCACGGGCCCGGGCTGCTCGACGACCCGGACCGGCTCCCCGCCGCTCTCGGGGACGGCATACAGTTGCGGGTTCGGCGCCCGGTCGCGATCGGCGCCGAGATCGGCGAGGAACGCCACCCGATCGTCCTGGAGGAACCCCGGCGCCGAGGCCGACCAGTCCCCTGCGGTCAGCCGCCGCGACCGCCCGCGCAGCGGCACGAGATGCACGTGCACCGGCCACATCAGCAGGCCGTAGGTGTCGTCGTCGCGCCAGTCGATGCGCGTCAGGACGCGAGCGGTCGGCGTCCGGCCGGCACGTTCGCCCGCGAGGAGCGGCGAGCGATCGTCGTGCGCCGCGACGGCGAGGGCGCGGGAGTCCTCACGCCACGCGAGCGCGACCGCACCGCGTGCAAACGACGTCAGACGGCGCGGTTCACCACCGTCGAGCGAGACGATCCAGACCTGGTCGGCGTCGGTCTCGCGGTCGGAGAGGAACGCCACCTGCCGGCCGTCGGGCGAGATCCGCGCCGTGTGGTCGACGTGGCGGCCATGGGTGAGTTGCCGCGGCCGGCCGCCCGCGAACGGCACCGACCACAGGCGCCGCACGTTCTCCCCCGCCTCGGTCGTCCGCCGCGAGTAGACGACGGTGGCGCCGTCTGCCGACAGGTCGACCTCGTCGATCAGCGCCTCGCGGGCGACGATCAGGCTGGCATCCACCGGCCGAACCAGTCGAGCATCCGCTGCTGGCGGTCGACCCGGCGATCGGGGCGTCCGTCGGAGGCGTAGGTGTGGGCGCTCTCCGGGTAGAGCACGTAGGTGACCTCGCGGCCGAGCATCCGCAGCGCGACGAAGAACTGTTCGGCATCGCCCGGCGGGCAGCGCAGGTCGGCCTCGCCCTGCAGCATCAGCAGCGGCGTGCGGACGTCGGCGACGTGCGCGAGCGGGGACTGGCGCCAGAGGGACTCGACGCCGCCGGGCGTCGTCGCGTCGCCGAGTCCGGCCGCATCCGAGTAGGTCGCGCCGCAGTCGGAGTTCGCCCACGCCGACACCTGGTTGGCGACGCCGTTCTCGGACACCGCGGCGGCGAACCGGTCCGACGTCGCAACGAGCCAGTTGGCGAGGAAGCCGCCGTAGGAGAGGCCGAGGACGCCGAGCCTGACGGGATCGGCGAGCCCCGCCGCCACGGCGTGGTCGAGCACGGCGTGGCAGTCGGCGGCGTCGACACCACCCCAGTCGCCGTACAGGGACTCGACCCAGGCGCGGCCGCGGCCGGTCGAGCCGCGCGGGTTCGGCATCAGGACGCGGTAGCCGGCGGCGGCGAGCAGCACGCCCTCC
Source organism: Actinomycetota bacterium (assembly GCA_009885805.1). Classification (GTDB taxonomy): domain Bacteria; phylum Actinomycetota; class Thermoleophilia; order Gaiellales; family F1-60-MAGs149; genus VFJZ01. The sequence continues at coordinate 4,172 of VFJZ01000100.1, forward strand.
AGCATCGGCAGCGGATGCCACTGCGCCGTCGGCCCGCCGTGCGGCGCGAGCACCGTCGCGCGCGGCGCGGCGCCCGCGCCCGCCGGCTCGATCACGAAGCAGGTGACGTCACCGGCGCGGAACTCCCCGATCGCGGGCCACGCCCCACGCAGGAAGGCGCCCTCGCGGGTCAGCGCGCGCGGACGGCCGCCCTCGATCGCGCTCACCTGCGGCGGCCGGCGGTCGGTCGCCACGACGCCAACGACGCGGCCCGACGCCTCGGCCAGCGCGGACACGACCGGGTCCTGCTCGCAGCCGAGCAGCACCTCACCGTTACGGACGACGATGGTACGGCCGTCGTCGTCCAGCGTGACCGCGGCGCAGAGCCGGGCCTCGGCGGCCTGCCAGTCGAACAGGTCGCTGTAGGCACCGCCGTTGACCCAGTCGCCGCCGGTCAGCGGCTCGCAGGCGCCGTCCCGCGAGACGCGGTGCAGCCGCGCGGGGTCGGCGTCGGCGTGCGGGAAGCGGTCGTGTGCGGTGGCAAGCAACGAGCCGTCAGCCTCGAACGCGATCGCCGTGACGTGCCCTGCGGGGCCGGCCAGCGCTGTCGGCGTCCCACCGGCGAGCGGCACGGTATGGATCGAGCTGCGGATGCGCCGATCGGCGTCCGGATCGAGATCGGCGACGAAGGCGACGCGCGAGCCGTCCGGTGCCACGCGCGGCTGCGATGCCGACCAGTTCCCTGCGGTCAGGCGACGCGACCGTCCACTTGTCCCCGACACGACGTGCAAGTGAACGGGATGGAGCCGCAGCCCCTCCCCGTCGAACTGCCAGCCGAGCCGGCGGATGACCCGGGCCGTTGGTTCGCCGCCCGCGCGCTCGCCGACCACGTGCGGCGAGCGCCGGTCCGCCGCCGCGACGACCAGGCGCCGCCCGTCGGGGTGCCAGTCGAAATCGCTCACACCGTGCGCGAACTGCGTCACGCGGCGCGCCTCGCCGCCGTCCAGGTCGATCAAGTGCACTTGCGCGACGCCGCCGTGGCGCGTCGACAGGAAGGCGAGCGTGCGGCCGTCGGCGGAGAAGCGCGGCGCACGATCCTGGGCCAGACCCGCCGTCAGCCGTCGCGGTCGCCCGCCCGCGTAAGGAACGAGCCAGATCGCACAGCGATCCTCATCACCGTGCGTCGTGCGCCGGGTGTAGGCGACCAGCGACCCGTCGGGGCTGAGCGCGACCTCGCCGAGCGCGACCTGACGGCGCAGGTCGCCGGGCTTCACGCCATGACCTCCACCTCGGGCGTCTCGCCGTGCTCGGCTTCGAGTTTCAGCACCCGCTCCAGCGAGTCGATCGAGACCTCGATCTGGTCGAGCGTCGGCACGCGCGTCGTCAGGCGCTGCAGCCACAGTCCGGGAGCGAGGACGATCCGCACGATCGGGTTCTTCCCGAACCGGCCGGCGAGCCGGATCACCTCGTAGGCGACGCCGGCGATCGGCAGCAGCAGCGCGACGCGGGACAGCACCAGGAGGTACCAGGTGTCGGGCTTGCCGATGATCACGTAGACGATGATCGAGACGACCATCACCCAGAGCAGGAACGCCGTGCCGCAACGGACATGGATGCGGGAGTGTTTCGCGACCGACTCCGGCGTCAGCGGGTCGCCGGCCTCGAGCGCGTTGATCGCCATGTGCTCCGCCGCGTGGTACTGGAAGACGCGCTTCAGGTCGGGCAGCAGGGAGAGCAGCGCGAGGTAGCCGATCAGGATCCCGACGCGGATCAGCCCCTCGACCAGTGCGAACACGAAGCCGTCGAACCCGAACAGGTTCGTCAGCAGCGCCGGCGAGGCCTTGAACAGCACGAGCGAGAAGCCGATCGCGAACACGAACGCGACCGCGATCGACCACTTCGAGAGCTCCTGCTCGTCGGTCTCGGCGTCCTCGTCCGTCGCCGCCCACTGCGCCGACAGCCCGAGCGCTCGGAACCCGATCGCGAGCGAATCGCCGAGGGCGACGATGCCACGGATGAACGGCAGTCGCAACACCCTGTAGCGCGCGGCAACCGACGTCGTGGCGTGCGAGGATGACGAGATGCGACCGTCAGGGCGCCGCACCGACACCGCCCAGAAGCGCGGCGTCCGCATCATCACACCCTCGAGGACGGCCTGACCGCCGACGGCCGCCATCGGCGTGCCGCCTAACTCTTCGTGGACGACTTGGCGAGGCGCTTCTGGAAGCGCTCGACCCGTCCGCCGGTGTCGATCAGCTTCTGCTTCCCGGTGTAGAACGGGTGGCACTCCGCGCAGACCTCGACGTGCAGGTCGCCCTTCGTCGATCGCGTCTCGAACTCGTTGCCGCACGAGCACTTGACGATGACGACCTCGTAGGTCGGATGGATTTCGGCCTTCACACGACTCAGCCTATCACGCGAGCAGCGGCCGTCAGTGCAGCTTCCACGCCGGCCCGGTCGACCTCCAGCGAGGTGACGAAGCGCACGGTGGTGCGGTCGTAGGGGGCGGCGAGGACGCCGACGTCGGCGAGGTCGTCGCAGACCCGCGCGGCCGTGTCGTCGCCGCGCCGACAGCGGGCGAGGACGATGTTGGTCGCGACCGATTCGGGGTCGACGGCGAGCCGCTCGCCGGTGGCGAGGCCTTCGGCGAGGAGCCGGGCGTTGGCGTGATCGTCGGCCAGCCGATCGACGTGGTGGTCGAGGGCATACAGTCCGGCCGCGGCGACGATGCCCGCCTGACGCATGCCGCCACCGAGCAGCTTGCGGAGCCGGTTGGCCCGGACGATCTCGGCCCGCGTTCCGGCGACGATCGAGCCGACCGGCGCGCCGAGTCCTTTCGACAGGCAGAACTGGACGGTGTCGACCTCGGCGCAGATGACGGCCGCCGGAACGCCCTGGGCGACGGCGGCGTTGAAGAGGCGGGCGCCGTCCATGTGCACCTTGAGATCACGCGCGTGCACGAAGGCCTTGACCTCGCGCAGTCGATCGAGCGGCCACGGCGCGCCGACTGCGGCCACGGACGTGTTCTCGACGCAGATCAGCCG
>VFJZ01000068.1 GCA_009885805.1 Actinomycetota bacterium
ACCTGCAGCGTCTCCGACCCCGTCCGTGCCTCACCCATCGCCATACCGCATTGTCCTCAACCCACCGGATGGACCGACCTTCTTTGACAGGCTCCTAGAGCCCGTCACCGACGCACCGTGAGGTGGCTGCCATGAGGCGGCCCCGTGCGGCGCGGTTGATCTCGAGGGCGTCGCGTCTCCTCGGTGCGCAGCCGGAGCCCGACGTGCGCGACCATTCCGAACCCCTTGCGGCGAACGAGTTCGCGCGGCCGCCCGCCGAGGCTCCGCCGATGATCGCCGAGACGACCGACGCCGTCACCGTGACCGACGCGCCGTCGGCGCCCGTCGCCGCCGCGCAGGCCGCGGCACCCGCGGCGAAGACGCCGATGGTGCCGGCGTCGTCCGCGCTCGGCGCGATCGCCTTCGTTCACTCTGAGCACGACCTCGGCCGGCGTCGGTCACAGCTGCTGCGGAAGGCGCGTGTCGCCTTCGTCGCGGGCCATGGCGTTGACGACGACCTGCGGGAGGAGGCCGCCGGGCTCGCCAAGACGACGAGGGTCGGGCTGAGCGAGAAGCCGACACTCATCGTCGCCCCGGCCGGCTGGTCGCCGGCGACGCGGCCCGACGGTGTTGTCGTCGATGCGATCGAGTTCGTCCGGATCGTCGATGCCTACCGGCAGCTGCATGCCGCCCCTTCGTCGAGTCTGTGGCTCCGCCACGCGGTCGACCGTGCCCGCATCGCAGTGCGGCGCGAGCGCATCAAGCGGGCTGCCCCGGAACCGAAGAACGCCCCGAGGCAGTCTGCGCGGGCGGCATGCGAGCCTGTAGTGGCAGAACTCGACGTGGTGGCCAACCGGCTTCACCACTACCTGACCCTCAACCGAGAGGGTCGCTAGAAGACGATCCCGCCGGCCGACGCCGGCACGTCCGGCTCGCGCCGGGCTGGGTCGATACGCCGGCACCCGTGCCACCGGCCGGATGGCGGCCGCGCTCGCGTCGATACCACCGCGGCGGGCTGCAACCTCGGCTGAGATCGCCGACCTCGTCTGGTTCCTCGGCGGCGAGCGGCGCGCCGCCCGCGTCACCGGCGAAACGCTCACGGCGACCGGCGACAGCGCGTTCCGCTGACGCCGTCGCCACGGCCGGGCTTGACCTGAGGCCTGCGCGCCGGTTCACTGCCCTAGCGTTGCGTCGTGCAGTGCGCTCACCCCACAACGGGCAGGTACCCATGCGATTCGAGGTCTACAGCGACGCCGGCGGTGGTTCGCGCTGGCGGCTCCTGTCGAGCAACGGCCAGAACGTCGCGTCGAGCGGCGCGGCCTTCGCCACCAGGTCGAACGCGACCCGCGCCGCTCGCGCGTTCGCCCGGAACGCCGCCGCCGCGGCGTTCGAGATCTACGAGGACAAGAGCGGGCAGCACCGCTGGCGTGCCCGGGCACGGAACGGTCAGATCGTCGCCTCCGGCGGGGAGGCATTCTCCAGCAAGCAGAACGCTGAGCGCGCCGCCGACGGCGTCCGCGCCGGCGTCGCCAAGGCGGCCGATCCGCGCGCCTCCTGAGGACGTCGACCGTTCAGGAGACGCGCGGCGCGGTCGTCAGAGCCAGGCTAGAAGACGATGCCGTCGCCCTCAGCGGGCTGGTCCGGACCCGTGCCACCTGCACCGTCGTCCGGCCCGCCGTGATGGCCGAACCCGAATCCGCGCGGCCCGCCGGTGCCCTCGATCATCCGGTCGAGGAAGTCGGGCGCTTTCGCGACCAACTGATCACGCTGGTCGGCCGTCAGGTCGCCCGCCTTCACGGCGTCATCGGCCTGCCTGGTGAGCGCCGTCAGCATCGCCGTCTTCAGGCCGGCGACATCCTTCGACTTGGCCTTGGCCAGGTCGGCGAGCGACGTGCCCGCCTCGTGCGCCGCGCGCAGTTCGGCATCGGTGACGCCGAGGTACGCCGTTGCGGCGTCGAGCGTGGCGCGCATGCCGCCGTTGCCCTTCATCCGGTGTCCCGGGCCGCCGTGCCCGCGCTTGCCCTGGTGTCCGAAGCCGCCGAGCGGGAACTCACCCGCGCGGATGCGCTTGCTGATCTCGTCGCCCCGCGCCTTCGTCAGCTGCCCGGCAGCGACGGCCGCATCGACGCGCTTCACGAGCGCGTCCTCGAGGGCCGACTCCAGCTTCGCGGGTGCGACGCCGAGGCTCTTCGCCGCGTCGTCGATGACTGCCTTGTGCTCGGTCGCGGGATCCCCGCCGACCGCGTTCGCCGCGACGGCTGCCCCGGCCGAGACGAGCACGCCGCCGGCCAGGATCACGGCCACGATCTTCTTTCGTCTGCTGATCATGGTCACAGCGAATCATGCTCGACTGGGACCAGGCTGTGAATCGCTCAGAACGGGAGCACCTGCCAGTCGTCGCGCACGAGTGCAGCCGCCGTGTGAGCCGAGATCCGCCTCGCCGTGCTCCGACATCACCACGATCGCGTGTGACCCGACCGCCGAACTCATCGGCGCCAGATCGATCGGCACTCAGCGGGCTCTCAGGAATCCCTGGCATGCTCAGCCGGTGGCGCAGCGTGTCTTGATCGTCGATGACGAGCCGTCGATCACGGACGCCGTCGCGACCGCGCTCCGCTACGAGGGCTTCGAGACGCGCGAGGTCGCGTCCGGCGGCGAGGCGGTGCCGGCGGTCGACGAGTTCCGCCCTGATCTCGTGATCCTCGACATCATGCTGCCGGGTCTCGACGGGCTCGCCGTCGCGCGGAAGCTGCGCGACCGCCCCGGCCACGTGCCGGTCATCTTCCTCTCCGCACGCGGCGAGACCGACGACAAGGTCGCCGGTCTCGCGCTCGCCGACGACTACGTCGCGAAGCCCTTCAGCCTCGCCGAGCTCGTCGCGCGCGTCCACTCCGTCCTGCGCCGGACGCAGGGCGCGGCGTCGGCCATCGTGCGGTTCGGCGACGTCGAACTCGACGATGCGGCGCGCGAGGTCCGTCGCGCCGGCCGGCCGGTTGCACTGACGCCGACCGAGTTCACGCTGCTGCGGTTCTTCATGCAGCATCCGCGGCGCGTCCTGTCGAAGCGGCAGATCCTCGACCAGGTCTGGCAGTACGACTTCGGCGGCGACGCGAATATCGTCGAGACCTACGTCTCGTACCTGCGGAAGAAGCTCGACGCGCACGGGCCGCCACTCATCCAGACGGTGCGCCTGGTCGGCTACGTCCTGCGCGAGCCCGGCTGATGCGGCTGCGGTCGCTACGGTCGCGGCTCGTGCTCGTCGTCGTCGCCGTCGGCCTCGCCGGGCTGCTCGTCGCCAGCGTCGCGACGTACATCGCGCTCCGCTCGTTCCTGATCGACCGCGTCGACGGGACGCTGCAGACCTCGTCGGTCGCGATCGAGCGTGCGTTCCGCCGACCAGGGCCGGCGCGGTTCGGTGCGCTCGACCAGGCAGGACAGCTGGCGCCCGGCATGTACGTGGAGGTGCGCGATGCGACCGGCGCGGTGCTGTTCGGCGAGGTCCTCGTCCGGCCGGGCGACGAGGGGGTCCGGCCCGAGCCGATCGGTGAGCCGCCGAGCGTCCCGACGACCCGGGGAGGGTTCCGGGTCCTCGGCTCGCCGCTGCGCGGCGGCGCGACGCTGATCGTCGCGGTACCGCTGCACGAGACCGACGAGACGCTCGATCAGCTCGTCCGGATCGAGGCCGCGGTCACGGCTGCGGTCCTCGCCGCGCTCCTCGTGGCGGCCCTCGGGCTGATCCGCGTCGGGCTCCGCCCACTCGATCGCATCGGCACGGACGCCGCGGCGATCGGCGCCGGCGACCTCTCGCGTCGCGTCACGGACGCAGACTCGCGGACGGAGGTCGGCCGGCTCGGACTCGCGCTGAACGGGATGCTGGCCCAGATCGAGGCCGCCTTCGAGGAGCGACGCGCCTCCGAGGAGCGCCTGCGGCGGTTCGTCGCCGACGCCTCCCACGAGCTGCGCACGCCCGTCGCCGCCGTCCGCGCCTACGCGGAACTGTTCGACCGCGGCGCCCGCGACCGGCCCGACGACCTCGCGCGGGCAATGGCGGGCATCGGCCGTGAAGCGACCCGGATCGGGACGCTGGTGGACGACCTCCTGCTCCTCGCGCAACTCGATCAGGGACGTCCCCTCGCCGATCAGACCGTCGATCTCGCCGGCATCGCCGGGGAGGCGGTGGAGGCGGCGCGTCTGATCGACCCGGACCGACCACTGATGTTCGACACGGTCGGGCCACGGCTCGTGCGCGGCGACCCCGACCGGCTGCGCCAGGTGATCGACAACCTGCTCGCGAACGTCCGCGCGCACACGCCCGCCGGGACGCCGGCCGCGGTCCGGCTCGACCGTGACGACGGCTGGGTCGTCCTCGAGGTCGTCGATGCCGGGGCCGGGTTCAGCGCGGGCGAGGCAGAGCGCGTCTTCGAGCGCTTCTACCGGATCGACGAGGCGCGCTCGCGGACGCAGGGCGGTGCCGGTCTCGGCCTGGCGATCGTAGCGTCGATCGCTGCGGCCCACGGCGGCTCGACCACCGCCGAGACACCGGCCGGCGGCGGCGCCCGCTTCCGCGTGCGGCTACCAGAGCAGCACGGGTGAAAACACGCCGCCGCGCGCCTCGTCGGCGCCGGCGCCCGCACGATCGACCGGCAGCGTCGGCGACGCGCTGGCGTAGCCCTCCGCGATCCCGAGCACGAGATCGACGTAGCGCCACGAGTGGTTGTAGTGCCAGACGGCCTGGCGGAGGTTCGTCGCCGCCCGGTTCGCCGCCAGGTAGCGCGCCGCGGCGTGAATCGCATCCTGCGGGTCGTACGGGTCGGCCTTGCCGTCCCTGTTCGCGTCGACGCCGTACGCCCGCCAGGTGCCGGGCATGAACTGCATCCAGCCGACGGCACCAGCACTCGAGACGTTGAGGTTGCGCCCGAACGACGTCTCCACGCGATTGATCGCCGCGAGCACCGACCACGGCACGCCGTGGGTCCGCGCCGCCGACCGGTAGATCGGCACGAGTTCCGCCGGGATCTCCCGGGCGGCGCCGGTCAGGTTGACGCCCGGCGCGGTCGCCGTGCCGGCGTCGTAGCCGATCAGGATCTCGCTCCCGGCCGCCAGGCCGCCGACCGGTTCCGTCAGGTGGAGGCGCACCGCGACGGTCGTCTCCCGCCGACCGCCGCCGGCCAGTGGGAGCGATGCGCGCTGGAGGATCAGGGCCCAGCCGGCGCCGGGGACGGCGGCGACCCTGTTCGCGCCGTCCGGCTGGAGCACGCCGTCGACCGTGACGCCGCCGACGCTCGATCGGCTGCCGGCGACGACCGCGCGATCGATTCGGATCCGACCGCCGAGCAGCGACACCCCGCGCAGACGGAGACCGCCGGCCCCCGCGACGACATCCGCGACCTGCGCCATCGAGCCATCAGCGGGGTACGCGAAGCCTGCCTGGGCGGGCGCCGTGACGAGGACCTTGCCGTCGGGCGAGACGACGCGCGCCAGGCCCGGGCCGGCGATCGCGGCCGGCGCGGCGACCAGCAGCGCTGCGCCGGTGAGGAGGGTCGCCGTCGTGCGTCTCACAGCTCTCAGGGTATCGCTACCCTCCGGCCGGTGCTTCCCCTGCTGACGCTGCCCAGTCCTGGCGATCCGGTTCTCGTCGAGATCGGGCCCTTCCTCGTGCGCTGGTACGGCGCCCTGATCGCGATCGGCATCCTCCTCGCCGGCCGTCTGGCGAAGCGCGAACTCGAGCGCCGCGGACTCTCCGCGGACGCTGCGTTCACGGTCGGCACCTGGTGCATCCCGGCCGGCATCATCGGCGCCCGGCTCTACCACGTCGCCACCGACTGGCATCGCTTCAGCGACGACCTTGCCGCGATCCCGCAACTGCAGGAGGGCGGGCTCGGCATGCCCGGCGTCATCATCGGCGGTGCGCTGGGCGCCGCGATCGGTGCCCGTCGAGCCGGTCTCGGCGTCCTCACGGCCTTCGATGTCGTCGCGCCCGGCCTGATTCTCGCGCAGGCGATCGGTCGCTGGGGCAACTGGTTCAACCAGGAGCTGTTCGGCCGACCGAGCGATCTGCCCTGGGCGCTCGAGATCGACCCCCGGCATCGCCCGGACCGGTACGCCGACGTCGAGACGTTCCACCCGACGTTCCTGTACGAGTCGCTGTGGAACCTCGCGGTGTTCGTCGTCCTGCTCCGGCTGGCGCGCTCCCATGCCCGGCTGCCGGCCGGCGCGATCTTCGCTGCCTACCTGGCGTTGTACTCGATCGGTCGCCTCTTCACGGAGTCGCTCCGCGTCGATCCCGCCGCCGAGGTCGGCGGCATCCGCTTCAACTTCCTGCTCTTCGCAGTCGTGCTGGTCGGAGCGTCGGCGTGGTTCGTCGTCTGCGCGCGCCGCGCCCGTCGCAGTCCCGATCTGGCCTGATCAGGCCGCTTCGGCGTCGGCCAGACGCGGCACCGTCAGCACGACTTCGGTGCCGCCGCCCGCTGCCGGCCGCCAGTCGATCGCGGCGCCGAGCGTCGCCGCCCGCTCCCGCATCGCGTCGATTCCCTGGCTCATCCCGTCGATCGCGCGGTCGCGCACCATGCCGCCGCCGTCGTCGCTTACGATCAACTCGGTCGTGCCGTCGCGGTGCTGCACCGAGCTGACCGTGATCGCGGTCGGCTGGCCGTGCTTGACCGCGTTCGCCAGCGCCTCGCGCACGATCTGGTACACGAACGAACGCTGCGCCGGGTCGAGCTGTTCGGCTGCTTCGAGATCGAGGCTGAAGCGGACGCCGTGCGCTTCGGCGAGCCGTTCGGCGAGCGGCAGCAGAGCGGCTGTCAGCCCTTCGTCCCGCAGCACGGCCGGCTCGAGGCTCCAGCCCAGCTCGCGCAGGTCGCGCACCGCCTCGCGGTTTCGCTGACGCGCGATGCCGAGGATGCGGTGCACCTCCTTGGAGTCTTCTTCCTCCAGCGCCTCGACGCACGCGTCGAGCAGCAGCGCCGCGCTCGTGATCGTCTGCTGTGGTCCGTCGTGGAGGAGCATGGCCAGTCGGCGGCGTTCGGCCTGCTCGGCCTCGGCGAGGCGATTGGAGAGCCGCGCCCGTTCGCGTTCGCGGCGTTCGGCCTCGTCCTTCAGACGCGCGAGACGCGCGTAGAGCCGCGCGTTCTGCGCGGCCCGAGCGGTGAAGTCCGCGAGGACACGGAGCTGGGCGAGCTCCGCTGGTGAAAACGGCGCGGGCGCCCGATCCTCGCGATCCTGGCGGACGACGACGAGGATGCCGATCAGCTCGTTGTGGGAGGCGAGCGGCGTTGCGTGCGCGATCCCGCCACCGACGGCGGCCAGTACCGCCGTCGCCGCGCGGTCCGGATCGGCCACCTCCAGCGTGTGCAGGTCGTCGCGGTCGCGGGCGCGCAGCACGCCGTCCGCCATCAAGCGCAGCAGCACGGCATCGTCGGCGTCGAGGAGGCGGCGTGCCTCGGTCGCGGCCTGCACCAGCACGCGATCGCCGTCGAGCGAATCGGCCAGCCCGCCGAGCACGGCCACGAGGCGGTCGAGGCCGCTCGCCTGCGCAAGCAGTTCGGACGCCAACTCGTGCTCGAAGGCTCGGGCCTGCTGCAGCCGCGTGCGCTCCCGGCCGCGGACGATTGTCGCCGCCGCCGGGACGCTGAGCGCGACCGACAGGAGGAAGATGACCCATGCGGGCACTGTTTGTGCCCGTTACTCGATGATCGCGTCGCGGAGGGCGATCGCGACGGCCTGCGTTCGGGTGTCGGCCTCGAGCTTGGCGAGGATGTGCCGGACGTGGCTCTTGACGGTCTCCTGCGAGATGAACAGCTTGGTCGCCACGTCGTTGTTGGACATGCCGTCGGCGAGGAGCTGGAGGATCTGCTTCTCGCGGTTCGTCAGCAGGGTGTCGCGTTCGGACGTCGCGAGTGCGGGCGCGAGCGCCGGGTCGATGAACTCGTCGCCGTTCGAGACCCGCTCGATCGCGCGCACGATCGTCGCGTGGGCCGCCTCCTTCAGGAGGTAGCCGGAGCAACCGGCGTCCCGACCGCGCTGGAGCAGATTGCGCTCTGGCTGACCGGTGAAGATGACGACGCGGCAGGCCGGGTTGGCCTGGCGAATCTGCCGGGCGGCCTCGATACCGTCGATGCCGCCCATCCGGAGGTCCATCATCACCACGTCGGGACGTCGACGCTGGGCCATGACGACGGCGGATTCGCCATCGGAGGCCTCGCCAACGACGCGGACGTTGCGTGCGCGGCTGAGAGCGAGGCGGAGCCCCTCCCGCACAACCTCGTGGTCGTCCGCGATCAGGCAGGTGATTGCATCGGCTACGGGTTCAGGCTGGGACACGACTCGGGACCTCACGGTGCAGGGGGTTCCTTGCTAAATGGGGTATCGGCAAATTCACCCTATCGCGTGAGGCAGCGATGCAAAGTCACTCGGCCTGGCAGGGCGGGCCCAGTAGACGCGTCATGCCGCTTCGCCCGTCACCGCACTGACGATCGGCGTTCCACAGCGGGGGCAGGGGCAGCCAGTGCGGCGGTAGGTGGTGCGACACGGAAGTAGGGCGGCGTTCGGAGGCCCCTGGATCGTCCTACGCGTGGTGGAGACGCGGTCGAACGGCAGACCGCATCACCACCACGCGGCGGCGATCGACAGCTGCGCCGCAAGCGGCCCAGCCGCGCGCTTCGCCACCGATCAGGAGGCGGCCGTCGAGGTGGTCCTCGATTCGGAGGATCGCGTACCGTGCGTTGCGCGCTCGCACCTTCGGAGTCGTCCCGAAAAGCGGTGTCAGTCGCACTGCGATCCGTTCGATCGTGTCGCCCTCGGGCATCGTCTCCTACGATCCGCTCAGATGATCTTCGCTTTTCTCCGCCCCGGCAGGCTGATCTCGCTGTTGCTCCTCGCTGCGATCGTCGGCGGTGGCTGGTGGGGATGGGGGCGCCTGCACCGGTCCGAACCGGCCTCGTTCTCCGCTGCGCTGGCGGCCGTCCGCGACGCTACCGGGCCGGCCAGCGGCCCGCCCGGCCCGGGCGTCTACCGCTATACGTCCGGCGGCGACGAGCGGATCGGCCTCGGTCCGCTCTCCGTCGGCCGCTCCCTGCCGACGGAGGCGCTGCTCGTCGTCAAGGCCGGGCCCACGTCGCGCGACGTCGAGTTCCGGATCTCCGAAGATCACGCCGAGGGTTGGCGGATCGAGCGGAGCGAGGAGGGAATCCGGGGCGCCGCTCGGACGATCCGCGTGGGCACCCTCGGCTACACGCGCGAGGTGTCCGGGACCGCCACCCCCGCGCCGCTGCTGCGGCCCGCGAAGTTCCGGCGCGACCTCGCGTGGAGCGATACCTACACGGTCGCCGGGATCGTCTTTCGTCGTGAATCGAAGGTCGTCGGTCGTGAGGTGAAGACGATCGCCGGCCGGACGGTTCGAACGTGGGTGATCGAGGTCAGGGAGACGGCGACCGGCGCGCTCCACGGCAGCGACGAACGCAAGGAGTGGTGGTCGCCGAGTCTCGGCATCGACGTCCGCGTCGAGTGGCATCGCGACTTCGACGGCACGATCGTGAACATCGTGTCGGACACGCTCGAACTGCAGTCGGTCGAGCCGACGAACTGATTCTCTCACCATCGACTTGACGGTGAGAGTAGGACGATCGACTGCAGTTTTCGCGGCTACCTGTACGGTGGGAGGGATGGCCTCCTTGACCGATCGCCTCGAGGAACTCCACCTCGAACGCCGAGCCGCACGCCGACGCGCGGCCGCCTACGCTGCCGCTGCCGTGCCCGTACTGGCCGGCAGCGTCGTCGGCGTCCTGAGTCTCAGGGCGGCGGTCGTCGCCGACCTCGCCGCACTCGCCGCGGCGCTCTGGTGGTTCGGTATCGGGCGGCACGCGCTCGCGCGGCGGCGCCGGGTACTCGACGACCTGATCTTGCACCGGTGCGCCACGGTCGCCCCGGACGCCGTCCGCGACCGCGAGCGCGAACTCCTGAGCCCACGGAACCGCAAGCTGCTGGCGCGTGCGCTCGAGCGTCAGGTAGCCGCCTCGTCGACCTTCGCTCATCAGCGACGACCGGTCCTGCGGGAGCTGCGCGCCCAGCGCGGGCGGGTCGGGCGGGTCGTCCATCGCCTTCGTTCCGAGACTGTCGATCCACGCGGCGTCGTGATGCTCGCGAAACTCCTGACCGACGGCGCGAGCCCGATCCACCAGGGCCCGACGGAGGCGATCGCGCCGGCCCTCGAGCGACTCGAGCGTGCGCTCGACCGCGCCGCATAGTCGTGGTGCGACGCGGAAATGGGGCGGTGTTCGGAGACCCCTGGATCGTCCTGCGCGTGCTGGTGCTGCGGTCGAAGGGCTGACCGCCGCGCCATCACGCTCCGACGACCGTCTGCTACGCCGCAAGCGGCGCAGCTGCGGAACCGCGACCACAACGCCATTCCCGTGCCGAACCACTGCGATCAGGCAGCGGCGATCGCTCCCGCCAGCGCAGCGTTGGCGACGATCAGATCTCGGTTGACCCGCTCGCTCCGCCCGCCGGAGGCGGCGTGGATCGCGGCGAGAACGAACGGCGTCACCGCCTGGCCGCTGACGTCCGCGGCCGCGGCCTCCGCGAGCGCCGCGTCGATCAGGGCGTCGGCGTCCGTGCGGGAGAGAGCAGTCTCGATCGGCGGCGGGTTCGCGATCACGACCGCGGTCGCCCGGCCGAGCTCCCAGTGGATGCGGCACAGCCTTGCCGCCTGCGCGGCGTTGTCGACGCGGGCGGACACGTCGTACTCCGACTCGCGACAGTAGAAGAGCGGCAACGTGGATGTGCCGAAGCCGACGACGGGCACGCCGAGCGTTTCGAGTACCTCCAGCGTTCGCGGCACGTCGAGGATCGACTTCGCGCCCGAGCAGACGAGGCAGACGGCCGAGCGGCCCAGTTCGGTGAGGTCGGCCGAGAGGTCGAAGGTCCGCTCGGCGTCACGGTGGACGCCGCCGATACCGCCGGTGGCGGCGTGGTGGATGCCGCACAGACGCGCAACGGCGAGGGTGCCGGCAACCGTGGTCGCGCCGACGGCGTTGTCGGCGAGGCAGGCGGCGAGGTCGCGCGGGGAGACCTTGCGCGTGTCGGCGCCCGCGACGCGTTCGAGGTCCTCCGGCTGCAGGCCGACGCGGATCTCGCCGTCGATCAGCGCGATCGTCGCGGGCACGGCGCCGGCCGCGCGCACCGCCGCCTCCGAGGCGATCGCCGTCTCGACGCCGGCTGGTGGGGGGAAGCCGTGCGAGACGTACGTCGTCTCGAGCGCGACGACTGGGCCGCCGCGCACGAGCGCCTCGCGCACCTCGCGTGCCATGTTCACGAACGGGGCTGGATGGCGGGTCACGCTACGATCGTAGCTGTGGACGACCGCAAACCACCTCGCCGCGCCCATTCATTCCTCGTCGGGTCACTGCTCGGCGGCCTCGTGGTGCTGGCGGCGCCGCACGCTCGCAGGCGTCGTCGTCAGCTGACGCTGCCGCGCGGCCTGGCCGCGTTCGAGGGTGCGCCGTGCGGCGAGGCGCGCCCCGACGGGACGGTGCCGGAGCGCTCTGAGGCTCAGGGGTAGAGCCGCTCGGCCTCGGCGATGCCGTCACGGATGATCGTCTCCACACAGTCGCAAGCGCGCTCGATCATGTCCGTCGGGTCCTCCTCGTCGTAGAACGCGCCGAGAACGAAGTCGGCGACGGAGCGCTGGTCGCCGCGACGGGGCCGGCCGACGCCGCAGCGGACGCGGAGGAAGTCGGGGGTCGCGAGCGCGTCGTTGAGTGAACGCAGCCCGTTGTGGCCCTTGAGGCCGCCCCCAACGCGGGCGCGGACACGGTCGAAGTCGAGTTCGATGTCGTCGTAGACGACGATCACCTCGGTCGCCTCCAGCTTGAAGAAGCGGATCGCAGCCGCGACCGGAGGCCCTGACAGGTTCATGTACGTCTCGGGCTCGAGGAGCGCGACGCGCCCGTCGGCGAGGTCGGTCTCCGTGAAGCGGCCGCTGTACTTGTCGCGAAACGACGCGCCGGCGCGCTCGGCAAGGCGATCGACGACGCGGAAGCCGATGTTGTGTCGGGTCCGGGCGTACTGACGTCCCGGGTTGCCCAGGCCGACGACGAGCGCGTCGAGCGAGCTACTCGCCTTCGGCCTCGGTCACTTCGGGCTCGACGATCGGCGTCTCGCCGGCGGCCTCTGCCTCGGCTGCCTGCTCGGCCTCGATCTGCTCCATCGTCGTCGCCTGGAGCACGGTGGCGATGACGGTGTCGGGATCGGCCTTGAAGGTGACGCCGGCAGGCGCGGTGAGGTCGGAGACGCGGATCGCGTGCCCGGCGACCAGTTTCGAGATGTCGACGACGATCTCCGCGGGAAGATCGCCCGGGAGCCCCTCGACCTCGATCTCGTGCGACGACTGCTCGAGGACGCCGCCGTCGCGGACACCGGGCGCCTCACCTTCGAGGCGGACGCTGACCGGGGCGACGATCGACTCGGTCATCGAGATCTCGAGCAGGTCGATGTGGATCAACCGGTCGCGGACCGGATCGAGCTGGTACTCCTTGAGCACGGCGTGGGTGTCGCCCGTGCGCCCGGGGACGCTCAGCTTCAGCACGGCGTGACGGCCGGCGTCGCCCGACAGCGCGGCGCGCAGCGGCGGCACGGCGACCTGGAAGGGCACGGGCGTGCCGCCGCGGCCGTAGAGGATGCCCGGCACCTTGCCGGCGAGCCGGAGGTCGCGTGCGTGCTTCGACTTGCCGGGCGTGCGGGGCTCGAGGACGAGGGTATCGGGCATCGTCGGAAATGCTACGCGCTCGGCGTGGCGGGCGGCGCCGATTGTCGCAATGGTGCCGCGCACCTTTGCGACACGTGACGGTCGGCGCTCACGATTCGGTGACGCAGCCGTCGGCGACGGTGAGCCGCCTCGACACCTCGACGGCCTTCAACATGCGCCGGTCGTGCGTGACGATCAGGAGTGTTCCCTCGTACGAGCGCAGCGCCGACTCCAGCTGTTCGATCGCCGGCAGATCGAGGTGGTTCGTCGGCTCGTCGAGGACGAGGAGGTTGACGCCGTCCGCCTGGAGCAACGCGAGCGCGGCGCGCGTGCGCTCGCCGGGAGACAGCGTCCCGGCAGGGCGCAGGACGTGGTCGGCACCGAGGCCGAACTTCGCGAGCAGCGTGCGGACGTCGGCCGGGGGGAGCGCGGGGACCACGTCGCCGAACGCTGTCAGGAGGGCCTCGGCGCCGTCGAAGCGGGCGCGTGCCTGGTCGATCTCGCCGACGACGACGGCGGGGCCGAGGTGCGAGCTGCCGGCGGCGAGTGGGAGACGGCCGAGCAGCGCGCCGAGCAGCGTCGACTTGCCGCTGCCGTTCGCGCCGATGATCGCGACGCGGTCCGCCCAGTCGATCTGCAGCGAGACGGGGCCGAGCGTGAAGCCGCCCCGGTCGACGACGGCGTCACGCAGGGTCGCGACGACGGCACCGGCTCGCGGCGCCGCGGCGATCTCCAGCTGCAACTCCCACTCCCGACGCGGCGCCTCGACGACGTCGAGGCGCTCCAGCTGCCGCTCCGTCTGGCGTGCTTTCGCCGCCTGCTTTTCCGTCGCGTCGATGCGCTTGCCGCGGGCGGCGCGGTCGTTGTCCGGCGCCTTGCGCCGGGCCGCCCGGACGCCCTTGTCGGCCCACGCGCGCTGCGTCCGCGCCCGCTCCTGCAGGTTGTCGCGTCGGTCGGCGTACTCGACGTACGCCTCACGGCGGTGCGCGCGCTCCACCTCGCGCTCGCGCAGGTAGGCGACGTAGCCACCGCCGTAGAGGCGGACTGCACGCTGCGCGGCGTCGAGTTCGAGAATTTCCGTCGTCGTGCGGGCGAGAAACTCGCGGTCGTGGCTGACGACGACGATGCCCGCCCGTGCGCCGGTGACGAACCGTTCCAGCCGCTGCAGGCCGTCGAGGTCGAGGTCGTTCGTCGGCTCGTCGAGCAGGTACAGGTCGTAGCGGCTGAGGAGGAGGGCGGCCAGGCCGGCCCGTGCCGCCTGACCGCCGGAGAGCTCGCGCATCGGGTGGCTGAGGTCGACGCCGAGGCCGACCTCGGTCGCGGTCACACGCGCCCGGACGTCGAGGTCGGCGCCGCCGAGCGCGAGCCACCGCTCGAGCGCCTCGCCGTACCGCTCGCCGGCATCCTCGGCCCCGGCCGCGAGATCGGCCGCCGCCGCGTCCATCGTCGCCTGCGCTGCGGCGACGCCAGTCCGGCGCGCGAGGTGCTGAAGGACGGTCTCGCCGGGCGTGCGTTCCGGCTCCTGGGGAAGGTGGCCGATCGCCGCCGTCCGCGGGCTGACGGAGACCGTCCCCTCCTCCGCCGTTGCGAGCCCAGCGAGGATCGCGAGCAGCGTCGACTTACCGGCGCCGTTCGCACCCACCAGGCCGATCACGGCGGCCGGGGCGACAACGAGATCGAGGCCGGCGAAGAGGGCACGGTCGCCATGCCCGGCCGCGATGCCGCGCGCAACGAGCGTCGCGCTCACGGGTAGAGGCCGGCGACGAGTTCGAAGGAGCGGACGCG
>VFJZ01000039.1 GCA_009885805.1 Actinomycetota bacterium
CGATGCCTTCCCGCTCACCGTCACCGGGAAGGTGCAGAAGTTCCGGATGCGCGAGCACGAGGTCGAGGCGCGCGGCCTGGCCGCCGCTGCGGTGATCGAGACCGCCTAGGGATCCGCGCCACGTCGGTTTACGATCTCACCGAAGCGACCGGGAGGCGACGTGACTGACCAGACCAGCCGCGAGGACCGGGTGCTCGCCGAGATTGACCGGCTCGTGCCCGAACTCCTCGACGCCACCCAGCGCGCCGTGCGCATCGCCAGCATCGAGCCGAAGTACCCGGGCCAGTCCTACGACGACCTCGTCGGCCGCGAGAGCGAGGTCGCGCGCCTCGTCTCCGCAGTGCATGCCGAGGCGGGCGCCGAGGTCGACGTGTTCGCGATCGAGAGCGGGCGCGACAACGCCGTCGGCGCTGTCCGTGGCGGCGGCGGCGGCCGTTCGCTCGTCTACAACGGCCACATCGACGTCGTGCCGCCCGGCGACCCGGCGACCTGGACGAGCGGCGACCCGTTCTCAGGCGACGTGCGCGACGGCCGCGTCTGGGGTCGCGGCTCGACGGACATGAAGGCCGGCGTGCTGGCGCAGGCCTACGCGGCGGTCGCGTTGCGGCGCGCCGGCGTCCGGCTCGCCGGCGACCTCGTCCTCGCGGCTGTCGTGGGCGAGGAGGTCGGCGATCACGAGTCCGGCACGACCGCCACGATCCGCCGCGGCTACACCGGCGACGTCGCCGTGATCGCGGAGCCGACCGGTCCGCCTGTGCCGCTCGCAATCGTGCCGGTCACGCCGGGGCTCCTCTGGTTCTCCGTGACGGTGCGCGGCAAGACCGCGCACGCCGGGCTTCGCGGCGAGACCCGGCACGCCACGATCTACGGCGCCGAGCTCGGCGTGAACGCGATCGACAAGGGATTTCTCGTCTACGAGGCGCTCAACCGGCTCGAGGACGAGTGGGCGGAGACGAAGCGCCACCCGCTGTTCCCGAACGGCAAGTTCGCACTCCTGCCGGGCGTGATCCACGGCTCGCCGTACGGCATCGACGTGCCGTTCTTCCTCTCCGAGTCGGTGACGATCGAGTACTGCGTGATGTTCCACCCCGGCGACGACTGCGCGGCGACGAAGGCCGCGATCGAGCGGCAGATCGAGCTGGCCGCGGCGCTCGACCCGTGGCTGCGCGAGCACCCGCCCGAGGTCGTCTGGAAGCTCGAGTGGGAGCCGTACCGGCTCGCCGACGACCACCCCGTACTGCCGGCGATCGAGCGGGCGCACGAGCGGGCGACCACCGGCACGCGGCTCGCGGGCCCGGCGCAACGACGCGGCTTCGGTGGCGTCTGCGACGCAACCTGGTACGAGGCCGCCGGCATCCCCTGCGTCATCTACGGGCCCGGCGATCTCCGCCTCGCGCACGCCGCCGACGAGTACGTCGAGATCGACGAGGTGGTCGCCGCGTGCAAGACCTTCGCGTTGCTCGCGATGGAGTGGTGCGGCGTGGAGGGCGCCCGGATCACGCCGGGGCGGCGCGCGTCTCGGCGTCCTTGAGGTACTGGTGCACGAAGGCGATCGCCATGCTGCCCTCGCCGACCGCCGCCGCGACCCGCTTGACCGGGCTGAAGCGAACGTCGCCGCAGGCGAAGATACCGGGGACGCTCGTCTCGAGCAGGTAGGGGTCGCGGTCAAGGGGCCAGGTGCCTGCGGCCCGCGCGTCGGAGCCGGTCAGCACGTAGCCCTTCGGGTCGAGCCGGATCTCGGGCGGCAGCCACGCCGTCTCGGCGTCCGCGCCGATGAAGATGAAGACGCCGCCCGACGCGACCCGCTCCGTCACGCCCGTCGCTCTGTCGCGAACGTCGATCGCCTCGAGACCGGGTCGGCGGGGTCGTGGCCGGCCATCACCCGCACCGCCAGCGCGGCGTCTGCGACGGTGTTCGCGATCGCGCCGTTCGACAACCACTGCAGCAGGTCGTCGGGCGACGAAAGGGTCGGGATGCGGCCGAGCGATGCCTTCAGCCCGACCACGCCGCAGAACGACGACGGCGTCGCGATCGAGCCGCCCGAGTCCGTGCCGGTCCCGATCGGCACAAGGCCGGAGGCGACGGCCGCCGCCGAGCCGCCGCTCGACCCGCCCGGCGTCCGCGTCGGATCACGCGGATTCACGCAGTCGTCGCCGAGCGTGTTCTTCGTCTCGCCGAGCCAGCCGCGCAGCTCGCGAGCGACTGGTTCGGCGCACACCTCGGCTTGTCGCCAGGAATATGATGCTATACAACTACGTACTCGTGTAGTGACTTCGATGAAGGGCGCTCCCGTGCCGATGCCCCACCCGCTTCCCGATCCACTGGTCGAGCTCGTCGCGCAGCGCTTCCGGCTCATCGGTGAGCCGATGCGCATTCGCCTGCTCGATCGCCTCCGCGTCGCCGAGCAGAGCGTCGGCGAGCTGGCCGATGTGCTGAACGCGACCCAGCAGAACGTCTCGAAGCACCTCGGCGTCCTGCACCAGGCGGGGATCGTCTCCCGCCGGAAGGTCGGCAACCGCGTCGTCTACGCCATCGCGGACGACACCGTCTTCCTGCTCTGCGAGCTCGTCTGCGGCGGGCTCCAGCAGCAGTTCGGTGAGATTGTGCAGCTGCTCGATCAGGGCGGGACGCCGGCGGGAGCCGAGCGATGAGCGCGGCCACGATCCAGTTCGGGCCAGTCGGCCGGCTCGGCCGCTACGCCGCGACCCACGTCCGCATCGTCGCGATCGCCTGGGCCGTCGTCGCCGTCAGTCTCGGGTTCCTCGCACCTCGCGTCGAGACCGCCCTTTCGGGCGCCGGTTGGGAGGCGACGGGCTCGGAATCCGTCGCCGCGCGCACGCTGATCGAGCAGCAGTTCGCCGGCAACTCCTCCAGCGCCCTGATGATCGTGCTGCACTCGCCCTCGCTGACAGTGGCGGACGCCGCGTTCGCCACGACGGTCGACCGGGTGGCGGCGATGGCGAAGGCGGACGCCGCGGTCGCAGGCGTCACGTCGCCGACGCCGGGTGCGTCGATCGCCGCTGATGGCCACACGGCCATCATCAGCGCCGCCGCCGCCCGCTCGCCGAAGGAGATGGTGCTCGCCGCCGACCGCCTGAAGGGCCCGCTGAAGCGGCTCGGCACCGGCGACCTGACGGTCAGCCTGACTGGCGCCAGCGGCATGTGGTCGGACTTCAACGCCGCCAACCGCGCGGCGATGATGAAGTCGGAGCTGTTCAGCTGGCCGGTGACGCTCGCCATCCTCGCGCTCGCCTTCGGGTCGCTCGTCGCCGCCAGCCTGCCGTTGATGTTGACGATCATCGGCTTGATCGCATCCGCCGGGGTGCTCTACCTCGGCACGCTGTTCGCCGACATCTCGATCTGGTCGATGAACTTCGCGCTGATGTTCGCGCTCGCGCTCGGCGTCGACTACGCCCTGTTCATCGTCGTCCGCTACCGCGCCGCGCACTTCGGGAACGACATGAAGCCGGCCGACGCCGTCGGCGTTGCGATGGACACCGCCGGCAAGGCGGTGCTGTTCAGCGGCGTCACCGTGCTGATCTCCCTCTCGGCCGTGATGCTCGTCCCGAGCCCGGCATTCCGTTCGATGGCGTTCGGGATCATGGTCGCGGTCGTGTTCATCCTCGCCGCGACGCTGACGCTGCTGCCCGCAGTGCTGGGCGCGCTCGGCTCGAAGGTCGACAACGTCGCCCTGCGATGGGTGCACTCCGGCGAGCACCGGTCGCCGTTCTTCACACGCTGGGCGGAGCGGATCTGGGCGCGGCCGATGCTCTACGGCGTGCCCGCGTTGCTGGCACTGATCGTGCTGGCGGCGCCGGTGATCGGCATGGAGACCGGCATGCCGTCGATCAAGGTCGTGCCCGCCAGCGACTCCGCGAGGATCGGCTACACGCAGGTGCAGGCCGCCTTCGGGCCCGGCGCGCCGGGCGCGCTGCAACTGGTCGCGCCAGCCGCCGACGCAGCTGCGCTCGAGGGCGCTGCGAAGGCCGATCCGGGCATCGCGAACGTGCTCCCCGCTCAGTCGTCGACCGACGGCTCGCACGTGCTCGTCCAGGCGATCCCCCGCCAGGACCCGTCCGACCCCGCCGTCGGCGAAACGATCGACCGGCTGCGAACGGACGTGCCCGCACCCGCCCTCGTCGGCGGCGCAGCGGCCGAGAACCACGATCTCGAGACGGCCCTCGGCGACGCGACGCCACTCGTGATCGGCGTCGTCCTCGCGCTCGGCTTCCTGCTGCTGCTCGTCGCCCTGCAGGCGCCGATCATCGCCCTCGTCGGCGTCGTCACGAACCTGCTCGCGACCGGCGCCGCGTTCGGCGTCGCCAGGCTCATCTTCCAGGAGGGCAACCTCGCCGGCGTCCTGCGCTTCGAATCGCAGGGGTTCCTCGACGCCTGGGGCCCGGTGTTCTTCTTCGCGATGATCTTCGCGATCTCGATGGACTACACCGTCTTCCTGCTCGCGTCCGCCAAAGAGCATCTGGGCCACTCCGGCGGCGACCCGCGCGAGGCGCTGATCGGCGGCTTGGCGCACTCCGGCCGTGTCGTGCTGGCGGCTGCCGCGGTGATGGTCGCGGTGTTCTTCACCTTCGCTCTCTCGGGCCCGCTGCCGCCGAAGGAGATGGGCATCATCCTCGGCGTCGCGGTCGCACTGGACGCGCTGCTCGTGCGCCTGCTGCTCGTGCCCGTCGCGCTGCGCCTGCTCGGACGATGGGCGTGGTGGACACCGCGGCTGCTGGAGCGCGCCCTCCCGGACGTCTCCTTCGGGCACGGGCACCCCTGAGTCAGCTCCGAGTCAGTACGCGCTCGGAGGTCTCCCAGCCCGTCACGCGGCACCCGTCCGGAAGCGCGTCACTGCTTCCTCGTGGGCGACGATCGGCTCCGGGTAGTCAGAGGTGCCGAACTCGGGCACGTACCTCCGAACGTAGGCCTCGTACGGGTCGAAACGCTCTGCCTGCCGGCGCGGGCTCAGCATGCGATGCGGCCGCGAGTCGGCACCCGTGCCCGCGACCCACTGCCAGTTCCCCGTGTTGTTGGCGACATCGCCGTCGACCAGGTGATCGAAGAAGTGCTGGGCGCCGGCCCGCCAGTCTATCCCGAGGTGCTTGGTCAGGAAGGAGCCCGTGACGAGACGGGCGCGGTTGTGCATCCAGCCCTCACGGAGGAGCTGGCGCATGCCGGCGTCGACGAGCGGGTAGCCAGTGCTGCCGGCCTTCCAGGCCTGGAGCGCTTCGCCGTCGGTGCGCCACGGCGTGTCGCGCGGCCGCAGGTCCTCGCGGGCCAGCTCGGGATCGGCCGCGAGCAGCTGATGATGGAAGTCGCGCCAGCAGAGCTGCCGGACGAACTCCTCGCCGCCAGCGCACAGCGCCCGCTCCACCACCTCCGTGGGCGAGACGCAGCCGAAGTGGAGATAGGGCGAGAGCCGCGATGTCCCGTCGGCGGCGAGGTCGTCCCGCGCGTCCGCGTAACGCCCGAGTCCGCCTGCCACCCACTCCTCGAGACGGCGGCGGCCCGCAGTCTCACCGCCTGGCGGCAGCTCGGGGGCGGTCTCACCCGTGGCGAGATCGTCTCGTTCGGGCAGCGCGCCCCAGTCGACTCCGTCCGGCACGGCGACCCTTGGGGGCGCGTCGAGCACCGGCCGGCGCGACTCGGCACGCCAGCGCCGCCAGTACGGCGTGAAGACCCGGAAGTGGTCGCGGCCGGCCGCTACGAGGTCGCCCGGTGGCACGACCGTCGCTCCCGGGAAGGTCTCGAGGCCGATCCGGGCGTCGGCAAGTGCACGGCCGAGGCGGCGCTCGCGCCCCTGGGCGTAGGCGCTCACGTCCTCGGCGACGTAGACGCTGCGCGCGTCGTGGGCGAGCGCGAAGCGAACCGTCTGCGCGACGACATCCCCGCGGCGGATCGCGAGCCCGCCACCGCGAGCTTCGAGCGACCTTCGCAGATCCTGCAGCGAGTCGAGCAGGAACGCGACGCGATTTGGTGCGCCGAACGTCTCGAGCACGCGCTCGTCGAGCACGAACAGCGGTAGGACGTGCTCGCCGCGCTCGATCGCCGCGCACAGCGCCGGCTGGTCGTGCACCCGCAGATCACGGGTGAAGAGGACGGCGATCGTCATGGCCGGAAGTTAGACAAAACCGCCTGCTCGACGTCTGTACGCATGAGGCGGCGATGCCGCTGGCACTAACCCGCATGCGTCAGGAAGCTGGGGTGGCGGGGGTGGCGGGAGGTCGGTGATGTCCGCCTGAGCAGGCATTGTTCGTGTTGTCGAGGCACGAAAACGCTGCTCAGGGGGATCACCTTGAAGGTGAACGCTACACCG
>VFJZ01000054.1 GCA_009885805.1 Actinomycetota bacterium
ACGACTGTCACGCGGTGCTCGACCACCTCGTCGAGGCGGGGCTGACCGACCCGGCGCGGATCGGCTGCTTCGGGCGTTCCTACGGCGGCTTCCTCGTCAACTGGCTGCTCGGGACGTCCGATCGCTTCGCCGCCGGCGTGTCGGAGTGCGGCGTCTCCTCGCAGGTGTCGGCGTTCGGCAACTCCGACTGCGGCGCCACGTACAACATCGCCGCCGGCCTCGGTGACACGCTCACGCCGGACGGCGTCGAACTGCTGTGGCGCCAGTCGCCGTTGCGGCACGCCGCCACGATCACCGCGCCGCTGCTGATCCTGCAGGGCGAGGACGACCTGCGCTGTCCGACCGCCGACGTCGAGCAGGCTGTTCGTGGCACTGCGCTGGCTCGGCCGCGAGTGCGAGTACGTCCTGTATCCCGAGGGCGGCCACGCCTACCATCGCACCGGCCGGCCGGACCGGCGCGCCGACCGCCACGACCGGCTGGTCGGCTGGTTCCAGCGCCATATGCCGGCCTGGCCGCACCGGCGCCCGCACGTCCCCCACCCTCACGGATGCGCGTGGGTGTCGACGAGCGCGTGGGTGCGTTGAGTAGGCTATTCGGCAGGTTCCATTGCCGTGGATCACTTAGCACTGAACGTGTTGTGGGCGAAGTCCGATCGTGACGGTGGCTCGCCGGTCTCGTTGATCGATCACGCCCGCGGCGCCGGTCGCGCGGCCGAGGCCCTCCTCGACGGGCCGCTTTCGGCCGTCGTCCCACCGCTTGCCGCCGGCCTCGGCGTGTCGAACCGCGAAGCGATCGCCGTGGCCACTGGCCTGATCGCGCTGCACGACATCGGCAAGGCGTCGCCGGCCTTCCAGGGCAAGTGGGAGACGGGTGCGGCGGCGTGCCGAGCGGCTGGGCTCAAGTTCGGCTCCGGCGTCGACGCTCCGCACGCCTTCGTCAGCTCATACGTGCTGGCCGACCTGCTGCAGCGCTGTCACGGGTGGCCGCAGATCGTCGCGAAACGGCTGGCGCGCGCCGTCGGCGCTCACCACGGGCGCTTCCCGCCATCGAGGCTGCCCGTCGCTGACGACGATGCGGTATGGGCGGACGTTCGGGACCGGCTCGCCGCATCCGTCGTCGCCGATCTCTGCGCGGCGCCACTGCCGACGCCGACCCGAGCGGATGACGCGGCCGTCGCGATCGTCGCCGGGCTGACGACGTTCGCGGACTGGCTCGCGAGCGATCGCGACGTGCTCGGCGAGCCCGTCGCAGGCGGTATCGCCGCGGAGCAGGTGACGGCCGCGCTTGAGCGCGTTCCGCTCGTTCTCCACCCGCGAACCGCATTCCGTCGCTTCGACGAACTGTTCCCGTTCGCTCCGCGCGGCGCGCAGTTGATCGTCGATCTCGAGGTGATCGCGCGCATCGCCGCCGGCGAACAACTCCTCGTCGTCATCGAGGACGCGACGGGCGCCGGGAAGACCGAGGCCGCGTTTGCGATTGTTCACGCGGCTCTCTCCGCCGGCTCTCGCGGCGCCTACGTCGCCCTGCCGACGCGCGCCACGTCGAACCAGGCGTACAGCCGTCTGGTGGTGTTCCTCGCCGGTTCACTGGCCGGCACGGCCCAGGCACACCTGCTTCACGCCGGCGCGATGATGACCGCCGACTACGCGGCGATCCGGGACGGTCGCCACGCGCTCTCGCCGCGTCAGGTCGAGGAGGGAACCGGTAGCGTCGATGCCGCCGCCTGGTTCGGGCGCAGCAAGCGGGGCCTGCTCTCGCAGTTCGCTGTCGGCACCATCGACCAGGCCATGCTCGCCGTTCTCCAGTCGCGGTTCGCGACCCTCCGTCTGGTCGGACTGGCCGGAAAGACGCTCGTCCTCGACGAGGTGCACGCGTACGACACGTACATGCTGAGCGTCATCGAACGGCTCGTCGCCTGGGCGGCGTCGCTCGGTGTAAGCATCGTGCTGCTCAGCGCGACGTTGCCGATAGAGATGAAACGGAAGCTCGCAATCGCGTTCGGTGCCACACCCGGTGGTGACCCGTCGGCCTACCCGAGCGTCACGATCGCCGCGCGCGGCGTTCCGATGGTGGTACGTCCGGTCTCGGTCCCGACCGGCGCCGGCCGCGAGGTCGGTATCGAGCGGGTCCCGCTCGGCAGGGATGACGACGTTGGGCCGGCGTGCGTCGGAGTGGTCGCCCCTGCCGTCGCCGCGGGCGCCGAGGTCGCGGTGATCCTCAACACGGTGCGTCGCGCCCAGACCGTCTACTCCGCGCTCGTCGCTGTGCTCGGCCGGGAACGCGTCGCGCTCGTTCACGCCCGCTTCCGACAGCGGGAGCGCGACCCGCGGGAGCGGGCAGTCGTCGAGCGCTACGGCCGCGACGGCTCGCGGCCCGGCGGCAGCGTCGTCGTGGCAACGCAGGTCATCGAGCAGAGTCTCGACGTCGACTTCGACTATCTGGTCACG
This sequence comes from Actinomycetota bacterium, assembly GCA_009885805.1. Lineage (GTDB taxonomy): Bacteria > Actinomycetota > Thermoleophilia > Gaiellales > F1-60-MAGs149 > VFJZ01. The sequence continues at coordinate 2,449 of VFJZ01000054.1, forward strand.
GACATCGCTCCGGTGGACCTGCTGCTGCAGCGCGCGGGGCGCCTCCAGCGTCACGAGCGCCCTGGCCGCCGACCGGCGGGGTACGACGACCGTTCCTGTCGGCTCGCCCTACTCGATCCGCCGGTCGTCGAAGGGGTTCCGACGCCGGACGCAGGAACGCTCCGCGTCTACCACCCGCACGTGCTGCTGCGCACCTGGATCGCTCTTCGGGATCACCGTGCCATCGTCGTCCCGGACGACGTGCGCGCACTCGTCGAGGCCGTCTACGACGACCGCGGCGCCCCGCCGGCGCTCGCCAGCGCACTGCGGGCCGAGTGGGAGGCAACCGGCGGACGGCTTGCGGCGTCGCTGGCGCGGGAGGAAGGCCTCGCCGCGAATCGCCTCGTCGGGCGCCCCGGCGACGAGCGGATCGAGTTCGACCTGTCGGAGAGCGTCGGCCACGATGATGCACCGTCTCCCGGCAGTCTGGCGCAAACCCGTCTCGGCGTCTCGTGTCCGGTCGTTGTCCTGACCGCAGTCGAGGCGGCGTCCGCGGCCGCGATCAAGCCCGGTTCGCACGCCGGGGCGACCTTTCTCCTCGAGCGGTCGCTGTCGATTGCCCACCCAGCGCTGGCGAGGACGCTTCTGGCAACGCCGCCGCCGGCTGAATGGCGGGCTGTCCCGCTCGTGTCGCGTCACCGCCGGATCGTCCTCGACTCGGACGGTCGCGGAACGGTCGGCGCCGCGGAGCTCTCACTGCACCCCGATCTCGGGCTGATCATCGAATGGAGCGCTGGGCGATGACGTTCAACCTCGTCGACGAGCCGTGGCTCCCGGTGCGCCGCGGGGCCGAGAGCCAGCTCGTCGATCTGCGGACGGCGTTGCTGGAGCCCGAGCGATTCGAGGGTCTCGAGACGGAGGAGGTCGATGAGCTGTTCGCGCTCGTCCGCCTCCTGACGACGATCCTGAACCGATCGCTCGACGGGCCTCGTACCGGTGGCGACTGGGCGAAGATAGCTGCGGGTCCCGGATATGACCGTGGGCGGATTGCGTCGTACCTCGATTGCTGGCGCCACCGCTTCGAGCTGTTCGACCCCGAGCGGCCGTTCCTGCAGTTCGCGGAACTCGCCGGCAAGAAGGCGGCGAGCCCGCTCGTGCTCCTGCCGAGTGCCGCGTCCGGAAACTCGGTCACCCTGTTCTCCCATCGCGCCGAGCGCGACGGCGTGACGCTGACACCGGCCCGGGCGGCGCGCGCCCTCGTGCACGTGGTCCTCAACGGGCGCGGCGCGCTCAAGGGCGGCGAGTACGGCGTCCACGGGGCGCGCCTCGTCGTGCTCGGACCGACCCTCCGCGATGTCCTGGTCGAGAATCTGCCGCCGTACCGCGGGCCGGCAGACGACGGCCTGCCCGTCTGGGAGCAGGACGAGCCGCGACGGCTCCCATCTGATCCGCGGAAGACGCCGCAGCCGTGCCGGGGCCTCCTCGATCTTGCGACGTGGCAGTGGCGGGCCGTCCACCTCCGCCTCGACGACGGTCTCGTCCGGACCTGCGCATTCGGGCCGGCGCCGCCGCCGGATGGCGAGGAACCGGTCGATCCGGCGCGCTGGTACCGGTATCCCAGTGAGGCGGAGCGGGCGAAGAAGCCGAAGCTCGGCGCGCGTGAAGACCGACGGCTACGGGCCGATCGGGAGGTGTGGCGGGACGCCGACGCCCTCGTCGCTGCCGTCGCTTCCCGCGCCACCCCGGGCGTGCTCGCGTGGAACATCGATCATCGCGAAGCGCCGGTGTTCGACGTTCTCGTCGGTGGGCCGATCGTCGAACTGAAGGGCTCGTGGGTGCTGACCGGGCTTCGTACGGCAAGCCTCCCGCTGCCACGGGAACTCTTCTCCGACGAACGGCTCGTCGCCCGTGTCGGCGAAGCCGTTGCTGCCGCGTCCGCCCGGGCGCAGGACCTCCGTCGGGCCGTGTTCGCGGCCGCTCGCGAACTCGTCCGGCAGGGACACGCCGAGCAGCCGTCCCGCAAGCGGGCCGGAGCGGTCGCCTCGACGCTCGATGCCGGCGTGGGTTACTGGGCCGCCCTCCCGGGTCACTTCGACCAGGTTCTTCGCGACATCGCCGATCACGCGTCTTTCGACCGGTGGCAGGCCGCCGTCGATGACGCGGCCCGCGAGGCGCTCGGGGAGGCGACCGGTTCGCTGACGACGCCACGAGGGTTGCGTGCGGCTGCTGCGGCCTGGCGATCGCTCGAATTCGCCATCAGGAACACCGGCACCAAGGGGGTCGCGTCCGCATGAACAGAGACCAGGCCGACGCCTTCGCGATGCGCCTCACCGCGCTCGCCGGGGAGGGCCGTCGCGCCGATCGAGCACTGATCAAGCGCGCCCGGACCGGCCATCCCACCCAGCGACTGCTGGCGCGTCGGGTGCTGCATTCGCTCGTCCCGCCGGATGTCCCCCACACCCCCTGGACGATCGATCTCGTCGAGCGCGTCGCCGGCCTCTACGTCGTGCTTCCGGATCACCGGCCCGGCGCTGGCAGCATCGGTGCTGCGGCTCGCCGGCTGGCCAGCCGACCCGCTGTCAGCGCCGACGCCGTCGAGCGCCGGTTCCAGATCATCCTCGCGGCGGGTCCAGAGACCGTTTCGGTGCATGCGGCGCGACTGCTCGCGCGGTGCGCCGCCGAGGCGATCGGCCTCGACTTCGGCGCCCTCACGTGGGAGATGGAACGGGTTGGCCACCCGGATCGGTATGTCGAGCGCCGGTGGGCGGATGACTTCTGGGGCTCCCGCGAAGTCGGCGATGACCAGACCACGACCGAGGAGCACGAGACATGACGACGATCGACCTGCACATCATCCAGAGCCTCGCCCCGAACAACGTGAACCGGGACGAGGCGGGCGCGCCGAAGAGCTGCGTATTCGGGGGCGTCCCACGGCGCCGCGTCTCGAGCCAGTCGTGGAAGCGCGCGATCCGACGCTACTTCCGCGACGTCGTCATCAACGGCGGCGAGGGGCTCGAGACGAACCATCTCGGCATCCGGACGCGCCGTGTGCCCGAGCAGGTCGCCTTGCTGCTCGCCGATCGCGGGCGAGATGCGGGAGAGGCACGCCGTCGCACGCTGGCGCTGCTCGGCCTCAAGCCGAGCGGCGCGGAGGGTGCTGAGCAGTCGGCTGTGCTCCTGTTCATCACGCAGGGGGAGATCGAGGCGATCGCCGCCGCCGTCGACGAGAACTGGGACGCGTTCGACGGCAAGGTCGACAAGATGACGGTGGAGCTCGGCCAGGGACGGGCGCTCGATCTCGCACTCTTCGGCCGCATGCTCGCCGAGCTTCCGGGCAACGACATCGACGCCGCCTGCCGGGTCGCCCACGCCATCTCGACGCATCGTTCGGACACCGAGATCGACTTCTTCACCGCTGTCGACGATCTCAAGGGCGCCGACGAGGACGCCGGCGCCGGCATGATGGGCGACCTCGAGTTCTCGGCCTGCACGCTCTACCGTCACCTCACCCTCGACCTGCCGCAACTACGTCGCAATCTCGGCGGCGACGACGCCCTGGCCCGTGCGGCGGCGCTCGGGCTGATCGAGGCGGCGGTCCGCACCGTGCCGTCGGGGAAGCAGACGACCTTCCTCGCCGTCGAGCCACCCTGCCTCGTCCTCGCCGATGTCCGCAGCATCGCCGTCGGGCTCGCGAATGCGTTCTCTCGCCCGGTGGCGCCGGCGCGGGAGCACTCCCTCGAGACCGCGAGTGTCGCCGCGCTGGTCGAGTATCGGGCGCGGATCGACGAGATGTACGGGACGGCCGACATCAGGTCCTCGGCGGTTGCGACGCTCTGGCCGGAGCATCTCGGTGCGCTCGCGCCCCACCGCGTCGCGAGCGTCGAGGCCCTCGCTGCCGCCGTCATCGCCACCGCGTTCGCCCCGGTGCCGTGAGCGCGACGCTTCTGCTCCGACTCGACGGTCCGCTCCAGTCGTGGGGCGTTCAGTCGCGCTACGCGCGGCGGGACACTCTCGACCACCCGTCGAAGAGCGGCGTCGTCGGGATCTGCGCCGCCGCGCTCGGGCGCCCGCGGCATGCCGATATCGGTGACCTGGCCACTCTTCGCTACGGCGTGCTCGTGATCGACCCCGGCCGGGTCATCGATGACTACCACACCGCCTCCGTCGTCGTCCGGAGTGGCAAGGCGAAGCGCGTAGACCTCGCTGTGACGGCGGTGCGGCGCGCCTGGACGGCGCACGAGATCCGTGCGCAGAAGCTCCCCAGTGTGGCCGACGTGGCGGGCGGGGCGAAGACAACCGAGTTGACCTGGCGCCGCTATCTCGCCGATGCCTGCTTCGTCGTCGGTCTCGAAGGTGAGCGAGGGTTGCTCGAGGCCGTCCAGGAGGCGGTCGGCGCGCCGGCGTTTCCACTCTCGCTCGGTCGGGCAGCGTGTCTTCCGGCTGCGCCGATCATGTTTCGTGAGCGTTTGGACGGCGGACTGATCGATGCTCCTCTCGAACGGGCGCTGATGGAGATTGCCGCCGCGGCCGACGCCTGGCTCGCGGACCGCCAGTCGGACCGGCGGACGCGCGTTCGCCGCGCGAATGCGCGACGAGTCATCGTCGAGTGCCCGCCGGGCGAGGCAACGGTGCGCGTGCCCGATCAGCCACTCGCCGATAGCTACGTCTCACGAAGGTTCGCGACGCGTTATGCGCGAACCATTCCGCTGGGGGTGGCCGATGCTTGAGCTGGCGCGGATCGATCTCGCGGAGACGCCCGGGGTGCGGCGCGCGATGCGGAACCCGGCGCTGATGCACCGCCTGCTGATGGGCGCGTTCGCGCCCGACGTCGGTGGGCGGCTGGGCGCCGGACTGCTGTACCGCGTGGAGGATGAGCGGCGGATCCTGGCGCAGTACGCCGCTCCCGCGGTATGGGCCAAGCTTGGGCAGGACATGAAGGGTTCCGAGACCAGGGGTGCCGGGCAGGCGCATGAGGCGCTGCGGCCGGGGATGCAGCTGCGGTTCCTGCTTCACGCCAACGCGACGTTCGACGGCGTCGTCGACGGCCGTCGACGCCGGACGGCGATCCGCGACGCGGCACGGCAGGTCGGGTGGCTCCAGCGGAAACTCGTTGATGCGGGCGCCGAACCTGCGCTGGACAACGGTCGGCTGGCGTTGTCGGTCGGCCAGACGTGGTCGCAGCGCGGTCTGCGCGGCGACCAAGCGATCGTGCACCAGGGCGTCGTGTTCGCCGGGGTGCTCGTCGTACTCGACGCCGATCAGCTGCGGGTCGCGCTCCGCGCTGGCGTTGGGCGCGGGCGCGCCTACGGATTCGGTCTGCTGACCGTCGCCCGCTGACGTGCGCACCGACCTCCGATCGCTGCCGCGTCTGAGGGATGGATGGTCGTTCGTCTACATCCAGCGTGCACGGGTCGAGCAGGCCCAGCGTGCGATCGTCGCGATCGACGTGGACGGACGCACGATGATCCCGTGCGCGAACCTCGGGCTCGCGATGCTCGGCCCCGGCACGACCATCACCCATGCGGCGGTGAAGAACCTCGCCGACTGCGGTTGCCAGATCGTCTGGACGGGGGAGGATGGCGTCCGCTTCTATGCCCACGGCCTCGGGCATGCGCGGTCGGCGCGCCTGCTGCAGCATCAGGCGCGGTTGGCGTCGTCAGGCCGGTCGCGGCTGATGGTTGCTCGTCGTATGTACACGATGCGGTTCCCCGGCGTGGTCAACGAGGTGCTGGACATCAAGCAGCTCCGCGGGATGGAGGGCGCCCGGGTTCGCGATGCGTATGCGGCGGCGAGCAGGGCGAGCGGCGTCCCGTGGCACGGCAGGCGGTACGTGCCCGGGAAACCGGACGCATCCGACCCGGTGAATCGCGCCCTTACGGCGGCGAACGCTTGTCTCTACGGTATCTGCCACGCGGCCATCGTCAGTCTCGGCCTGAGTGCCGGCCTCGGATTCATCCACGTCGGCCGGGCGCAGTCCTTCGTCTACGACGTCGCGGATCTGTACAAGTGCGAGACGGCGATACCCGCTGCGTTTCAGGCGGCCGCAGAGGAACCCGACGCGGCTGAGGACCTCGTGCGCTCCTACCTCCGGCAGGTTTTCTACGAGTCTCGCCTGCTTGTCCGCATCGCCCAGGACATCCTGCAGGTACTCGACGTCGAGCCGCCGTCCGACGACGAGATCGACCCGACGGGTGAGCTCTGGGATCCGGACGGCGTGGTTGGGGCCGGCCGCAACTACGCCGACGACGCGGGGACGGCTCCACCGTGATGGTCGTGCTGATCCTCGAGCGGGTTCCAGGTGGGCTCCGCGGCGATCTGACGCGATGGCTGCTCGAACCGCGCTCCGGGACGTTCGTCGGTTCACTGCCAGCGGGCGTGCGTGACCGGCTCTGGGCCAAGGCGTGCAAGGAGGCGCGTGACGGCTCGTGCACGATGATCGCCCATGCTCGCAACGACCAGGGCTTCACGGTCAGGGTCCACAACGAACCGCAGAGATCTATCGTGGACTTTGATGGCCTTGCGCTCGTCCGACTTCCCCTGTAGCTTGACAATACGAAGTGTCGTCCCCGCGTACGCGGGGGTGGTCCCTCGGCGCCGCACCGACACCAGTGCCGATCCCAGAGGTCTGAACACCGCTACCGAGATCGCCGGTCTGGCAGGTGCGGGCCTCATGAATTTATGCACAGACCCACAGTCGATTTGCAGTGTGTGTGTGTGTGTGG
>VFJZ01000005.1 GCA_009885805.1 Actinomycetota bacterium
CAGGCCCGCGACGTGGGCGTACACCGTGCGGTGCGCGTGCGGCGCCTGGTTGCCGTTGTAGATGTCGAGTTGCCCGGTGGTCGGGTTGAAGTCGGCGATCATCCCGCACGTCTCGAGCGGCGCGGGGTGGCAGCGCGGGTAGATCATGTCGCGCGTCACGATCGTGTCGGCCTCGGCGAAGGCGCGGTCGGTCGCGGCCTCGTCGCCGGCCTCCCAGGTCGGGCTCGCGAGGTTGTCGCGCTGGCCGACCTTGTCGTCGCGGATCAGTGGCGCATCGGCGTCGAGCGCCTTGCGCGCGTTGACGATCGCCGGCAAGGGCTCGTACTCGACATCGATCAGCTGGAGCGCGTCGTTCGCCGAGTACTCGTCGGTCGCGATCACGAATGCGACCTCCTGCCCCTGGAAGCGCACCTTGTCGCCCGCGAGCACGGCCTGCGTGTCGTAGGAGATCGTCGGCATCCAGGCGAGCCCGAGCGTCTCGAGGTCCTTCGCGGTGACGACGGCGGCGACGTTCGGGTGGGCGAGCGCGCGCGACGTGTCGATCTTCACGATCCGCGCATGTGCGTACGGGCTGCGGAGGACCGCGCCGTGGACCATCCCCGGCAGCCGGATGTCGTCCAGGTACGTTCCCTGGCCGCGGATGAAGCGCGCGTCCTCCTTGCGCTTCAGCCGGCCGAAGCCGATCGGGCGCTCGGTGGAAGGGCTGGGCAGGTTCTCGACTGTGGCCACGCTCATGCCTCCCGTCTCGCCGCGGCTTCGTGCTCGGCGGCCCAGCGTACGGCGCCGACGATGTTCTGGTAGCCGGTGCAACGGCAGATGGCCCCCGAGATCGCCGTCCGGATCTCGAGATCGGTCGGGTCCGGGTTCGCGTCGAGCAAGGCGCGCGTCGTCATCAGCATCCCGGGTGTGCAGAACCCGCACTGGAGCGCATGCCGCTCGTGGAAGCCCTGCTGGATCGGATCCAGCTGGCCATCGACCTCCAGCGACTCGACCGTGCGGACATCGTGTCCGTCGGCCATCGCGGCGAGCACCGTGCACGACTTCACCGGCTCGCCATCCATCAGCACGACGCAGGCGCCGCAGTTCGACGTGTCACAGCCCCAGTGCGTGCCGGTCAGCCCGACCTGCTCGCGGATGTAGTGCACGAGCAGCAGGCGCGGTTCGACGTCGTGCGAGACGCGCTCGCCGTTGATCGTTATCGAGACGTTGATGATCAGGCCTCCTGGGAAGCGGCGCGCGCCGCGGCGCGCCGCAATGCACGATGGGTGAGGACGCCGACGAGGTGGCGCTTGTAGTCGATCGGCCCGCGACCATCGGCGCCCGGCGAGCAGTCCGCGGCGGCAATCGCGCCGGCCTCCGCGAACAGGTCCTCCGACGGCGCCTGGCCGCGCAGCAGATCCTCGGCGCGGGTCAGATGGATCGTTGTGAGGCCGACCGCGCTGAGACCGATGCCGACATCGGTGATCCGCCCTGCGGCGATCCACACCGCCGCAGAGGCCGCCGCGATCGCCCAGTCACCGGCCCGCCGCTCGACCTTTTCGTGGGCGCTACCGGAGCCGGGGCGCAGCGGTAGACGCACCTCCGTCAGCACGTCTCCGGCGCCGACGGCCGTCTGGTACGGCCCCACGTGGAAGTCCTCCATGCCGACGACACGTTCGCCGGCGGCGCCGCGGATCACGACCTTCGCCTTCACCGCGGTGCACACGGCGGAGAGATCCTCGGCGGCGTCGGCCTGGCAGAGCGACCCGCCGATCGTCCCGCGGTTTCGGACGACCGGGTCGGCGATGACCGTCTCGGCGTCGGCGAAGACCGGGAAGTGCCGGGCGAGGAGTTCGGACTTCAGCAGCGCGACGTGGCGGGTCAACGCGCCGATCCGGATCTCGCCGTCCTGCTCGCGGATGTACGACAGCTCCACCAGGTCGTTGATGTCGATCAGGTGCTCCGGGTTCGCAAGCCGCAGCTTCATCATCGGCAGCAGGCTGTGACCGCCGGCGATGATCCGCGCCTCGGGACCGAGTCGTTGCAACGACGCGATCGCGCCGTCGACGCTCGTCGCACGTTCGTACCCGAAGGGCGCAGGAGTCTGCATCGCGTTCCTCTCGTATCAGCGGGCGGGCAGTCGTTTACGCGGGGCGCCGATGTCGTCGCGCTCCTCGTACTGCACCGGGGCGTCGGTGCCGATGACGGGCGACCGCGGCAGCGCCGGCGGCCGCGACTGGCGCATCTCCGGGTAGAGCAGGCGTGCCGCGAGGCTGCCGCCCTCGACGTTTCGGAGGACGGTTCCCGCGGGGCTGGCAGCGGCGATCGGCGCCTCCCGCCCGAGGCGCGCGAGCGTGAGGACGCCGCGCGTGTACACCTCGGCGATGCGTGGCGCCTTGACGGTCGTGCTGTCCGGGTAGTTGCGCAGGCCGGCCGCAGCCGCACCGGGATACAACCCGTCGACGAGACCGACCGCGTCGACGAGGCCCGCCTTCTTCACGAGCAGCCCCTCGAGCAGATCGACGCCGGCATCGAGGTCCTTGTTGATCGCGCCGACGACCTCCTCGACCGGCGCCGTCTTCGCGAGGATCTCGCCGACGTTCGCGATCACCACGTCGAGGCCGTCCGTGATCTTCCGCAGCTGGACGATCGTCGAGACGAGGTACCAGACGAGCGCGAGGACGATCAGCACCACGGCGACGATCGAGCCGGTGCCTGGTCCGATGGCGAGGAGCATCATTCCCCCTACTCGGCGTCGTCGAGGATAACGTCGAGGGACCCGCCGTACCCGGCGACGCCCGCGACGGTCTGGTTGACCTGGCTCTGCGTCGTCAGAAGCAGCGGGACGGCATCGAGGTCGGCTGAGCCCGACCCGGTCGCGGCGGCGATCCGCTCGACGCTCGGGACGATGCTCGACGCGGCGTTCAGCACACCGCGAAGCAGATACACGACGACCGGCAGGACGACCAGGACGAGGACGGCGTCGCCGATCCACCAGAGCGTCATCGCGGTCGCCTCTCAGCGACGATCGCAGCCTTGCGGCCGATGCCCGGCAGGGCGCCGAGAATGACGTCGAACTGGGCGTTGATCGCGTTGACCGCCGGCTCCAGCGGACGCAGATGGCCAGCCTCGACGCCCTCGAGCGCGCCGGCGAGCGCGGAGAGTCCCTCGCCGATCTTCACGAGCCGGCGCCGCACCTCGATCAGCGCGATGGCCAGCACCGCGACCACGACGACGGCGAGCGCCACCGTGAGCAGGATGAGGAGGTCCTGATCGCTCATATCTCACCGTACCCGTCGGTCAGCGCGTTCATGTAGCCGTCCTGCACGACGGCCTCGTCGACGATCATCGCGAGCACCGGCGCCGTCGCCTCCAGTTGCGGGATGTTGGCGGTGTTCGCGCCGACCTTGCCGGCGACCTCGAGGAGGCCGTCGACCGACGCGTTGATGCTCCGGACGGTCCTGACGAGGATCAGCAGGAGCGCGGCGACGATCAGCGCGGCCACGAGGCCGATGGCGAGGGAGATCGTCCAGTAGCCGTTGGAGGAGATGGCGGCGAGCGGCGTCACTTGCCCACCGCCACCTTCCGCAGCGCACGCGCGGCGTGCAGGATGCGGACGCCCGAGTCGTTGACCTGGCCGATCCCGGCGAGCGCGTCGGTCTGCTTGCGCAGCACCTCGACCGCACCGACCGCCGTCTTCGCCTGCCGGTCGATCCGCGCCGCCAGCATGACGATCGCGATCACGATCACCGCCGCGACCAGGATCACGACGACGCCGATGGCGATCCCGAGCTGCCACTGCGCATCATCAGACATCCGACACCGCCTCCCGCTCCCGCGTAGGCCAGCATCCTACGTCCTGCGCGGGACGCAGTAAAGCGACCGCCGACCGTCGACCGCCGGTAGCCTTGCCGGGTGCTGCGGATCGGCCTCATCGTCAACCCCCGCGCCGGCATCGGCGGCCGGCTGGCGCTGAAGGGCTCCGACGACGCCAGCCTCGTGCAGGCCGCGATCGACGCCGGCGCCGAGGCCCCGGCGCCCGCGCGCGCCCTGCAGGCGCTCGCTGCCCTCGCGGACGGAGTCGACCTCCTCCGCGCGCCGGGGCCGATGGGCGAGGACCTCGCGGCGCCAGCGGGCACGACGACGGCGGCCGACACCACGACCGCAGCGCTCGCGATGGTCGAGGCCGGGATCGACCTGCTCCTGTTCGCCGGCGGCGACGGCACAGCGGTCGACGTCCTGCACGCAGTCGGCGACCGCGTACCCGTGATCGGCATCCCGGCCGGCGTCAAGATGCACTCTGCCGTGTTCGGCGTGACGCCGCGGCGCGCGGGCGAACTGGCGGCGGCGTTCGTCGCCGGGCGAACGCGGGGCGACGCGCCGGCCGAGGTGATGGACGTCGACGAGGCCGACCTGCGCGCCGGGATCATCTCCCCGCGGCTGCACGGCTACCTGCGCGTCCCCGTCGCGCCGGGCCTCGTGCAGAGCGGCAAGGCGCGTAGCGCGCCGGCCGAGGCGGCCGCGCAGGCCGCCGTCGCGGGCCACGTCGCGCGCGGACTCGGCAGGCGACTGGCGTTGATCGGCCCCGGGACGACGACGGCCGCGATCCTCGCTGCGCTCGGGCTGACGCCGACGCTCGTCGGCGTCGACGTCGTTGCAGGCGGACGGCTTGTCGCCGCCGATGCGAACGAGGAGACCCTCCTCGAACTGGTGGAGGAGGGCTCGTCGGTGATCGTGACGCCGGTCGGCGGCCAGGGGTTCATCCTCGGCCGCGGCAACCAGCAGCTCTCGCCGCGCGTACTCCGAGCGGCCGGCCTCGACGCGCTCGTGATCGTGTCGACGGAGACGAAACTGGCCGCGCTCGGCGGTCGGCCGCTGCTCGTGGACACCGGCGACCCGGATCTCGACGCCGCGCTCTGCGGCTACCGGCGCGTCGTCACCGGCCCGGGCCACGAGACCGTCTACCGGGTCGCGACCTGACGCAGGACGCGAGCGAGGTTGGCGACCGCCTCGCCGAAGCAGGCGCGGCCCGTCTCCGCCGTCGCGCGCGTCGGCTCCCCCAGCACGCCGCTGGCCGAGAAGTCCGCGCCGAGCGCGACCCCGTAACGACCGCCGGCGAAGATCTCGACCAGGCCATCGTCGATCAGCGCCCGCGACGGCTCGTCCACGGCCAGGTCGATCCGCACCGCCTCCGGCCGCAGATGGAGGTAGACGGACGTCTCGTACTCGCAGGCGTGCGCGGCGCCGCCGGGGCCCGAGGTTCGCAGTCGGGCGAACGCATCGGCGGCCAGCGACCACTCGTGCAGGTGGACGACGAACGATGCTCCCGCCTCCAGCCGGAGGCGTGACGCGACCACGTGCATCGCCCCCGCGTTGCCCGCGTGACCGTTCACGAGCACGAGCCGATCGAAGCCATGTCGCACGAGCGAGCGCCCGATCTGGAACGCTGCCGCCGTGAACGTCTCCGCGTCCAGCGTCAGCGACCCCGCGAAGCCCATGTGGTGCTCCGAGATGCCGACGGTCAGCGGCGGTGCGATCACGACGCCGACGTCGGCCGCAACGTGGACTGCCGCCGCCTCGCACATCGCCGCGGTGATGCGCGTGTCGACATCGAGCGGCAGGTGGGGCCCGTGCTGCTCGGTGGACCCAAGCGGTAGGATCGCCACGCGGTGCGGGCGGGCCGCGATCGCCGCCACGTCGGGAGAGGTCATGTCGGAGAGCCATACGGCCGTCATACAAAGGAGCAATAGCGGATGAGCCGCACCCGTGCGCACCCGTACATCCCGAACTCGGCACCGCGGGTTCGCGCCGAGATGCTGGCGGCGGTCGGCGCGGCCACCGCGGACGACCTCTACGCCTCGATCCCGGAGCGGCTGCTGCTCGGTCGAGTGATGACGATGGAGCCTGCCCTCGAGAGCGAGGTCGAGCTGCGCAGACACCTGCGCGAACTGCTCGACCGCAACGTCTCGACGGAGGACCGGCTCAGCTTCCTTGGCGGTGGCTGCTGGCCGCACTACGTCCCGGCGGTCGTGGACGAGATCGTGAACCGGGGCGAGTTCCTGACCGCCTACTACGGCGAGACGTACGCCGATCACGGCAAGATGCAGGCGTTCTTCGAGTCGAGCAGCATGATCGGTGAGCTGGTCGAGTGCGAGGCGGTGTCGCAGCCGACGTACGACTGGGCGAGCGCGGCGGCCAGCGCCATCTCGATGGCGGGGCGGCTGACCGGTCGCAGCCGGGCACTCCTCCCCGCCAGTCTCTGCCCGGAGCGGCGCTCGGTGATCGACGGCTACTGCGGTGCGCGCATGCGCCTCGACCCGGTCCCGTACGACCCGGCCACGGGCGCGATCGATCTCGCCGCGCTGGACGCACTCCTCGGCGACGACGTCGCCTGCGTGTACCTCGAGAACCCGGGCTTCCTCGGCACGATCGAGCCCGACTCGGCCGCGATCTGCGAGCGCGCTCACGCCGCCGGCGCGCTGGCCGTGGTCGGCGTCGACCCGATCTCGCTCGGCGTGCTCGAGGCGCCGCCGCGGTACGGCGCCGACATCGTCTGCGGCGAGCTGCAGCCGCTCGGTATCCACCAGCATCACGGCGGCGGCCTCGCCGGCTTCATCGCGAGCGCGGACGAGGAGCGTTACGTCGGCGAGTACCCGACCTTCCTCGTCGGCGCGGCCCGCACGGAACGCGACGAGTGGGGCTTCGGCGAGGTGCGCTGGGATCGAATGAGCTACGTCCAGCGCGGCGACGCGAAGGAGTACACGGGCACGACGCAGTGCCTGTGGGCGATCGGCGTCGCCGTCTACCTGTCGCTGCTCGGGCCCGACGGCATGCGCGAGCTCGGCATGACCATCATGCAGCGCAGCCAGTACGCGGCGCAGCGCCTCGGCGCGATCCCGGGCGTGCGGGCGCCGGCGCTGACGGCGCCGTTCTTCAAGGAGTTCGTGATCGACCTGAACGGGACGGGCCGGACGGTGGCGGAGGTCAATCGCTCCCTCGGCGAGGCCGGTATCCACGGCCCGCTCGACCTTTCCCGCTCGCACCTGCAGCTCGGCCAGTCCGCGCTCTGCTGCGTGACCGAGATCCACACCCAGGCAGACATCGACCGGTTGGCCGGCGCGCTTGCGGCCGCCGTCGCGTAGGAGTCACCGTGACGACCACAACCCGCCTTCAACCGTTCCACCAGGCGAGCTGGAACCAGCCGCTGGTGTTCGAGCAATCCACCCCTGGCGAGCGGGGCTTCATCCCACCCGCGTCCGGCGCCACGATCGAGGCGGCAGTCGGCGATCCGCTGGCGGCGCTCCCGGCCTCCCTTCGGCGATCGCTGCCACCCGGGCTGCCCGAGCTGGCGCAGCCGACGGTCCTGCGGCACTACCTGCGCCTGTCGCAGGAGACGCTCGGGCAGGACGTCAACATCGGCCTCGGTCTCGGCACGTGCACGATGAAGTACTCGCCGAAGGTGAACGAGGAACTGGTGCGCAGCCACAAGGTGCGCGATCTGCACCCGCTGCAGGACGACGAGACGGTGCAGGGCCTGCTCGAGGCGATGCACCGGTTCGAGCGGATCCTCTGCGAGATCTCCGGTCTCGACCGCTTCACGTTCCAGCCGGGCGGCGGCTCGCAGGCGGTCTACGCGAACGCGCGGATGATCGCCGCGTACCACGCCGCGCGGGGCGAGTCGCACCGCGACGAGATCATCACGACGGTCTTCTCCCACCCCTGCGACGGCGCCGGGCCGGCGACGGCCGGCTTCCGTCTGATCACGTTGCACCCGGGCGAGGATGGCCTCCCATCGCTCGAGGCGCTGAAGGCGGCGATCTCGGAGCGGACGGCCGGGCTGATGATCACGAACCCGGAAGACACCGGCTTGTTCAACCCGCAGATCGACCGCTTCACGGACATCGTCCATGCGGCCGGCGGGCTGTGTCACTACGACCAGGCGAACGCGAATGGCATCCTCGGCGTCACCCGCGCCCGCGAAGCCGGTTTCGACCTCTGCCAGTTCAACCTCCACAAGACGTTCTCGTCGCCGCACGCGTCGATGGGGATGCCGGTCGGGGCGTCCGGTGTCACGTCGGCGCTGGCGCCGTTCCTGCCGACGCCCGTGGTCGAGGCGGCGGACGGCGGCTATCGACTCGACTACGACCGCCCGCAGTCGATCGGGAAGGTGCGCCAGTTCCACGGCGTCCCGGCGACGGTCGTGCGCTCGTTCGCGTGGGTGCTCGCGCTCGGCGCCGAGGGGCTGCGCGAGGTGGCGGAGATCGCCGTCCTCAACAACAACTACCTCGCGCATCGCCTGGATGGCATCAGGGGCCTCGAGGTCTCGTTCGCGGACGGCAACGACGCCCGGCGCCTGGAGCAGGTCCGCTACTCGTGGCGGCAACTGAACGCCGACACGGGCATCGGCACGATCGACCTCGCGCGGCGCACCGTCGACTATGGCGTACAGCAGTACTTCCCGAGCCACGAGCCGTGGCTGGTGGAGGAGCCGATGACGCTGGAGCCGGCGGAGACGGTGTCGCGTGCCGACCTCGACACCTACGCCGAGATCATCACCCGGGTCGCTGCCGAGGCCTACGACGAGCCGGAGACGATCCGCACCGCGCCCCACTCCTCAACCTCCCACTTCCTCGACGCGGCGCCGATGGACGATCCCGAGCGGTGGGCGTTGACGTGGCGGGCGTGGCGCCGAAAACACGCGTGAAAGAGCGGGATCTGATCCCTTTCTTTCACGCGGGACGTTGGGGCCAGGCCCCGGGATCGCACGTCAGCCGATCGCACGCCCCGCGGGGATCGCATACGTCGAGGCCCACGGCCGCAGCCGCTCGAACGCGGCGGACGCGGCGAGCACGTCGTCGTCCGCATAGCGGCGACCGACGATCTGCATCCCGACGGGAAGCCCGTCGACCAGCCCCGCCGGGATCGAGGCGGCCGGGTTCGGCGCGTAGTTGAAGAAGTACGTCATGCACCAGCCGATCAGGCGCTCCACCTCGACGCCGTTGACATGCGACGGGCCGAGCGTGTTGCCGTCGTCGGCGTTCAGGACCGGCAAACAGGCGAGCGTCGGCGACACCAGCAGGTCGTGCGTACGGAAGACCGCCTGCACCACGTCGTGGATCTCGGAGCGCATCTCCTGGTCGCGGATGACGTCGACGACGCTCATCCGGAAGCCCTCGTCGATCCAACGCAGGTACTCGGGCGGGAAGTCGCCACGGTGCTCACCGAGCAGGTCGATGCCGGCGTCCGTGAACGCCTGCAGGCCGGCGCAGTTGAGGGGTGTGATCATCCGGCACCAGAGGTCGGCCAGCTCGAGATGGCTGCGCTTGATGTCGAGCGTGACCTCCTCGACGATCGCGCCCGCCTCCTCGAACGCGCGGACGGCCTCGAGAACCTTCGCCGCGACCGCCGGGTCGACCGGGTACACGCCGAGGTCGGCGCTGTAGGCGATCCGCATACCGGCGATGTCCCGGTTCGTGACGGAGCGGTAGTCGACGTGGCCGGCCAGCGCAAAGGGATCGCGGTCGTCGAAGCCGTTCAGCGCGGTCAGCGCGAGCGCCGCGTCGTCCACCGAGCGCGTGATCGGGCCCTCGAACAGGAACGGCGCCATCGACGCGAACGCGTTCGGCCGCAGGATCGACGGCACCCGCCCGAACGAGGGCTTGTAGCCGTAGCAGCCACACCAGGACGCAGGGATGCGGATGGAGCCGCCGCCGTCCGTGCCCTCGGCGAGCGGCACGAGGCCGTCCGCGACCGCACCGGCCGAGCCGCCCGAGGACCCACCGGTGTTCCGGGAGACGTCGAACGGGTTGCGCGATGGCCCGAACAGGAAGTTGTCGCAGACCCCACGCATGCCCATCGTCGGGCTGTTCGTCTTGCCGACGATGATCGCACCGGCGTCCTCGATGCGCTCGGTGAACATGCAACGCGCATTGATCACGAGGTCCTTCAAGGCACGCACGCCACCGAACGTCGACTTCCAGCCGGGCTTGAAGTCGAACAGATCCTTGATCGCGACCGGAACGCCATGGAGCGGTCCGACCTCCCCACCGCTGGCGAGCGCGGCGTCCGCCGCCTTCGCCGCCGACCGTGCATCGTCGAAGCCCTCGAACACGAACGCGGTGATGCTGGCGTTGCGTCGCTCGATGCGTTCGATGGTCGAGTCGACGACCTCGACCGCGGACAGATCGCGCGCCTGGATGCGCGCTGCGAGATCGGTGGCTGAGACATACGCGAGTTCGTCCGGCATGCCGGAGATCATGGCATGCGCGCACGGTGCACAATGGGCAGCATGCGCAGATCGGTCGCGGCGATCGTGGTTGCCCTCGTCGCCTCGTCCTGTCGGGATACGACGGCGCCGCGCCCGACCCCGACCTGTTCGCGCCCGCCGCCGCCGTCGCGGTGGAGATGATCCGCGGTGCGCTCGTGGCGACGTTCGTGCTGCGCCCCCGACCGGAGCACGAGTGCGCATCGTCGGGCGAGCGGGCGGCAGCCGCCGACCTGATCGAGGACGGCAGGATCCGCGCCTGGCAGCAGGTACCGCCGCCGCCGCCGGCGGACGCCTCAGGCGTCGCCGCGTGAGCCGAGGCTTCGCGCTGCCGCGGCTACACCCGCCGCGACGACCAGCAGCGACACGCCGAGCAGCAGCGGCGAGCCACGCAGCCCCGCCTCCCGCAGCGCCTGGATCTCCGTGATCGGAAACCGGTCCGACTCGACACCCCCGTTCGCGGCGAGGAAGCGGTGCCAGAGCGCCACGTTGGCGACAGCGGTCACGACCAGCGCCGCCACGGTGGCGAGGCGCGGCAGGCGCGAGTAGCCGACGGCGACCGCGATACCCGCGACCGGCAGGACCGGGAACAGGTAGCGCGCGTGGGCGTTGCCGCCGATCGAGACGAAGCCGACGACGGAGGCGACGACGATTGCGCAGAAGCCGAGCAGGGCGCCCCAGACAATCATCTCGTCCCGCGTCGGGGCGATCCGCGCCCGCCAGCGACGACCGGTGGCGAGCACGAGGCCGACGAGGGCCGGCACCTCGACGCCCGCACCGATCCAGCCCGGCCAGCGGGGCAAGCGGCTCGCGAACACCCACCCGTCCCAGAGGCGGCCGAGCATGTGCCGGTGCACGCGGACGTTCACGAGCGATTCCAGGTACGGGCGGTGGATGATCGGCCGGCCACTGGGTCGCGCCAGGAAGCCGTTGCCGAGGTACGAGCCGTACAGGTGCTTGTTGCGGAGGTAGAACCAGCCGCCGGCGAGCGCCGCCGCCGCACCGGCGCCGGCGCCGATCGCAATCGCGCGGCGCACCGAGCGGACGCCGAGCGCGGCCAGCATCACGGCCGATGGGAACGCGAACAGGCTCGACGAGCGCGCGAGCGCGGCGAACGCTGCAGCGGCGATCAGGAAGGCAATCGTCCGCCGGGTCGCCCCCCGCCGGTACACCAGCATGCCCGCGACGAGGAGCGCGGTCGAGGCGCACACGCCGATCGCGTCGTTGTAGACGAGTGCCATCGTATGCGGCACGATCGGCGTCAGAGCGCTGACGGCAGCCGCGACGACCGGGACGTCGTCGCGACCTGGCAGCACGAGCGCTCCCAGCACCGCCGCGAGCGCGATCGCCGCGACCCCGAACAGCAGGCTGGTCGCACGCGCTACGCGCAGGCCGAACTGCGGCCGCCCGGTGCGGATGCCGACCTCGAGCGGGACTGCGACGACCGCGTAGAGGAGCGGCGGGTGGTTGGCGGTGAAGATCGGCAGGCGCGTGCGCATGTGGGGGATGACGCCCTTCACCGTCGGGTCGTCCATCCGTGGTAAGTCGCCGTCAGCGACGCGCAGCGCGTAGGAGACGTGCGCCGACTCGTCACGCGGCAGCATCGGCGGCACCGTGAAGACGTTGAGGAGCCCGAGGGTGATGAACGCCACGAGGACGCCGAGGACGCCCCGCCGGGCCGTGCGGGACAGGAGCGTCACGGCCTGGATAGTAAAGTCGTCGGAGCCGAGAACCGATACCACCGTTCAATGGCGGACTCGGGGGATCTCACTGGACTCGTCGCACCCGTCCCTGGCAGCCAGATCACGCTCCTCCTGACAGGCGACCGCGTGGTCGCCGTCAAGCTGCTGGCGATCGATCTGGATGGGGCCCTGGTCCTCGGCGTCTCGCATCCCGCCGCCCTGAGGGTGGGGAAAGTCCTGACCGTGGTGTGGGACCGGGCAGCGACCTTCACGCCCGTGGACGCCAGGATCCTCGAGCCACGCCTCAAACCGCACCCTGACGCAGGTCGCCTGCGCCTGAAGCCAGTACGCGTCGCGAAGACGTCCGAGGGTCCGGAGCAGGACGGCCCGCCGCCGACCGCGCCTGCCGACGGCGCGGCGGCTGCCCGCGACCAGGCGGACGCGCCGGCGCCCAGACCGCGGCCGCTGGGACTCCTCCGCCTCTGGAAGGGTGTCCATCCGACCACGAACATGGCGCTGAGATTGCCGTCCGGACGCGTCCGCACCGTCGACGTCCGCCGCATCGACTACGAGGCTGGCCTCGTCCTCGAACTCCGGCGCCCGTCATCGATTCCGGACGGGACCACGATCGAGATTGCGTGGAGCGACCGGTACAACTGGATGACGGCTCGCACCAAGGTGCTGGCGGCCAAGCCCGACGGCGACCCGGATGCGGGGCTGCTTCGGCTCGCGCTCGCCGCTGATCCCGGCGTCCACGAGAACCGGCGCGGTTCCGCGCGAGCCCCGCTCACGGCGCTCATCCGAGGCGTTGTCGAACGCTGCGGCCCGAACAAGAAGGGGACGACGTTCGAGGCGGACACGATCGATCTGAGCCTCGACGGCATCGCCTTCGCCAGCAACCTGCCGTTCGCGGCGGGCGATGGCGCAACGATCAGGGTGATCGGCGATAGCGGTCAGATCGGTGGCGAGACGCGGATCAAGGTGCTCCGCGTGGCTCCCCTCGCCGGCACCGCCGAGTCCCGCATCGTCGCGCTGTTCGTGTCACCGCCCGGCGACCTCAAGAAGGCCGTCGCGGCATACGTCGCTCGCCATCGCTGACGTCTCACCGGCGCTGTGAGGTACCCCTGGCGCGCGTCAGTCCGTGTCGTCGCCCGTCTCGACGTCGCCCTCGACCACGACGACCGTGAGGTCAGCCGCGAGCCTGACATCGACGGTGCGCCCGTCGGGCCTCGTGACCTCGACCTCCCAGACGACGCCGTTCTCCGCATCGCGCTCGACGCTGTTCGCCGTGCCACCGCCGGTCGCCCTCAGCGCGGCTGCAGTGGCCGCATCGGCGGCGCTTCCCGTCACCATCGCGATCGCTGTCCCCGCCACCGACGGCGGTCGCGGCTCCGACGCCGCTGACGGCGATGACCGCTACGGCGGCGACTGCTGGTACGAGCTTCCGACGTGCCATGACGAGCCCCTCTCGGTCGACGTTCTACCGTGACGGTAAGCCGCCCGGATGAGAGCCGGATGAGGCGAGCGCGGCGTTGGCCTCGACATCGATGAACCCAGACCGCCCGCACGTCGTATGGTGGACACGATGCAGGCGCTTCCCGATCGACGGCAGGAGAGAGCGTTCTGGCTGCGCGCGCCCGGCTGCGGCGAGATCCGGCCGGTGACGCTGCCCGAGCCGGGGCGGGACGACGTGGTGGTGCGCACCCTGCGCTCCGGCGTCAGCCGCGGCACCGAGACGCTGGTGTTCCGCGGCGGTGTGCCGCCTGGCCAGTACGGCGCGATGCGCGCGCCATTCCAGGAGGGAGAGTTCCCGGGGCCGGTCAAGTACGGCTACCTCAGCGTCGGTGCGGTGGAGCATGGGCCGCCGCAACTGCAGGGCCGTACGGTCTTCTGCCTGTACCCGCACCAGACCGCTTACGTCGTGCCGGCCCGTGCCGTGTTCGTTGTGCCCGAGGGCGTCCCACCCGCTCGTGCCGTGCTCGCGGGCACCCTCGAGACCGCCGTCAACGCTGTGTGGGACGCCGCACCACTGCTGGGCGACCGGATCGCCGTTGTCGGTGCCGGGATGGTGGGCTGCTGCGTCGCACGCCTCCTCGCTCGGTTCCCGGCAGTGGAGGTCACGCTCGTCGACGTCGACGCAGGTCGGGCAGAGGTCGCGGCCGCCCTCGGCGTCGACTTCGCGCTCCCCGGGGACGCCGCCGACGGTCTCGACCTGGTCGTCCACACCAGCGCGACCTCCGCCGGGCTCCAGCGGTCGCTCGACCTGCTCGCGCCCGAGGGCACGGTCATCGACCTCAGCTGGTACGGGGACACCGACGTCCGGCTGTCGCTGGGTGGCGCATTCCACTCGGGCCGCCTCGGCATCCGCGCGAGCCAGGTCGGCACCCTCTCCCCGGCCCGCAGCGGGCGGCGCACGACGGCCGGCCGGCTGGCACTCGCACTCGACCTCCTGCAAGACCCTGCGTTCGACGCGCTCCTGACAGGGACATCCCCCTTCGACGAGTTGCCCGACGTCATGGCCCGGTTGGCTGCGGGAAGCCTGCCGGCGCTCTGCCACACAATCACCTACGGAGATCGGTAGCTCATGTTCAGCGTGACCGTCCGCGATCACATGATGATCGCCCACAGCTTCCGCGGCGAGGTGTTCGGCCCGGCGCAGCGCCTGCACGGCGCGACCTACGTCGTCGACGCCACGTTCCGGCGCGCGGCCCTCGACGCCGACAACATCGTGGTCGACATCGGTCGAGCGGCCGAGCAGCTGCACGCTGTGGTGGCCGAGCTCAGCTTCCGCAACCTCGACGACGAGCCTGCGTTCGCAGGGATGAACACGTCGACCGAGGCGCTCGCCCGGGTGATCGCTGACCGGCTCGCAGACCGCGTGGCTGACGGCGCCCTGGGCGAGGCGGCCCGCGAGCTCGACGGGCTGGTCGTCACGCTCCACGAGTCGCATATCGCCTGGGCGAGCTACGAGCGGCCGCTGTGACTGCAGTCCACGTCGTCGTACCCGCCGGCATCGACGACCCCGCCCGACCGAGTGGAGGGAACGCCTATGACCGCCGGGTCTGCCGCGGTCTCACTGCGCTCGGCTGGTCGGTGCACGAGCACGCCGTGCCCGGCTGCTGGCCGCGGCCCGACGCGGCAGCCTACGCCGCGCTCGCCGGGGTCGTGGAGCAGATCCCAGAGGACGCCGTCGTACTGCTCGACGGGCTGATCGCCTCCACGGCGCCGGACGTGCTCGTGCCGCAGGCACGGCGTGTCCGTCTGGTCGTCCTCGTGCACCTGCCGCTCGGCCACCGCCCGGCCGACGACGACCGTGCGCGGGAGGGCGCGGTGCTGACGGCGGCGGCTGCCGTGGTCGGGACGAGTGCGTGGACCAGGCGCAGATTGCTCGAGCTGTACCCGTTGCAGCCCGGCCGTGTCCACGTCGCCGAGCCGGGCGTGGACGAGGCCGATCTGGCGCCCGGGACGGACACCGCTGGAGCGCTGCTCTGCGTCGCCGCCGTGATCTCCCGCAAGGGGCACGACGTCCTGCTCGATGCGCTCGCGACGCTCACGGACCTCACGTGGCACTGCGTGTGCGTGGGGAGCCTCGACCGCGACCCGGCGTTCGTGGCGGACCTCCGTCGCCGTGCCGACGACAGCGGTCTGACCGACCGCGTGTCCTGGCCGGGACCGCGGACGGGACCCGACCTCGACCACAGCTACGCCGCCGCCGACCTGACCGTGCTGGCGTCGCGCGACGAGCCGTACGGCATGGTCGTCACCGAAGCCCTGGCTCGCGGCCTGCCGGTCGTCGCGACCGACGTCGGCGGGGTGCCCGAAGCCCTCGGGCACGGTCGGGACGGAACCCGACCGGGGCTGCTCGTCCCGCCCGGTGACCCGGCGGCACTCGCCGGTGCGCTCCGTGCCTGGCTCGGCGACGCGGCGCTACGGGGGCGCCTGCGCGCCGCAGCGCAGGAGCGGCGCGCGTCGCTCGCCGGCTGGTCGACGACCAGCGCCGCGCTCGTGCGCGTCCTCACGGAGGCGGCACGATGATCACCCACGGCTGGCTCGCACTCCGCGAGTCCGCCGACGCCGCCGCTCGCGCCACCGACCTCGTCGACCACATACGGCACCACCTGCCGGCAACCGGCCGCTGGCTGATCCATGACCTTGGCGGCGGCACCGGGGCGATGGGGCGATGGCTCGCGCCGCTGCTGCCTGGTGCGCAGCACTGGGTCGTGCACGACCGGGACGCCGACCTGCTCGAGGTCGCCGCCGCCAACCTCCCCGGCCCGGCCGCGGAAGGGTCGGCGATCACCGTCGAGGTGAGGCAGTCCGACATCACCCGGCTCCAGCCGGACGAACTCGCCGACGCAACCCTCATCACCGCCTCGGCGCTGCTCGATCTGCTGACTGGGGACGAGTTGGACGCACTGGTGGGCGTCTGCGCCAGTGCAGGCTGTCCTGTCCTGCTGACCCTGTCCGTCGTCGGGCGCGTCGTCCTGGCGCCGGCGGATCCACTCGACGCCCGGGTGGCCGCAGCCTTCGACGCGCATCAGCGCCGCACGACGGAGGCCGGGCGTCTGCTCGGCCCGGACGCCGTGGCGGTCGCTGTCGAGACATTCGGCGACCTGGGAGCCGATGTTCTCGTCCGTCCCAGCCCCTGGCGACTCGGCGTCGTCCAGGCCCCGCTCGCAGCGGCGTGGTTGGCCGGGTGGATCGGAGCCGCGTGCGAGCAGGAGGTCGACCTTGCCGCCGAGATCGACGCCTACGCAGAACGGCGCCAGACAGCGGCAGCCGCCGGACAGCTCGCCGTCACCGTCGACCACGCCGACCTGCTGGTCCTGCGATGAGCGGTCGGGCGTGGGCCTGTGCACGTCTCGGCGGTGCCGCCGCAATCCTCGCCGTCCTGCTCTGGCGCCTGGGTGCCGGTCCATTCGTCGACGGCGTCCGCACGATCGACGGCTCGGCGCTGGCGGCAGCCACGGGCATTGCTGTACTGACGACAGTCTGCTGCGCCTGGCGGTGGAAGATCGTGGCCCGCGGTCTCGGCATCGACCTGCCGC
This sequence comes from Actinomycetota bacterium, assembly GCA_009885805.1. Lineage (GTDB taxonomy): Bacteria > Actinomycetota > Thermoleophilia > Gaiellales > F1-60-MAGs149 > VFJZ01. The sequence continues at coordinate 16,974 of VFJZ01000005.1, forward strand.
TGCCCGCCGCGGTCGCGGCGTACTACCGGTCGGTGTTCCTCAACGCCACGCTGCCCGGCGGGGTCGTCGGCGACGTTCACCGCGGTATCAGCCACGGTCGCGACGTGAGCGATGTCGGCCGCGCGTTGCGGGCCGTCGCGTGGGAACGCTCCGCCGGTCAGATCGTGCAGGTCGTCCTGACCGTCGCCGTGCTCTTCGCGCTGCCATCGCCCGTGCAGTCGTCCATGCCGCTGGTCGCGATCGCGATCGTTGTTGCGCTGATCGGAGTGGTGCTGGTGATCCGGGCGCGACCCGGCGACGGCCGGTCGCGGTGGGCGCGGGTCCGGAGCGCGCTCGCCGCTGATCTCCGCGACGGGCTGTTCGCCGAAAGGGCGTGGCTGGGCATCGCGCTCGCGTCGGCGCTGATCGTCGGCGGGCACGCGGTCACGTTCCTGATCGCCGCGCGGACCGCGGGCACCACCGCGCCGACGTCGCAGATGCTGCCGCTGGCGCTGCTCGTGATGCTGGCCATGGTGTTGCCGAACGTCGCTGGCTGGGGACCGCGCGAGGGCGTCACGGCCTGGGCGTTCAGTGCTGCCGGCCTCGGTGCCGCGCAGGGTGTCGCCACCGCCGTCGTCTACGGCGTCATGGCGCTCGTCGCCAGCCTGCCCGGTGCGGTGTTTCTCGTTGTGGCATGGTTCCGTCGTACCCGGCTTCCAGGGCGGCCCGAACCGCCGCTCCCGAGTCGTGTCCGGGTCGCCGCGCGGCCGGACGGAGCCGCCGATGGCTGACCGCCCCTACACCCTCCTGAGCTGCAGCGTCTCGATCGACGGCTATCTCGGCAACGCAACGCCGCGCCTCGCGCTGTCGAGCGACGCCGACTTCGACCGAGTCGATGCCGTGCGCGCGTCCTGCGACGCGATCCTCGTCGGCGCGGCAACCGTGCGCAGTGACAACCCGCGGCTGCTCGTGCGATCGCAGGCCCGCCGAGACGAGCGAACGGCCCGTGGACTCGCGCCGTCGCCGATCAAGGTCACGGTGACCGAGCGGGCGGACCTGGACGTGTGCGCCGACTTCTTCGCCACGGGCGACGCCGAGAAGCTCGTCTACTGCCCGAGCCAACGGGTGGCCGACGCCCGCTCGCGACTGGGCCCGGCAGCGACCGTGATCGACGGCGGCGAGCCCGTGGAGATGCGCCGGATCAGCGAGGACCTCGGCGCGCGCGGTGTGCAGCGGCTGATGGTCGAGGGCGGCGGCAAGGTGCACACCCAGTTCCTGACCGGCAACCTCGCCGACGAGCTGCAGCTGGTCGTCGCGCCCTTCTTCGTCGGCGACTCGCAGGCGCCGCGGTTCGTGCGCGATGGACGCTTCCCGTGGAACGCCGATCGGCGCGCGACGCTCGCCGAGGTCCTCCAGATCGGCGACGTGGTGCTGCTGCGCTACGCGCTTTCATCGCGGTTCCAGGAGGCCTGAGGGATGGCCACGATCCGCACCCAGGTGTCGCTGCCGCTGCGGTTCGCGGATGGATACGCGACGACCGCGCGCGTCTTCACGTTCGACGGGCTTGCCGACGGCCACGAGCACCTCGCGTTCGGGCTGGGCGAGTGGGACGGGGCACCGCTTCCCCTGATCAGGCCGCACAGCGAGTGCCTGACGGGCGACGTGTTCAGCAGCGAGCGCTGCGACTGCGGATCGCAGCTGCGGGAAGCCGTCGAGCGCATCGCCGACGCCGGCGGCTTCCTCCTCTACCTGCGCCAGGAAGGCCGTGGTATCGGGCTGTACGCGAAGCTCGACGCCTATGCCCTGCAGGACACCGGGCTCGACACCTACGAGGCGAACGTTGCGCTCGGCCACGGCGAGGACGAGCGCAGCTACCTGGTCGCGGCGCAGATGCTGCAGGCGCTCGCAGTCGCGCGGGTCGCCCTGCTCAGCAACAACCCCGACAAGGCCCATCAGCTTCGCCGGTTCGGCGTCACCGTCGCCACGCGAGTGCCGACCGGCGTGCATCTCTCCGCCGCGAACGCCCGCTACCTCGCGACGAAGGCGCGGAAGGGCGACCACACGCTCGACGTCCCACCGTCAGCCGGGTAGGCCGGCCGAGAACGCGCCGAGGAGGCGGTCGCGGAAGGCGTCCATCGGCCACACCGGCGCGTCGGGGCCGGGTCGCAGACCGTCCGCAAAGCCCCAGCCGGCGATCTGGTCGAACACCGCCGGGTCGCGCGCGATGACCGAGACGGGCACGTCGTGGGTCGCGCCACGCCCGCTGACGTTCGACGAGGGCTGATGGTCGCCGAGCATGACGACGACGAGGTCGTCGCCGCCGTATCGCGCCACGAAGGAGAGCAGGGTGTCCAGGCTGTACTCGATCGACGTTCCGTACGCCGCGCGGACGCGTGCGGGGTCCTTCCAGAGCTCGGTCGCGGTCACCGTGCCGGCCGGCATGCCGGCGAAGACGGAGCCGTCGCCGACCTTGCTCCAGTCGACCAGCTGGGGAATGCGGGTCCACGGCGTGTGGCTCGATACGAGGTCGACCTCGGCGAAGACGGCCGGCCGCGGGCGCCTCGACAGCTCGAAGCGCTGCAGGGCCAGCAGGGCGTACTGGTCGGGCATGGCGGCGTACGAAAAGGTCCGGCCGCGATAGCCGAGGTTCCGCTGGTCGTAGACCCTGTCGTGGTCGTAGAGCAGCGACCCCTCCGGCCAGTCCCGAGTGTGTGCGGGCACGACGCCGACCGTTCGCCAGCCGGCGCGCTTGAACGCCTTGCTGAGCGTGAAGCGGCCGCTGGTGACGAGCTGGTCGTAGCGTCGCTGGCCGTCGACCCAGACCCCGGCCTGCAGGGTGGAGTGCGCGAGCCAGCTGAGGCCGCCGTAGGTCGATGACGTCAGGTACGCGCTGCGGGCGGAGAACCCACGGTCGCGAAGCTGTCTCGTACCCCGGTCGAGGATGGCGGTGATCGGCGCGCTGATCTCCGGATTCTCGAGGGCGACGCGTCCGTAGCTCTCGACGAAGACGAGCAGGACGTCCTTGCCGCGAAGGCCTGTCAGGAGGCGATCCGCAGGAGCGTCGCGGAAGGAGTCGCGGGCGATCTCGCGACCGAACTCCGCGCGACCCTCGAGACCGGTCCTGACCGCCTGCACCTCGCGACCGGCGATGTTCGCGGCGCTTGTTGCCGCGACTGGCGCGCCCGGAACGACCGCGACGCCGAGCGCCCAACAGCCGGCCCAGACGACGGCGAGTCCAGTCAGGGTCTGCACCGTCCGCCGCCGCTGCTCGGCCGCGACGCGCGTGACGCGCAGGAGCGCGAGCGGAGGAACGACGAGGAGCGCGACGAGCAGTGCCACAGCGGCGGCGATGACGAGGTTGGTCTCCGTCGGCCCGACCGCCTCGCGGAGCGTCTCGATGCCGATGCCGGCGTAGAACCAGTCGTCGACCGGGTTGAACGGGCGGTCGAATCCCTCCCTGAACCCGATGTCGAGCAAGGCGACGAGCACGAGGGCGCCGAGCACGAGGCCTGCGACGACGGCGAGGACGCGACGCGCGACCACCGGCAGGCAGACGGCGATCGCGATCCCGACGAGGCCCTCGAGCGGCAGGCGGACGAATGCGCCCGGCGTGAGTTCGCTCATCCGGTTGGGCACGATGAGCGCGGCCCAGACGATCAGGACCGCGCCGATCGTGACCACCCCGGAGAGCGCGGCGCGGACGCGGCCGGGGGCCGCATCCGCCGCGTCGCGGTGGCGCCAGAGCCACCACGTGTCGCGCCCGAACGACTCGGCGAGGACGACGAGTGCGAGGACGAGCGCGAGCCGAGTCAGGCCGACCGGCAGGACGTCCGCCGCGGCGATCACGAGCACGATTCCCTGCGTGGCGGCGACCACCCGGCGCCACGTGCGCGGCGGCAGCGGCGCGCGCATCCACGGCAGCAGCCACTCGCCGGCCATGAACACGTAGCGCGCGGCGCCGATCGCGAGCACCCACGCGCCGACGCTGTCGGCGACGTAGACGCTGAGGGCGGCGATCAGGAACGCGTCGACCTCGCCGTCGAGGCGCGCGCCGAGCGCCGAGGTCGTCCCCGTCCGCCGTGCGAGCTGTCCGTCGACGGCGTCGAGGGCGAGCGCGACGACGGTGAGCGTGACGAGCAGCGCAACCGGTGCCGGCTCGGCGAAGGAGTCGGCGACGAGCGCCGCGACGCCGACCGCCAGCGTGGCGCGGGCGAGGGTCACCCACGTGGCCGCGCCGAGCCGATCCGAGCCGGAGCGGACGAGGCCGCGGGCGAGTGCCGCATTCATGATCACGCCGCAGGTGACTCCGATCACCCAGCCGGCGACGCCGAGGCCAACCGTCGCCGCGAGCGCGGCGAGGAGCAGCAGCTGGACGATCAATCCGGTCAGAGGGCCGACGAGAGCCGTTCGCATCGTCCCGAGGGTACCGTGCCCTCGTGCACCCGGACGACCGCTCCTCGTATGACGTCGCTCTACGCCCGGCGCGCGAGTCGGCGTTCGAGCCGGGCGAGTTCGTCGGGCAGGAGAGCTTCATGCGGGCGAGCGAGATCCGCACCCTTGCGTGCCAGGCGGGCATCGCAGCCAGCGTCTCCGTCCTCGACCTGTGTTGCGGCATCGCAGGTCCGGGGCGGTTCATCACGCGGGAGTTCGGCTGCAGCTACCTGGGCGTCGATGCGAGCGCGAGCGCGATCGACATCGCGCGCGAGCGCGCCGGCGACCTTCCCTGTCGCTTCGAGCTCTCACGCCTCCCACCGCTCCCGGACGGCCCGTTCGACGTGGTGCTGCTGCTCGAGACCATGCTCGCGTTCCGCGAGAAGGAGCCGCTACTCACCGAGATCGTCCGCGTGCTCGCGACCGGCGGGCGGTTCGCCTTCACGATGGAGGAGGGACTGCCGCTGACGGACGCCGAGCGCGAGCAGATGCCCGGCGCGGATACGGTGTGGCTGACGCCCCTCGAGGAGATGGTGGCGATGCTGGCGCGGGTGGGTCTGGTCGTGCGCTGGCAGGCCGACCACAGCGACCTGCACCGGGCCTCGGCCGACGCGCTGAGGGCCGCGTTCGCCGCCGACGCGGAGGCGATCGCCGCGCAGATCGGGCGGCGGGCCCTGGACGACCTGCTCGTCTCCCACCGCCTGTGGAGCGACTGGATGCGCGACGGACGCGTGCGCAAACTGGCCGTCGTCGCGGAGAGCACGTAGGGGCGCCGACGCGCGCGACCGAGAGAGGCTACGCCTCGACGAGGAGCACCAGCGTGTCGGCCAGGACGCCGTCGTGGTCCATCGCCGCGGCGGCGGCCTCCGTCTGCATCACGGCCATGACGGCATCCAGGTCCGACACGTCCATGAGCACCGCGACGCGGGTCGGCTGCTGCGGATCGACGAACGTGCGGATGTTCGTAACGCCGAGCGGCCCGAAGAGCTCCTCGCGCTTCGGCGAGGCGAGCCAGTGAGCGGTGTCCTTGACGTCGTGATGTCCGATGACCGTGGGCATGGCGTGCCTCCAGGGGTTGCCTGGCTCGTACGAGCCAGGCGGCGGATCATACCCTGCCGAGTTGGCCACCTGGCGCGGCCGGCCGCTTCCCTCCGTATCCCCGAACCGCGTCCGGACTCAACGCAATAGCCGGATCGCTGCAAGGGTTGGGCGGCGCGGTATGATGGGCCGCTCACCGTGCACCACGAGGGAGGGCTCAGGATGCCTGCCATGGCAGTGCCGCTCGCAGCGGAGAAGCTCAGTGCGTGGGAAGGCTGGCTCAGCGAACTCACGGGACCTCGTAAGGCAGCCTTTGACGACATGAACGCCCGGCACGGCCTGACTGAGCATCGGGCGTACTTGCAGCCGACGCCCGACGGGAACTACATGACGCTGGTGATCGTCGAGGGGACAGGTGCGGACAGCTTCTTGCCGAGCGTCACGCAGTCCGACCACGAGTTCGACCAGTGGTTCACCCGCAGCGTCGTCGAGATTCACGACATGGACCTCAGCGGCCCGATCCCGCCGATGGCCGCCCGTCGGCTGTAGGCCTGGCCGAGCCAGCGGCGCGGTGAGACCGGTGATCGGTCTCACCGGCTACTAGACCTCGTCAGATCGAACCGTTCCGCACCGTAAGGAATCGTCGCATCATCCATCGACGAGATCATCCGAGGCGGCTGGCCGGGTCTGCGCAACCACTCGCCCGAGCAGGCCTTGCCGCTTACCGGTGAGTACCTGAATCGCATTGCGCGCACCGACATCCTGAGCGTCGACGGCGTACGACGAAACCCGGAGCAGGTCGCGGCCGTCATCCAGAGCGTGGCGCGCAACGTGGCGACGCAGGCATCACTTGCGAGCATCGCCGCCGACGCGTCCGGCCACGGGACGAAAGTGACTGACGAGACGGTTGGTAACTACCTCGCTGCGCTGCGCCGCTTGATGGTGATCGAAGACCTTCCGGCCTGGAACACTCACCTGCGGTCACGGCACAGACTGCGGACGAGTCCCACCCGTCACTTCGCTGACCCGTCCCTGGCTGTCGCGGCGCTCGGTGCGACTCGCGACACCCTCAGGGCTGATCTCAAGACGCTGGGTTTCCTGTTCAAGTCACTCGTCCTCCGCGACCTTCGCGTGTACGCACAGTCGTTCGGCGGGCAGCTCTTCCACTACCGCGACGAAAGTGGCCTCGAGGTCGATGCTGTCGTCGACGTGGGTACGTCCTGGGGGGCGTTCGAGGTCAAGCTCGGAGTGGGCCAGATCGACGCCGCTGCGGACAGCCTCTCGCGGTTTGCGGAACGGGTCGATACGTCCGCGAGGGGAGAGCCCGCCGTGCTCGGGGTCATCGTCGCTACCGGCTACGGCTTCGTTCGCGCCGACGGGATCCACGTGATCCCGATCGGCGCGCTCGGACCGTAGCGACTCCATGCCTGATGTCCGGGCAGCGAGTTCGAAACGTTATGGTTTTGGTACACCTCGCGCGATTCAGGTTGAAGTTGAACCCGCCTCGTTGAGCGCTTCGACGTCGTCCGGCGTCAGTCGAACGAACGGTTCGCGCGCCTGGCGCCCGATTCAGGGCCGTCGACTCATGGCGGCGGTGGCTGGAATCGACGCCTCGACACGAAGCACCAGGTGCCGGCCAGAACGTCGTCCATATCCGCTGCCAAGGCGTCGATGTCCACACCGCTACGCCGGTCGTCTAACGTAGACCCGATGCTCATCCTGTCCTCGGCCGAGACCGAATCGCTGCTCGATCCCGACGCTCTCCGGCAGGCGCTTGCGTCCGCGATGGCGGACCTCAGCGCCGGCCGCGTCTCGATGCCGCCGCGGATTGCAGCCTACGTCGAGGAGCGGGGCGGGTTAGTGGCGGCGATGCCGGCGTACCTGCCCGCGACGAGCATCGTCGCGGCCAAGCTCGTCAGCCTCTATCCGGGAAACGCCGGCACCGCGTTGCCGACGCACCAGGCGGTCGTGGTCGTGTTCGACGCCGCAACCGGTGAGCCGGTCGCGCTGCTCGACGGCACCTCGATCACCACGGCGCGCACGGCGGCAGGTTCGGCACTCGCGACGGCGCTGCTCGCGCGATCCGACGCGGATGTGCTTGCGATCGTCGGCACGGGCGTGCAGGCACGCGCCCACGCCCACGCCGTCGTCCGCGTACGGCCGTTCCGCGAGCTCCGGATCGCCGGCCGCGATCCGGCGCGCACCGCCGCCCTCGCCGCCGAGCTGCGCGGCGTCCTCGACGTCGAGATCGTCGTGGCCGCCAGCCCGGCGGAGGCGTGCGCCGACGCCGACGTCGTGTGCCTGACGACCGGCGCCGCCGACCCGGTCATCCGGCGGGCAGATCTCGCGCCCGGAACACACGTGAACTCCGTCGGGTTCGAAAGCGTCGGCAGGGAGATCGATTCGGCGACGGTGGCGGACGCACTGGTCGTCGTCGAGTCGCGGGCGTCCGTGCTCGCTCCGCCGCCGGCGGGCTCCTACGACCTGCGCGTGCCGATCGACGAGGGCCTCCTCGATCCCGGCGACCTCGTCGAGCTCGGTGAGCTCGTCGCCGGTACGGCGATCGGCCGCACGTCGGCGCAGCAGTTAACGCTCTACAAGTCCGTCGGCGTCGCGGTTCAAGACGCGGCCGCAGCCGCGCTCGTCCTCGCCGCCGCACGCGAAGCCGGTCTCGGCCTCGAGTTCGACCTGTAGTCGACGGGCCTGCGAGGCCACCTGCGCTGGGTGGTGGGATTCATCCGCGACACCGGCAACGCGCGCATGAACGAGCCGCGGGCGGTGCCGCGCTCACCACGGCCCCGAGCCGACTCGCATGCCCGCAATGTCGACCCGGCGGCCGACGTTCGAAATACCCCCAACGGGATTCGAACCCGTGTTACCGCCTTGAAAGGGCGGGGGCCTAGGCCACTAGCCGATGGGGGCGAGCCGCCGGAGGATACCCGGCGGCGCTACATTGGCGCGATGCCGACCATCCGCGTCCGCGACCTCGAGATCGACTATCGCATCGACGGCGACGCGGCCGAGACGCTCGTCCTCGTCAACGGCCTCGCCGACACCAAGGAGAGTTGGGCCGCCCAGGTGCCCGCGTTCGCCGACCGGTATCGCGTCGTCTCCTACGACAACCGCGGCGTCGGCGCCACGACCGTCACGCCCGGCCCGTACACCACCGCGCAGATGGCCGACGACCTGCACGGCCTCGCCGATGCGCTCGGACTCGAGCGCTTCCACCTCCTCGGCACGTCGATGGGCGCGATGATCGCCCAGGAGTACGCGATCGCGCACAGCGACCGACTGCTCAGCGCGGCGCTCTGCAACACGTATGCCTGGCCGGGGCCGTACTGCCTGCGGATGTTCCAGATCTGGCGGGAACTCGTGCCCCACCTCGGCGTCGGCTTCACGCAGCGGGAGATCCTTCTCTGGGCGTTCACGCCGGAGTTCGTCGAGTCCCGGCCGGACGAGTGCGCCGAGGTCGAGCGCGAACTCGCGGCCAACCCGCAGGACACCGCCGCGTACCTCGCGCAACTCGACGCGATCTGCACGCACGACACCCGCGACCGCCTCGGAGCGATCTCCTGCCCGACCCTGACGCTGATCGGGGAGCAGGACCTGATCATCTACCCGGCGCTGTCGCGGCGACTCCACGAGGCGGTGCCGACCTCGACCTGGGCCGAGGTGCCTGGCGGCCACGCCTGCCTGTGGGAGCTACCCGGCCCCTTCAACGCCGCGGTGCTCGACTTCCTCGCCACCGTCGGCTGAGCGAGGCCGGCGCGCCGCCGGTCCGTCCGACCTGCCTCGTACCTTGTCGGTCCGTGGCTGACAACTCCCTGACCGGGGGCGCGGATGCGGTGCTCGAACGTTGTCGGCGCTGCCCTTCCGAACTAGCGCACCCGTTGCGTTGGCGACGGCTGGCAATCGACGCGTGGGAGATCGAGCTTCGCTGCCCCGACTGCCGCGAGGTCTGGTACGAGCGCGTCCCGACGGCGGCCGTGAAGCGCCTCGATCGCGTCCTCAAGGCCGCGCGGGTGGAACTCGAACGCCACCTCGAGGAGATCGAGCGCATCGACATGGAGGAGCAGGCGGAGGACTTCATCGCCGCGCTCCGCGACGGCGCGATCCTCCCGGACGACTTCGGCCGGCCACCACCGCCTGCCTGATCGGAGCGGCTACCGTCCGGCCGTGCAGATCGGCGACCGCTACCGCCTCGACGAACAGATCGGCCACGGCGGGACCGGTGAGGTCTGGCGCGCGCTCGACCAGTCCGAGAACCGCGTCGTCGCCGTCAAGCTGCTGCACCCGTGGGTCGCCGAGGACGCGAGTGCGCGGGAGCGCTTCCGACGCGAGGCCGCGGCGATGGAGCGCCTCCGCCACCCGCACATCGTCCAGGTGCTCGACTTCAACGACACCGCGCCGCGCCCATACCTCGTGCAGGAGCACTGCCCGGGTGGCACGCTCGCGCCGCTGGCCGCAGCCGGGCGCGTACCGTGGGACCGGATCCGCGCACTTGCCCGGCCGATCGCGTCGGCGCTCGCGCACGCGCACGCGAACGGCGTCATCCACCGGGACCTGAAGCCGTCGAACGTCCTCTTCGCCGAGGGCGGTCGGGTCGTGGTCGGCGACTTCGGTCTCGCCCGGCTACTGGCCGGTTCGGACGGCACGCTGACCGCGACCGGCATGCGGATGGGCAGCCCGGAGTACTGGTCGCCGGAGCAGGCCGCGGGCAAGCCGGTGTCGGAGAAGTCAGACGTCTACGGGCTCGGCTGCGTCCTCTACCAGCTCCTCACGGGCGCGCTGCCCTTCACCGGCGACGACCGTCTCGCCGCCGGCTACCGCCGCGTCCACGAGGACCCACCGCCCCTCGACGGTCCCGGCAGTTCGCTGATCACGGCCATGATGAGCCGCGCCGCCGCCGCCCGGCCGCGCGCCGAGGATGTCCTGGCCGAACTCGAGGGCCGCGCGATCGACGCGACGCGCGTGATGCGCCCCGAGACCGACCAGCCGACCGAGCGACTGCTGCCGCCGACGATCGCGGCCGAGCCGATGCGGGCGCGGGATGCGATCGTGATCCCGCCGCCGCCCGCCGCCGCGGCCGTGACGCGACCGCCCGCGAGCTACCCCGGAGTCCGCCTCGGCGGCGCCGTCCTCGCCCTCCTGCTCGGCGCCTCGGCGATCGGCGTCGGCGCCGTCGCCGGCCAGTCGACCCGCGTGATCGACGTCGAACGCAGCGGACTCGTCCTCCGCGGTGAGCGCGGCGTCGACGACGCGATCGCCGGGCTCGTCCTCCTCGGGTCGGCGGTCGCCGTCACGCTGGCACTCGCGATCGCCGCCGTCTGGGCGGCGCGGCAGTCAGGGCGCTCCCGCCTCGCCTTCGTCCGCGGCACCCTCGGCATCGCCGCGATCGTGGTGTCGTGCGTGGCCGCCGCGGCGCTCGTCTGGACCGCTCACGCCGGCGCAACCGCCGGCATCGGGCAGTTGCTGACCGATGCCGGACTCTGATGTCGTCTCCCTGCTGCGGGCGATCGCGCGGACCGGCCGAGGCGCACGCGGCTGGACGAGACCGCCCTGGTCGGCAACCGTCCGGGCGGCGGAGAGCGTCGTCATCGACGTCGCTGCGGAGAGCGGACTCGTGGCGTCCCATGACGCGGCCGGCAACCTCTGGCTGATCGACCGGGCGGCGCCGCCGACCGGACTGATCGCGACCGGCTCCCACCTCGACACCGTTCCGGACGGCGGCGCGTTCGACGGCGCACTCGGCGTCGCGACCGCCCTCGACGCCGTCGCCCGCCTGCGCGCGGCGGCGATCCCCGGCCGCGAGCGTCTCGCCGTCATCGTGTTCGCCGACGAGGAGGGCTGGCGGTTCGGGACGCCGATCTTCGGCTCGCGAGTGCTGACCGGCGCGTACGGCCCTGACGTTCTCGACCGACTCGACGCGGACGGCGTGCGCCTCGGCGACGCCTGCCCACCCGATCCGTTCGCGGCGAGCGGTGGGCATCGCCGCCTCGCCGCGTTCGTGGAGGTTCACGTCGAGCAGGGCCTCGCGCTCACGCCCGCCGGCGTGCCGCTCGGCGTCGCCACCGGTCTTGCCGCCCGTAGCCGACTCGCCTTCGTCTGTGATGGGGAGGCCAACCATGCCGGCACGACGCCGATGACCGGGCGCCGCGACGCGCTCGTCTCCGCCGCCCGCCTCGTCCTCGCCGCCGACGAGTCGGCTCGCGCGGAGCCGGGCGCGGTCGCGACCGTCGGCACCCTCGTCGTCGAGCCGGGCGGCTCGAACGTCGTACCGGGCCGCGCCACCGGAACGCTCGACGTCCGCGCGCCAGCGCCCGAGGCCCGCGACGCGGTCATCGCCGCGATCACGGCCGCCTGCCCCGGCGTCGTCATCAGGCCGCTCGCCGCCGACGACGGCGTTCGCTTCGACCTCGCCATCCGCCGCGCACTGCACACGGCCGCCGGCGCCGACGCGATCGACCTGGCGTCCTACGCCGGCCACGACGCAGGCGTCCTCGCCGCTGCGGGCATCCCGGCCGGGATGCTGTTCGTCCGCAGCCCGAACGGCATCTCCCACGATCCCCTCGAGACGGCCTCGGACGACGACTGCCGTCGCGCCGTCGCCGTCCTGACCGCGGCACTGGCGGAACTCGTCTCCCCCGATCGTGGGGTCGAAAGCGCCGCCGGAGCCGTCGATGCCTAGATCCGAGAGGGGGAGCGGGAACTCCGGGTCGAGCGCCTGGGGGGAGCCGACGCGACAGGGCCTGACGGCCTGAACGACCCCGGAGACCGACGCCGAAAGGCACTCCCCTCCTTCTTCGACGGCCCGGCGGGACGGAACCCCGCCGGGCCGTCACTACCATCAGGGCATGCGTGCGATCGTCGTCGTTGCAGCCCTCACCCTGATGACGGCCTGTGGCGGCGACACGACGCAGCCTGCCGTGACCGCACTCGACGAGGTCTCCTTCCGCGCCGATGAGATCGCGCGCTACGACCGGCCGGTCTGGGCGGGATCGCCGCCCGGCGACGACCGCATCTTCGTCGCCGAGCAGCATCGCGCGACGATCCGGGTCATCGGGCAGGAGGCGCCCTTCCTGACCCTCCCCGAACCGGTCACGACCGGCAACGAGCAGGGTCTCCTCGGGCTCGCCTTTCACCCCGACTTCGCGAAGAACGGTCGCTACTTCGTCAACTTCACGAACGCCGACGGCGACACTCGCGTGGTCGAGTTCCGCACCGGCTCGCCCGAGCCGGTGCGCACCTGGCTCGAGGTCGACCAGCCGTACGAGAACCACAACGGCGGCCACGTCGTGTTCGGCCCCGACGGCCGCCTGTACGTCGGGATGGGCGACGGCGGCGCCGGCGGCGACCCGGAGAACCGGGCGCAGGACGACTCGACGCTGCTCGGCAAGCTCCTCGCCGTCGACGTCGACGGTGGCGAACCGGCGCCGCAGATCGTCGCGAAGGGCCTGCGAAACCCGTGGCGCTTCTCCTTCAGCAACGACGGCTCGGAGCTGTGGATCGGCGACGTCGGCCAGGACGAGTGGGAGGAGATCGACAGGGTGCCGTTCCCACTCCCGGACGGCGCGAACTTCGGGTGGCGTCTCCTCGAGGGCACCCACGCGTTCGCCGACGGCGGCACCGAACCGGACGGATACATCGCGCCGGCGTTCGAGTACTCGCACGACGACGGCTGTTCGGTGACGGGCGGCGCTGCGATCGGTCGCCTCTACCTGTTCGGCGACTTCTGCTCGTCACGGTACTGGGCGGTTCTCGGCGATGCCTTCCAGCAGGTAGAGCTTGACGTGCCGGCGCCGGCGCACTTCGAGTACGAACCAGCGACCGGCACCGTCCTGATCGCCTCCGGCGAGGGCGGGATCTACCGCGTCACCCCGATCTGAGCGGCACGGTGTGCTCGCCGGGCGTGAACCCGTCGAACGACTGGCGCCAGAGCGACGACGGCCAGCGGTAGTCGACGCATCCCGCCGACGGCCGGATCACGGCGGTGTACAGCGTGCCGAACTGCCGGTCGAAGTTGCGGTTGTAGACGGGCGGCGCGAGGAAGGCGCGGACGACGGCGTCCTCGTCACCGTCACCGGCGAGGGCGGCCTGTAGCGCGACCTCGCGATCGCGCGAGCGTGACTTCCGCGCGAACTCGTCGGTCTGCCGAGCGTCCTGGTGGTTGGTGACGACGGCTGCGTCGACGCGCACCAGCGGCCGGTCGGGTCCGACGTACGCGGTCGCCGAGGCGCCACTGCGGTCGAGCAACGTCACGTTGTAGGTCATGTGCACGGGGACGCGCTCCAGCACGGCGACCGCCTCGTCGACCGTCCTGCACGTCTCCAGCAGGTAGCGCATCACGATCGAGATGCCGAACCCGATGCCGACCGTGCGTGAGCCGCCGAATGTCAGCGAGGCCGCCAGTCCGTCGCCGTTCAGGCCGTCCAGCAGCCCCCAGAGGCAGTCGCCGGTCCCGATCACCTCCGCGCCAGCGTACGTCGTGTGCAGGATGGTGGCGTCGAAGTGACGCAGGTCGTAGTCGTAGTTGCGAACGAGCACCGGTTCGCCGCGGCGGACGACCGCCTGCGAACAGCCAGACAGGTGCGGCGGCGGGCACCAGTGCGCGAGCAGACGAGCGGCCTGGTCGCCGCCGCCGGCCAGCGCGCACAGCCGCTCCCAGGTCGGCACGAGTTCCGGCATGTGCTCGCGCAACGCGGCACGGGCGTGCACGAACGAGGGGCGGGCCGCATCTCCGGCCTGGCCGAACCACGCCCGGTACGCCGGCCAGGTCGCTGCGAACCGCTGCGCGAAGGCGTCACCGCCAGCCCCCTCGGCGAGCGCCCACATCGTCAACGGCAGCGCCTTCACGCCTTGAACGACGCCGGCGGCTCGTACGGGAGCTGGGGATCGACCGGCATCCCGACGAACGTGGAGCGCAGCGCTGCCGTCCAGCGTCGGCACCGCTCGGTCAACGCCAACTGGTCGTCCTGCATGCGGCCGCGCGCGACGATCACGCCGAGGTCGGCGCCCTTGTAGCGATAGTCGCCGGGTGACAGGACCCGCAGGTGGAAGACCTCGTCCTCCGTCAGCAGGTTGTGCCAGTCGTTCGCCGGCCGCACGCGGGTCATCCCCTCGCCGTCGAGGCGGTAGATGCCGGTCTCCGGCGTCGCCGTCAACTGCTGGACGCCCTCCGCGACCTCCTTGACGATCAGCTGCGACCAGACGTCGTCGCCGCCGAGGCGGGCACCGCGCTCGTTGATCTCGTCGATGTCGATCTCGTAGTCGACGTCCAGGTACTCGAGCAGGTGAAACAGGAACAGGGGTGCGTCGGCATACGCTCCCAGCGTCACGTGCGTGATCGGCGAGAGGCCGGAGACGCGTGGGTTGAGCTCGCCGAGGTAGATGTCGCCGCTGCCGCGATCGACGAGGAAGTCGACCTCGAAGAAGCCGCGGTAGCCCTCCCGCGCGAGTCGATCGCCCAGCCGCCGCACCATGCCGCCGGCCTCGGCCCGCTGCGGCTCGGTGAAGACGCCTTCGAACAGGTCGTTGCCGCACCAGCCGCCCTCGTACGGCGTCAGCTCCGGGTGGCCGACGAGCGACGCGACGTAGGGCCCGACCAGCGTCCCGTGACGGGTGATGACGCCCTCGACGCAGACCTCGAACGGGTCGATGCGGCGCATCACCTTCAGCTCCTGCCCGTCGAGATCGGCGGCATGGCGCGCGAAGTCGTCGCTGCTGCGGATGAAGAAGGTCGTCCGCCCCGAATCGCCGTATGGTGTCTGTACCACGAGTTCGGCGCCGAGCTGATGACGCTCCGCGAGCGCCATCAGCTCCTCGTAGGAGGCGGCGCGACAGAGGACGTTCGGCACGCTCGGCACGCCGGCGTCGTTGCCGATCTGCGTGGTGACGATCTTCGAGTCGAGTCGCTTCCGGAGGGCCGCCGGCGGGTGGATGATCTCGAGGCCGAGCTGCGCCGCCAGCCGCTCGGTGTCGGCGTCGAACATCACGAACGCCGCCTTCGCGCCGCGCCCCTGCCCGTCGAGGAACGCGACCACCTCCTTGTGCCCGAGCAGGTAGTTGCAGATCTCCTCGGCCGACTGGAACTCCCGGTAGGGGCGCTCGCGCGGCACGAAGACGCGCGGATGATGCCCGGCGAACGAGTCGTAGTAGTTGACGTAGAACAGGTTCCGCACCCAGCGGTCGACGCCGAGGAGGTTGAACGCCGTCGGCCCGACGAAGTTGATGGGCGTCGTGTTCGTCCGGAAGAAGGCCCGCACGTCGGCCATGCCGCGCAGCACTGGACGTGTCGCCATCAGCGGATCATCGCGCGCCGGCAAGCAGGACCGCAAGCGCCGTCTGCCCCTCGCTAAAGGCGCCGCGCCGCGCGCGGGCGATCGCCTCGGCGCGCGGCAGCCGCACGACGGTCAGGCGCTCCATCTCGTCGGGGGTGGCCTGACCGGTGACGACACCGGTCGCCAGGAAGATGTCCGAGCGCAGCGACAGGTGCGCGGGAGACGAGTAGAACGTCGTCAGGTGCTGCCACTCGGCCGCCTCGCCGCCCGTCTCCTCCCGCAGCTCCCGCTGCGCGGCGTCGAGCGGTGACTCGCCGTCCTCGACGCTGCCGGCCGGTACCTCGAGCGTCCAGTCGCGCACCGGGTGGCGGTACTGCCGGACGAACAGCATCTCGTCGTCGCGGGTGATCGCGACGACGAACACGGCCCGAGGCGTCGCGAGGTAGGTGTATTCGAGTTCGGCGCCGTCGTCGCGCAGCAGGCGATCGACGATCACCGAGCGCCACGGCGACGTCGACTGCAGCGCCGAGGAGGTCAGGCGGACGTCGGGCGGCGGGCCGATCGCGACGGCCGCGAGCAGCGCGGCTGTCTCGGGAGCACGAACCGGGTCGATCTCCGTTGCGAGGAAATCAAGGTCGACGACGGTGTCGAGGTCGCGTGCCGGTGCGACCTGCTCCACGCGCAGCCCGGCGGCGCGACAGCGCTCCAGGGTCACGCCCAGCACCGCCGGCGTCGACCAGGGGATGCGGGCGAACGGCTCGGGGTGATGACGAGCCATCGCGATCAGCCAGTAGCCGCCATCGAGCGCGGGGCCGAGGACGACGTCGGCGCCGGCAGCGAGGCGGTCGAAGGCGTCCTCGAGCGCCCCCGCCGGAGTCCCGGCGACATCCGAGGAGACGATTGCGAGCGGCCCGCCGCGGTGATCGGCGAACGTCAGGCTGAGCGCGTCGGCGAGCCCGCGGCCACGCTGCAGCACCAGCGGCCCGTACGGTCGGAGCAGGTCGGCCTCGCCGGCGTTGGCGTGGAGGATCCTGACGTCGGCGCAGGCCTCGCGGCAGGTCGCGAGCGTATCGACGAGCAGCGCGCGCTGCAGCGTCGCCGCCTGCTCGGCGGTCAGCGGCGGCACGAGCCGGGTCTTCGAGCTCCCCGCTGCCGGTGCCTTCGCGATCACGAATGTCGTCGGGGCCATCGTCCGCAGAGGATAGATACCCTCCGCGCCGTGGCCGAATACGTCTACACGATGTTCCGCGCGAACAAGTTCTATGGCGCCGACAAGCAGGTCTTGAAGGAGATCTCGCTGTCGTTCCTGCCGGGCGCGAAGATCGGCGTGCTGGGCCTGAACGGCGCCGGCAAGTCGACGCTCCTGAAGGTGATGGCGGGCCTCGAGGAGATCTCGAACGGCGTCGCGGAGCCCGCGCCGGGTCTGCGGGTCGGCTACCTCGCGCAGGAGCCGGAACTCGATCCGGACAAGGACGTGCGCGGCAACGTCGAGGACGGCGTGCGCCCCGTCCGCGACGCGCTCGACCGCTTCACCGAGCTGTCGATGAAGTTCGCGGAGCCGATGTCGGACGACGAGATGAACGCGCTGCTCGTCGAGCAGGGCGACGTCCAGGACCTGATCGAGCGGCTCGACGGCTGGAATCTCGACCGCACGCTCGACGTCGCGATGGATGCCCTGCGCTGCCCGCCCGGCGACCAGGAGGTGACGACGTTGTCCGGCGGCGAACGTCGACGCGTCGCGCTCGCGCGCCTGCTGCTGTCGCAGCCGGACATGTTGCTCCTCGACGAGCCGACGAACCATCTCGACGCGGAGTCGGTCGCCTGGCTGGAGCGGTTCCTGCACACGTTCGCCGGCACGGTCGTCGCGATCACCCATGATCGCTACTTCCTCGACAACGTCGCCGGCTGGATCCTGGAACTCGACCGCGGTCGGGGGATCCCGTTCGAGGGCAACTACTCGAGCTGGCTGGAGCAGAAGGAGGCCCGCCTGGCGCAGGAGGGTCGTCAGGCCGACGCCCGCCGCCGCACGCTGCAGCGCGAGCTGGAGTGGGTGCGGATGTCGCCGACCGCCCGCCATGCGAAGTCGAAGGCGCGCCTCGGTGCGTACGAGAAGCTGCTCGCCGAGGACCAGGCCGTGCGGCTGGAGGCGGTCGAGATCCACATTCCGCCAGGCCCGCGGCTCGGCAGCCTCGTCGTCGAGGCCGAGGGCGTCCGCAAGTCGTTCGGCGACCGGCTGCTGATCGACGATCTCAGCTTCTCCCTCCCGCCCGGCGGCATCGTCGGCGTGATCGGCCCGAACGGCGCGGGCAAGACGACGCTGTTCCGGATGATCGTCGGCGACGAGCAGCCCGACGCGGGCGAGCTCCGCGTCGGCGACTCGGTGCAGGTCGCGTACGTCGACCAGAGCCGCGCCGAGCTCGACCCGGCGAACACGGTCTGGAAGGAGATCTCCGGTGGCCGCGATCTGATCGAGCTCGGCAAGCGCGAGATCAACTCGCGCGCGTACTGCTCGTGGTTCAACTTCCGCGGCGGCGACCAGCAGAAGCCGGTCGGGCAGCTGTCGGGCGGCGAGCGCAACCGTGTCCATCTTGCGAAGGTGCTGCGCAGCGGCGGCAACCTGCTGCTCCTCGACGAGCCGACGAACGACCTCGATGTCGACACCCTGCGCGCGCTCGAGCAGGCGCTGCTCGACTTCGCCGGCTGTGCCGTAGTGATCTCGCACGATCGCTGGTTCCTGGATCGCGTCGCGACACACATCCTGGCGTTCGAGGGCGACTCGCAGACGGTCTGGTTCGAGGGGTCGTACGCGGAGTACGAGGAGAGTCGCCGCAAGCGCCTCGGCGCCGACGCCGACCAGCCGCACCGGATCCGCTACAAGCCCGTGGTTCGCTGAGTCAGCCCGAACGCGCCGCGACGACGGCGGCGGCGAAGGCGGCGTCGAGCGCGGCTGAGCCGATGTTGCAGACGGCGACACGCGTGCCGCGACGTCCCGCCGCCAGCGCCTGACCGACGGTCGCCGACGGTTCTTCCCAGCCGCGGAAGCGGCCGAGGTCGCGGTAGTAGCGCCACTGCGCGAGGTCGTCGGTGAGAACGACGCCCGCACTGGCGATCGCGTCGGGTGCGAAGACGGCGTCGAGGTCGACGGGCAGCATCAGGGTGTCGGGCCCGATGCAGTCGGCCGTCACAACCGGGACGGGGTCGTCGACGAGCGGCGCGGTCGAGATGACGATGTCGGCGCCGCGCGAGGCCTCACGAGCGTCGTTCACGACGACGCCGCCGGCGACGAGCGCCGCCGCGCGGTCGTGGACGGGGTCGACCGCGCGGATCTCCGCGTCGGGGTTGAGCGCGCGCAGGAGCGCCGCGTGGTAGCGGCCCTGCTCGCCGCAGCCGATGATCGTCGCGACGCGCCAGCCGGCGGGCGCGAACGTCCGCACGCAAAGGCCGCTCGCCGCCGCCGTTCGCGCGGCCGTGATCTCGCGCGCGTCGAGGACTGCGGTGACCATCCCCGTCGCGGAGTCGTTGAGGATGATGACGCCCTCGATGTACGGCAACCCGAGGGACGGGTTCTCGGGGTAGCCGCTGACCCACTTGATCGCCGTCACGTCGTCGTCCGCGAGGTACGCCGGCATGGCGTGGATGAACGTGTCGGGGCGCGGGTGGACGCCGATCTTGGGCGGCGCCTCGACGCGGCCGTCGGCCATCGCGCGGTACGTCCGCTCAACGAGGTCGATCTGGGCGGGGATCGGCGGCAGCAGCGCGCGAACCTCGTCGCGGCCGAGGAAGAGGGGTGCAGCGTCAGGCATTGTCGCAATGGTGCCGCACACCTTTGCGACACGCGGCGGGCGGCGTCAGGCCTGGCTAGAGTGCGCGCGGGGCGGCAGCTCCCTGGTGGGGGATCCGGTCTTCAAAACCGGCAGGGCGGCGTAGCCCGTCGCTTGGTAGGTTCGATTCCTGCGCCGCCTCGTAGGCCGAACATAGTGGCTATTTGCGGCCAATCCTTGAAGATCACTGCGTCATCGCCGGAGGGGTCTGGCTTCCACTCGCAACCGCTTGGAACCGCTCTCGGGGGCAGAGGACTGTCGCGCGACGATGGTAGCCTCGGCCGATGGCGCAGCTCGCCGGCATCGAGGTCAGGCACGCCAAGGCATGCGCGTCGCGCTGCTCCCGTCGCTGCAACTGCCGGCCGACCTACCAGGCGAGCGTCTGGAACGCGCGCGAGGCGACGCGGATCCGCAAGACCTTCCCGACCCTCGCGGCGGCGCGCGCCTGGCGCTCTGACGCGCAGACGGCGATCCGGCGCGGCACGATGCGCGCGCCGCAGACGCTGACGCTGCGGGAGGTCGCGGCAGCCTGGCTCGAGGGCGCCCGCGACGGTAGCATCCGCAACCGCTCGGGCGATCACTACAAGCCGAGCGCAGTACGCGGGTACGAGACGTCGCTGCGTCTCCGGCTGCTCCCCGTTCTCGGCTCGGCGAAGCTCTCCGAGATCCAGCGCGGCGACGTCCAGGCCCTCGTGGACGTGATGCTCGCTCACCAGGTGGACGCCTCGACGATCCGGAACACGCTGATGCCGTTGCGGGCGATCTGCCGGCGCGCGGTCGCGCGCGGCGACCTGGCCGTGAACCCGACGACTGCGATGGCGCTGCCCGCCGTGCGCGGGAGGCGTGATCGGGCCGAAGTCGCGCGCCGGCCGCCGATCGGTGCCCATCGCCGCGGTCCTCCGCGATCACCTGGTCGAGCACAAGCACGAGGCCGGCCAGCACGAGCTCGTATTGGCAACGCTGAACGGTAACGCGTTCGACCCGGCCATGATCGCCGAGCGGTCCCGACGGGTGTGGCGATGGGCCGGGCTGGAAGGGATCACCCTCCACGAGGCGCGTCACACCTTCGCCTCCCTGATGATCGCCGCCGGAGTCAACGCCAAGGCGCTCGCCGACTACACGGGCCACGCCTCGGTCACGATCACCTTCGACCGCTACGGCCACCTCCTGCCCGGCAACGAGGACGAGGCGGCCTCGCGGCTCGACGCCTACCTCGAGCGCGCGGACACGCAAGCCCGATTGGCCCAGCTCGACGGACGGTCAGACGAGCAGGGCCCGACAGAAGCGTGAGATGGCGAGCACGCCGTCGGCCGCGGTCGTCGCGGCGTCAAGCCGAGGGTCGTCGATCACCATCTGCTCGACGTACGCGCGGGCACCTTGCGCGGAGCCGTCAGCGAAGTTCGCTTGGAGGTCGAGGATGCCGGTCTGCAACTGCCGGAGGTCGTCCGGCCCGAACAGCTCGAGGACGCGCGTGACGGCGCTTTCGACGCCGCCGGCATCGTTGTGGAGCAGCACGAACGCAACGTCGTACCAATCCTTCGGCTTACGACGCTCGCGGGCCGCAGCCACCTTCGCGAGCAGGAACCCGGCAAGCCCTGCGACATTGACGTCCGCCGCCAGCCGAACGCCGCCGAGCCGACCGGTCAGCGTGCGCCGCTCCATGTCCCGCGCGGCAAAGCCGGTGCCGCGCAGGTTGATCGCGCCAAGCGAGTCGCAGTCGTCGAACACGATGATCGCTTGGGCCGGCTCGCCGGGCAGATCGGCGAGAAGCTCGAACTTGACCTCGGCCGGAATCCCGCCGTCAATGCTCCGCCAGCGCCACACGAGCGGTGAGGCAGGCTCGAACTCCGCGTTGCGCAAGGCGCGCTCGAGCCGCGCCGTCTGAATCGCGCCCGCCGCGTATCTCCAGATCGACCTGGACGTCGATTGTCCGTCGTGCCCGCATGCCGAACCCGAGAGCCCGCGCAGAGCAGTTGCGGGACGAGACCACCCAGGAGCACGAACTCCGGTGTGGCGCCGTAGTGGTGGACGACGCGCACCAGCGCCAGCTCTGCGGCGGCTCGCGCAGCCTGGGTGCGCTCCGGCTGGCTCACCGGCCACCACGCGGGGTCGCGGGTGCGAGCATCCGTTCGCGGAGGTGCTCCGCGGCGTCCTCACCGCGTACGCCTGCCGCGCGGAGGTCGGCGAACACTCGCGGCCAAGGCGCGCAGGACAGGCCGCCGTCGGGCCGCGTCGACAGGCGCGCGGTGGCTGGCGACGCGAACGCGCGGAGCAGGAGACGGCCGCCGTCGATCTCGAGGAGCGACGCTTCCGCCGCCGCGACGTGGAGATCGCTCACGCTTCCCGCGACGACGTAGAGCACGAGGGGAGCGATCTCGGTCTGCACCGGCGCGAGCACGGCAGCCGCGAGCGCGCCCGTCGCCGCCCAGCCTCGACCGTGCGCCTCCCACCGCCGGCCAACGGCCACTGCGTCCTCGACCGGAGCGCGCCAGAGAACGCCGAGCCGTAGCCCCCAAACCGGCTTCGCGTCCGCCACCGCGCCAGCGTAGGCAGACAGCAGTAGGTCCGGATCGCCGACGCGCCGGGCGGAGTTGCGACCCCGGGCGGCGTCAGCCACCAGCAGCCCCTCCTCCGTGAGGAAGCGCAACGCGCTGGTCGACGCTCCCACGGAGAGGCCCGTCGCCGCAACGACCGCCGACACACTCGCCCGGACGCCAACGAGCAGCGCCTCCGCAACCGAAAGTGCCGCCGGCGTCCACGATCTCGGCACAACGCGTCGGGCAGGCGGCGCGCCGTCGCGCACGACAACCAGCGATCCGACGGCGATCTCTGCGGCGCCGGTCTCGTCCGCCCAGCCGACGCCGGCCGCCCGCGCTGCCTCGCGCGCACCCGGCGACATTCCCGGGGCGACGAGGATATCGGTGCCGAGCGGCGAGGCGAGCGCTGCGCGCACCTCCCGAGGCCAACCTCTCTCGACCCACCGGGCACGGATCGTCGTCGCCCCAACCGCAAGCTCGACGACCCCGTCGCGAGCGCTCTTCAGGTCGACGTCGACCGTCGGCACGGCACGGCGCAGCGCCGCGACTATCCTCCCGTTCGGTGATCGCTCCAACATCGAACACCCAGTATATAACACTGTTTCAGAGATATAAGCAATTTCTGTGATCTATGTTGGACGTGCATGGCGACCGTCTCGGGCCGGTGCCCTCCAGAGGTCCGATCCGGCGACCAGGCCCGGCTGGCGAAGACCGCGAACCGCAGCGACCGCCAAAACACCCGGCGGAGCGGGCGTCGGAAGTCCGCTCGGGCGTTACCAACGCCCTCGTCGCATCTTGATGCATATGTGTCTCCTGACTGAATCTGCTCAGTCTGCGGGCGCTCCTGGAGTGCTGGCGACGCGCGTTGCCAGCACTCCACATCGCCGAGCGCGACGACCAGTCGAGTCGTGTATATTCTCTCTCCACTGCGGCGAAGCGAGGGCGGATGAACATCGAGCGTTGGCTGCGGGTCGTTGCGTGGGTGGCTGCGGCGTTGTACGTGGTCGTCGGCGTAGGAGAGCTGATCTTCGCCGACGAGTCGCTGGGACGTCGCATCTCGTTCGCGGTGGTGTTGATCGTGTTTGCTGTGCTGGTGATGGGTGGTGTCGCGCTGATCGCGCAGAGGCCGTGGATCGGCGCCGCGGTCGCGTCAATCGGAGCAATCGCTGCCGGGTTCGCGTTGTTCTGGACGGTTGCCGCGATCGTGCTCGGGCTTGCGATCGTTGTGCTGTCGGTGATGGTCGCTCGGCGGTCGACTGCGACCCAAACAAGACTGGCCTAACGTTCCGCTAGGCCAGTCCGGGACGCCGTTGAAGCCGCAGAAGATTCAGAACGCCAGCTGCGCGTAGGGTGCGCGTACGAGCTTGGCTCCAAATGCTTCCATTCCCGTAGTTCGCCGCATCCGCGAAGCTACTTAATTGCAGGATGTTTCGGTTTCGGACCGCTGCTTTCAGCGCACCTGGACGGACTCGCAGTCCGTGGGCGGCAGGGCTACGGCTGGTGGGACGGCCGGACGGACCGTCGCGCAGACTGTCGCGCGGCCACGACGGCCACCTCGGGAACGGCTCGACCAAGCCGAATTGCTCCCGCCGCTAGCTCCTCTTCAAAACCGGCAGGGCGGCGTAGCCCGTCGCTTGGTAGGTTCGATTCCTGCGCCGCCTCGTCGTGCGCTCGTGCTCAGGCTACGTCGAGGAACGCCCGCAGCGCGCGCCGGATCAGGTCGCTCTGCGTCGTGTGCTCGTCGACAGCGCGCGCCTCGAGGGCACGACGCAGCTCGGGGTCGAGGCGGACGGGCACGATCTCGGACGGGCCCGAGCCGATGCGCGGGCGACCGCGAACCTTGAGCTTCGCCGGGTCGTAGCCGCGCTCGGCCTCCGCGGCCAGGCGCTCGACCAGCTTGTCCGTGACGGACACGCCGCCGGATGTGCCGATCACGTCAGGCTTGTCGGTCATGGCAAGAGGTGGTGGTAGGTGGCCCGGAGCGGGATGGCGCGGATCACGAGCACTCGACCGTCATCGAACTCCAGCGCGATGACTTCGAGGATGTTCGCGGCTCGGTCTGGGCCGATAAGGAGGACGCGCAGCGGCGGGCCCTCATCGAGGTCGGCGACGACGAGCGCGTGCTCCACCGCGTGGACGATGTCCCCGTCTAGCTTCGAGCGGCGCACGCCGAGTCGCTCCGCCTGGTGGGTCGTGACGAATCCGTCCTGCTCGCGAAGGGCGGCCTCGAGGCGGTCGAGGAGAGCACCTGTGGTCTCGGGCATGACGATATCAACGCATATTTTGTTACCCCCGGGGGGGTTCAACATCTGTACCAACTACAGGAGCGCGACCATGAACACCGGGGCTCTGGCCGTCAGCACGGCGCTCACGTCGTCCGCCCCACCGCGGCGACCACCGCAAGCAGCAGGCGGTCGCGCTCGGCCTGGAGCTCGGCGATCGTCCGGTCGCCCGCCTCGTCCGCGACACCGTCGATGAGCGCCTGCCGGACATCGGGCGTCAGCGTCGGGCTGCCGAGGTCGTCCCACCACTCCTGCATCGGCCCGCCGATGTGGTCGAGGAAGTGCGGCATCCCACCTTCGCCACCAGCCAACGCGAAGGTCAGGTGCGGCCCCATGAACGCCCAGCGCAGGCCGGGCCCGTGCGCGATCGCGGCGTCGACGTCGGCGACGCTCGCCACGCCGTCGGCGACGAGGCTCACCGCCTCCCGCCACAGCGCCGCCTGCAGGCGGTTGGCGACGTGGCCCTTCACCTCCTTGCGGATGTGGATCGGGCGCTTGCCCATCGCGCGGTAGAAGGCCATCGCGCGCTCGATCGCCGCCGCGGAGGTCTGCGCACCGCCGACGACCTCCACGAGCGGGATCAGGTGCGGCGGATTGAACGGATGCCCGACGATGCAGCGCTCCGGGTGCCGGCAGGCGAGCTGCAGCCGGCTGACGAGAAGGCCGGACGAACTCGACGCGATCACCGCATCCGGCGGCGACGCGGCGTCCAGCAGGGCGAACAGTTCGACCTTGAGGTCCTCGCGCTCCGGCCCTGACTCCTGGACGAAGGCGGCGCCCTCGACCGCCTCGGCGGGATCGCGCACGAAGCTCAGGCGATCCGGCGACGCACCGGGCGCGGCGTCAGAGAGCCGGTCGAGCGTGCTCCACGCCCGTTCGACGAACGCGCGGACGAACGCCTCGGCGTGCGGCGCGGGATCGCTCGCCACGACATCGCGGCCGCGGTGCAGGAACGTCGCCGCCCAGCTCGCTCCGATCGTCCCGGCGCCGACGACGGCGACACGTGTTCGGTCTGCCTCCACGCGACAACCCTCCCCGGCTCGGCGGAGGCGCCATCATACTCCCGCCTCGTGCACGGGCGCGCCCTCGGCTATGCGATGCTGGTGATGGCTGCGGTCTTCTGGGGCGCGAACGGCCCCGCGTCGAGCCTCGCGCTCGACGCCGGCGTCTCGCCCGAGCGGCTCTCCGCCCTGCGGGTCACGGGAGCCGCGGCGCTTTTCCTGGTCCTCGCCGCCCCACTCCTGCGCGCCGCCCGCACGGGCATTGGTCGACGGGGCCTGATCGACATCGTCGTGTTCGGCCTCGTCGGCATCTCCGTGGCGCAGTGGCTGTTCTTCCAGGCGATCTCGCGGTTCCCCGTCGGCCTCGCGCTCGTGATCATCTACACGGCGCCATTCTGGGTCGCGACCTACCAGCGCGTCGTGCACGGCCTCGTCCAGCCGACCCGGGTGTGGGTCGCAATGACGGTGGCCCTCGGTGGCGTCGCGCTCGCCGTCCTCGGGGCCGACGGAGGCCTCGACGGGCTGTCGCTCCTCGGTCTGGGGCTGAGCGTCGCCGGCGCGTTCGGGTCGGCGACCCAGTTGCTGCTCGCCCAGCGCCTGCCTGCCGTCGCCGCACCCGTCCGGCTCGCCCTGGCGATGCTCGTCGCCGCCGTCTTCTGGGCGGCCGTTGCGCCCTGGTGGACGTTCCCGTTCGACCTCGCCGACGACCCCGTCGACATCGGCGGCCACGCGACGATCACGCTCGGCGTCCTGCTCGCCGGCATGGTGGTCCTGGGCTGCGCCGTCCCGTACTACGGCCTCGTCAAGGGCGTGCCGCTGATCGGGCCGGCCGCGGCCGGCGTCACCGGCATGCTCGAGCCCGTCATCG
Source organism: Actinomycetota bacterium (assembly GCA_009885805.1). Classification (GTDB taxonomy): domain Bacteria; phylum Actinomycetota; class Thermoleophilia; order Gaiellales; family F1-60-MAGs149; genus VFJZ01. The sequence goes on from VFJZ01000005.1 coordinate 43,208, forward strand.
CCTTCGCCCTCGGCTGGCTCCTGCTCGGGCAGGCGTTGACACCCCTGCAGATCACCGGCGCCGCGATCGCGCTGACGGCGGTGGCAACGGCCGAGGCGATCCGCCGTGAGGCGCCGGAGCATGTAAGGAGTCTGTAAGACCTGGGAGCGGATCGCCCAATCCGGGTCGAGTCAGGGCATGGTTTGGGTCAGGGGGATGGTCGCCGCGCGTCGGGGCCGTCCGAAAACGAAGACTCGGACGATGGAGGTACGACCATGAGAAAGCAAACGGTACTGCTCGCCGCCGCGCTGGCGACCACGCTCGCAGTGGCACCCGCGGTGGCAGACGCGAGCGGTGGTGACAACGGCGGTCACCACGGCAAGAAGGTCTGCGGCATCGTCGACGCGACGAGCACGCTGCCGACGTCGATCGTCCTGAACCTGCCCGGCACGAAGGTCGCGACGATCGCGAATCCCGCTCCGGGCGTTGTGCTGCCGGCCGAGGTCGTGGCCGGCGCCGACGTCTGCGCGAAGGTTCGCAAGGTTCGAAACCTCGACGGTACGAAGTCGAAGGTCCTGAAGGCGATCAAGGTGCTCCCGGCTGCGATCGTGACGGCCAAGGGCCCGGCGACGCTGGGTGTCGGCACGATCACGGTCGGCTCGCTGCTCTTCACCATTCCGGACGGCGTCACCCTGCCTCCGACCGTCATCGACGGATCGGTCGTCAAGGTGACTGGCGAGGCCGCGGTCGCCGGCGGTCCGCTCATGCTGACGAAGCTCCGCGCCTCCATGAAGAAGCACGGCAAGAGCCATCACAACGGCGGCAGCAAGGGCACGCAGATCGAGATCACCGGTCGCGTCTCGGAGCCGCTCACGCCCGCCGACGCGCTCGTGCCCGGCTCGATCACCGTCGGCGGCATCGTCCTCACGATTCCGGCCGGCAAGACGCTGAAGGCAAAGGTCGCCGTCGGCGCCCGTGTCCGGGTGAGCGCAAAGCTCGTCGGCGTCGCACCTGCCGTGCCGGTGCTGACGGTGAAGAAGATCAAGGTCCTGGCGAAGGCGCACGTCGCCGTCGCCATGCCCGTCGCGCCCGCTGTCTGACCGACTGATCTGAACATCTAGCGATCGGCTCTCCGCCGGCCCGGGCTGCCCATCAGCCCGGGCCGGCGCTCGTTTCAGTCCCGTCGCGACCGCTGTAGACTCATGCCGGTGACCGAGCTGGAAGCGCGATACCGCGCCCGCAGCCTCTGGCTCGACGGGCTCGCCGGGACGCTCGCACCGCGGGCGTCCCTGCCGGGCAGCACCGAGTGCGACGTCTGCATCGTCGGCGCGGGGTTCACGGGGCTGTGGACGGCGTACTACCTGAAGACGCTGCAGCCCGATCTGCGGGTGACCGTGGTCGAGCGCGAGATCGCCGGCTTCGGGCCGTCCGGCCGCAACGGCGGCTGGGTGTCGGCGTTCATCGCCGCGGACCCGGCGGTCTACCGGCGAAGCCACGGCGCGGACGCGGTCCTCCGCGCCGAGCGGGAAACGTTCGGCACGGTGGCCGAGATTGGTCGCGTCGCCTCGACCGAGGCGATCGAGTGCGGCTTCGTCCACTCGGGCCAGCTCGCGGTCGCGTTCTCGCTGCCGCAGCTTGAGCGCCTGCGGCGAAGCGTCGGCGCAAAGCGGGGGCGCGGCCTCCGCGAGGAAGACGTCCGGCTGCTCGACCTCGACGAGTTGCGGCAGCGCGTGCGTCTCCAGGGCGCGCTCGGCGGATCGTTCTCGCCGCACAACGCGAGGGTCGACCCGGCACGGCTCGTGCGCGGCCTGGCGGTGGCGTGCGAGCGGCGCGGCGTCCAGATCTACGAACGCACGCCGGCGATCGCGATCGGCCCGCGCACCGTGACGACCACCCACGGAACCGTGCGCGCTGACATGGTCGTACGCGCAACCGAGGCGTACACGACCGAACTCCCCGGTGAGGGCCGGCGGTTCCTGCCGCTCTACTCGCTGATGGTCGCGACGGAACCGCTCTCGGCCGCCGCCTGGGACGAGCTCGGCTGGTCGGGTCACGAGACGATCGCCGACCAGCGGCACCTGTTCTTCTACGCGCAGCGGACACTCGACGATCGCATCGCGATCGGGGGGCGCGGTGCGCCGTACCGGCTCGGCTCACCGATCCGCGAGGACTACGAGCAGCGCGACGAGGTCCGAGATCGCCTCGTCGGCTGCATCCGCCGCCACTTCCCGGGCGCGGCGCAGGCGGACATCACGCACCACTGGGGTGGTCCGCTCGGCGTCCCGCGCGACTGGTCGACGTCCGTCATCTGCGATCGCTCGGCCGGCTTCGCCTGGGCCGGCGGCTACGCCGGGCACGGCGTCGTCGCCGCGAACGTGTCAGGGAGAACGCTCGCCGACCTGATCCTCGGCCGCGACTCGGACCTCGTCAGCCTGCCCTGGGTCGGACACGCCGGCCGACGTTGGGAGCCAGAGCCGTTCCGCTACCTGGCGAGCCGTCTGATCATCTCGATCCTCGGTTCAGCCGACCGGCACGAGGATGCGACGGGACGGCGCGCGCGACGCACGCGGCTCGTGCAGCCGTTCGTCCTCGGTCGCTGAGATCGGCGGTCAGGGAAACAGGCGGTCGGCGATTCTCCCGAGCGGCACGCCCTGCACGACCAGCGACAGCACGACGACGACTCCGGTCAGCGCCAGGATCGCCTCGCCGGCCTCGAGCCCGGCGGCTAGCGGCAGACTCGCGAGGAGGATCGGAACGGCACCGCGCAGGCCGGCAATCGAACCGAAGAGTGCCTCGCCGCGCGTGTAGCCCAGGGCCGCCAGGGTCGGCAGGGCGAACAGTGGGCGCAACACGAACAGCAGCAACGCACCGGTCGCAAGCGCGGGCCACAGCACGTCGCCATAGGCGACCTGGGTCATCACAACGCCGAGGAGCACGAACATGGCGATCTCGGCGAGGTGGGCGAGCTCCGAGTGCAGCGCGATCACAGCCTCTCGCTCCGGGATCACCCGATCAGCGATGACCAGACCGAAGATGTACACCGCGACGTAGCCGGAGCCGTGCAGCAGCGCCGTACCGCCGAAGGTAACGAACGCGCCGGCGAGGACGGTGAGGGCCGGCACCGACGCGATTGTCGGCCGAAGCGGACCGAGGATCCGCGCGAGCGCTTCTGCGACTGCGATCCCGACCAGGACGCCGACGACGCCCTCGACTGCCATCACGCCGGCGATGTGGCCGACCGAGGCGGCCTCGCCGTCGACGGCGGCAGCGACGAAGGCGATCGCGAGCGCGATCGCGATCGGATCATTGAGGCCCGCCTCGCCCTCGAGGACGTGTGCGATCCGCCCCACGCGTCGGGCCTGGCCGGCGAGAGCGGAGAACACCGCGGCCGGGTCGGTCGGCGAGAGCACGGCCCCGACGATGAGCGCGGCCGGCCAGTCCATCCCGACCAGTTCGTGTGCGAGCAGGGCACCGACCCCGAACGTCAGCAACGTGCCGCCGACACCGAGGACAAGCACCGGAGCGATCACCCTGCGAAACGCCCTCATGCCCGACCCGAGGCCGCCGGCGGCGAGAATCACGATCAGCGCGCACGTGCCGACGAGGTTGAGGACGTCCCCGGTGACGGCGCCCGAGACCGTCGGCACGGTGCCGAGCACGACGCCGCCGAGCAGGAACAGCAGCGAATCGGGCACTCGCAGGCGAGTCGACAGTGGCTGAAGCAGCAGCGCCGCGAGCGCGATCCCGCCGCAGACTGCGATCAGTTCCGCCGTCTCGCGCAAAGACACACTCCGACGATAGCGCCGGTTGCTACCCTCGGAACATGGCAACCGTCTCTCACGACGTGGAAACGATCCGTCAGGCAAAGGTCGATCTGGCCGCCTCCTTCCGGGCCGCCGCGCTGCACGGCTACAACGAGGGCATCGACAACCACTTCTCGCTCGCCGTCCCCGGGCGCGGCGATCGGTTCTTTCTGAACCGCTTCGGGCCGCACTGGTCGGAGATCACGACCGAGGACATCCTCACGATCGACCTCGAAGGCAACGTCGTCGACGGCGAGGGCGAGTGGGAGACGAGCGCGTTCGTGATTCATCGCGGCGTCCATCTCGCCCGAGCCGATGCTCGCTGCGTCTTCCACACGCACATGCCGTACGCGACCGCGGTGGCGCTGACGACCGGCGGCTTCGACACGCGGCTCTCGCAGAACGCGATGTGTTTCCACGGCCACACCGTCACGCTCGAGTACGGCGGTCTCGCCGACGCGGCCGAGGAAGGCGTGCGCATCGGCAACGCCGTCCGCGACGACGTGTCGATCGCGATCATGGAGAACCACGGCGTCCTCGCGATCGGCCGCGACGTCGCCGACGCCTGGCACAAGCTCTACTTCCTCGAGCGTGCCTGCGAGTTCCAGGTGCTGGCGCAGTCGACCGGTCAGAATTTGATCCGCGTCAGCGAGGACATCGCGGCCCACACGGCGACGCAGTGGAAAGAGGAGAACGAGCAGCACGCCGGGCACCTGTTCGCCGCGGTCAAGCGGCGACTGGACCGTGAGAACCCGGGCTACGCTGGCTGATCTGGGCACGGGCGGCGTTCGACCAACGATGATGCGGAAGTTCCTGCTACCGGTGATGGCGGCCTTCGCCGCGTTCGGCACAGTCGCAGTCCTCAACGCCTCGGCGGAGGACGAAGCAGCGCCGCGCCCGATCACCACGGTCGCGGCTGTGAGCTGAGCGGCATCTTCGCCTGGAAGGCTCAGACGTTCGCCGCCGAGCATCCCGAACTGATGGCCGAGGTCGGACCCGCGCAGCTCGGGCCGGATGGTCGATCGCAGTACCCCGCGAAGACTCGACGCCAGATCGATGAGCTGAACGGCGCGTACGAGGGCTGCCTACTGGCGAACGGCGCGATCTTACAGCCGTTCGAGACCAGTGGAACGATGTGGGTCGATCCGACCGGGAAGGCCTACGCCGCCTGTGAAGCTCACGCCAAGCGGTCGAATGCGTGGGCCGAGGACGACCTCCAGCGCGCGGGGACGGCGGCGATGGTGCTCGCCGAACGAGCCTTCGCTGCCTGCCTCGAAGCGACCGGTCACCCGTCACCCGTCCACGGTGAACGGCGGCTGACGCCGGCGTAGCGCTCGATCAGGTGGGCTTCTCGGTGTGCCCGCCGAACTTGGCGCGCATCGCCGAGAGGATCTTCTCAGCAAACGTGTGATCCTGGCGCGAGCGGAACCGCGTGTACAGCGACGCCGTCAGCACGTCGGCCGGCACCGACTCCTCGATCGCGGCCAGCACCGTCCAGCGACCTTCACCGGAGTCCTGCACGTAGCCGGTGTAACCATCCAGCTTCGGGTCCTCGGCGAGCGCGATCGCCGTCAGGTCGAGCAGCCAGGAGGAGACGACCGAGCCGCGCCGCCAGAGCTCCGCGATGTCGGCCAGGTCGAGGTCGTAGCGCATGTCGGCCGGCAGGGCCTCGATCGAGGCGTTGCGGAAGATGTCGAAGCCCTCGGCGTAGGCCTGCATGAGGCCGTACTCGATGCCGTTGTGGATCATCTTTACGAAGTGCCCGGCGCCGGAGGGCCCGCAGTGCAGGTAGCCCAGCTCGGCGGTGCCCCCCTTGCCCTCACGACCGGGCGAGGGCTCCACGTCACCGCGACCCGGGGCGAGCGCGCTGAAGATCGGGTCCAGCCGCTGGACGACCTCGCGCGGACCTCCGATCATCAGGCAGTAGCCGCGCTCGAGTCCCCAGATACCACCGGACGTCCCCACGTCCAGGTAGTGCACGCCATGCTCGGCCAGCAGCTTCGAGCGCCTGACGTCGTCCTTGTAGTAGGAGTTGCCGCCGTCGATCACGGTGTCCCCCGGCGACAGCAGACCCCCGAGTTCCGTCACGGTCGCCTCCGTCGCGCCACCGGCCGGCACCATCACCCACACGTGCCGCGGCGCCTGCAGCGTCTGCACGAGTTCGGCGAGGGACGCGGAACCCGTCGCCCCCTCCGCGACCAGCGCCCGCACCGGTTCGGGCGAGCGGTTGTAGACCACGCCGGTATGGCCGTCGAGCATGACCCGGCGCACCATGTTCGCACCCATCCGCCCGAGGCCCACCATGCCGAGTTCCATGGCTCGACATTCGCTGCGGCGCGGACGTATCCTTGCGGGCCGTGACGCCGGCCGAGATCCGCCTCGCCGCGCTCGTGGCGACGATCGCCTTCGTCGACATCGCGGTCTGGCTCACCCTGGTGCCGTTGATCCCGTTCTGGGAGGATGAACTCGGACTCAGCCATCGCCAGTCGGGCCTGGCCCTCGGTGCGTACGGACTGGCCGTGCTGCTCCTGTCGGTGCCGTCCGGGCACCTGGCCGATCGGCTCGGGCCGCGGCGGCTCGCGATCACCGCCGTCGTGCTGTTCGCGGCGACGGTACCCCTGTACGCGATCGTCGCGACGTTCGAGCAGTTGCTGGCGCTGCGCGTCGCGGGCGGCCTGTTCTCCGCTGTGTCGTGGACTGCCGGCCTCGCCTGGCTCGTCGCGTCGACGCCCGAGAGTCACCGCGGCCGGGCGCTCGCGGCCGTCAACTCGGCCGCGACGGCCGGGTCGCTCGTCGGGCCGTTGCTGGGCGGGCCGATTGTCGCCGGCCTCGGACTCGGGCCGACCATGGTCGGGGTCGGCGTGCTCGTCGGCGCGCTCGCGCTGTGGGCGCTCGTCGAGCCGAACCGGGAGCGGCACGTCGCCGGCGAACCGGTCTCGCCACGTGCCGTGATCCGGGCGGCGCGCTTCGAACCTGGCCTCTCCAACGCCTTCGCCGGCATCTTCTTCGCGGCGACGGCGATGGGCGCGCAGCAGATCCTGGCGCCGCTGCACTTCGATCGCGAGGGATTGTCGCCGGCGACGATCGGCTGGATCTGGACCGTCGGCGCGGCGATCTCCGTCGCGATCGCGGCGCTCGTCGGCCGCAGACTCGACCGGATCGACAAGCGGCGGACGGCGCGGTTCGGCGTCGCATCCGTCAGCGGCCTCTGCTGCCTGCTCGCGTTGTCGCCGAGAACCGCTGCCTACGCCGTCCTCGTGATCGCGATCCTCGGCGTCGGCACCGTCATCTGGACGACCGTCTATCCGCTCTGCTCCGAAGCAGCCGAGCGGGCGGGCGTCGGACAGGGCGCCGCACTGGGGATGCTGAATGCGGTCTGGGCGTTGGCAACGGTGATCGCGCCGATGGCCGCCGGCCTGCTCGCAGACGCCGAACTGGCTGCCGTCGGCTACCTGGCGGTCACGGCGCTCGGCGCCGTCACCCTCGCCGTCCTGCGCCGTGAAAGAACGGGATCTGATCCCTTTCTTTCACGGCGCGGCGGTGGCGACGGTTGACGCCAGGCCGTACACTCGCCTGCCATGACGACCTTCCACGACCTCCCCGACGGCGCCCGCCTGGCCTACGACGACACCGGCTCCGGGCGGCCGCTCGTGCTGGTGCACGGCATGTGCATGACCCGCCGCTTCTTCGACCGCAACGTCGACGCCCTCGCGTCACGCTTCCGGGTCGTGCGTGTCGACCTGCGCAGCCACGGCGACTCGCCGACCGCGGAGGGCGGCAACTCGGTCGCGCAGTACGCGCGCGACCTGAAGCACCTGATCGACGCGCTCGGCCTCGAGCGCCCGGTGCTCGCGGGGTGGTCGATGGGCACGCTGACGATCTGGGATCTGCTGCGCCAGTTCGGCGCCGACAACCTCGGCGGGCACGTCAACATCTCGCAGGGGCCGAGCGACCTGGTGCGCGACGACTGGCCACTCGGCGCGTTCCCGCTCGAGGGCCTGACGGGCCTGCTGGCCGGCGCACAGGCCGACTTCCGCGCCACGATGGATCACGTGATCCCGCTGATGATGAAGCACGCGCCGACGCCCGAGGAGCAGGCGTTCCTGCTGGACGAGACGTGCAAGATCGGCGCGAACTGCGGCACCCTCTGCATCCTCGACCAGTCGCTGCAGGACTACCGGGACGTGGTCGGCGCCCATGACATCCCGACGCTGCTGACCTGGGGTCGGGACGAGAAGCTGATCTCCGTCGCCAACGGCGAGTGGCTCGCCGAGCACCAGCCGGGCGCGAAGCTCGTGATGTTCGAGGAGTCCGGCCACTGCCCGATGTGGGAGGAGTCGGAGCGCTTCAACCAGGTCGTCGGCGACTGGGTCGCGGCGCTGGATGGATGACGCGACGCTCCGCCGCGAGGCGACGGAGCTCACCGCCGACCTGATCCGGCTCGACACGTCGAATCCGCCGGGGAACGAGGCGCCGGCGGCGCACCTGCTGAAGACGTACCTGGACGCGGCCGGCATCGAGACCGAACTGGTCGGTCCCGATGTCGACCGCCCGAACCTCGTCGCACGGCTCCGCGGCACGGGCGGCGGGCCATCGCTCGCGTTCTGCGGTCACACCGATGTCGTGCCGGCCGACGAGCCGGGCTGGACGCACCCGCCGTTCGCAGGGCACACCGATGCGGACGGCTGGCTGTGGGGTCGCGGCGCCGTCGACATGAAGAACCAGACCGCGACCCGCGCCGTGGCGATCGCCGCGCTCGCGCGCTCCGGGTTCGCACCGCGCGGCGACCTCGTGTTCATCGCGCAGGCCGATGAGGAGGACGCCACCGATCGCGTCGGGATGGTCTGGCTGGTCGATGCCCGTCCCGATCTGCGCGTGGACTACGCGATCGACGAGGGCGGCGGTGACCGCCTCATCCTCGCGGACGGACGGGTCGTCGTCACGATCGAGTGCGGCCAGAAGGCGACCCTGCCCGTCGCGGTCACGGCCCTCGGCGAGGCCGGCCACGCCTCGCGGCCGGCAGTCGGCGCGAACGCCGTGCCGCGCCTGGCCGAGCTGGTGCGGCGGATCGCGGCGTACCAACCGGAGCGAACCGTCGTCCCGGTCGTCGCCCGCATGATCGACCTCGTCGCCGGGCCTGACGGCACGCTCGACGACCGGATCGCACGGGCGTCCGCGCAGCACGCCTGGGTGGCGGAGAACGTTCCGCCTCTGGTCGCAACGACGATGGCACCGACCCGGCTGGTCGGATCGAGTGCGCGCAACGTGATGCCGGCGCGCGCAACGTGCGAGGTCGACTGTCGGGTGCTGCCGGGAACGACCGCCGCCGACCTCGATCGCGAGTTGCGGGAGGCGCTCGGCGAAGACCTGCCCTACGAACTCGACTGGCTCGACGATCTGATCGGCGGCGCGACATCCGCGATCGACACGCCGCTCTACGACGCCTGCCAGTCGTTCCTCGACACGGCCGATCGCGGCGCGTTGCTGCTGCCGGTCGTCTCGACCGGGTTCGCCGACTCGAACTACCTGCGCGACGCCTGGGGCACGGTCGCGTACGGGTTCTGGCCGTACCGGACGACGCCGGTGGAGGTCCACGAGGCCGGCTTTCACAACGTCGACGAACGCATCCACACCGACGATCTCGCCTACGGCGTCCGCGCGATGATGCACATCGCCCGCGAACTCACCGGGTGAGCCAGATGCCTCCGACCACGACGCCGCCGCCGACCACCTGGAGCGGCGTCAGCGTCTCGCCGAGCAAGACGAAGGCGAACAGGGCGCCGAGAAACGGCTGCAGCGGCAGGACCGCGGCGGCGCGCGACGCACCGCCCCGGTGGATCGCCCCGAACCACGTGATGTTCGAGAGGACGAGCGAGAAGACGAGGCTGTAGCCGAGCGCCGCCCAGCCGCCGCCCGAGATGACGCCGTAGTCCTGGGCCAGCACCTGCGGTAGGCAGATGACCGCCATCATCGGCAGGGCGGCGACGAGCACCGCGGTCGAGATCAGGTTCGGCGAGTAGCGACCGAGCAGCGGCCGGATCATCACGGCGTAGACGCCCCATGACGCGGCCGCCACGAGCGCCAGCAAATCGCCTCGCAGGCTCGTCAGATCGAGACGAGCGCCGCCACCCTGGAGCACGAGAAAGACACCGGCGCCAGCGATGCTGATGCCGAGCCAGTGCCGGCGCCCGATCCGTTCGTGCCCGGCGATCGAGGCAGCGATTGCCGTAAAGGCCGGAATCGTCGCCAGGATCAGGGAGATCGTGGTGGCCGTCGCGTAGGTCGTGGCGTACATGAATGCCGTCTGGTTGATGACGATGCCGATGACGGCAGCGGCGACGACGAGCGGGATGTCGGCCCGGGCGATCCGCAGCGAGCCTTCGATCGCCCGCACGAGCGCGACGCAGAGCAGCGCGCCCGCGAGGAGCCTGAGGAACGAGTACGCGAGCGGGCTCCACTGACCGAGGGCCCACTTGACGACGATGACGTTGAGCGCCCACGCGGCGACGGTCGCGACGAGTGCGACGAGGACCCAGTCGACCCGTCGCCGGACGACGGTCAGGACAGGAATGCCCTCACCTCGGCGGCCGTCTCGTGGTACGCATCCCAGTACAGCATGTGCCCGGCGTCGATCACCGTCTCGCTGAAGCGGTCGCCGAGGTCGCCCGACAGCCACTCCCGCGTCGCGGCCGACACGTAGGGAGCCTGCCCGGCCGTGACGAGGTGCAGGCGGCCCGGCCAGTCGCGGAGATCGACGACCGGCCCGGCCATCTCGCTCCACGCCGTGACCGCGGCGCTCGGACAGAACCGCAGCCGGTACCGTCCGTCCTCCCCGCGCTCGATCGCCTCGTCGACGTCGGCGTCCGACGCCTCCGCCCCGGCCGGCGTCCGGTCGGCACGGCGGGCCTTCTTCGCGTCGTCGATCGTCTGCCACGACGGCGGCAGCCGCGCGCTCTCGGCGGCGGTCAGGGCATCGTCGGCGTCGATCTCGATCGCCGGGTCGAGCAGGCAGACGCGGCCGACGTGCTCCGGGATCGCGCTCGCCAGGTGCGTGGCGACGAGCCCGCCGAACGAGTGGCCAACGATGTCAACCGTCTCGAGTTCCTCGGCGTCCAGGAGGTCGATCAGGTCGATGACGTGCTGCTCCGCCGTCCACGGCGGCTGCCACGGCGAGCGGCCGTGCCCACGCAGATCGGGTGCCAGGACGCGACGACCGGCGAGAGCGTCGGTCGCGAGGCGCTCGAACCGCCGGCCGTGTCCGGTGACACCGTGCAGGCAGAGCAGCGCCGGGCCCGTCGCCGGACCGAAGCGGTGGAGATGCAGCATGCAGATAGGGTGCCGCATGCGCGCGGGCGACCCCGCCGGCCGCAGAGGAGGACGGACACGGTGGAGCTGACATTCATGGGTGCCGTGGCGGCCGCTTCGCCAACCGCCGCCGAGGCCGACGCGATGCTGTTCGGCGCGCCCCACGGCACGCCGTACCCGGGCATCGACAACCGCGTCCACGAGGACACCGCGAACGCGCTGCGCCGCTCGTTCGGCAGCGAGGCGGACTGGGTCGAGCACTGGAACTTCGGCTTCGACGGGCCGCTGCTCGGCGACGGCTCCTTCCGTCTCGCCGACCTCGGCGACCTGCCGACCCGCTCGCACGACGGTCCGGGCAACCGCGCCCTGATCGAGGCGACCACGCGGGCGATCCTGCAGCGCGGCGCCGTCCCGCTCATGCTCGGCGGCGACGACTCGGTGCCGATTCCCTTCCTCGCCGCCTTCTCGGCGGAGCCACCGCTGACGATCCTGCAGATCGATGCGCACATCGACTGGCGCGAGGAGCGCCGCGGCGAGCCACTCGGCTACTCGTCGACGATGCGGCGGGCGGCGGAGCTGCCGCACGTCGAGCGGATCGTGCAGGTCGGGATGCGCGGGTTCGGCAGCGCGAGGCGCGCGGAGGTCGAGTACGCCCGCGCGTGGGGCGCGACGCTCGTCCCGGCGCGCGACATCCACCGCGACGGCGTCGAGGCAGCCCTCGTCCACATCCCGGCCGGCGCCCGTGTCGTGATCACGTTCGACTGCGATGCGCTCGACGCCGCGGCGATGCCGGCGGTGATGGCGCCCGCGCCCGGCGGACTCACCTACGACCAGGCGATCGGTCTCGTCACAGGAGTGGCGGCACGCGCGACCATTGTCGGCTTCGACCTGATCGAGTTCGTGCCAGGCCGCGACCGTGACGGCATCTGCGCCGTCACGGCAGCGAGCCTGGTCTCGCACGTGGTTGGAACGCTTGCCAATCCGCCCGTGGCGCGTCAGGAGGAGTAGACGAGGTCACCGGTCCGACACTGCCAGCCGGACGATCGTCGCCCCATCCGCACTCGTCGGGGTCGACTCGCTGACGAGCGGATGCCGGGCGAGTTCCTCGCGCACCGCCTTGCGAACGGCGCCCGTGCCGCGGCCGTGGATGATCTCGACCTCCTCCCGGCCGGACAGATGCGCCTGGTCGATGTAGGTGCGGACGGCCTGGCGGGCGTCGTCGCCCGTCTGACCGCGCAGGTCGAGCTGCGGCGCCACGGGGCCCGCGGCGGCGATGCGCACCTGGACCGGCCGGTCCGCGGGCGAGGCCGTGGCGACGCCCCGCGGGTCGGGCTCGAGGCGTGCGAGCGGCAGCCGGACGCGCAGCGTGCCACCCTGCACCTCGGCCTCGTCACCGGCGATCTCGGTAATGGTGCCGCGCACGCCGAGCTCTCGCGCGACCACCGGGTCGCCGACGGCGAGCGGCCGCGCCCGCGTGACTGCGGGCTCCGCCAACGCGTCGTGCAGCGCGCCGGCCGCGCGCCGCGTCAACTCGGTCGCGCGACCGAGGCGGCGATCCCGCTCGCTGGCCGCAGCCGCAGCGGCCGACGACGCCAGGCCGTCGCGGCGCTCCTCCAACCGGCGCGCCTCACGGATCTCCGCCCGCAGACCATCGAGCTCACGGCGGTAGTCGCCGAGCATCGCCTCGGCCTCGGCCCGTGCTCGCTCCCGCTCTGCGCGAGCCCCGGCCCGAACGGCCTCCAGCGCCTCCGCCAGCTCGCGTTCGCGACGGACTGCCTCTGCCAGAGCAAGCTCGGCCGCGACGCCGGCCTCCCCGGCACGGGCGAGGGTGGCAGCGGCGTCCCGCTCCGCACCGGCGGCCTCGGCGAGGAGATCCGCCGCCGCGAGCCGGGCGGGCGCGACCGCCTCGCGGGCTCGTGCGATGATCGCCGCGGGCAGGCCGAGGCGCTCGGCGATCTGCAGTGCGTGGGAGGCGCCGGGACGCCCGATCGCGACGTGGTAGGTCGGCGCCAGCGTGTCCGGATCGAAGCCGACGGCGGCGTTGACGACACCCTCGGTCGCGCTCGCCCACTCCTTCAGCTCGGGGTAGTGGGTCGTCGCGACCACCAACGCGCCGCGTTCGACGAGCCGCTCGAGCAGTGCGCGCGCGAGCGCCGCCCCCTCGTGCGGGTCGGTGCCGGCGGCAACTTCGTCTAGCAGAACCAGCGAACGTTCGCCGGCACCGTCAACGATCCGAACGAGATTGCGCACGTGCCCCGAGAAGGTGGAGAGACTCATCGCGATCGACTGCTCGTCACCGATGTCGGCGAGGATCGCGTCGAACACCGGCAGGCAGGCGCGGCGCGCCGGCGGGCGCAGGCCGCACTGGTGCATCAGCGCCGCCAGGCCCAGCGTCTTCATGCCGACCGTCTTGCCACCGGTGTTCGGCCCCGAGACGACGACGCCGCGAATGCCGCGAAGGTCGAGGTCGATCGGCACCGCCGTCGCCGGATCGAGTAGGGGATGACGGGCCGCCTCCAGGAGGACATCGGACGCGGGCTCAACGGCACAGCCGCCGAGGCGGCGGGCGAGGGCACCGCAGGCAAGCGCGAGGTCGAGGTGCGCGAGCGCTGCGACGCAGGCGACGACATCGTCGGCCGCGACCCGGACGAGGGCCGCGAGTTCGGCGAGGATCCGCTCGACCTCCTCCCGCTCCGCGCCCTCCAGTTCGCGAATCGCGTTCTGCACCTCGACGATCGCGAACGGCTCGACGAAGAGCGTCTGGCCGGATCCCGACGTGTCGTGGACGATGCCGGGAACGGCGTTCCGGCTCGCTGCCTTGACCGGGAGGACCGGCCGCCCCGCACGGTCGGTGACGAAGTCCTCCTGGAGGTGGTGGCGCACCTCGGCGGCCAGCAGCCGGAGGCGCTCCGCCGCCTTCAGGCGCGCCGTCCCGATCTGGCGTCGCAGCGACCGCAGCCTGGCCGAGGCGCCATCCCGCAGGCGGCTGCCGTCCGGCTCGACGGCCGTCTCGATCCGGTCGGCGAGAAGGCCGAGGCCCGGTGCGACGGCGTCGGTCACGGTCGCGAGCAGCGGCACGTCGTCCCGGGCGCCGAGGACCCCGCGAGCGTCGAGTCCCGCCCGGACGGTCTCCGCGATCGCGGCCAGCGCGTCGGGCTGCAGCAGCCCGCCGATGGCGGCGCGCTCGGCGAACTCCCGGACGTCGTGTGCGCCCGTCAGCCGCGGCCCGCCGCGCTCCAGCAGCAGCACCGCTTCCCCGGTCTCGGCCTGTCGCCGGGCGACCTCGGATCGGTCGATCGACGGCCGCAGGGCGAGCGCCAGGTCACTGCCGCCGGCGAACGCCGTCTCGTCCGCCAGTCGCTGCCGGATCGCAGCCAACTCGAGGACCCGCAGGCTATGCTCGTCCACGGACGGAGTCTAGTTTGCGCCGCACGTTTGCCCTCATCGCTCTGATCGCACTGCTCCCGTCCTGTGGCAACGACGGCGACGATCCGCCGCCGGACCGCCTGACCCACGACGCCTACGTCGAACAGGCCGACGCGATCTGTACCCGGGCCGACACGGCGATCGCCGCCCTCACGGAGCCGACGAAGGAAGCGGACGTGGCCGCGTATACCCAGGCCGCGGCCGACATCGTCGATCGCGAACGCGACGAACTGGAGGCGCTGAAGGCACCGGCCGCCGACGGGGCGAGCGCCGCAGCGCTCTCGGCCGCGCTCGCCGATGTCGTACGGGTCGCGCGCGACCTCGTCGAGGTGGCGCGGGCCGGCGACGCCGCGGCGATCCGTGGCTACGTCGAACGGAACGCGTCGGTGGACGACGAGGCCAACCGGATCGCGGCCGCGCTGGGGATGAAGGTATGCGGCCAACCGGCCCGGTAAAGCTTCTCCGCAGGCCTGCCGATAGGCGCGGCATGTTTCGAATCACGCTCGTCGCGATCGTCAGTTCGCTTCTCATCGTCGGCTGCGGCGGTTCCGGGAACGGCTCCGGCGGAGACAGCGCCCTCACCAAGGAACAGTGGATCGCCGCCGCCGACAAGATCTGCACGGACGCCGAGGCGGCCAGGGACGCACTCCCGGAGCCGACCACGGTCGAGGAGATCGTCACGCAGGTCGAGGCGCTGATCCCGATCATCACGAAGGAGATGGCCGATCTCAACGCGCTGCAGGCGCCGGAGGCCGACCAGGCTGCGATCACCGTCATGCTCGCAGCGGCCGGCGAGCAGCTGACCCTCGCGAACGGGCTGCTCGCCCTCGCGCAGAAGGGCGACCTCGCCGGGCTCGAGACCTACATCGCCGAGAACGACGCGAAGCTCCAGAACGCGAAGAAGCTCGCCCAGGACTACGGGCTGAAGGTCTGCGGGTCGAACGACTGATCAGACCAGGGTGAGCGTGATCGGAACGGCCAACGCCTTCGAGACCGGACAGTTGGTCCTGGCGGCCTCGGCGCAGGCGGCGAACCCCGCCTCGTCGAGGCCGTCGGCCTGTCCGCTGACCGTCAGTGCGATACCGGACACCCGGGCGCCGCCCTCGTCGACCGTGAACGTGGCCCGAGCGGTGACCGACGCGGTGCGCGGCGTTCCCCCGGCGGTGGCGACCTCGTGCGACAGGGCCATGCAGTAGCAGGCGGCATGCGCGGCGGCGATCAGTTCCTCCGGGCTCGTACGGCCGCCCGCAGCCTCGGTGCGGCTCGACCAGGAAACGGGGAGGGCTGGACCAGCGCCGCTCGCGAGTGACACGGTGCCGGCGCCGTCGGCGAGTCCTCCCTGCCACGACGCCGATGCGGACGAGACGAGTTCAGGCATGCCGCAAGTCTACGGGCGATGGGCGATCGCGGGACGGCAGCGACGTCCGGCCGCGCAGTGCAAGGTCGACGCTCCGAGCGGCCTCGCGCCCGTCCGCGATCGCCGACACGATCAGGTCCGCCCCGCGAACGCAGTCGCCGGCGGCGAACACGCCGTCGGTCGCCGTCGCGAGATCGCCGTCGACGGCGATCGTCCGCCGCGCCGTGAGGGGAAGCGACAGGGCGTCCTCGACCCCGTCGAAGCCGATCGCGATCAGGACGAGGTCAGCCTCGACGACACTGCCATCGGCGCCGCGCAGTCCCGTGACGCACCCGTCGGCGCCGACGAACGCCGAGGTCTCGAACGCATACGCGCGCTCGCCGCCCTCCCCGTGCGCCGCGTAGGATCGCTTGAGGCGGGGCCAGGCGGGCCAGGTGTCGAGAGGGGAGCGCTCCGTCGGCGGCTCGACGCCGTGGGCGACTTCGACGACCGCGGCGCAGCCCTCGCGGTGCGCCGAACCGAGGCAGTCGGCGCTGGTGTCGCCGCCACCGAGGATCGCGACCCGACGAGTGGCGGCGGTGAGGGACGCGGCGACGAGCCCGGCACCGCGCCGGTTGCACGCGACGAGGTACGGCATCGCGAACTCGATCCCCGCGAGTTCCCTGCCGTCGATCGCCAGGTCCCTGTGGCGCTGGGCGCCGGTCGCGATCACGACCGCGTCGGAACCTGCACGAAGCGCCTCCAGATCGTCGACGGTCTCGTTGCACCGGAAGCGCACTCCCTCCGCTTCGAGCTGAGCGACGCGGCCGTCGACGAGCGCCTTCTCGAGCTTGAAGTCGGGGATGCCATACCGGAGCAGGCCACCGGGGCGGTCGTCCCGCTCGTAGACGTCGACGCCGTGGCCGGCGCGACGCAACTGCTGCGCCGCGGCCAGGCCGGCCGGCCCGGAGCCGACGATCGCGACGCGACGCCCGCTCTCGGCGATCGGCGGCTGCGGCACCGTCCACCCCTCCGCGAGCGACCGCTCGGCGATCGCCATCTCCACCTGCTTGATCGTCACCGGGTCGTCGTTGAGCGCGAGGACGCAGGCCTCCTCGCACGGCGCCGGGCAGAGCTTGCCGGTGAACTCCGGGAAGTTGTTGGTGGCGTAGAGCCGGTCCGACGCCTCGCGCC
Source organism: Actinomycetota bacterium (assembly GCA_009885805.1). GTDB lineage: Bacteria > Actinomycetota > Thermoleophilia > Gaiellales > F1-60-MAGs149 > VFJZ01. The sequence goes on from VFJZ01000005.1 coordinate 60,251, forward strand.
AGCGGCCCCGCTCGACGAGGTCGTTCCAGTCCGGAATCAGGTTGCCGAGCGGACAGCCGGTGTGACAGAACGGGACGCCGCAGTCCATGCAGCGCCGCGCCTGCTCGGTGGCCAACTCGGGCGAGATCGCACCGTTCACGTCGCGCCAGTCGGCCCGCCGCTCGGTCGTCGGGCGGTAGGGCGCGAGGCGCCGGGCGATCTGGAGGAAGCCGCGCGGATCGGTCATACGGCGACCACCGCGCGCAGGCCCGACTCGCGCAGCCGCCGCACGTCGTCCGGCAGCACCTGGACGAAGCGCGCCGACAGCAGGCCCCGGTCGCCGAGCAGCCACGCCGCAACGGCGCTGCCGGTCAGCGCCGCGTGGCGTTCGAGCAGGGCCACGAGGAGGTCGACGTCCGCCAGTTCGATCAACGTGCACGAGTCGGTGTTGAGGCGGGTCGGGCTCGCCTCGCCGCGGAGCAGGAACGCCGTCCCCCCCGACATCCCGGCCGCGAAGTTGCGGCCGATCGGACCGAGGATGGCGACCGCACCACCGGTCATGTACTCGCAGCCGTGGTCACCGATCCCCTCGACGACGGCGCGCGCACCGGAGTTGCGCACGCAGAAGCGCTCGCCGGCACGGCCCCGCAGGTATGCCTCGCCGCTGGTCGCGCCGTACAGGGCGACGTTCCCGCAGACGACGCCGTGCTCGGCCTCGTACCCGACGTCAACCGGCGGCCGCACGACGATCCGCCCACCGCAGAGTCCCTTGCCGCAGTAGTCGTTGACCGTGCCGACGAGATCCAGCGTCATGCCCCGGACGGCGAACGCGCCGAAACTCTGCCCGCCGGTCCCGGTCAGCCGGAGGACCAGGGCGTCGTCCGTCAGGTCGGCGCCCGCCAGCTCCCCCGCCAGCAGCGCCCCGACCGAGCGGTCGACGTTGCGGACCTGGTCGACGAGCTCGACCGTCTCACCCCTCGCGAGAGTGGGCAGAGCGCCGAGCCAACGCCGGTCAGCGGCGAACTCGAGTCCGTGCTCCTGCTCCTCGCTGCGGCGAACCGGGCCGTCGCTGGGCGGGCGGTAGAGCAGGGGTCGCAGGTCGAGGTGGGTGAGCCACGGCCAGGTGCTCGTGTCGGCCGGACGCATCAGGTCGGTGCGGCCGACGAGGTCATCGAACCGGGCGACACCGAGCGTCGCCATCAGTTCGCGCACCTGCTCGGCGACGAACAGCAGGTAGCGAACGGCGTGATCAGGTGTCCCGACGAACCGCCGTCGCAGCTCGGGATCCTGTGTCGCAACGCCGACCGGACAGGTGTTGAGATGACAGACCCGCATCATCACGCACCCGAGGGCGACCAGCGGCGCGGTCGAGAACGCGAACTCCTCGGCGCCGAGGAGGGCGCCGATGACGACGTCTCGGCCGGTGCGGAGGCCGCCGTCCACCTGCAGACGCACCCGGCCGCGCAGGCCGTTCATGACGAGGACCTGCTGCGTCTCGGCGAGGCCGAGCTCCCACGGCAGCCCGGCGTGCTTGAGCGACGACAGGGGCGAGGCGCCCGTGCCGCCGTCGTGCCCGGCGATCACGATGTGCTCGGCCTTCGCCTTGACGACGCCGGCGGCGATCGTGCCGACGCCGGCCTCGGCGACCAGCTTGACCGAGATCTCCGCGGCCGGGTTGACCGACTTCAGGTCGTGGATCAGTTGCGCGAGATCCTCGATCGAGTAGATGTCGTGGTGCGGCGGCGGGGAGATCAGGCCGACGCCGGGCGTCGAGTGACGCAGCCTGGCGATCAGCGCGTCGACCTTGTCGCCGGGCAACTGGCCGCCCTCGCCGGGCTTCGCGCCCTGCGCGACCTTGATCTGCAACTGGTCGGCGTCGCGCAGGTAGGCGGCGGTGACGCCGAAGCGCCCCGACGCGACCTGCTTGATGGCGGAGCGCCGCAGATCGCCGTTCGCATCGGGGATGGAGCGGGCGAGATCCTCGCCGCCCTCCCCGGTGTTCGAGCGGCCGCCGAGCCGGTTCATGGCGATCGCGAGCGTCTCGTGCGCCTCGGGTGAGAGCGAACCAAGGCTCATCGCCCCCGTCGCGAACCGCCGCACGATCTCGCTCGACGGCTCGACGGCGTGCAGGGGCAGCGACTCGGCGGCCGGGCGGAGTTCGAGCAGGCCGCGCAGCGTCTGCAGCCTCGTCGAGGCATCGAGGGCGTCGGCGAAGGACTGGAACGTCGCGTAGGAGTCGTCACGAACTGCCCGTTGCAGGGTCGCGACGGACGCCGGGTTCCAGGCGTGGTGCTCGCCCCGGCGGCGCTGCTGGTACTCGCCGCCGGGGTCGAGTTCCGGGAGCCCGGCGGTGCCGTCGGCCGGGAACGCCGCGGCGTGGCGCTCGGCGACCTCGTCGTGCAGATCGGCGATCTCGAGGCCGCCGACCCGCGAGACGGTGCCGGTGAAGTAGCGCTCGACGATCCGGCGTCCGAGGCCGATCGCCTCGAAGATCTGGGCGCCGCGGTAGCTCTGCACGGACGAGATGCCCATCTTCGAGCAGATCTTGAGCAGCGACTTGCAGACCGCCGCGACGTACCGCTCGCGCGCCTCGCCGAGTGTGAGCGGGCCGAGGTCGCCGGCGGCGTGGATGCCGCGCAGCGACTCCAGCGCCAGGTACGGATTGACGGCGGCGGCGCCGTAGCCGATCAGCAGCGCGAAGTGCATCGCCTCCCGCGGCTCGCCCGACTCGACGACGAGGCCGCACATCGTGCGCGCGCCCTCCCGCACCAGATGAGCGTGGACGGCAGCGGTGGCGAGGAGCGGCGAGATCGGCGCCATCGTCTCGGAGACACCGCGGTCGGAGAGGATCAGGATCGCCGTGCCGTCCCAGACGAGGCGCGAGGCCGTCCGGCACAACGCGTCGAGGGCCTGTTCGAGGCCAGCCGACCCGTCGACGATCGGGTACAGCGTCGACAGCGTCTCCGTCGGGAACCGCACCCGGTCGAGCGCCCGCAGCTTGCAGAGTTCGCCGTTCTGGAGGATCGGCGTCGGCATCGCGACGCGACGGCAGTGTTCGGGCGTCTCGTCCAGCAGGTTGCCGATCGCGCCGACGGTCGTGCGGAGGCTCATCACGAGCGCCTCGCGTTGCGGGTCGATCGGCGGGTTCGTGACCTGGGCGAAGTGCTGCTTGAAGTACGCCGACAGCAGCTTCGGCCGCTCGCTGAGGGCCGCGAGCGGCGTGTCGTCGCCCATTGAACCGATTGGTTCGGATCCGTCGCGGGCCATCGGCACGATCAGCAGGCGGAACTCCTCCTGCGTGTAGCCGAACGCGCGCTGGAGGCGTTCGAGTTCGTCCGCCGCAAGGCCGGCGGCCGGTCGCGGCCGCTGATCGTCGAGGAACAGCTTCTCGGCGTCCAGCCACCGACGGTAGGGCTGGCGCCGCGACAGGACGCGCTTCGTCTCGGCATCGCCGATCACGCGGCCGGACTCGGTGTCGAGCACCAGCATCCGGCCGGGCTCAACGCGGTTCTCTTCGACGATATCCCGCGCCGGTAGGTCGAGCACGCCGGCCTCGGAGGCAATCACGACCAGACCGTCGCGCGTCCGCGAGTAGCGGCACGGCCGCAGGCCGTTGCGGTCGAGGGTCGCGACGACGCGAATGCCATCGGAGGCGAGGATCGCCGCCGGCCCGTCCCACGGCTCGACGAGAGACGCGTGGTACTCGTGGAACGCGCGGACGTCGTCGTCGAGATCGAGCGTCGGATCGGTCCAGGCGGGCGGCACCAGCATCGCGAGGCCGTGCGCGAGCGAGCGGCCGCCGAGGAGGAGCAACTCGAGCATCGCGTCGAGCTTGGCCGAGTCCGACCAGCGCTCCTCGGCGATCGGGAACAGCTTCTGCAGATCGCCGCCGAACAGTTCGGAGCGAAGTTGCGGCTCGCGCGCGGTCAACCAGGCGCCGTTGCCGCGCACGGTGTTGATCTCGCCGTTGTGGCAGAGCAGGTTGAAGGGATGCGCGAGGTCCCAGGTGCCGAGCGTGTTGGTCGAGAAGCGCGAGTGGACGAGGGCGAGTGCGGAGGCGAACGCGGCGTCGGTCAGGTCCGGGTAGTAGGCGTCGAGTTGGCGCGCGCGCAGCAGGCCCTTGTAGACGAGCGTGCGAGCCGAGAGGGAGACGACGGAGAAGTCCGCCATCGGCACGCCGACAGCGAACGCCTCTCGCTCGACCCGTCGCCGGATGACCGCGAGCTTGCGGGCGAAGGCATCGGCGTCGCCGACGCGGCGCTCGACGAGCACCTGGCGGACGCAAGGTTCGGAGGTCCGCGCCAGCTCGCCGATCCGCTCACTGCGGACCGGCACGTCACGCCAGCCCAGCGCACGATGCCCCTCCTCGGCGCAGATCCGCACGAGGAGTTCCTCGCAGCGCAGCCGCAGCGCACCGTCCCGCGGCAGGAAGACCATGCCGACGGCGTAGTCGCCAGGCGCTGGCAGCTCGAGGGCGAGCTCCTCACGGGCGGCGCGGCGCAGGAAGCCGTCGGGGACCTGGACGAGGATCCCGGCGCCGTCGCCGGTCTCCGGATCCGAACCCGACGCGCCGCGGTGATCCATGTTCCGGAGCGCCTCGATGCCGGCTGCGACGACGCCGTGGCTGCGATCTCCGTCGAGCCGGACGACGGCACCGAGGCCGCAGGCGTCATGCTCGAAGCGCGGGTCGTAGAGGCCGGGCATCACCCGACCGTAGCATGGTCAAACCAGAGAGATCAAACTACAACGATCGTCGATCCAAATGGTTCAGAAGTAGAACCGTCGCCACGCCTCCCACCAGTCAGCGCCGCGCGAGACGATGTTCCGCGTGCCGGCGAGCTCGACGCCGTCACGGTGGAGGAAGCGCTCGACGGCGTCGGGCGTGGCGAAGTCGACCTCGATCGTGCACGGGCGCCCCGGCCGGTACGCCTCGACCCGCGGCGGCCCGGTGAGGGCTGCGTGCGCGGCGACCTGGATCCGGTCCCGGACGACGGAGGGCGGCAGCATCCGGGCCGAGTAGCGACCCAGGCCGACCTTGGTCTCGACGAGCGCCAGGCCGTCACCGAGCAGCGCACGGGCCTCCTCGCACGTGGCCCGGTCGCCGGTCACCATTGCCACTGGACAGCCGAAGTGACCGCACAGCGCCGCGTTGATGCCGGTCTCGCCGACGGAGACGCCGTTGAACCGGAGGTCGCTCCAGTCGCGCGCGAACACCGTGTGCGAGAGGACGCCGTCCGGAGTGCCAGCCTTCGCATGCATGCCGACCAGGAGCGCCGCGTCGCAGCCGGCGGCGAGCGCGCCGGTGTACTCCGTCCACTCGTTCTGCACGACCCACTCGCAGCGCGGGTCGAGATCCTCCGCGATCAGGGAGTTGAACGACAGCTCCTCGCCGGCGCCGTGGCAGTCCATCACCACGACCTCGGTGGCGCCGGCGCTGAAGGCGCCGCGGACGGCGGCGTTGATCTCCTGCGTGTAGAGACGGCGGCCCTCCTGGTACAGCGCGCCGTCGTGGGAGACCTGGGCCCAGCGGCAGATGCCGGCCACGCCCTCCATGTCGGTGATCACGTGGACGCGCATCGGCGAGAGCGTATACGCTCGCCGGTCATGGCCGCCGTAACGATCTTCCACAACCCGTACTGACACGCCTCGAAGGCTGCTCTGCAGATCGCGGAGGAGTTGGGCGTCGAGGTCGACGTCGTCGAGTACCTGAAGCAGAAGCCGACCCGCGAGACGCTGGAGCGGATCGTCGCCGCCCTCGAGGACCCGGTCGCCGACCTGGTGCGCAAGGACTCCGCGTTCGCGAAGCTCGGTCTCGACGCGGCCGACTACGTCGAGCCGGGGCCCGTGGTCGATCTGCTGCTCGCGAAGCCGCGGCTTCTGCAGCGGCCGATCGTGGTGCGCGGCGACCGCGCGATCGTCGGGCGCCCGAAGGAGCGGATCCGCGCGCTGCTCGCCTGAGCCGGCGGTTCGTGATCGACGCCGGATTCGCGGATCGTGAGAACGCGTGCCTCGCACGCCCGCTGCGATCCGTATCATCGGACGCCGGTGGCCCGACCGGTCGCCATCGGCTCGCTGAGGAGGCCCGACATGCACGACCACGCCCGCGACGGCACCTCGCGCAAGGCGGGCCGCGTCGCCCTGGTGACCGGCGCCGGGCGCGGCATCGGCCGGGCCGTCACGCTCGCCCTCGCGGCCCGCGGCGACCGCGTGATGGCCGTCTCGCGAACGGAGGCCGAGTTGGCTGCGGTCGCCGCCGAGGCGGGCGCCGACTACCTCGTCGGGGACGTCTCCTCGGCCGCCGGTTGCCAGCACATCGTCGACGAGACCGAGCGGCGACTCGGCGCGATCGAGATCCTCGTCAACAACGCGGGCGTCCTGTCGGCTGCCGAGCGCCCGATCTGGGAGGAGGACCCGCAGGTGTGGCACGCCGTCCTCGCGACGAACCTCCACGGGCCGTTCGAGTTGATCCGCCGCGTGTCGCGCGGCATGGTCGACCGAGGCTTCGGGCGGATCGTGATCGTGAGCTCTAGCGCAGGCCAGTTCGGTGTCGCCGCGATGCCCGCCTACTGCGCCTCACGGAACGGCCTTCTCGGGCTGATGCGCGCGACCGCCCAGGACGTCGGCTCGTACGGCATCACCTGCAACGCGGTGCTGCCCGGCTGGACAAAGACGCAGATGGCGGACGATCTCGTCCACCAGGATGCGGCGAGCCGCGGGGTCAGCTTCGAGCAGGCCTGGAGGGACGCGGTCGCGGCGTACCCGGCCCAGCGCGCGGTCGAGCCCCGGGAGGTCGCGGACACGATCGCGTTCCTCGCCTCCGACGGCGCGAGCGGCATCAATGGGGAGACGGTCACGATCGCGCTCGGCGGTGTCTGGTGAGCGGCGTCGACTACTGGATCCGCCGCTCGCCCTACTTCGAGGCGACCCGGCGCGCAGGCTGTCGGCGGTACTCCTTCGCGAACCACATGTACCAGCCGGGGTCGTACGCCGATCCGATCGAGGAGTACTGGAAGCTCGTCACCGACGTGACGCTGTGGGACGTGGCCACCGAGCGCCAGGTCGAGATCACGGGCCCGGATGCGTTCGCCTTCACCGACCTCCTCACGCCGCGCGACCTGTCGCGGTGCCCGGTCGGTCGCTGCCGCTACACCCTCATCACCGCACCGGACGGCGGGATCGTCAACGATCCGGTGCTCCTGCGCCTCGCCGAGACCCGCTTCTGGCTCTCGACCTCCGACAGCGACCTGCTGCTGTGGGCGAAGGGCGTCGCCGTCAACGCCGGGCTCGACGTCGCGATCGCGGAGCCGGACGTGTCACCGCTCCAGATCCAGGGACCGCGCTCGACCGGCGTGATCGAGGCGCTCTTCGGCGGCCGGGTCGTCCTCGGCCGCTACGCGCTCGTCGAGACCGAGCTCGACGGGATCCCGCTCGTGGTCTCGCGCACGGGCTGGAGCGGCGAGATCGGCTACGAACTCTTCCTGCGCGATGGCCGCTACGGCGACGAGCTGTGGGAGCGCGTGCTCCACGCCGGCGCGCCCTTCGGGATCGCCGTCACCGGTCCGTCCGACATCAACCGGGTCGAGGCCGGCATCCTCGGCTACCGCTGCGACATGGATCTGTCGACGAACCCGTACGAGGTCGGCCTCGGACGGCTCGTCGACCTGGACGGCCCGAACGACTTCATCGGCAAGGCCGCGCTCGAGCGGATCGCGGCCACGGGGGTCCGGCGGCTCCTCGTCGGCATCGAGATCGCCGGGGACGAGCTTCCGGCTCCCTTCGAGGAACCGTGGCCGGTGACGGCCGCCGGCGAGACGATCGGCGCCGTCACGGTCGCCGTGCGCTCGCCGCGGCTCGCCCGGAACATCGGCTACGCGATGGTGAGCATCGACCACGCCAGGCTGGGCAGCACCTTCGACGTCGCAGCGCCCTGGGGCGCTGTCGCTGCCACCGTCGTCCCCAAGCCGTTCATCGACGGGTCGCGTTAGCGCGATATCAGTCGGGAGCCGAGTACCGCTCGAACGTCGGCAGCGCCGTCGAGACGTCCTCGTAGTCGCCGGCCGAGCCGACGAAGATGTGGTGCGAGGTCGCGATCCCGGTCGGCTCCGCGATCAACGCGGCGTTGAAGGAGATGTGGCCGAACTCGGGGCGCCGCCAGAACAGCTGCGATCCGCACCGCGCGCAGAAGGAGTAGGTTGCGCCGGCCACCTCGTAGTCGCGGACATCATCGCCGGCGTCGAGGTGGAGACGATCGGCCGCCACCGCGCTGTAGGCGGCGGCGCCACCATGCAGTCGTCGGCAGATCGAGCAGTGGCAGACCGAGACGTCACGGAGCGGCGGCTCGAGGCGAAATCGCACCGCCCCGCACAGACATTGGCCATCGATCATGCGACCGAGTCTACCGGCCGGGCGATCGCGACGATCGTCATCCCCCGGCGGACGGTCTCGACCGCGTGGGTCGTCGGCACGAGGGCGCGGAGCCCGGCCGGTGTCAGCAGCCAGAGACCGCCGCCGAGTACCGGGCGAAATCGCCGGAGGAGCGAGCCGCCGATGCACCACGGGAGCCAGTGCACGAACGGGATCCGCGTGTGCACCTCGATCGGAAACCAGCGGTTCGGCGTGGTGACGAACGCGGCACGGTGCGCGACGCGACAGCACTCGGCCAGGAGCAACCGCTGGTCGTCCGGGCGGAGGTGCTCGACGACGGCGTTGCAGTGGACGAGCTCGAAGGAGCCATCGGCGAACGGGAGCGCCCGGGCGTCGCTCTCGACCCACGCGACCTGCGGGTGCGCGAGCCGGAAGCCCCCCCGAGCCGAGGCCAGTCGCGGTGATCATCGCGGGCCACGGGTGGGCGGCAACCAGCGGGTTCGCAGAGGTCCACGAGACCTCCTCGCCATCGGGCACCGACGTCGAGGATCGTCGTCGACGGGCCTGGCCGGAGGTGCTCTCGGAACAGGGCGACCTTGCGCCGCCGCGACCAGGACGAGACGCGAGCGGCGACCGTCACGCCGTCGATCCGTCGAGGATCTGGAGCATCTTCAGGTCGCTGTAGAAGTCGAGCGCGTAGTCGCCACCCTCGCGCCCGATCCCCGAGATGCCGATGCCGCCGAACGGCGCCGTCAGGTCGCGCACGAGGAAGCAGTTCACCCACACCGTGCCGGCGCGGATCGCGCGGCCGACGCGGTCCGCCCGCTCCTCGCTCGACGTCCAGACCTGCGCGGCGAGGCCGTATGGCGTGGAGTTGGCGAGCGCGATCGCCTCCGCCTCGTCCCGGAACGTCTGAAACGTCAACACCGGGCCGAACACCTCCCGTTGGACGATCTCGGCGTCGTTCGACCGTGGCTCGATCAGCGTCGGCTCGTACCAGAGGCCACCCTCGCGCCAGACCCGTCCGCCACGGACGATGGTGTCGCCGCTCGCCCGGGCGCGGTCGACGAAACCGGCGACACGCGCGAGATGGTCGGGGTGGATCAACGGCGACACGGTCGTCGCGCCGTCGCGGGGATCGCCGAGAACGTGCTCGTCCGTGAAGCGGTGGAACCGCTCGAGGAATGCGTCGCGGATCGACTCGGCGACGAGCAGGCGCGTCCCGGCGAGACAGACCTGGCCGGCGTCGTCGTACTGACCCGCGGCCTTACGGGCGGCCGCGTCGAGGTCGGCGTCGGCGAAGATGAGGAGAGGGCTCTTGCCGCCGAGCTCAGCGGTGAACGGCACGATGTTCCGCGCCGCTGCGGCGCCGATGTGGCGCGCCGTCTCCGGCGAGCCGGTGAACGACAGGCGCCGGGCGCGGGAGTCGGCCGTGAGCGCGGCGCCGATCTCCTCACCGATGCCCTGCACGATGTTGAAGACCCCCGGCGGCAGCCCCGCCTCGGCGACGAGGTCGGCGAGCAGCGAGCACGAGAGCGGCGACCATTCGGCCGGCTTCAAGACGACCGGGCAGCCGGCGGCGAGCGCCGGCGCGCACTTCCAGGTCGAGAGCATGAACGGCGCGTTCCACGGCGTGATCACGACCGCCGGCCCGGCCGGCATCCGCAGCACGCGGTTGCGCGTGCCGTTCGACTCCCACACCCGCTCGGCGTACGTGACGGCGAGCTCCGCGTAGGCGCGGAAGTTGCGCGCGCCGCGGCCGATCACGCGGGCCTTCAGCGAGCGCAGGAGCATCGCCATATCGAGACACTCCGCCTCGGCGATCCGGTCGACGTTCGCGTCGACGAGATCGGCGAGGCGGAGCAGGTACGGCGCGCGCCCGTCGGGCCCCAGGGCGGCCCACGCCGGAAACGCGCGTTCCGCGGCGGCCAGCGCGAGGTCGGCCGTCGTTGCGTCGCCCCGCGACACCTCGGCGACGAGCGACCAGTCGATCGGCGAGCGATCCTCGAACGTCGCCGCACTCGCCACCCGCGCGCCGTCGATGAAGTGATCGATCCGGACGGTCACGCGGTATCCCAGAGCAGGCCGACGTTGACCGAGTTCACCCCGCCGTCGATGGGGATCGCGGCGCCGTTGATGCCGGCGCCCGCGGGCGAGGCGAGGAAGGCGACCGTCCCCGCGACCTCGTCGAGCGTCGACGGGCGGCGCGACGGGACGAGCCGGTTGGCATAGGCGTAGGCGTCCTCCCGCGTCGCACCTCGCTGGTCGGCGAGTTCGTCCATCATCGCGTCGCCCATGTCGGTGCGCACCCAGGCCGGGCAGACGCTGTTCGAACGGATGCCGGTGTGCGCGAAGTCGATCGCGATCGTCTTCATCAACATCGCCAGGGCGGCCTTCGACGTGCAGTAGGCCGCGGAGTCGGGTCCGGCCGAGAGCGCGGCGGACGAGGCGATCGCGATCAGCGACCCCTTCCGCTCGATGACGTGCGGCAGCGCGGCGCGGGCGACGAGGAAGGGCGCGATGGTGTTCGTCCGCAGGACGCGCTCGAAGCTCTCCGGCGTCTGCTCGAGGACGGAGCCGGAGTGTGCGATCCCGGCGTTCAGGACCACGCAGTCGAGCCCCCCGAGCGCAGCGACTGCCTCGCTGACGATCCGCTCGGCCGTCGCCGGCTCGGAGATGTCGCCGGCGATCGCAACGCCGCCGATGGCGTCGGCGACCGCGGCGATCGGCCCGGGTCGGCGGCCGTTGACAGCCACCTGCCAGCCGTCGGCGGCGAAGCGCCGCGCGATCGCCTCGCCGATCCCGACGCCACCGCCGGTGACGAGGACAGCCGTCAACGCAGGTCCCGGAGCGTCGCCAGATCGTCCACCGTGTAGGCGAAGGTGAACCGGAAGCCCTTCCCGACGCGCAGCGGCGCGAACGCGGTGTGCTCCTCGTTCGGCGCGCCGGACAGCGTCAGCGTGGCCGCGCCCTCCCAGATCGCAGAGATCGCCCGGTCGCGGCTGCGCGCGCCGACCAGTTCGTGGACGGCCGGGTCGTCGTGGTGGCCGGCTGCGAGGCGCGGGAAATGGCGGACGTTGACGAGCGGCGGGCCGTTGTGGGTCGGGCCGCTCTCCGACAGCCGCTCCAGCGTGACCGTGCCTTCTGCGATCCGCCGGTCGTTCGCCGCCGCCGTGCCGCCGAAGACGGCACCGGGCCGTAGCCCTGGATCGGCGAGGCAGTCGAGCCCGAACGTGCGCGTCATCCAGACCGAGCCGAGCTTCTTCGGGAACCCCTGCACCCAGCCGCGCACGAGCGCGAAGTCGCGGTCGACCCAGATGCAGGGGCACGTCGTCACCGGCTCGCCGTCGAGCGTGCCGTTGAGGACGATGAAGAACTCCTTGTACTGCGACCGCGCCGGATCGACCAGTTCGTTGCGGTCGGTCACGCAGCTCTGCCAGTCGACGAAGAGCGCTGCGGCGCGCCCCGGGTCGGCGGCCGGCTCGACGCCGGGCGGCAACGCCGCGATCGCGGCCGCCGGGTCGCACCAGAACTCGATCACGAGGAAGTCGCCGACGTAGTGCCAGGGGGGCGCCGGGACGAGCGACGAGCGGCCCTCCGGCGTGCGCGGCAGCGAGAAACCCGTGAGGTCAGTCATGGAGGAACTGTTCCACGAGCGACTCGGGGAAGGACTTGTCGGCGATCTGGTAGGCGACTGCGGTCATCCGCCACGAGTCCGACAGGTAGAACCGCTCGTACAGCTCCGAGCGCGAGCCGAGCTCCGAGCCGACGTAGTCCCAGGCGAGCCGGAACAGCCGGATCCGCCGCTCCGCGTCGCCGCCGGCGGCCTGGTAGTAGGTGTCGATCAGCTCCCGCAGCGGCCCCTGCATGTCCGCCTCGCTCGGCGTGCACATGAAGCCGCCGCCGCCGATCAGCTGCAGCAGTTCGTGGCAGCGGGGCAGCCACTTCGGCATCTCGCCGCGCAGCGCCAGCATCGGCCGGTCGTCGGGATAGAAGACGCCGTGCTCGTCGAGCCGTGCGCCGGCCTCGGCCGAGACGAGCGCTGACCGCGTCAACTCGGCCATGTTCCAGATCTGCCCGAGCTTCTCCTGGATGTGGTCGAAGCGGACGACGCCGGTCATGTTCGCGATCGTGTGGCCGAGACCGAGCGCGAATGAGAGCTTCACGTAGGCGCGGGTGAACGCCTGGTGCGTGATGTGCCCGCGCCAGCCGGTGTCGGAGATGACCTCCGAGTAGCCGACCGTGTCGCCGTCGAGGAAGACGCGCTCCTTCGGCACGTCGACGTCGTCGAAGATGACGACGCAGTCCATCTCGTCGAACCGGGACGAGAGGGGGTAGTCGAACGCGGGCCGCTGCCGCGCGTAGGTGTCGCGGCAGATCAGCTTCAGGCCCGGCGTCCCCATCGGCACCGCGAAGGCGAGCGCGTAGCGGCCGTCCTGGGGGCGGATGTCGGAGCCCGGGTAGACGTTGAGGTCGTCGGCGAACGGGCCGAGCGTCGCGAGCATTCGCGCGCCGCGGACGGTGATGAAGTTCTCCGTCTCGCCGACCTTGTGGAGCGCGACCTGCCCCATCGCTTGCTCTGCCTCGGGCTTCGTGCGATCGACCTGCGGGTTCATGATCGAGTGGGTCGTCGACAGGTCGCAGTCCCGCATCAGCTCGTGGTAGGCGACGAGGTTCGCGGCACCCTGCTCGTTCCCGCGTCGCGCCCACACGGACGACGCACCGGCGAAGCAGGCGAAGGTGACGTTGAGGTAGTCGGGCGTCCGGCCCATCATCCCGCCGGACATCGCGGCGGTCAGTTCGAACGAGCGCCGCCGCCGCTCGAGATCCTCGCGACTGCGGGGGATGGTGTGCGAGACGTTGACGGGCTGCCCGGTCTTCTCAGACGGGTACAGCATCTCGTCGGCGTGCTCGTGCTGCAGGTCGAAGGCACGCGCGACGGAGCGCGCCGCCGCCTCGAGGCCGGGGTGCTCGAGCGGATGCGTGATGCGCTCGCCGTTCATCCAGATCTCGCGGGCGTCGCCGCGGAGGCCGTCGAGGAACTGCTCGCCGGTCCGGGCGCCGGTGGCCGGAATGGTCGCCATGCTTCGGGTCTCCTCAGAGGGGCGGAAGGGGAATGCCGCGGGTCTCGTTCGACGCCCGCTCGGACTCGATCGCGGCCGGGTCGAACCGGAAGTAGGAGCGCGGCGGCAGCGGCCCCCAGGTGTTGGACGAGAAGCGGTCGTCGGGCCACTGCCTCGGCTCGTGCTCGTACTCGAGGATCTCCATGTCGACGTAGCACTCGACCATCAGCGGCTCCTCGGTGATGCGCGCGTAGCCGCAGATGTTCTGGGCGATGCCGTGACGCACGGGTCCCCACGACAGCCAGCGGCCGTGCTGCGCGAGGTTGTCGAACAGCGAGCGCAGCGTGCCCCAGTCGTAGTAGTCGAAGGCGAGGTGGTGGAAGTGCGCGCGGCCGACGTCGACGAGCGCCATCTGGTGATGCTCGGGGTTGCAGTGGAACCACGTCCCGGCGTCGCCGAGCCAGTCGGCGATCTGCATCCCGAGGACGTCCGTGTAGAAGGCCGTCGCCGCAGCCATGTCCGCCGTCAGGCGGTTGATGTGGCCGAGCTTGCGCGGACGCAGACCGTTCAGTTCCGTGGTCTGCCGGGCGATCGCGGGGCGGGTGTCGGCCTCCGCGGCGAAGGGGAGCAGGTGGTGCTCGAAGCCTTCCGGATCGGTCACCACGAGGTGCGTGCCGGCGTCGGACCAGTCCGCCCCGACCGCGGCCAGATGCGCGCGCGCCTGATCGATGGAGACGCTGCGGCGCAGCTGCCAGGCGCAGTGCGCGTAGCCGACCGCGGCCGCGCTGTCCGTGTGGACGAGTTCCAGCGAGTACGGCTCGTAGTCGCAGGCGAGCGTCGCGCGCTCGGGCGTCTCGCTCCGCACCGTCAGACCGAACTGCAGGCCGTAGCGGCGCGTCGCGTCGGCGACGTCGGCGACGTTCAGACAGACGTGGTCGATCTTCCGGAGCCGGATCATGCGAGCCTCCCCTCGGCGACCATGCGCTCCGCCTCGTCCTCGGACACGGCCAGCGCTACGTGCAGGGTGTTCGGCGACACGGCGAGCTGATCGCCCGGTCCCGACAGGTCGACCTCCCACTCGACGACGGTGTTGGTGAGGCGGCCCAGGCCGGTGACCTCGACCTCGACGACGTCGCCGACGGCCATCGGCCGGCTGTTCGCCGGCGTGCCGGTGAGGACGACGTCGCCGGGCTCCAACGTGATCGTGCGGCAGAGGTCGGCGAGCTGGTAGCGGTAGTCCCAGATCAGGTCGGACTGGTCGTGCTCCTGGACGACGACGCCGTTGACGTATGTCCGGAGCGTGTAACCGTTCTCGGGCCGCCACTCGTCGATCGTGACGACCGCCGGGCCGAGTGGCAGGAACCCGTCCTGCCCCTTCACGCGGAGCATGGAGCCGCGGTCAGCGTGCCGGAAGTCATGCAGGCCGACGTCGTTCGCGGGCGCGAACCCGTAGACGTAGTCGGGCACGTCCTCCAGCGCAACGCCCTTCATCCGCCGGCCGATGACGACCGCCACCTCGCCCTCGTAGTTGAGGAAATGCGCCCCGCGCGGGCGGCGGATCTCGCCGAGATGGCCGTTCAGCGCGGTCGGCGGCATCATGAAGTACGACGGTTCGGACGGCATGCGCGCGACCTGGTACTCGACGAGCCGCGAACGCGTCGTCAGGTGGACGGCGACGATCTTCGTCGGCTCGGCCGGCGCCAGCCAGGAGACGTTCGCGACTGCGAGACGAACGCCGCCGCCGTCCAGCACGACCTCGTCGCCATCGAGACGGCCCCAGTCCGGGGAGCCGTCATGGAGAATTCTCACCCTTCGCATGATTGGATACATTATCCCGACGGAGCGCGTCGTGCAACATTCGAGCGCCAATCAGCGCCAGGAGGGCGGCGAACGCCAGGCGAAGTGCTTCCTCCGGGAGGGCCAGCGCCAGGCCGGAGCCTCCCGCGGCGCCCGCGGCGCCGAGCAGGCCGATCAGGAGACCGGTGCGGAGGCCTGAGACGTGCCGCCGCCGTAGGGTCAGCGTGGCCACGACGGCGACGGGTAGCACCATCAACAGCGAGGTGCCCTGCGCCTCGTGCTGCGTCAGTCCGCCGACGAGCACCAGCCAGGGGATGACGAGAGCGCCGCCACCGATACCGAGCACGCCGCTGACGACGCCGGCGGCCAGGCCGAAGGCGGCGGTGGCGATCAGCAGCGTCACTCCAGGGCCGTCACGATCGCGATCACGATCAGGAACGCGCCGAACAGGCCTTTCAGCAGCCGCTCGTCAAGACGCGCAAGCAGCGAGGCGCCGGCGAACGACCCGACCACGGCGCCGGCCGCGAGCGCGGCGCCCAGTTCGTAGTCGGCCTCCCCCGCGCCGCCGTAGACCAGCAGCGCGACGGCGACGATGGGAATCACCGCAGCGATCGAGATCGTCTGCGCCTCGCGCTGGGGGCGACCGAGCCAGAGGACGAGGAGCGGCACCATGATCAGCCCGCCGCCGACGCCGAGCAGCCCGGCGAGCACACCGCCGGCGAGCCCGACTGCGAGAAGACGCGGGTCGAGGGAATGTCGCACGGCGGCGGACATCGTCGCAGGTACCGGCGACAATCACCGGACGATGCCGGATCGCTCGCTGCTGAGGAAGGCGGACGTCGAATCGGCGCTGAACGACCTCGTCCCATTCGCGCTCCGGGAAGGCCGCCTGCACGCCGAGTTCCTGTTCCCGACCTTCGCGGAGGCCTTCGCGTTCATGACGGCGGTCGCAGCCGACGCCTCCGAACTCGACCACCACCCGGACTGGTCGAACAGCTACCGGCGTGTGACGATCGACCTCGTCACGCACAGCGCCGGCGGCGTCACGGCGCTCGACCTGGAGCTGGCGCGGCGGATCTGCGCGCGATTCGACACCGACGCGCGTACCATCCCGCCACCGTGAGCGCCACCAACCGCCGCGTCCGGCTCCCAAGCGACGTTTTCGACCTCCCCGTCGAGAAGATCCGCGACGGCTATTACTCCGACGCGTACTTCAACTACACGAAGGAGATCCTCGACCGCGACGGCCGTCGGCCGGCGGTGCTGCTGCAGGTGTTCCAGCGTAAGCACGCGGTGCTGGGCGGCATGGACGAGGCGATCGCGATCCTGCGCGAGTGCAGCGGCGACCACGACGCGGCGGGCGCGTGGCGACCCGGCTGGGACGCGCTCGAGGTACACGCCCTCCACGACGGGGACGAGATCGAGCCGTGGGAGAGCGTGCTGACCGTGGAGGGCGACTACCGCCTCTTCTGCCACCTCGAGACGACGTTCCTCGGCGGCCTCGCGCGCCGGACGCTGATCGCGACGAACGTCCGCGAGGTCGTCGCCGCCGCACACGGCAAGCCGATCCTCTACTTCCCGGCCCGGCACGACCACTACCGCGTCCAGACCGGCGACGGCTACGCCGCGCACATCGCGGGCGCGATCGGCGTCTCGACTGACGCGCAGGCCTCGTGGTGGGGCGGCCGCGGACTCGGCACCGTCCCGCACGGGCTGATCGCGGCGTACGGCGGCGACACCGTGGCAGCCGCCGAGGCCTTCGCCCGGACGATCGACGAGGACGTCAACATCGTCGTGCTGGTCGACTACGACAACGACAGCGCCGGCACCGCAGTCGCGGTCGCGCGCGCTCTCGGGCCCCGTCTGTGGGGCGTGCGGCTCGACACCTCGAACACCATGGTCGATCGCTCGCTCTGGCCGCAGATGGGCCGCTTCGATCCGCGCGGCGTCAATCCGCAACTCGTCCACAACGTGCGCGAGGCGCTGGATGACGCTGGCTTCGGCGCCGTCAAGATCGTCGTCTCCGGCGGGTTCACGGCAGAGAAGATCCGCGCGTTCGAGGCGGGCGGGGTCCCCGTCGACTCCTACGGTGTCGGCTCGACGCTGATCCGCGGCGAGAACGACTTCACGGCTGATGTCGTGCTCGTCGACGGTCAGCCGCGCGGGAAGGCCGGTCGCGCGTACCAGCCGACCGACCGGCTCGAACGCGTCCTCTGATCGGGCGCGGGCCGCACCCAGACGCCGTCGCCGAACGTCGCGACATAGAGGTAGTTGCCGGCCGGAACGCCATCGGTGACGAGCGGCAGTGACGGCGGAGCGGCGTGAAAGAACGGGATCTGATCCTTTTCTTTCACGGAGTCGTGACGCTCGCGACGAGCGCCGGGGCGCCGAGCGGGGGTGCTGTTCCTCGCGGCGGACGGCGGCGTCCATCGACTGCGCTATGGCAACTCCACCGTCGTCGCGACAGTGCCGGGCGGAACTGATCTCGCCTGGTCGCCGGACGCGTCCGCGATCGTCGTCGCCGCACGACTCTCGACCCGGACGGACTCGGGAGGGTCTCCTTGCCGTCCATCGCCGGATGGTGCCGCTGACAGCCGGACCTCGCCGGGCGGCGCCGGCCTATCCGGGGCATGCACCGTCTGCTCGCGCTCCTCGGCCCCCTGCTGGTTGCGCCACCGCACGCCGTCGTGGCAAGTGGGCCGCTGACGTGGCGGCTTACCCGGCGGAGGCGGACGAGCCGATGATCGGCTATCCGATGTCGCGGGTAACGGTCGGCAGCCGCGTGTTCACGCTCTACGAGGGCGAGAAGCCGTTCGTGCACGCGCTCGACACCGTCGCCGGCACGGCTCGCTGCATCGATCTCGAGGGCATGCCGACGGGTCTCCGGCTGAAGCTGGAGCCGTACGGTCGCCCGAGCGGCGTCCGCGTCGTCGCGACCGGGTCACACGAGGTCGCTCGACTGCCACTACGGTGAGACGGTGCCGCTACTCATCGACGCCGCGGGCATCCTCGGTGAGGTTCGCGACGTCCTCATCACCTGGCTGCCGATCCTCCTGATCGTCGCGCTGCTGTACTTCATGTGGCGCGCCGTCTCGATGATGCCGCGGACCAAGCCACGCGAGGTGAAGCCCGACTCCGCGTCTCTGGTCAGCTGGGACGAGATCGCCGGCCTCGACGAGGCAAAGGACGAGCTGCGCGAGGTCGTCGACTTCCTGCGCGAACCCGAGCGGTTCGCGAAGCTCGGCGCGCGCGTGCCGAAGGGAATCCTTCTGTACGGCCCGCCCGGGACCGGCAAGACGCTACTCGCGAAGGCCGTCGCGCACGAGTCGGGCGCTGCGTTCTTCTCGCAGTCGGCATCGTCGTTCGTGGAGATGTTCGCGGGCGTCGGTGCGGGACGGATCCGAAAGCTCTTCGAGACGGCGCGCAAGCACGCGCCCGCGATCGTGTTCATCGACGAGTTGGACGCGGTGGGCGCGGCCCGGTCCGTCAACAGCTTGAACCGCGAGCAGGACCAGACGCTGAACCAGCTGCTGGTCGAGCTCGACGGCTTTGTCGCCGATCCGCGCGTCGTCGTGCTCGCCGCGTCTAACCGCCTCGATGCGCTCGATCCCGCGCTGTTGCGCCCGGGCCGTTTCGACCGGCAGGTGCTCGTCTCGACCCCCGACCTCGCCGGCCGCAGTGCGATCCTGAAGGTCCACACGCGGGCAAAGCCGATCGGTCCCGACGTCGATCTCGAGATCGTCGCGCGCCGCACCGCCGGGCTCGGCGGTGCCGACCTCGAGAACATCTGCAACGAGGCGGCGATTCGCGCCGGCCGCACGGGTCGCCAGGTGATCGAGGCCGAGGACTTCGACTGGGCGCTCGAGCGGATCATGGCCGGCCTGCAGACGAGCCGCATCCTCACCGAGAAGGAGAAGCGCGTCGTCGCCTACCACGAGGCCGGGCACGCCCTTGTCGGGCACCTCCTCGGCGACACGACCGCGCTGCAGAAGGTGACGATCGTCCCGCGCGGCCATGCGCTCGGATACGTCCTCAACCTTCCCGACGAGGATCGCTACATCCGCACGCGCGAGGAACTGGTCGACGAGATCACGATGCTCCTCGCGGGTCGCGCGGCGGAGGTCGTGACCTTTGGGCGCATCTCGACCAGCGCCGCCTCCGACCTCGAACGCGTCACCGCGATCGCGCGCGCGATGGTGTTCGAGTACGGCATGGGCGAGACGGTTTCCGCGCGGACGATGCGCGCCGACAACTACGCGTTGTCAGAGGCGACCAAAAGGCTCCGCGACGCCGAGCAGGCGCGGATCGCCGACGAGGCGTACGCCGACGCGCTCGCGCTCTGCGAGGAGCATCGCGCCGCGCTGGAGCGTCTCGCGGTCGCTCTACTGGACCGCGAGACGCTCGATCGCGCCGACGTGAAACGCCTGCTCGCCGACGTTCCGCAGCGCGCGTCGTCGGGCTCCGCCGTCGGCGTCGCCCGCGCTCAGCCCTACGACTCCTGAGCCGGCTCCTCGTCGCCGACGGCGTCGATCTCCGCCTGCTTCGCCGCAACCGCGGCCGTCGCGTCCCGGACAGCCTGCGCCTCGGACCCGAGCCCGTCTGCTGAGAGTGTCCCGCCTTCGGCGGCCGCAAACGCGGCGCGGCCGTACGCCGAGAACGCATCGTCGAGTTGCCCGTCGAGCTTCTTCAGCTCGAGCTTGAGCTGCTGGGTCTTGGCGAGCTCCTGGCCCTTCTCGAGCCCTTCGCTGGCCACAGCCTTGACGCGGTCGAGAAATCCCATGCCAGCCTCGCTTTCCTTCGGTTTCGCCGCATTGTCGCACTCCGAGGCAGTACGATGGGCACCCGTGACGGGGACGCGTGGGATTCACCACATCGGCGTCGCCGTCCACGATGTTGCGGCGGCGGTCGAGCGGTATGCGCTGCTCGTCGGCGCGACCGTCGACCACGAGGCGGTGGTCGACGAACAGGGCGTCCACGCGGTGGCGCTGCGCGCTGGCGACGGTCCCCTGATCGAGCTGCTCGCGCCGACCGGCGACGATACCCCGGTCGGCCGATTCCTGGCGAAGAGGGGCGAGGGAATGCACCACGTCGCGTACGAGGTGGATGACCTCCGAGCACACCTCGAGCGCCTGCGAGCAGAGGGCGTCGAGCTGATCGACGCCGAACCGCGGAACGGCCTGTTCGGCATGCAGGTCGCGTTCATCCACCCCGAGGCCGCCTTCGGCTGCCTCGTCGAGCTCGTCCAACCAAAGGAGCACGCATGAGTGAAGGTAACGGCAGCCGCTTCGACCTGGGTTTCGTCGGCGGCGGCACGACCTCCGGCACCGTTGACGAGGCCGAATGGGCCCGGCTGCAGGCGGCGTTCGCGAGCGGCGGCGACGCGGTGATCGAGGTCGAGGAGGCCAGCTCGCGCCTCTGGGTGCGCGCCTCGCAGGTCGCCTGGGCGCGACTCCACACCCGCGACGCGCGGGTCGGCTTCTGAGTCTCGATCGAGATCTCCTGCACGCGGTCGCCCGGCTCCGCCGCCCCTGGCTCAACCGGCTGGTCGCGTGGTACTCGTTGCTCGGGAACCAGGGCGCGGTGTGGGTCGCCGCCGGCGGTGCGCTCGCGCTCGATCGCGGCTCACCGCGAACGGCCGTCGCCGTGGCGGCCACCGTCTGGGGAACGCTCGGCGCGAACTACGCCGTCAAGCGAGTCGTACGCCGCGAGCGGCCGGCCGGCGAGGGACTCCCGCCCGCGCTGATCCACGCGCCGCCGAGCCCGTCGTTTCCCTCCTCCCACGCCGCGATGGCGGCCGCGGCCGCGGTCGTGCTGCCGGTCGCCGCGATTCCCGCTGCCGTGGTGATGGCGGTGAGTCGCGTCTACCTCGGCGTCCACTATCCGTCCGACGTCGTCGGCGGCTGTGTGGTCGGCGTCGCCTGCGGCGGCATCGCCGCTATGCTCGGCGCGCGATGACCGCCATCCACATCCCGGCCCGGGAGGGCCGCGCCTTCCGCATCCGCGCCGGCCAGGAGTTCCGGGTGATCGACCCCGAAGGCGAGCAGGTTGCCGACCTCTTCTGCTTCGTCGACGGCGACGTCTCGGAGTACCTGTCGGCGGAGCACACCCGCGTCGCGCTCGGCCGCCTGTGGCCGCGGATCGGGGAGTCGTTCGTCACCAACCGCCGCCGCCTCCCGGTCCTCACCTGGATCGCCGACGACTCGCCGGGCGTGCACGACATGCTCTGCGCGGCCTGCTCGCAGGAGCGCTACGCGCTGCTCGGGCACGTCGGCCACCACGCGTCGTGTGAGGAGAACCTCCGCCTCGCGATGGCCGCGCTCGGCCACTCGCAGATCGACGTCCCGCAGCCGGTCAACATCTTCGAGGCGAACCCGATCGAGGCGGACGGCACGCTCGGGATCGAGCCGGCTCCGACGATGCCCGGTGACTCGGTGACGCTGCGGGCGGAGATGGACGTGATCGTCGCCGTCACCGCCTGCCCGCAGGACATCACGCCGCTGTGCGGCGGCACGCCGACCGCGATCGACGTCGAGTTGTCGGGCTGACCGGGACGTCCGAGGCGCACGGCGACCGGCGTGCCGTCGCGGAGGTGCTGACCGCCGCCGTCCTGTTCGGCACCACCGGGACGGCGCGGGCGCTCGGCGCCGCTGCCGCGAGCCCCGTCGGCGTCGGCGCCGCTCGCCTGGCGGTCGGTGGTGCGGCGCTGGTGTGGCTCGCCCGCCGCGCGCAAGCGCACGTCCCGGCTCACGTGCCGCGCCGCCTACTGGTGCTCGCCGGCCTGCTAACCGCCGCGTACCAGCTCGTCTTCTTCGCCGGCCTCGACCACGCCGGCGTCGCGATCGGCACCGTCGTGACGATCGGCTCCGGACCGCCGCTCGCCGGGCTGTTCGCGATCCTCGCCGGCCAGGGCCGACCGACCGCGCACTGGGCCGTCGCGACCGGGCTGGCGCTCGCCGGCGTCGTGCTCCTCGCCGGCCCCGCCGGCGACACCTCCGCGCTCGGCGTCGCCCTGGCGCTGCTGTCCGGCGCCGGCTACGCTGGTTACACCGTCGCCGCGAAGGAACTGCTCGATCGCGGCGCGCCGAGCGGTGCGGTGATCGCCTGGGCGTTCGGGATCGGCGGGCTGACGCTGCTGCCGGCGCTCGTCCTCACCGATCCCGCCTGGCTCGCCACCGGCAGCGGATTCGTCACGGCGCTCTACCTCGGCCTCGGCCCCACCGCCGTCGCCTACATCCTCTTCGCCCGCGGCCTTCGCCGGCTTTCGGCGGCTACCGTCACCACGCTCGTCCTCGCCGAACCGGTGGTGGCCTCCGTGCTGGGCGTCGTGGTCCTCGACGAGCGCCTGTCCGCCACCGCCGTTGCCGGCTGCGGTCTGGTGCTCGCGGGTCTGGTCGTCATCACACGCCGCGCCGGTACGCTGCCCGGATGAGTGGCCCGCCGCGGATCGTCCGGCGCTGGGAGGCGCTCGAAGGTGGTCACCAGGCCGCGATCGCGCTGCCGGTGCTCAGCGTGGTCCTCTTTCTTGCCCACCTCGGCCCACTCAACCAGCCGATCGGCCGGGCGATCGGCTACGGCATCTTCTGGGCGATCCCGGCGACGTGGGTGGTCGTGACGGCCTCGCAGTACGAGCGCCGCAAGCGCGAGCGCGAGTGACCGTTCAGCGGGCGAACCACAAGTGGTGGACGCTGTTCGCGATGTGCTTCGCGCTGTTCATGATCATGCTCGACAACACGATCGTGAATGTCGCGCTGCCGACGATCCAGCGCGAACTCGACGCGACGCCGGCGAACCTGGAGTGGACGGTGAACGCGTACGTGCTGACGTTCGCGGCGCTGATCCTCTTCGGCGGCAAGCTCGGCGATCGCTTCGGGCGCAAGCGGATGTTCCTCGTCGGCGTCGCGCTCTTCACGCTGTTCTCGATCGCGTGCGCGCTGTCCGAGACGGACACACAGCTGATCATCGCCCGCGCACTGCAGGGCAGTGGAGCGGCGCTGCTGAATCCGCTCAGCCTGTCGATCCTCGTCAACGTCTTCCCGCGGGAGCAGATCCCGGTAGCAATTGGCGTCTGGGCGGGCATCTCCGGCCTCGGCATCGCGATCGGACCGCTGATCGGCGGCGTCCTCGTCGAGCACGTCGGCTGGGCGTCGGTGTTCTGGGTGAACGTCCCGATCGGTGTGATCGCGATCGCGGTCTGCGTCTGGGCGGTGAGCGAGTCGCGCGACCCGAGCGCGACGACGATGGACGTGGTCGGCACGAGCCTCGTCACGGCCGGCCTGTTCGCGCTGACGTACGGGCTCATCCGCACGACCGAGCACGCGTGGCTGTCGCCGTCGGTCCTGGCGCTGCTCGGCGGCGCCCTCGTGCTCCTCTGCGCCTGGCTGTTCTGGGAGGCGCGCGTGACCGAGCCGATGGTGCCGCTGGAGTTCTTCCGCATCCGATCATTCGCGGCGGCCAACGTGGTCGCGCTGCTGGTCGGCGTGGCGCTGTTCGGCTCGCTGTTCTTCGTCACGCTCTACTTCCAGAACATCCGCGGCTACTCGGCGCTGGAGGCGGGCGTTCGCTCGATGCCGATGACGCTGATGATCATGTTCGTCGCACCGATCGCCGGGCGCCTCAACATGAAGGTCGGCCCGCGGCCGCTGATGTCCCTCGGTATGGCCCTGGCAACGGTCGGGATGATCGGCCTCGCGCTCGTCGGCGCGTCATCGAGCTATCACGCGATCTGGCCCTACCTGGTCGCCCTCGGCGCCGGCGTCGCGATGACGATGCCGTCCCTGTCGAGCGCGGCGATGAGCGCGGTCGAGCCGGCCCGCTCCGGTATCGCCTCGGGCGTCGTCAACTCGGCGCGGCAGGTCGGCGGTGCGATCGGCATCGCCGTGATGGGCTCGATCGTCGCCAAGCTCGCGCTCGGCTCCTTCGGACCCGCGCCGGAGGAGGTAGAGCACCTCGTCGTCGGCGGCCAGACGGCGCTGATCGGGGTCACCGCCGGCCCGGACGTCGCGGCGCGGGCGGCGGACGCGTTCGTCGCCGGCATGCACGGCGCGATGCTGGCAGGCGGCGCGCTCACCTTCGCGGCGATGCTCGTGTCCGTGTTCTGGCTGCGCCCCGGCGTTCAGTAGAGCGCGGAGGCGAGCCGGCGGCGGTACTTCATCACCAGCGGGTCGTCGTTGCCGCGCTCGCCGAAGATGCCGATCATCACGCGCCGGAGCCGGTCGCGACGCTCCGGCGGCGCCGCGGTGATCACCTCGATCAACCGCTCCATGGCTGCCTCGGGGTCGTCCTCCAGCCCGGCGACAGCGGCGGCGGCTTCCGGGTCGAGCTCCGGATTCGCCTGCAACTCGGCCCGCGCCAGCAGACCCGCGCCGACGGCGTCGTGCGCAGCTTCGCGCAGGACCTCGACCGCCTCGGCGGGCACCGCGCGGCGGATCAAGACCCGCCCGAGGGCGAGGCGGGCTTCGAGATGTCGCGGCTCATGAACAAGCGCGTCGCGCAGCGCCTGCTCGTCGCCCGACTGCACAGCGAGGTCAGCGGCGGTGGGAACGAGGGCATCGAGGAAGGCGTCGACCTGTTGCCGAGGCAGGGCGCCGGTGAACTCGTCAACGAGCCGACCACCGCGGAAGGCCTTGACGTTCGGGATGCCACGGATGCCGTAGTCGGCGGCGAGCCGCTGGTTCGCATCGGTGTCGACCTTGGCGAGGCGGACGGCACCCACGCGCGCCTCGACGGCCGCCTCGAGCACGGGCGTCAGCAATCGGCAGGGGCCGCACCAGGCCGCCCAGAAGTCGACGAGAACGGGCACCTCGTGCGAGGCGTCGAGCACGACCTGCTGGAAGTCAGCCTCGGTGGCATCGAAGACGTTCGGCACGCGTCTCATTGTACGGAGCGGCGGTAGAGCACATGCCGCTGCAGGCGGTGCCCGGCGTGCAGACGGGGATGGTCGAACTCGCCGTCGCGGCGCATCCCCAGCCGTTCCATGACGGCAATCGAGCGGACGTTCGTCAGCGCCGTGAACGACACGATCTCGTCGAGGCCAGCGCGCTCGAACCCGTCCGCGCAGGCGGCCTGCGCCGCCTCGGTCGCGTAGCCGTGCCCCCAATGCGCCGCAGCAAGCCGCCAACCCACCTCCACGCACGGCATGAACGACGCCTCGAACGTCGGGCGGGCGAGGCCGACGAACCCGACGAACGGCTCCTCGTCGACGACCTCGACCGCCCAGAGGCCAAATCCGTCGCGGTCGAAGTCGGCTTCGATCCGATCGACGGAGGCGTGAGACTCCGCCGCCGTGAGCGGCGCCGGGAAGTGCTCCATCACGACGGGATCGGCGTTGAGCGCCGCGAACGGCACCCGGTCGGATGCGCGCCAGCGCCGCAGGACCAGGCGCTTCGTCCGGATCATCGGGCCGCCCGCTGGTGTAATCTGAACACGTGTTCAAAATACAAGACAACTGTTCGGCGACCTGATGGACCACCGCCCGCTCGACCTGACCGACGAGCAGCGCGCCCTCGTCGAGGTCTGCCACGACTTCGCCGAGCGTGAGCTCCGCCCCGTCGCACGCCTCTACGACAGCGACCATGACCATCCCGACCCGCGGCCGCTGCTGTACCGCGCCGCCGAACTCGGACTGCCAAGCTACTCCCTGCCCGCGGAGTACGGCGGCGGCGGCATCGATGACGTCTTCACCGCCTGCCTCGTCTCGGAGGAGCTCTCCTGGGGCGACGACGCGCTGTCGAGCCTGCTCTGTTCCGGCAGCTTCTTCGCGCACACCATCATCGCGCTCGGCGACGAGGAGCAGAGGCGCCGCTTCGTACCGCCGCTCTGCGGCCCGACGCCCGTCTTCGCCGCGCTCGCGACGACCGAGCCGGGCGCGGGCTCCGACGCCGCCGCGATCACGACCCATGCCCGCCGCGTCGACGGCGGCTACGAGTTGACCGGGCAGAAGACGTGGATCTCGAACGCGCCGATCGCCGACCTCTTCATCGTCTTCGCCACCGTCGCCCCGGGCACGCGCTCGCGCGGGGTGACGGCGTTCGTGGTGGAGCGCGACGACGCCGGGCTGACGGTCGGGCCGCCGATGGCGAAGCTCGGCCAGCGGGCGATCCCGACCGCCGAGCTGTTCCTCCAGAACTGCTTCGTCGCCGACGACCGTCGCATCGGCGAGGAGGGCCAGGGGTTCTACGGGCTGATGGAGACATTCGACGCGGCGCGGATCACGCTGGCTGCATCCGCCGTCGGCGCCGGCCGCGCCGCCGTCGAGTACGCCATCGCCTACGCCCGCGAGCGACAGGCGTTCGGCCGGCCGATCGCCGACTACCAGGCCGTTTCGTTCCGCATCGCCGACGCGGCGATGAAGGTCGACCAGGCGCGCCTGCTCACGCACCACGCGGCGCGGCTGTGCGACGCGGGCCGTCGCGTCGCGAAGGAGGCGGCGATGGCGAAGCTCGCGGCCTCCGAAGCGGCGTCGTTCGCTGCCGACGCCTGCGTGAAGACGCTCGGCGGCTACGGCTACTCGCCCGAGTACCCGGCGGAGAAGTGGCTCCGCGACTCGAAGCTTCACGAACTCTGGGAGGGGACGAGCGACATCATGCGCCTGATCGTCTCCCGCGAACTCCTGAAGGGATGACGATGGACATCACGCTCACCGGGCGCCACCGCGAGATCAGCGCGAACGCGCGGCGCTACTGCGACACGTACCTGCTGCCGCTCGAGATCGCCTGCGACGAGCAGGACGGTCTACGCGCCGACCAGCTCATCGAGGCGCGCGCGGCCGTCGTCGAGCTGCGGCTGAACGGCATCAACATGCGGCCCGAGTGGGGCGGGCAGGGCTACAGCTCGTTCGAGCAGATGCTCACGCACGAGCAGCTCGGACGGGCCACGAACGCGCTCTGGGACGTGCCGTGGCGGCCGTCGAACGTCCTCAAGTACGCGTCGCCGGCCCAGGTGGAGGAGTACGTTCGACCGGAGATCGCCGGCCGGCGCCGCCATGCCTACGCGATCACGGAGGAGGGCGCGGGCTCCGATCCGTCCGTGCTCGAGACAAGAGCGGTGCGCGACGGCGCCGGCTGGCGAATCAACGGCACGAAGTGGTTCGTGACGACGGGTGACATCGCCGACTACTTCATCGTCGTCGCCGACGCCGAGGGCCACGGCCTGACGAGCTTCCTCGTCGACAAGCACCGCGACGGCGTCTCGGAGAAGCGACGGCCGCGATTCATGCACGCGTTCGTCTTCGAACATCCCGAGTTCACGTTCGACAACGTCTACGTCGACGACACGAAGATCCTCGGCGGGCTGGGCCGCGGGCTCGAGCTGACCAGGGAGTGGTTCATGGACGAGCGGCTGCTGATCGCCGCGCGCAGCCTCGGCGGCGCCGAACGGTGCCTCGACACGGCCCTCGCCTACGCGCAGGAGCGGCGGCAGTTCGGCAACCTAATTCTCGACTACCAGGGCGTCTCGTTTCCGCTCGCAGACTGCGCCGTCGAGCTGCAGGCGGCGCGCGCGCTGACCTACCAGGTGGCCTGGGAGATCGACCGCAAGCAGGTCGATCCGAAGACGCTGCACGCGAAGGCGGCGTCGGTGAAGCTGTTCGCGTCGCAGATGGCAAACCGCGTCGCAGACCGCTGCGTGCAGGTCCTCGGCGGCCGCGGCTACATGCGCGAGAACCCGGTCGAGCGGCTGTTCCGGGATCTGCGTGTCGATCGCATCTGGGAGGGGACCGACGAGATCCAGAAGGTGATCGTCGCGAACGAGCTCGCAAAGCGCGGGCGCGCCGGCCTCTGCGCCTGGCCGGGCTGATGCCGCGGCTGTCGGTCGAGGCGATCCGGCGCGAGCAGCTGCTCGACGCCGCGATCGGGCTCGTCGCGGCGAAGGGGTACGAGGCGACGACCGTCCGCGACATCGCCGCCGCGGTCGACGTCGCACCGGGCACCGTCCTCTACTACTTCGAGGGCCGCGACGACCTGATGCAGGCGGCGCTCGTGGAGGCGGCTCGGCGCTTCGGCGCCCGCCTCGACGACGCGCTCGCCGAGGCCGACGGCCCGGCCGAGGCGATCGCGATCCATGCCGTCGTCGCCACGCCCCGCACGACCGAGGAACGCGCGGCGCAGACGCTGTGGATCGAGTTCTGGCGACAGGCAGTGCGCAACGAGGGGCAGCGCGCTCTGCACGAGCGGCTGTACGACTCGTGGCGGGCGCGGATCGCGGCGACGGTCCGCGAGGGCGTCGCCGGCAGCGTGTTCCGCCGCGACGTCGCGCCGGAAGACTGGGCGCGGCGGTTCGTCGCGCTCCTCGACGGCCTCGGCCTGCACGTCGTGCTGCACCCCGGATCGGTCGGCGCCGACGTGATGGAGCGGGCTTGCCGGGAGCACGTCGCAGCGACACTGCTGCGGTGACCAGGCCGGACCGCTTCGCCACCCTCCCGCTCCACCTCGGCGGGTTCATCGGGCCGTTCGGCGGGGCCGTCCTGGTGGTGCTCGTGCCGGAGCTTCGCGAGGCGTTCGACGCCACCACCGGGGAGGTCGCGCTCGCCGTCCCCGCCTACTTCGTGCCGTTCGCGCTGCTGCTCCTCGTCTCCGGGACGATCGGCGAGCGGATCGGTCGGCGCCGCGTTGTCCGCCTCGCCTACCTCGCCTACGCGGCCGCGTCCGTGTTGACAGCGATCGCGCCGACGATCGAGTTGCTGCTCGTCGGCCGCGCCGCGCAGGGCGTCGCGAACGCCTTCACGACACCGCTCGTGATGGCGGCGCTCGCGGACGTCGTGCCGCGCGCGCGGCTCGGTCGGTCGATCGGCACCTTCGCCGGCGTGCAGGCGGCCGCGATCTTGTTCGCGCCGCTGATCGGTGGGCTGATGGCGGAGGTCTCATGGCGACTGGCGTTCCTGGCGCCAGCCGTCGTCGCCGTGGCGCTGGCGCTGATCCCGCCCGCCGACCCGATCGGCGACACGGCGCAGGTTCGGCCGTCGCTTCGCGAACTGGCGACGCCGCGCGTCGGCCGGCTCGCGCTCGCCGCCACCGCCGGCTACGTCGGGTTCACCGGGATGCCGTTCCTCGTCTCGCTGCGGATCGACGACGCCTTCGCGCTCGGCGCGTCCTCGCGCGGCCTGATCCTCGCCGCGTACGGCGCCGCCGGGTTCGCGCTCGGCACCGCCGGCGGCCACCTCGTGGAGCGGATCGGCGGACGCCGTGGCGCGATCGTCGGCGCCGTGCTCGGCGCAGCGTTCATGCTCCCGATCGGCGTCGCCGGCACACCGCTGCTGCTGGCCGCCGCCTGGACGCTCGGCGGCGCCGCCTCCGCCCTCCTCTGGGCCGGCCTCAACACCCTCGCCATCGAGACCTCCGACACGAACCGCGCCGGCATCGTCAGCGCCTACCAGGCGTTCAAGTTCATCGGTACCGCGGCCGCGCCGATCGTCTGGCTCCCGGTCTACCACGCCTCGGCAGGCGCCGCGTTCGCCGCCGCCGCCGCCGTGACGCTCATCGTCTGTGTCGCCGCGCCGCACGACCTGCGCCGAGGCTGACGGCCGGCCGTTCCATTGGGCGCCGTCCGCAGCGGGAGTACACTCGGACTGCCGTCGGAAGTGATCGCATGGTTCCGGCCCGAGCCCTTCGCTCGCTGGTACTGATCTGTGCGTTCGTCCTGCCCGGGACGGCTGTGGGCGCGAGCAAACCAGCGTGTACGGCCTCCCAGGCCGCGGACATCGCGATCGACAGCTTCGCGGCGTGGGACGCCGGAGACGTTGACGGAATCGTGGTCTCGGTCAACCAGACACTCGGCCCGTTCGGCATCGCTCTGCCGCGCCGGAAGGGGCGTCCCTGGCCGAGCGACGTAAGGGGTTACGACTCGAGCCATGGCGAACGCGCCGAACTGCTGCGCTGGCTGCATCGTCGCGTGCCGCTCGGCGATCGCGTTCGCCTGCTCGAGCTCAAACTCATCCATGAGGCGGCGGCCGGCGACGACCATTGGGGGTTCGATGGCTCCTTCCGCCGCCGCGCGCCGGACATCGCCGGGTCGCGCCGCTTCTACGTCGGCCACTCGAAGCTGGCGGTCGACTGCCGCGGACTGCTCGCTCTCGGCGCCGGCCGCTCCTACTGGCATCGGAGTCCTCGGCAGCATGCCTGTGGACCGACGGCCAAGACCGTTCGCCGCGTTCGCAGCTGCGGCTTCGCCCACCACCCAACGTACGGGCCGCCGCTGCCTTGAGGTTCGGCGTCGCAGGGCGTCGCGTGTACGCTCGTCCCCGTGCCGCGCGACCCACGCCACGACGTCCTCTTCGAGCCCGTCCAGATCGGCCCGAGGACCCTGCGCAACCGCTTCTACCAGGTGCCGCACTGCACCGGCTTCGGCACCGGTAAGCCCCTGTCGCAGGCGAGGCACCGCGGGGTCAAGGCGGAGGGCGGCTGGGCGGCTGTCTGCACCGAGTACGCCGCGGTCTCCCCCGACTCCGACGAGGCGCCGTTCGCGCACGTCCGGATCTGGGACGACGACGACATCCCGCTGATCCGCCCGACGGCAGAGGCGGCGCACGCCCACGGCGCACTGGCCGGGATCGAACTGTTCCACGGCGGCGTCCACGGCCACAACGCCGACTCGCGGCTCCCGCCACTTGCGCCATCGCAGATCGCCGGCGACTACAACGGCCAGGTGCCGAAAGCGATGACGCAGAGCGACATCCGCCGCGTCCAGACCGAGTGGGTGCGGGCCGCGGAGCGCTCTCGCGACGCCGGCTTCGACATCGTCTACGCCTACGGCGGCCACACCTACCTGCTCGGCCAGTTCCTCTCCCCCTACTACAACCAGCGCAGCGACGCCTACGGCGGGTCGTTCCTGAACCGGGCCCGCTTCTGGCTGGAGCTGCTCGAAATGCTCGACGACGCAGTCGGGGAGGACTGCGCGATCGCTGCGCGGCTCGCGATCGCGGCGGGTGGCGCGGACGCCGGCGTCTCGCTCGACGAGGGGCTCGAGTTCGTCCGCCTGGCCGACCGCCATGTCGACCTCTGGGACGTCAACATCAGCTCGATCTCCGAGTGGTCGCGCGACTCCGGCGTCTCCCGCTTTTTCAAGGCGGGCTGGCAACTCGAGTGGACGGGAGAGGTGCGACGCGCCACCGCGAAACCGATCGTCGGCGTCGGCCGCCTCACGGACGCCGACCAGATGGCGGCGATCATCCGCTCCGGCGTGTGGGACCTGATCGGAGCGGCGCGCCCATCGATCGCCGATCCGTACCTGCCGCGCAAGATCGAGGAGGGCCGCCTCGACGAGATCCGCGAGTGCATCGGCTGCAACATGTGCGTCGTCAAGGGCGACGGCAACGGCCACCTCGGCTGCACCCAGAACGCGACGGCGGGCGAGGAGTACCGCCGCGGCTGGCACCCCGAGCGCTTCGCGCCGGCGGCCAACCGGACGAAGGACGTCCTCGTCGTCGGCGCCGGACCGGCCGGCATGGAATGTGCGATCGTCCTCGCCCGGCGTGGCTTCGGGCGCGTCCACCTCGCAACCCGAGACACCGAGATCGGCGGAATCATGCGCTGGGTGCCCCGCCTACCCGGGCTCGGCGAATGGGGTCGCGTCCTCGACTGGCGTCGGATCCAACTGGAGAAGCTGCGCCGCCAGGTCGAGATCGTCACCGCCACCGACCTGGATGCCGCAGCGGTCCGCGACTACGGCGCCGAGATCGTCGTCGTCGCCACCGGCGCGCAGTGGTCGCCGGTCGGCCTGAACGGAATCACCCGCGGCCCGATCCTCGGCGCTGACGCGCGGCTGGCGCACTGCCTCACACCCGAGCAGGTGATGCTCGACGGCAAGCGCCCGCCGGGATCACGCGTCGTCGTCTACGACTGCGAAGGCTGGTACGCCGGCGCCGGTATGGCCGAGTTGCTGCGTGCCGAACGCTGCGAGGTGACGATCCTGACCCCACACGAGCGCGTCGCCCACGAGACCGACGCCGCCCTGGAGGGGCCGATGCTGCGTCAGCATCTGCACGACCTCGGCATCCGCCTGCGGCCGGGCCGGACGGTGACGACGGTTGCGCCCGAGGGTGTCAGCGGCACCGACGAGTTCGGCGTGCCCTTCGAGCTCGCCTGCGACGCGGTCATCCTGACGACGCAACGCGTCTCGGACGGCGCGCTGTTCGCCGCTCTTGACGACGAGCCGGGGACGCTGGAGGCGGTCTACGCCGTCGGCGACTGCGTAGCGCCGCGCGTCATCGCCGACGCGATCTTCGACGGCCACCGCCTGGCCCGCGAGATCGACGCCGCCGACCCCGCCCGGCCGCTGCCCTGGCGCCGCGAGCGAGCGGCGCTCGCGTGAGCTCGCTCTGGCTGCGCGAGGCGCTCGGCGACGTGCCCAGGCGCCCGCCGCTCGATGGCGACCGCCGCTGCGACGTCTGCATCGTCGGCGGTGGCTTCACGGGTCTGTGGACGGCACTCGCGATCCACGACCTGGAGCCGTCGGCCGATGTCGTCCTGGTCGAGGCCGACGTCTGCGGCGGCGGCGCGAGCGGGCGCAACGGCGGCTTCGCGATGACGCTGTGGTCGAAGTTCGGGACGTTGAAGAAGCTCGGCCCGACAGCGGAAGCCGTCTGGCTCGCGCGCCAGGCGGCCGAGTCGGTGTCGGCGATCGGCCGCTTCTGCGACGAGAACGGCATCGACGCGGCGTACCGGCGCAACGGTTGGGTCTGGGCCGCGACGAGCAAGGCCCAGCTCGGCGCGTGGGACGACACCGTGGAAGCACTCGCGGCGGCCGGCGTCGGCGAGGCGCTCGAACCGCTGGAGCCGGCCGACGTCGCCCGCCTCGCCGGCTCCGACGTCCACATCGCCGGGGTCTTCGATCCCGACGTCGCCCACCTGCAGCCAGCCACCCTCGCGCGCGGGATGGCGCGGGTGGCGGAGGCGCGCGGCATCGTCATTCACGAGGGCACGCCGATGACCTCGCTCGGCCGCACGGCGACACCGAGCGTGACGACGCCCGGTGGCACCATCCACGCCCGCGCGGTCGTCCTCGCCCTGAACGCGTGGTCGGCCCGGCTGCCCGAGGTCCGCCGCGCGCTCGTCGTCACCTCGTCCGACATCGTCGCGACGCCGCCGATCGACCGTGACTGGGAGCACGGCCCGTGCGTGTCGGACTCGCGCCGGCTCGTCAACTACTACCGCCCCACCCGCGACGGACGGCTGGTGTTCGGCAAGGGCGGCGGCAGCCTCGCCCTCGGCGGCCGCGTCGGCGCAGCGTTCGAGGGCACCTCCCACCGGGCCGACGTCGTCCTCTCCCACCTGCACCGCAGCTATCCGCAGCTCGCGGAGGTCGAGGCCGCCGAGAGCTGGCGCGGGCCGATCGACTACGCGCTCGACGGGCTGCCGTTCCTTCACCGCCTGCCCGCCGCCCCGGCGGTGATCGTCGCCGCCGGCTTCTCCGGCAACGGCGTCGGCCCCTCCCACACGGCGGGCCGGGCGCTCGCCTCGATGGCACTGCGGCGTGACGACGACTGGGCGCGCACGCTGCTCGCCCGCGCGCCCGCCGGTCGGTTGCCCCCGGAGCCGATCACCTGGCTCGGCGGTCAGGTCGTCAAGCGTGCGATCCGCCGCGGCGAGGACGCCGAGGACCGCGGCGGCCGCACCGACGCCGTCACACGGCGCGTCGCGGCGATGGACCCGACGAGCTTCGTGGGTTAGCCTGTGCCGCCAATGGACGTCATCGTCGTCGGCGGCGGGCTGATGGGGCTCGCCACCGCTCTCTACCTGGCGCGGGACGGCCACGCCACGACGCTGCTCGAAGCGCGCTCGGTCGGCCACGACCAGGGGTCGTCGCACGGGCCGAGCCGGATCATCCGCCTCACCTACCAGTCCGAGGACTACATCGCGCTTGCACGCGAGTCGTACCGGCAGTGGGGCGAACTCGCCGAGGAGGCCGGCGAGGCCCTCCTCGTCCCCTGCGGCGGGCTCGACTTCGGCCCGCCCGACGCGACCTACCTGGCCGAGATGCGCGCCGCGATGGGCCTCGCCGGCGTCCCGTACGAGGCGGTCGACGCTGCCGAGATCCGCCGCCGCTTCCCGCAGATCACTCCGGCAGACGACGCCGTCGGCTTCTATCAGCCGGACTTCGCGATGCTCCGCGCCGACCGCTGCATCGCCGCGCTCCACGCGCGTGCCGTCGCCGCCGGCGCGGTCGTGCGGGAGGGAGCTGCCGCCATCGCCGTCGCGCCCGACGGCGACGGCGTCCGCGTCACGACCGCGTCGGGCGACCTCACCGCCGACGCCTGCGTGCTTGCCGCCGGCTCGTGGGTGGGACCGCTGCTCGCGGGGCTCGGCCTCCATCCGCCGCTCACGGTCCTGAAGGAGCAACTCGCGTTCTTCGAGGCGGCCGATCCGACCGGCTTCATGCCCGGCCGCTTCCCGCTCTTCATCTCCCGCCTTCCGGGGACGACCACGCTCGGCTCGGCGTTCCCGATCGAAGGGGAGCCGAGCGGCGTCAAGTGCATGCTCGACCGGATCGGGCCGGAGGTCGCGTCGCCCGACGACGACGATCGCGCGATCGTCCCCGACGTCCGGCGTCGTCTCGACGAGTGGGTGGCCGCGACGATCACGGGCCTGACGGGCCGCGTCGTCGCGGACGTCTCCTGCCGCTACACGATGACGCCCGACGAGCATTTCATCCTCGACCGCCATCCGCTGCACCGGCAGATCGTCGTGGCGTCGGCCTGCTCCGGGCACGGCTTCAAGTTCGGGATCGTGATCGGGCGGATCCTCGCCGACCTCGCAACGCGCGGCGCGACGGCGCACGACATCGACCGCTTCCGGCTCGACCGGCCCGCGCTAACCACCACCTGGGAGAACACGTATGCCTGACGGCCGCCTGCAGGGCAAGGTCGCGATCGTGACGGGCGCGGCGAGCGGCATCGGCCGCGCGATCGCCGAGCGCTACGGCGCCGAGGGTGCGGCGGTCGTCGTCGCCGACCGAAACGAGCCGGGAGCCGAGGCGGTCGCGGCGGGGATGGACGAGGCCCTCGGCGTCGCCTGCGACGTCGCCTCGCGGCCCGACTGCGACCGCCTTTTCAAGGCGACGCTCGCCCGCTTCGGTACCGTCGACGTGCTCGTCAACAACGCCGCGCTGACCGCAACGGAGCGTCACTTCCTCGAGGCCGACGACGACTGGTGGGACTCGATCGTCGCGGTCAACCTGACGGGCGTCTACAACACGTCCGTGCGCGCCGCCCGGCTGATGGCCGCGAACCGCTCCGGCGTCATCATCAACCTGTCCTCCGGCGGCGCCTCGCGTGCCCACCGCGGCAACGCCGCCTACGACGCGGCCAAGGGCGGCGTCGAGGCGCTGACGCGCGCGCTCGCGCTCGACCTCGGCCCGTACGGCGTCCGCGTCTGCACCCTGATCCCCGGGTCGATCGACACGAAGGGACTGCCCGACGAGACCCGCCGCCAGCGCGGCGTCAACATCCCGCTGGGACGCGTCGGCGAGCCGGACGAGCTCGCGGGACCGGCGGTGTTCCTCGCCTCCGACGACGCGCGCTACGTGACCGGCTCGACCGTGATGTCGGACGGCGGCATGCTCGCCCAGCAGCGCTCCGCCACCGTCGACATCTTCGGGCTGGAGAAGTTCCCGGGCCTGTGAGGCGCGCGGGCGCCGACATCGGCGGCACGTTCACCGATCTGATCCTCGTCGACGACGACACCGGCTCGTTCCGGGTCGCGAAGGCGCTGACGACGCCCGACGACCCGTCGCGCGCCGTCGAGGAGGTACTCACGAGCGCCGCCGCCGCCGCGGGCGTGTCCGTGTCCGCGATCGACCAGGTGATCCACGGCACGACGCTCGTCACCAACGCGATCATCGAACGCAAGGGCGCGATGACCGTGCTCCTCGCGACGGCCGGCTTCCGCGACGCGATCGAGATCGGCCGCGAGGCGCGGTTCGAGCTGTACGACATCGACCTCGAGCTGCCCGAGCCGCTCGTGCCGCGCTACCTGCGCTTCGACGTGCCCGAGCGGACGCTCTCGGACGGAACAACGCTGCGCGAGTTGGACGTCGCGTACGTGGAACGACTCGCCGCGGAGCTCGCCGAGGCCGGCGTCGAGGCGGTCGCGATCGCCTTCCTGCACAGCTATCTGAACCCCGCGGCCGAGCGCGCAGCCCGGGAGGCGATCGCCCGCGTCGCGCCGGCGCTGCGCGTCTCGATCTCCTCGGAGGTGGTCGCGGAGCTGCGCGAGTACGAGCGAACGTCGACAACGATTGCCAACGTGTACGTTCAGGGTCGCACAGAGGAATACCTCCGCGGGCTGCAGGCCCGTCTCGCCCGGCTCGGCTTCACCGGCGCCTTCCGCCTGATGCTGTCGGCGGGAGGGATCGCGACGCCGGAGACGGCGATGCGCTTCCCGGTGCGCCTGCTCGAGTCCGGCCCCGCCGCCGGCGCCCTCGCCGCCGCCCATCACGGCACGGCGGCCGGGATCGACGACCTGCTCAGCTTCGACATGGGCGGCACGACCGCGAAGTTCGCCGTCATCGTCGACGGCGCGCCGCTCACCGCCGGCGAGTTCGAGGTCGACCGCCGTTACCGCTTCAAGCGGGGTTCCGGCCTGCCCGTCAAGGTCGAGGTGATCGAGATGATCGAGATCGGCTCCGGCGGCGGTTCGATCGCGCGGATCGACTCGCTCGGATTGCTCCGGGTCGGGCCCGACTCGGCGGGCGCCGCACCCGGCCCGGTCGCCTACGGCCTCGGCGGCAGCGAGCCGACGGTGACCGACGCCGACCTCGTCCTGGGCTACCTCGACCCGGACTGGTTTCTCGGCGGCCGGATGGCGCTCGATCTCGCCGCGGCGCGCGAGGCGATCCGCACGCGCATCGCGGAGCCCCTCGGTCTCTCCACCGAGGCTGCGGCCTGGGGCATCCACCAGGCGGTGAACGAGTCGATGGCGAACGCGGCCCGCGTCCACGTGCTGGAACGCGGGCGTGATCCGCGCGGCCTGCCGGTGCTCGTCTTCGGCGGGGCCGGCCCGGTCCACGGGCACCGTGTCGCGAAGGCGCTCGGCGCGCCGGCGATGATCGCGCCGCTCGGCGCGGGCGTGCTGTCCACCGTCGGCTTCCTGGTCGCGCCGCTGGCGTTCGACTTCGTCCGCTCCTGGCCGGCCGCGCTCGCGGGGCTCGACTGGACGCGGGCGCGCGCCCTGCTCGCGGAGATGGAGGCCGAGGGCGCGGCCGTGCTCGCGACGTCCGGCGTCCCCGCGGCGGAGACCACGCACGTCCGCGAGGCGGACATGCGCTACGCCGGGCAGGGACACGAGATCCGCGTGCCGTGGCCGGCCGGGGACGATCCGGCGGCGGTGCGGGAGGCGTTCGAGACCGAGTACCGGCGATTGTACGGACGGCTCGGCCCGGACGGCGTCGCGCTCGAGATCGTCTCCTGGCGTGTGCGGTCGAGCGGGCCACGACCGTCGGTCAACCTCGTCGTCGTCGGCGAGGCGGGCGAGGCGCGCAAGGGCACCCGTGACGCCTGGCATCCGGAGCGCGGCGGGATGGCGCCGACGCCGGTCTTCGACCGCTACCGGCTCGCGCGCGGTGCGACGCTCGAGGGGCCGGCGATCGTCGAGGAGCGCGAGTCGACGGTCGTGGTCGGCCCGGACACCTCCGCCCGGGTCGACGAACGTTGGAACCTGATCGTCACGCCGCGCTGAGCAGTTCGACCGCGCGGCGGATGCCGAGCGCGGCGGCGATCCTCACAACCCGCAGGGGCGCCCGCCTTGGAGCCTGAGCCTCGAGCGTCCCGGGTCATCCATGGCGCCCTTCCGGTGGTATCGTCCCGAACGGCTTCGTGGAAACGCTCGACGAACATCCGAGCGCGTCGGGTGGCACTGTCATTGCTGCGACTGCGGGTGGCCATCGATGACGCCGCGTCGGATGTGCAGCGCGATCAAGTCGCGGCGCTCCTACGACGAGGCCGCTCCGCTGATCCTCGAGCGTGTCGCCGACCGCGCGGCTCAAGGAGTGGCGTGAGCCCGACCGTCTTCCGTGAAGGCCCGTTCCGGTTCTTCTTCTTCTTGCGTGAGGAGTCGCGACTGCACATTCACGTTTCCTCGGCAGACGGCGAGGCCAAGTTCTGGCTCGAGCCCACGATCGAGGTTGCGCGCAGTCACGGGCTCACCGCCCTCGACCTGCGACGCGCGACGGAAGCAATCGAACGACACGAGGAGAAGATCCGGGATGCCTGGACCAGTCACTTCGGCACCTGAGGTAACTAACATCTCGCTGCATGGCTTCTGGCTGTTCATCGACGAACGTGAACTCTTCCTGCCCTTCGATAACTTCCCGTGGTTCAGGCGCGCCGCAATCGACGCGATCCTGCGCGTTGAGCGGCCGCATCCCGACCACCTCCGTTGGCCGGATCTCGATGTTGACCTGACAATCGATTCTCTCGAGCACCCCGGGGACTACCCCCTTGTGGCGAAAATCTGAGACGAGAAGTCCCGCACGAGTCATCCAAAGCCTCGGCTCGCGCCCGGCGCGACGGTCGGGGGCTCGGCGATCGTGGAGGAACGCGAGTCGACAGTCGCGGTCGGCCCTGACACCTCGGCGCTGGTCGACGAGCACGAGCGGGCAGTCGAGGTCCTCAGCGAGGGCGACATAGGCCGCGGCGTAGGCGGTCAGGTTGTTGCGGAGCGCCCAGACGCGCGAGGCGCGCGGCGTCACTGGAAAGCGGCGAATGCGAGCGCGCCGAAGATCCTCGATCGCGAATTCGGCGCGCGACCGGTCGAGTTGCCCACCGCGGACCTGCTCGCGAAGCAGATTCAGTACCTCGTAGTCGATGAGGTCGGGAGCGGTGATCGATCTGGCGCGCCGAACGCGCACCCACACGCCGTCGCCGTAGGGCCCGTCGTCGGCGAGCACGGGGCCGAGCACCGAGGCGTCGATGACGATCACCGGGACGGATCGTCGCGGTCGGCGCGAATGAGACGCACCGCGTCCTCGCCGGAGAGCGATCCGCCGCGCCTCGTCTCGATACGCGCGAGCCACTCCGCGACCGTCGGCTGCGTCGCCCGCTCCTCGAGGTGGAGGCGGAGCAGTTCCTGAAGGCTCTGCCCGTTGGCCGCCGCGCGCACCCGGAGCCGGCGCGCGGCATCCTCGGAGACGTTTCGTA
This sequence comes from Actinomycetota bacterium, assembly GCA_009885805.1. Classification (GTDB taxonomy): domain Bacteria; phylum Actinomycetota; class Thermoleophilia; order Gaiellales; family F1-60-MAGs149; genus VFJZ01. Next base: position 99,578 of record VFJZ01000005.1, read on the forward strand.
CCTGGAGTGTCGCCATGCATGCAATCGAGCGCTGTTCGCGCGTCTTTGCAACCATGGCATCATCCCGCCCGATGGACGTCCTGCGCCTCGAGATGCTCTGGAACCGGCTGCTGTCCGTCGTCGACGAGCAGCAGGTGACGCTGATGCGAACGGCGTTCTCGACGGTCGTGCGCGAGTCGCAGGACCTCGCCTGCGGCGTCTTCGACCGGCGCGGGAACATGATGGCCCAGTCGATGACCGGCACGCCCGGCCACATCAACACGATGGCGACCGGCATGCGCCACTTCCTCGCGGCGCACCCGCCGGACACGCTCGACGAGGGCGACGTCCTGATCACCAACGACCCCTGGCAGACCGCCGGACAGATCAACGACATGACGGTCGTCACACCGGTCTTCCACCGCGGCCGCGTGGTCGCCTTCTTCGCCTCGTGCTGCCACTCGCCGGACGTCGGCGGGCGCGTCTACGGCGGCGCCGCGAACGAGATCTACGAGGAGGGCATCCGGATCCCGATCATGCACCTCGTTCGGCGCGGCGAGCCGAACGCGACGCTGGTCGCGATGATCCGCGCGAACGTCCGCGTGCCGGCGGAGACGATCGGCGACCTGTGGGCGCAGATGGCCTGCAACGACGTCGGCGGGCGCGACCTCGTGCGCTTCCTGGAGGAGTTCGACCTCACCGACTGCGAGGAGCTGTCCGACGAGATCCTGCGCCGCACCGAGGCTGCGCTGCGCGCCGCGATCCGGGCGTTGCCCGACGGCACGTACCGCAACGAGGCCTGGTCGGACGGGTTCGGCGGCGAGCCGGTGCACATCGTCGTCGCCGTCACGATCGACGGCGACGCCGTGCAGATCGACTACGCCGGCTCGTCGCCGCAGAGCCCGTCCGGCATCAATGTCGTCCTCAACTACACGCAGGCGTACTCGTCGTTCGCGATCAAGGCGGCTCTGAACCCGGAGGTGCCCCACAACGAGGGCGCGTTCCGGCCGGTGACGACGACGGCGCCAGCGGGGTCGATCCTCAACTGCCTCGAACCGGCCGCGGTCGCCGCCCGGCACCTCGTCGGGCACCTGTTGCCATGCACCATCTTCGGTGCGCTCGCGAAGGCGATGCCGGGGCGGCTGATGGCCGGTGGCGCCGAGGCGAGCTGGCTGACCGTGTGGCGCGGCACCTGGCCCGGCCGCGACGACCTGTTCACGTTCACGCTCTTCCAGTCGGGCGGTGCCGGCGCCCGGGCAGCGAAGGACGGCCTGCAGACGAACGGCTTCCCGAGCGGTGTCGCCGGCGTCCCGGCCGAGGTGTACGAGACGCGGACGCCGCTCGTGATGCACCGCAAGGAACTGCTGATGGATTCGGGCGGGGCGGGGCGCTGGCGCGGCGGCCTCGCGATGCAGACCGAGTCGAGCTACCGCGGCGATGGACACTGGGGCGTGTCGACCCTGGTCGAACGGACGCGGTTCGCCGGCCAGGGGATCGACGGCGGCCGGCCGGGCGCGCTCGGGGAGTACGTGCTCGGCGACGGTGAGCATCCGCCCGCCAAGACGATGGTTCGGTTGGCTAATGACGCGCACGTGCATCTGCGACTACCCGGCGGCGCCGGCTACGGCGACCCGCAGCTTCGCCCGCCAGCCGACGTCCTGCGCGACGTCGTGCACGGCTACGTGTCGCTCGACGCTGCTGCCGCCGAGTACGGTGTCGTGATCAGGTACGGCGGCGGCGATCGCCTCGTTCGGCTACCGCACCACTACGCCGTCGACGAGACGGCGACCGCCCTGTTGCGGAACGAGACTCACGGGACCCGCACATCGACGCCCGTCGCCGACGCGACGTAGGCGACGGCGGCCATGCCGACGAACAGGCCGTGACCGGCGACGCCCGGGATCGCCGAGATCGCGGTCGCCAGGGCGTCGGGATCCTCGATCGGGTCGAAGCGGCAGTCGAGGATGACGTTCCCCTCATCCGTCGTGAACCCGTCCCGCCGGGTCGAGTCACCGCCCAACGCTGCGAGCAGGCGAGCGCAGACCGGTTCGGCGAAGCGGATCACCTCGACGGGTAGCGGCGCTCGCTCTCCGAGCCGGCCAACGCACTTCGACTCATCGACGACGACGACGAACCGGTCCGCCGCGACCGCCACAACCTTCTCCCGCAGCAGCGCGCCACCGAGTCCCTTCGTCAGGGCGAGGCCCGGCCCGATCTCGTCCGCGCCGTCGAGGCAGACGGCGAGGCGCGGGCGCTCGGCGAGGGTCGCGAGCGGGATGCCGTGCGTGCGCGCGAGCACCGCCGTCGCCTCGGAGGTCGGGACGCCGACGACATCGCGGAGCCGGCCGTCGCGCAGGCGCTCGCCGATCGCGATCACGACGAACGCCGCCGTCGACCCCGAACCGAGGCCCACCGTCATGCCGCTCCGCACCTCGGCAGCCACGGCCGCCTCGGCGGCACTGCGCTTCGCCGCTCCACTCATGGCCGGTAGCCGGCTGCGAAGTGACGCGCCGTTCGCGGCGTCGGACCGGCGCCGATGCGCGCGAAGCGGAGCGCCGCCTCCTCCGCCCCGGCCGGAACCTGGCCGAACCGAGCACGAACGAGGTCGAGGACGATCTCGAGGTACCACTGCTCGCCGCGCACGTCGAAGCGGACGCGACGGCCGAACCGGTTCGCCAGCGCCACCTTCTCACCGCGCGCCTCCTCCGGATCGATCTCGTCGGCCCGCTCGGTGTGGGTCTGGTGCGTCATGTTGAGACGGTTCGAGGTGGCCCACACCAGCACGTTGCGCGGCCGACCGACGACGCCGCCTTCGAGCGCCGCCCGCAGCGCCCGATCGGCCCGACCGGCGTCGTCGAAGACGAGGTCGTCGAGATACAGCAGACACCAGGGCGCATCGCCGTCGACGGCCGTGAACACGGCGTCGAGATGTTCCAGTTCGTCGTGCGCGACCTGGATCAGGCGCAGGCCACGGTCGGCGTACGCCGACGCGCACGCCCGCACGGTCGCGGACTTCCCCGTTCCCGGCGGCCCGTACAGCAGGGCATCATTCGCCGGCTCGCCACGCGTGAAGGCATCGAGATCGGCGAGCAGGTCGGCGCGCAACTCTGGCCGGCCGACGAGATCGTCGAGCGTGATCGGATCGGGCTTCTCGACGCCGTGCAGGCCCCGCGCGTCCGCGACCAGCACGCGGTGGACGGCGAGCGGCCCGAGCCCCTCCCGCCGGTACCAGTCCGCGAGCGCAACCGCGTCGACAGCAAGGCCGGGGACGGCGGCGGCGAGCCGGCCGAGCTCGGCGTCGGCCCGGTCGAGGCGCCCGCGATCGGCGAGGCCGGCCCGTGCGGCTCGTGCGAACGGTCCGGACGACGCCCGCAGCCGCTGCGACACGGCGCCCGCCAGGTCTCCAGGCGCCGCGAACAGCTCCCGCTCGACGCCGACCGCGTCGCCGGCGAGGACTGCGGCGACCAGCGGCTCGTCGGCGAGATCGGCGAACGCGACGAGCTCGATCACGATCGCTCGGGCCGCGCCGGACGACCGCTGCGCCGCAGCGCCAGGCCGGACAGCGTCTCGTAGACGACGCGGTGGCCGGCCATCGCCGTGATGTTGGCGTGGTCGTACGGTGGCGAGACCTCGACCAGATCCATCGCGCAAAGGTCGACCTCCGAGGCGATCGCGCGCGCCGCAAAGAGCAGCTCGCGCGTCATCAGACCGCCGGGCTCGGCCGTCCCCGTCCCGGGCGCGAACGCCGGGTCGAGGACGTCGATGTCGATCGTCAGATAGGTGCGCGGTGCCCGCGCCCGGGCGAACTCGATCGCCTCGCGCACGACGGCGCCGATGCCAAGTTCGACGACCTCGCTCATCGTCCGCCAGCGGAAGCCCTGCTCACGCATCCAGTCGAACTCGTGCGGATAGGGCCAGTTCCCGCGCAGGCCGATCTGCATGATGTTCGAGCCGAGCAGGAATCCCTCCTTGACGCCGGTCGAGAAGGGAATCGCGTGCGGCGTCGTGTCGTCGAGACCGGTGTCGGCGTGCGTATCGAAATGGATGACGGAGTAGCCGTCAGCGCCATGACGGTCGGCGATCGCCTGCATCACGGGGGTCGACAGCGAGTGGTCGCCGCCGAGGACGATTGCGACGGCGTCGGCAGCCAGCACCTCGGACACCCGTGCGCGGAGCGCCGCGTGCGACTGCTGAAGGAACGCCGGCGCGACGTCGACGTCGCCGGCGTCGACCACGCGCAGCGCCGTGAACGGGTCGATGCCGAGCTCCATGTTCGGCCGGCCGGCGGGCGCCCCGACGTCCTCGGCCTGGCGGATCGCGCGCGGGCCGAAGCGCGTGCCCGGGCGGAAGGACACGCCCTCGTCGAACGGCGCTCCGACGATGACGACGTCGGCGTCGGCGAACTCGGCCGGATCGATCGCGAACGGCACGCGGCCGTACGTCAGGCCAACGCCTGCGTACCCTGCCTCGTAGGGGCGGTTCGGCTGCATGGCGCGGATGCTACAGGCGCCGTACGTACAGGGTGGCCGGGTTGTCCGGTCCCCAGATCGCCAGCTCCTGCAGCGGCTCGAACCCGCAGGCGACGTAGAAGGCGCGCGTCGCGTCGTAGGGGGCGTAGTCCGCCGTGACCGACAGGGTCTTCACCGTCAGCCACCGCTCGGCCGGGCTCGACGCGACCAGGGCCTCGATCAGCGCCCTCCCGACGCCCCGTCCGCGCTCTTCGGCCGCCACCGCCAGCCAGGTGATCTCGACCGACCCGGGATGGTGCCGCTTCCACGTGAGGAACCCGATCACGACGCCCTCATCGACGTAGATCAGGCCGCACTGGGCGCGGACGGCCTCGGCGCACTCGCGGATGCCCTCGTCGTTGGCGAACCAGAGCGGCAGCGTCAGCACGATCGCATCGCACCGACCCGCATCGTCCGGGGCCAGCGGCCGGATCACTCCTCCGAGATCTGCCAATCCACCAGCACCGGAGCGGTCGAGGTGGCAGAGATGAAGCAGTCACGCTCCGCCTTCGGCGTCAGGGCGTTCGCGGCCTCTGCCTGACCGCCCGCAACCAGCACCCGTGGGGTCAGTCGCAGCTCGACGAAGGCGTAACGGCCATCGCGCTCCCGGCGCGTGATCGTGCCCGACACGTCGGCCTCGTAGGAGCGCACGTCGATCTCCGCCTTCGTCGCATGGGCGAGGAATGACAGCAAGGTGCACGAGGACAGCGACGCCAGGAACAGGTGCTCGGGGCTCCACTGGCTCGCGTCGCCGCCCGGGAAGCCCGCCGGTGGCGCCATCGCCAGTACCGGTCGCTCGCCGGCCGTCGCGATCGCCGCGCGGCCGCCGGCCCACGTCAGGCCGACGTCGTACCCGAACGTCTTCGCCACCCGCATCGTGATGATCGTAGCGGCAGGGGACGGGCCGCCACCGGAGAACCAGGTTGGCATGGTGATGGTTCTCCGTTTCGCCCTGGCCGCGGTGCTCGTCTTCGCGGCGCTCGGCAAGCTGCGCGATCGCCGCGTCGTCGCGGCGCGGCTCGGGCTCGGAGCAACCGTCGCCGCCGTCCTCGCCGAGGGAGCCGTCGGTGTCTGGCTAGCGTCCGGCCTGGCTCCCGGGGCCGCCGGCGCCGCGGCCGCCCTTCTCTTCGCGCTGTTCACGGTCTGGCTCCTGCGGCGCCGCGCGGCCGGAGCGCGACGCCTGCCCTGCGCGTGCTTCGGCGCCGGACCGGAGCGACCGACCTGGCTCCTCGCGACGCGGGCGGGAGCGCTCGCCCTCCTCGCAGCCGTCGTCGCCTGGTCGCCGGCGACGCCCGCGCGGGAGACGGCAGTGGCGATCGCGGTCGCCCTCCTGGTCGTCGCCGTCGCCGCCCTGACGGTGCTCGTCCTCGCGCTGTACCGCCAGGTCGGCCTCCTGACGCTGCGACTCGGCCCGCGGTCGGCGCTCGAGTTGGCGGAGGAAGGTCCCGAACTCGGCCGCGATGCACCCACGCTCGACGGTCTCGGCCGAGCCGGTAGCGAACTGGTCGCCTTCATCGGCGAGGGCTGCCCCGTCTGCCACGACCTCGAACCGTCTCTACGCGCGCTCGCGCGCGAGGGCATCGCCCTCCGCCTCGTCGTGGACGTCGACGAGCCCGACGTCATCGAGCGCTGGGAGGTTCCGGGCACGCCGTTCGTGGTCGTCGTGGAAGACGGCATCGTCGCCGCGAAAGGCACCGTGAACACGCTGGAGGAGATCGAGGGCCTCATCGACCGCGCGCGTGCGCGAGTGGCGTATGCGGCGGCCTGATCCGGACTCGCTCGCGATGCGTCTCGCCGCGGGGCGGACGCGACGGTCCTTCCTGGCCCGGGTCGGCGCGGCGACGTTCGCGGTCGTCGGCGGCCGCCTGGTTGCGGCCGCGGTGGCGCCGGAGGAGGCGCAGTCGTTTCACTTCTGCGGCCACATCTGGACGACCGGGTCCTGTCCGCATCCCGGGAAGCTGCCGCGCGTCGATCGACGCGGCCGGCCGGTGCGGACGAGTGATGGCCGGCCACTGGACAACCTCGGACGCCTGGTCAACGGCGAGGGCTACCCCGTCGACGAGGCCGGCGTCCGCCTGCTCGGCCCCGACGGCCAGCCGTTGCCGCGGGCGCCGCGCACGCGCCTGTGCGACGACTGGGTGACGGAGCAGTACGGATTCGACGCGCGCCTCCAGGGGTCGTGGTTCCGCTGCTGCGGCAACCAGATCCGCAAGCTCCTCGACTGCTGCGCGACGAGCGACCGCCGCATCAACGGCGACCGCGCGCTCACCGGCTACTGCTGGGGCAATCGGAAGGTGTTCTGCGTGGTCTACCGGGACACGGGCCTGCCATGCTGACCATCGCGCTCCTCTGCACGGCCGGGCTGATCGCGGGCGTGTCGGGCGCCTGGTCACCCTGAGGACTGTCGATGATGGAGACCATCGGGCCCGCCGTGTGCGGGTCGAAGAGCCGCACCGCCCTCGCCCTGACCTGCTTCGCGATCGGTGCCGTCGGCGTCGCCGCCGCCGTCGGGCTGGCGCTGGGCCTGATCGGCTCGCCGGCCCTGCTCCCACTCGCCATCGGCGTCGCGATCGCCGGTGCGCTGCGCGAGGCGGGGTTCGTACGCCTGCCACTGCCGCAGCTCCGCCGCCAGGTGCCTGAGCGCTGGCACCACGAACTGCCGCTGCCGATCTGGGCGGCGGGGTACGGAGCCGGCCTCGGCGCGGGGCTGCTGACCTTCCAACCCGTCGCGACCTTCATCGTCGTCGCAGTCGCCGCGGCGGCGTCCGGCCCGACGGCGGCTGCCCTGGCGCTGGCCGCGTTCGGCGTCGGGCGTGCGCTGGCCGCCGCCCTGCCGGGCCGGTTCATCGAGCGGATGGCGGGCCTGCTCGTCGGGATGCGCCGCGCGAACGCACTCACCCTCGCCCTGGTCGCGCTGGTGCTCGTGGTCGCGCCGGCCGGTGCGGCGCCGCTCGATCTCGGCGCCGGCAGTCAACTCGACCCGGCGGTCGGGGACGACGGCGCGCTTGCCTTCTCGCAGCGCAACGACGACGGCACGACGGCCGTCGTCATCCACCCGCGGAGCGGAGCGCCGATCGTGATCGCGGGTGCCTCCGAGCCCAGCCTGCGCGACGAGTACCTCGCCGTCCGTGACGCCGCCGGCATCGTCGTCACGCGCTGGGCGACGGGCGAGATCGTCGGTCGCCTCGACGGCGCCTGGTCGAAGCCCGCGCTCGCGTGGCCGTTCATCGTCGGCGTGCTCGATCGCGGCTCACGGCGCCGCCTCGTCGTCGTCGACCTGCGCACGCGGAAGGGTCGGCAGATCGATGTCGTCAACCAGGGCGATGATCTCGGCAGGCCATCGATCGACCGCCATTACGTCGTCTGGCACCAGGCGACGCGGACGGCGTCGCGAATCCGGCTCGCCGACATCCGCACCTTCAGGACCTCGACGATCCGCCGCTCGCGCCGGGTCCTCGTCTCGAATCCGTCGCTGCGACGAGGCACCGTCGTCTGGGTGGAGCAGAGTCTCGGCGTCTCGCGGCTCATGCAACGACGGTTCAGTGGTGGACGGATCCGCGCGCGCCGTCTGGTGCGGTCGCCGCGGCTGTACTGGACGACGGCGATCGGCCCCGGCGGGGTGTATGTGACCACCTGGAACACGGCTCTGGGCCGGGCGCAGATCGAGCGGATCCGATGACGGTCGCCGAGGCGATCCGGGGTCGCCGAACGGTGAAGGAGTTCGGCCCGGACGAGGTGCCGCGTGCGCTCGTCGCGGATCTTCTCGACCTCGCCGTCTACGCCCCCAACCACCACCGGACCGAGCCCTGGCGCTTCGTCGTCGCCGGTCCCGAGGCGATCCGCGCCCTCGCGGACGCAACCGGCGACGCCAAGCTGCTGCGGTCGAGGACCGCGATCGTGGTGGCGCAGGTGGTTGCCGACGACGCGGTCGTCGCGCGCGAGGACTTCGCGGCCTGCGCGTGCGCGATCCAGACGCTGATGCTGGCAGCGCGGGCGCTGGGGCTGGCGTCGTACTGGCGGACACCGAGGGCGCTGCAGACAGCGGCGGCAGCGGACGTCCTCGGACTCGAGGCCGGCACCGATCCGGTTGGCATCGTCCACCTCGGACATCCGGCCGGCCCGTTCCCCACCCCGCCCGTGCGCGCGGCCGGCACTCGGACGCGCTGGCTGCCGTAGACTTCCGGGTGAGATGGAAGCCTCCGCCACCACCAAGAATGCCAGCGTCTTCATCTGCAAGGACGGCCATCGCACCGTCGCGCTGTGGTCGACGCCTGACAGCTGCCGCCACGTGCGCGTACGCGCTCAGGGACCCTGCGGCCTGCCGGTCGTGCCGCTCGGCGACGCGCCGGCCGATGCCAAGGAGAAGATGCTGAATCCACTCAAGGCATCGAAGAAGGCGGCGAAGAAGAAGTGAGTGCGGCGACGCGCTCGTTCGGCTGGATGTCCGGCCTCGACGACGCCGAGCGCGGTTCGGTCGCCTACTCCGAGCCCGGGACGATGCTCACCGACGGCGACGACTATCTCGACGCGACGTCGCCCAAGCGAGGCGCCGTGCGCGCCCTGGAGGGTGAACGCGTGCCGGAGGGCGGCGTCTACGTCTGCCGCAGCGCGGTCGGCGACGCGCTCTTCGACCGCCTGACGCAGGCCGCGTCGGGCAAGATCTAGGCCGCGTTCCCCGCGAGCCAGAGCTCGAGTGTCGCGGTGACGTTCGCGACCGCGTCGAGGTGCGCGATCTCGCAGCCGTGCGTGTTGTCGGTCGCGATCGCCACGCAGGCAGCCCGGCCGACGCCCCCGTCCGAGTAGGCGCTCGACCCGTCGGACGCATAGCGGTCGAGCACGACGTGCCGCGGCTCCAGCGAGAGGGAACGGGCGGCGGCCGCGATCTCCTCGGACAACGCGTGATCGAGCGTCGAGCGAACGTCGGCCTCGACCAGGACCGGGTCGGCGACGGCCGACAGGCCGTACTCGACGGCGGTCGGCGCGACCTCGATGGCGACGAGCCGGTCGATCTCGCTGCGGCGCGCGTAGTAGCGGGCGCCCATGCAGCCCGTTTCCTCCCGGCTCGTGAAGACGAGGTCGACGTCGCCGGCCGGAGCCGTGAGCCGCTCCGCGAGAAGGAGCAGCACGGCGCAGGCGATGCGATCGTCGAGGTTCGAGGCGGCGACGAACTCCTGCTCGCTGCCGAGTCGGATGGGGAGGCGCCGGGCGGCGCCGAGCACGGCACGCGTCCCCGGCCGGACACCGGCGGCGGCCAGGTCCTCGGCCGTCCTCTTCGTCTCGGCCCACACGTCGCGCCAGGAGATACCGCCGGTACCGTCGACCGCTGGCCGCTGCGGCGATTCCGCCGAGACGTGCCGCGAGCCGAACGAGAGTACCGCGGGAATCGTCCCGCCGTCGACCAGCAGGTCGAGCGGCCCTTCACCCCACACCCAGGGATGGGCGTCACCGACGGCGACGAGACGGACGCGACCGTCGTCGGAGACGCGCTTGACGATCGCGCCGATCTCATCCTTGTGGGCGGCCAGCGCCGTCGCTGGACCGTCGCCGCGGCCGGCGATCCGCACGATCCGATTCCCCGCGCCGTCACTGCGCACGCCGAGTGCGGCGAGCCGCCGGTCGAGGTACGCGTCGAACTCCTGCTCGGCGCCCGAGGGCGCGCGAAGCGAGAGCAGCTCCGCCAGCAGGGAGAAGGTCGAATCGCGATCCACCCGGCAAGCGTACTCGCGTACCCTGCGCGAGTGCCGCTGACACCGGAGCAGGTGAACTACTCCGCCGAGTTGCTCGCCGAGGCCCGTCACCGCGTCGCGACGATCCCCGCGCTGCCGGCCGCGTGCCGGCCGGCCGACCTCGCCGACGCCTACGCGATCTGCGACCGGCTCGATGAGATCCTCGGGTGGGAGGTCGCCGGCTGGTACCTGGGCGCGACCAACGTCGAGATCCAGCGTCTGCTCGGGCTCGACGGTCCGTACATGGCGCGCCTGTACGCGCGGCTCGCGATCGCGAGCCCGGCTCGACTCGACGCCTCGGCCTACCCGCCGATGGTGCTGGAGTGCGAGTTCGCGTTCCGGCTCGGCCGCGATCTGCCCGCCCGCGACACCCCCTACGACCGGGCGGACGTCGCCGCCGCGATCACGACCGTCCACCCGTCGATCGAGGTCGTCGCCGGCCACATCGCCGACTGGACGGAGCAGGACGTCTGGTCCGTGATCGCCGACAACGGCACCGACGGCGCACTCGTCTACGGCGAGGGCGTGACCGACTGGCGCACCATCGACCTGCGGGGCGTCGACGTCGTGCTACGGGTGAACGGCGAGATCGTGCGTAAGGGTCGGGGAGAGGCCGTGCTGGGCGATCCGCTCGATGCCATGGTGTGGCTCGCGAATGCCCGACGAGCCGCCGGAGACGGTCTGCGCGCCGGCATGATCTGCAACACGGGCACGGCGACGTCGATCTGCCCCGTCGCGGCGGGCGATCGGGCGGAGGCGACGTTCAGCTCGCTCGGCAGCACCGCGCTGACGGTGGTGCTGGAACCCTGATGCTCCGCCGGGTCGCGGTCGACCTCTCGCCGCTCCGCGACGCGCCAGCGTTCCGCCGCCTCCTCGCCGGCCAGGCGTTCGAGACGATCGCCGGGTTCATCGTCTACGTCGCGATCCCGATCCAGGTCTACGACGAGACCCGCTCGACGCTCGCCGTCGGCCTGCTCGGCATCGTCGAGCTCGGCCCGCTCCTGGCGGCGTCGATCATCGGCGGCGGGATCGCCGACGCCGTCGACCGCGTCCGCGTGATCGTCCGGGTCGAACTCGGCGTCATCGCCGTCGCCGTCGCCCTCGCCGTCAACGCCTTCACCGGCACGCAGGTGTGGCTCCTCTACGTCCTCGCCGCCGCCTCGACGGGGATCGGGGCGCTCGGCTGGCCGGCCGCCCGGGCGCTGCTCCCCCGCTATGTGCCGCCGGAAGCGCTCGCGCCGGCCAACGCCCTGAACGGCACCGTCCTCAACTTCGGCGCCGTCGCCGGCCCCGGCCTCGGCGGCGTGCTCGTCGCGTTCCTCGGCGCCGGGGGTGCCTATCTGATCGCCGCCGCCCTCGCCCTCGCGGCGGTCGCGGCCTTCACGGGCCTGCCGTCCACGCCGCCGCTCGCAGGCGAGGGTGCGGCCGAGCGGGTGTCGGTCGGATCGATCGTCGCCGGGTTCCGCTACGTCCGCACGCAACCGGTGATCCTCGGCGTCTTCCTCGCCGACTCGACGGCGATGGTCTTCGGCATGCCACGCGCGCTCTTCCCGGCCTACGCCGACGACCTCGGCGGCGCCGCAACCGCGGTCGGCCTCCTCTACGCGATGCCCTACGCAGGCGCCCTGCTTGCGAGCCTCATGAGCGGCTGGACGAACCACGTGGTCCGTCAGGGCCGCTGGGTGAACGGGATGATCGTGCTCTGGGGTTTCGCAATCGCCGGGTTCGGGCTCCTCGGCAACGTCTGGCTCGCGCTCGCCTGTCTCGCGATCGCCGGTGGCGCCGACACCATCTCGGCGATCTTCCGGTCCGTCATCGTCCAGCGCGAGACCCCCGACGCGATGCGCGGCCGGGTATCGGGGATGGAGCTGGCGCAGGTCGCCGCGGCGCCGATGATCGGTGACTTCGAAGCGGGTCTCGTCGCCTCGCTGACGTCCGTGAAGGTGTCGATCGTGTCGGGCGGCGTCGCCTGCGTCGGCGTCATCGCCGCCCTCGCCGTCGTCGTCCCGGCCCTCGATCGCTATCGCCGGCCCACGGTGGGCCGTTTGCCGACCGATGCTGTTTAACCCGGAGGGAGGACCACATGGCACGACGGATCCTGATCGTGCTCGCAGCGGCGCTGGCGCTGGCGGCCGCGGCCGGCACATCGACCGCGAGCGCCGAACGCGGACACCCCGACCGCGATCGCGGTGAGCGCACGCGACCGACGCGCGTCCTGATCGTCGTGTTCGACCAGATGCGGCCGGAGTACGCCGACCGCTTCAACATGGTCAACTTCAAGGCGCTCCGCGACGGCGGCACGAACTTCAAGAAGGCGTTCCTCGGCCACATGGGCTCGGAGACCGTCATCTCCCACAACGTGATGGTCTCGGGCCAGTCGCCCCGCAACGTGGGCTAAGTCGACGAGGTCTACCGCGCCGAGCAGAACCTGCTCGGCGCGGCGCCGGCAAGATGCGGGTGACCGGCGGCCTGACGCTGGCGCAATTCGAGATCATCGGCAACGCCGAGGGCTACCCGAAACTCTCGGACTACCTCCACACCAGGAGCCCGGGCAGCAAGTTCATCGCTGTCGGCGAGAAGTCGCATGCCGTGGAGTCCGTGATCGCCGGCACCGGCGATAGCGGCGTCCGCATGTCGAGCCGCCGCGCCGCCGCGGGGACGGCAATCGCTTCGTGCCCGGCAACGACCCCGCGCATCTCGCCGGCGACGTCTGGGTGGCGGACGCGGCGATGGCGATGATGGAGAAAGAGCCCTGGAGCGGCATGCTCGTCACGCTCGGCGGCATCGACAAGGGTGGCCACATGTGGGGCGGCGACCAGGACACGGCGACGCCGATCCGGCCGTCGACCCGACCGACGTGCCGTACCTGGCCAAGGTCGCCGACGACCAGCTGGGGCGGATGGTCGCCAAGCTGCAGGCGCTCGGCCAGCTCGATGACACGCTGATCGTGCTCACCGCCGACCACGGCGTCACCCACGGCGCCGAGTTCTACGGCAACACCGGACCGGTCGACCAGGGCAACTTCAACTGGTACTACGGCGACAGCGTCAACGACGGGCCGTTCCTGCAGCCGTCGCCGCCCGTCGCGGCCCTGCAGACCGCCCTCGGCGGCAACATCCCCGTCGCGAAGAAGCAAGAGGCCGCCAAGGCGCTGCGCAGCGCACCCGGCGTGATCGCCACCTACTGGCGGGACGGCGACCGGTACGTGCTCGACTCGAAGCGGACCGACCGGAAGATGACCCGAGCCGAGCGGCGCTGGTTCAAGAAGAACGCCCGCGCGATCGTGAACTCGATGGCCGCAGACAACGGCCCGGACGCGGTCGGGCCGTTCGGCGACAACGTCACCTGGAGCGTCTACGGCGACCACGGCGGCCATTCCGAGGAGGCGCAGCGCGTCCCGCTGGTCTTCTGGAGCGCCGGCATGGCGGACGAGTCCTCATCCACACCGTTTCCGCACCGTCGACATCCTGCCGAGGATCCTGCGCACGATGGGGATCTCCAGGACGCATGTGATGGACGGGCGCGCCCGCAAGCTCGACATCGACGACGACTGATCCGACCCGAAGCGACGCCGGGGGCGGCTATGGCCGCTCCCGGCGGAGCACCCGTGGACGGCGCGCCTCGAGCAGGTGCCGCCAGTCGAGGCGAGCGATCACGACAATCGGGACGATCGCGATGACCAGGCCGATCGCGAGCGGCAGAGGGGTGGCTCGCTCCCGCACGACCCGTTCGATCGAGCTCGCCGCGAAGGCGGCCGTCCCGACCGCCCAGCCGTAGACGAGCAGACGGCCGCTCGCGTAACAGCAGGCGATCGGCATCAGCCGGAGCCGCAGCGCACCGGCGGTGACGAAGATCGCGAGCGCCGGGTTGACCGGCGAAGCTGAGAGCAGCGCGAGGAACCTCGTCGCGTGCGAACGCGCACCGACGTACTCGGTGAGGAACTGCACGTTCGCGGCCAGCGCGCCGCGGACGAATCGCAGCGCACCGTGCCGCACGGCGATTGCCAGGAGCAGCCGACCGATGGTGGCGCCGGCCGCGCCCACCACGACGGCCTCGACATCACCGACGCCGTCCCTGAGCGCGACGACGGCGACGACCGCCGCCGTCGCGATCGCGGACGGGACGAGGTTGAGGAGAACGCAGATCCCGAGCAGCACCGCGAGCGTGAGCACCGCTGGCACGGTACCCGCGGGGAAGAACGGACGACGCTCCGACGTTATCCTTCGCACACCTGGTAACAGAAGGAAACTGGATGTCCGACCATCGCTCGCTGCCCCTGATCCCACTCGAAGACGCGATCGTCCTCCCCGGGATGGCGTTTGCCTTCGAGCTGATTTCTCCCGACGCGAACGTGGCCGTCGACGAGGCGGGCGCTGACGGCCACGTCGTTCTCGTCCCCAAGGTCGACGGACGCTTCGCCCGCATCGGGGTGGTCGCAGCGGTCGAGGGCGAGCCGGCGATGCTGCCAGGCGGCCACCGCGGCGTGACGCTGCGCGTCCTGCACCGGGCCGAGCTCGGCCGGGCTGACGCCTCGGGTGGCGCGCTGCGCATCGACGTGGAGGAGCGCCCCGACCCGACCGAGATCGACGAGGAGATGGCCGAGCGAATGCGGGCCTACCGCGCCGTCGTCGAGTCGATCCTCGAGAGCCGCGGCCGACCGCAGGTGATCGCCTTCCTCCGCTCGATCGACGAACCGGGCGCCCTCGCCGACACGGCCGGCTTCTCTCCCGACCTGTCGTTCCGGCAGAAGCTCGAACTACTGGAGACGATCGACGTCGCCGAGCGGCTCGAGAAGGCGACGGCGTGGGCCCGCGACACGCTCGCCGAGTTCGAGCTGAAGCGGCGGATCCGCGACGACGTCACCGACGGCATGGAGAAGAGCCAGCGCGAGTTCGTCCTGCGGCGCCAGCTGGAGGCGATCCGCAAGGAGCTGGGCGAGGACTCCTCGACGGACGAGATCGGCGACTACGGCGAGCGGATCGCCGCCTCGGCGATGCCCGACGAGGCGCGCAGGGAGGCGGAGCGGGAACTCAAGCGCCTCGAGGTCGGAGCGTCGGGTCCGGAGGGCTCGACGATCCGCACCTACCTCGACTGGATCCTGGCCGTGCCGTGGGGCGAGGTCAGCGACGAGCAGCTCGATGTCGGCGCCGCCCGCGACATCCTGGAGGCGGACCACGCCGGCATGAAGGACGTCAAGGAGCGCATCCTCGAGTACCTCGCCGTCCGCAAACTCCGGCGCGAGCGTGCGATCGAGGACGAGCAGCAGGGCGTGATCCTCGCCCTCGTCGGTCCGCCCGGCGTCGGCAAGACGTCGCTCGGCGAATCGATCGCGCGTGCCCTCGGGCGCGAGTTCGTGCGGATGTCACTCGGTGGCGTCCGCGACGAGGCCGAGATCCGCGGCCACCGCCGCACCTACGTCGGTGCGCTTCCCGGCCGGCTCGTTCGCGCCCTGCGCGACGCCGGCACGATGAACCCGGTGATCCTCCTCGACGAGATCGACAAGCTCGGCGCCGACTGGCGCGGCGATCCCTCGAGCGCCCTGCTCGAGGTGCTCGACCCCGCCCAGAACTCGACCTTCCGCGACCACTACCTCGACGTGCAACTCGACCTGTCGCAGGTGCTGTTCATCGCCACGGCGAACATGGCCGACTCGATTCCGGCGGCCCTCTACGACCGCCTCGAAGTGATCACGCTCGACGGCTACACCGAGGACGAGAAGCTCGCGATCGCGGAGGGGTTCCTCCTGCCACGCCAGCGCACGCGCAACGGCCTGCTCGATGGCGAGGTGACGATCAAACGCGACGCCCTGCGCCGGGTCATCCACGACTACACCCGTGAGGCCGGCGTCCGCTCGCTGGAGCGCAATGTCGGCACGCTGCTGCGCAAGGCGGCGACACGGCTCGCCTCCGGCGAGGCGGAAGCACCGATCGTGATCGCGGCGGAGGACGTGCGCGAGCTGCTCGGCCGCGAGCGGTTCTTCAACGAGGCCGCCGAGCGCACGGCCGTCGCGGGCGTCGCGACCGGCCTCGCGGTCACCGGCAGCGGCGGCGACGTCCTCTTCGTCGAGGCGACGGCAGCGATCGGGAAGGGCGGGTTGACCCTCACCGGCCAGCTCGGTGATGTGATGAAGGAGTCGGCATCGATCGCGCTCTCTCACGTGCGCAGCAACGCCGCCGCACTCGACGTCGACCCCGACATCTTCGCGCTGCGCGACTTCCACGTCCACGTCCCCGCCGGGGCCGTGCCGAAGGATGGCCCGAGCGCCGGCGTGACGATGACGGTCGCACTCGTCTCGCTGCTGACCGGGCGCGCCGTGAGGCACGACGTCGGCATGACCGGCGAGGTCACCCTCCGCGGTCGCGTGCTGCCGGTCGGCGGCGTCAAGCAGAAGGTCCTCGCCGCCCACCGTGCCGGTCTGACCGACGTGATCCTGCCCGCCCGCAACGCCGGCGACCTCGACGACGTCCCGGTCGCGGTGCGGGAGGCGATGCGCTTCCACCAGGTCCACACGATCGACGAGGCGCTCACCGTGGCCCTCGAAGCTACCCCGCTCGCGGTGCTGTGAGCCTCGATCCGAACTGCGTCGGACGGGTCTGCGGCCGCTATCACGCGGCCGCAGATCTCCTCTGCAAGCGTTGGTCGGTCAGCGTCGTCGCGGTGCTCATCTCGTCCGAAACGATCCGCTTCAACCAGCTGCGGGACGCCGTGCCTGGCATCTCGCCGAAACTGCTCGTCGAGCGCCTGCGCGAGCTGGAACGTGCAGGCGTCGTCGAACGCCGGATCACGGCGTCGCATCCGATACTGGTCGAGTACCGGCTGACGGAGAAGGGGCACGCCCTGCGTGAGATCGTCCACGCGATCCAGGTCTGGGCCGACAGATGGGGCCCGTCCGTGAGGGCAGAGGGCGAACGGACGCGCCGGTGACTACATGGAGGCGATCGACTCGACGACCCGGGTCGGCGCGGCGCCGGTCCAGGCTCTGAGTTCGGCCTCGCCCGTCGAGCCGGTGAGGACGAGCACCGTCTCGATGCCCACCGCGGCGGCGCCGGCAATGTCCGCGTCGAGCCGATCGCCGACCATCACGTAGCGGCCGGCTCCGAGGCGTCGCCGGGCCTCCTCGAACATCGCCGACTCGGGCTTGCCAGCGCACCGCGCAACCGCGCCGGATCCATACTCGACGGCCGCGATCAGCGTCCCAGCGCCGGGCGACGGTCCGTCGGCCGCCGGGAACGTCGCGTCGCGGCTCGATCCGTACAGGACCGCGCCGCCGATGACGGCTCTGATCGACAGCTCCAGTTCGCGGTAGCCGAAGGAGGGGTCGCCGCCGAGCGACACGACATTGGCCGCGGCACCGTCCTCGACGAGCTCGAGGCCGGCGGATCGGTGAGCGGCCGACCACGCCGGCGAGCCGAGCGCGAGGACCCGCGCGCCCTGCTGCTCGACCGCGATCAGGCTAGCCGTGGCGTCGGCGCAGGTCACGATCTCCCGCTCGGCCGCGGCGATCCCGATCGAGCCGAGGCGGATGACGAAGTCGGCGGCGGACCGGACCGGATCGTTGCTGACGAACGCGAGGCGGACACCTGCGGCGCGGAGGCGGCCGATCGCCTCGGCAGCCCCGGGCACCACCCGTTCGCCGACGTAGACGGTGCCGTCGAGGTCGAGCAGGACGCGGTCGTACGTCACTCGGTGTCTGGGGCGGGCGGCGGCGCGGCGGCGCCAGGGCGGCGGCGACGCCGGCGGCGCTTGCGCTTCCGTGCCGCTGCGTCAACGAGGCTCTCCGCCGCGTCCGGCTCCGCGCCGTCGGCGTCGGGCGGCGACTCGCCGACGACGGGCGCCGGCTGAGCCTTCTTGGAGGCCGGTCGACGCTGCTGTGGTCGCGGGCGAGGACCACGCGGCAGGGGGATGTTCGCGGCGAGCGCGGCAGCGAGCGCGGCCGCGTCGACCGACAGACGCTGCGTGGCCTCCTCGAGGATGCGACTCGCGCCCGGGTCGGTCGTGTGGACGACGGCGAGGAGCGCCGTGCCGAGGTCGAGCGGGCTCGTCAGGGCGGTCGCCGCAACCCCGTGCGCAGCCTTCAGGAGATCGTCGCCCGACTTGCCGGCGAGGGCGCGGGCGAGCTCGCGGCCGGCCTCGTGTCCGACCACGAGACGCCGGAACTGTGCCTCCCGAGATGCCTTCGCCAGGCGCCAGGCCCACGCCACCATCTGGTGCTCGGAGGCCTCGACTCGCCGGTCGCCGAGCGCGAGCAGCAGCGTGCGCGCGCCCGGCGCCCGGTCGAGCCGCCAGGTCGGCGCTGCCTCGACCAGCTGCACCGCGCGTTGGAAGACGTTCGAGCTGGGACGGTTCTGGGCGAGGTCGCCGAGCGCAACGAGCCGCAGCTGCCGATGCTTGTTCTCGGCCGCACAGGTGGCGAAGAACAGCATCCGCGGGCCCTCGGAGATCGACGCGAGCACTCGCGCCAGCCGCTGCAGGTCCTTCTGTCCGACGCGACGGCCGGCGTTCTCGGCCCACATCCCCTGCTCGTCCGGTGGCAGGCGCTCGATCGCGATCTGCTTCCAGTCGCGGAGGATGATCTCGCTCCGGCGGACCGGGTCGGCGGTCACCGGGACGAGCCAGCCGGCCTCGCGGACAAGCGGCTTGGCGAGGCGACGCCACCGCTGTCGCCGCCGTGGCGACCGTGGCGTGACGAGCGCGCCGGGATGGTACGTGTCGACGCCGAGCAGCGAATGGACGGTGACGGTGCGGTCGGAGTGCGGCGCCGTCGCCTCCGCGAAGTCGACGACGACACCGGCTTCCTTGCGTCGGTGGAGGCGCATGATCCGGCCGATGCGCTGCTGGTAGACCCGCTTGCTCGCGGTCGGCGCCAGATGCATGCAGACCGTTGCGCGCGGCGCGTTCCAACCCTCGGCGAGGAGCTGCGCGTTGACGAGGACGTTGATCTCGCCGCGCTCGTAGGCGGCGAGCGTCGTCGCCAGCTCACGCGGCGGCGTCCGACCGGAGACGGCGGCAGCCTTCAGCCCGACCGCCCGCATCGCGGCCGCGACCCGGACTGCGTGGTCGACGCCGGCGGAGTAGACGATTCCCGGCCTGGCACCGAACATGTCCGAGTAGTACATGGCGGCCGCCATGTTGAGGGCGTCGTGATCGAGCGCCTGGGCGAGTTCCTGCTGGTCGTAGTCGCCGCCCACGATCTTCACGCGCTTCAGGGAGGCCCCCGGGCGGACGCGGATCGAGCGGAGCGGGGCGACGACCCCGGAGCGGACGGCATCGGCGAGCGGGAAGTCGGCCACCTCGGCCGGGAACACGTCACCGACGTGCTTCTGCAGCAGTTGGTCGGTCGCCGTCATGCCGATGTAGGTGGGCGTGTCGAACGAGCGGATCGCCGCCGCCGTCTTGTCGCCGAGCGCGGTGTGCGCCTCGTCGCACAGCACGACCCCGTAGACGTCGCGGTTGATCTCGCCGACGTTGCGGATGAACCACGCGTACGTCTGCACCGTCACCGGCGGGCGCAGCGGCCCGCGCTGGCGCCCGAGGACGGCGTCGTGGAGACGCTCGCCGTAGCCCTGGTCGACGAGGTCGCGACGGAACTGGTCGACGAGCAGGCGGCGGTGGGTGAGGATCAGGACGCCCGTGATGCTGGCGGCATCGACGAAACCCGCGGCGGCGATCGTCTTGCCCGAGGCGGTCGGATGCTTGAAGCGGTAGCGACGCGCAGCGCCCGGGTCGTGGAGCGGCTCGGTCGGTTCCTCATCATCGTCGCCATCGTCCTCGTCGGCGACGGTGTCGACGTCGTCCTCGTCGTCCTCGTCGACCTCGAAGTCGACCGTGATCGTCACGTCGTCGGCCGGCGTCAGAGCATCGTCGGCCAGTGGCGGCGGCACCTCGTGATCGTCGTCGTCGTCGCCGCCGTTGCCATTGGCGTCCCCGCTGCCATCGGCGTCCTCCCAGTTGCGCTGCGCATCGCCGAGCAGCGCCGCGAGCATCCCGGCCAGCGCGTCGCACTGGTGCTCGCGCAACTCGAGGCCGTTCGCGAGCCGCGGGCGCGCGTCGGCGAGGATCCGCTGCAGCCCAAGCAGGAGCGCGAACCGACGTCGCCACTCGACCGAAGGCGAGGCGAGTCCGGCCGCGATCTCGGCTCGGGCCTCGTCGTAGGCAGCCCTGAACGCCGTTCCCGCGGCGAGCGCCTCGTCGAGGTCGTCGCCCTGCGTGACCAGGCTTTCACCCGCCCATTGTTCGACCTGTTCGAGCTCGGCCGGCGTCATGCCCGGAACCTCGTTGACCACCGCGGAGTCCGAATCCGGCAACCGCGCTCCTCGGGACGGCCATACGCCGTCGCGCCCTCCGCAGGGCAGGCATATGGCGCTTCGATTGCGCTCGCGACGAGCTTCCGATCCGGAAACCCATCAGCGCCGGTGGGACCGGCACAGACCGAACCTTAGCAGTCGTCGCGGGATGCAGTGGCGATGGTCGCGATCGCCTCATCCGGGTCGTCCGTCAGCGTGATCAGCGCGAGATCCGACTCCGCAATCCGGCCGTCCGCCAGCGCGTCCTCCCGCAGCCACTCGATCAGGCCGCGCCAGGTCGAGCCGCCCATCAGCACGAGCGGGAAGCGGCCGATCTTTCCGGTCTGGATCAGGGTCAGCGCCTCGAACAACTCATCGAGAGTGCCGAATCCGCCCGGCAGCACGACAAAGCCCTCGGCGTACTTGACGAACATCGTCTTACGGACGAAGAAGTAGCGGAAGTCGATCGAGACGTCGAGGTACGGATTCGGCGCCTGCTCGTGCGGCAGTTCGATGTTGCAGCCGACCGAGAGGCCGCCGGCGTCGCGGGCGCCGCGGTTCGCCGCCTCCATCAGCCCCGGCCCGCCGCCGGTGATCACGGTCAGTCCGGCGCGGGCCGCCGAGCGGCCGACCTCTCTCGCCAGGCTGTAGAGCGGGTCGTCTTCACCGAGGCGGGCGCTGCCGAACACCGACACCGCGCGGCCACAACGTGACAGGGCGTCGAAGCCGTCGACGAACTCGCCGAGGATCCGCAGGGCACGCCAGGGGTCGGTGTGCACGAACGACGGGTCGATCGTCGAGCGCAGGAGTCCCTGGTCGGCAATGCCGACGACGTCGCGCGCGTGATCGCCCGTGACGCGGACGCGCCCTGCTCGGAAATTGCGGTCTGAATCCATGGTTGGGTGCTAGCCTCTCGCCATGGAGTTCGCCTTTCACGGCGCCGTCCCTCCGGCGCTCCAGGCCTTTCGCGAAGGGCTCGAAGCGGCCCTGGTTCGGCGCGGCTACACGTACCTCGCGGCGCCCGACGACGCCACGCTGGTCTGCAACTTCGTCGACGCGGCGCGGCCGCGACCGTATCGCCGGACGAACAAGTGGACGTTTGTCGCCTCGTTCTGGCACGCGGCAGCACCGCCGGACGACTTCGTCCGCATCGGCTATCCGGTCCTCCTGAAGGCGCTGTCGAACCTCTCCGTCTGCGTCGTGCCGGAGCTGATGGCGCGCTTCCTGACCCTGGAGCAGGGCAACTACGAAGTGCACGTGGACGCCGATCCAGCCACGTACTTCGACCGCATCGTCGATCGGCTCGCTCCGCTCGCCGAGTCGAACCTCGTGATCGAGAACATCTGGACACCCGACCTCGAGCCCGAACTGTGGGACGGCGACGAGATCTCCGCGACGCTGACCGCGGCGGGCGAGCGGCTCGAGGAGCTTCACCTCCACCCCGCCCCGTGGCCGATCGAGGACATCCTCTCGCCGCGCGATCTGGCGCACGTGAAGCGGCTCTACTCGATCGGCGGCCTCTCGTACGGCAACCTCTCCGCCCGCAAGGACGACACCCGGTTCTGGATGAGCGCGTCGGGCGTCGACAAGTCGAATCTCCGCGAGATCGGCCGCGACATCCTGCTCGTCACCGGCTACGTCCCGGAGCAGCGGGCGATGGTGCTCTCGGTCCCGCCCGGCATCGAACCACGGCGCGTGTCCGTCGATGCGATCGAGCACTGGAAGATCTACCAGGAGCACCCTTCGGTGGGCGCGATCATGCACATCCACGCGTGGGTCGACGGCATCGAGGCGACGGAGTTCAACTTCCCCTGCGGCACGGCCGAGTTGGCCGACGCGGTCGCCGAGATCATCCGCCGGGCGCCCGACCCGGCGCGCGCGATCGTCGGGCTGAAGAACCACGGCCTGACGATCACCGGCCCGAGCCTTGGCGAGATCTTCGAGCGCGTCGGTCCGCACATCCAGCGCCAGGTGCCGATGAGTTGACGCCGACGGGCTACTCGTACTGGAGGGCCTGGAGCACGTCCAGCCGCGCCGCGCGGCGCGCGGGGAGGATCGCCGCCAGCACGCCGCAGACGACGGCGGCGAGCAGGTAGATGACGATCTGCGCGACGGGTAGGACGAACCCGAGCCCGTCGACCGCGCGCGTCGCGAGGAAGCCGAAGACCATCCCGACGGCGACGCCGATGACCGCGCCGATGACCGCTGTGATGACGCTCTCGTAGCGCACGATCCAGCGCAGCTGCCGTCGCGTCGCGCCAACTGCGCGGAGCAGACCGATCTCACGCGTCCGCTCGTAGATCGACAGGACAAGGGTGTTCACGAGGCCGAGCAGTGAGATCACCACGCTGAAAGCGAGTAGCGCGTAGAGCAGTGCCAGGAACTGGTCGAGCTGGCGCTCGAAGCGCTGGAGGGCTGCGCGGTTCGACTCCGCCCGGACCTGCGGGAACGCAGTCTCGAGCGCGTCCACCACCGCCTGATCCGTCGCCTTGCGATCGACGCCCTCGCCAAACCGGACGAACGCGATCCCGATCTCCGGCTTCTCGCCGAGTGAGTCGTACGCGTCCCGCGAGACGATGAACGTCTTGAAGATGGTCGGGGCGGAGTAGACACCACGAACGGTGAACGTCGCCGAACGTCCCGATTCGGTGGCGACGGCAAACGTCGAGCCGACCGTCAGCGATCGCCCCTTCGCCCACTCCCTCTCGACGAGCGCGCCGTCGGCGCCCAGTTGCGTCACGAGGCTGTCGTCGCCGTTGACCCAGTCCATGCGATACGACTTCGTCAGCTCCGGCCCGGTCGCGGCGAGGGTGTCGTCGCGGCCGTCGATTCGCACCG
The DNA here is from genome assembly GCA_009885805.1 of Actinomycetota bacterium. Lineage (GTDB taxonomy): Bacteria > Actinomycetota > Thermoleophilia > Gaiellales > F1-60-MAGs149 > VFJZ01. The sequence goes on from VFJZ01000005.1 coordinate 122,912, forward strand.
CGAGCGTCTCGACCGCCACGACGGCGGACACACCCTCGACGCCCGCGACCGTCCCGATGACATCGGGCGGCATCACGTCGAACGACTTCGACTGGACGAGCATGTCCGACAGCAACGACGTCGAGAGCGTGCTGCGGAGCTGCTCCTTGAAGCCGGTCGTGAAGATCGCCGCCCACGTGATGAGCGCAACGGAGATCATCAGCGCCGCTGCCGTCACCGCCGTCCGGCCGGGGTTGCGGACGGTGTTCTCCGTCGCAATTCGCCCGGGCAGACCCGCCGCGCGAAGCGACCGACCGATGAGCCGCGCGAGTGGTGGGACGAGCCAGCGAGAACCCATTGCGACGCCGACCATCGTCAGCAGGACGCCAGCTCCCATCGCCGCGAGCGCCTGCCGGGGAGTACCGTCCGTGAAGAAGCCGATCGACGCCACGCCAAGGCCGAGCAGCACCATGACGGGTGCCAGCCAGGGCACGAACCGACCGCCGCGGGCCGGTGGCGGCGCGGTGCCCTCGCGGACGGCGGCGATCGGCGGGACGCGAGTCGCACGCAGGCCGGGTGCGAGGGCGGCGGCCAGCGTCACACCGACGCCGACAAGGAGGCAGATCGCGACGGTCCGCGGCGCGATCGCGAGATCGGCGCCCGGCAGACCGAACCCGAGGGCATCGAAGGCGACCAGGAGTAGGCTCGCAAAGCCGAGGCCGGCGACGATGCCGACCACCGTCGCGACGAGCGATACGACGATCGCCTCCCCGAGAACGCTCGCGAGGATCTGTCGGCGCGTCGCGCCGAGCGTCCGCAGCATCGCAAGCTCGCGGACGCGGTGGCCAATCGTCATCGAGAAGGCGTTGAAGATGATGAAGGCCGAGACGAAGATCGCGACGCCCGCGAAGGCGAGGAGGGCGGGACGGAGGAAGCCGTTGATCGAGTCGGAGATGCGCCTGGCCTCGGCGACGGCACGCTCACGGCCGGTCTCGACCGTGAGGTCGGCGGGCAGGGCCGCGGTGAGCCGTCGCCGCAACTCCTCGACCGAGACACCCTCGTCCGCGGCGACGTCGATCTCGTGGACCAGCCCCCGGCTGCGGAACCACCGCTGCACGTCGTTGATGTCGGCCAGCACGACGGTCGCCCCGCCGAAGTCAACAGCTGACGTGAAGATGCCGACGATCGTCACCGGCTGTGCCCGCTGGTCGGTCGCCATCAAGGCGGTGTCGCCGACGCGGAGGTCACCGCGATCGGCGACCGACTTGAGGATCGCGACCTCACCCGGCGCCTCGACCTGCCTCCCCTCGATGTAGGTGCCGGTGTCGAACGGCGCGCCGGTCGAGTTGAAGACGAGCGGCGGCGCTCCGCCCGTCGGACCGAGGAACTTCGACTCGCCATCTCGCTCGATGACGAGGCCGCCGAAGCCCTGGATGAGTGGCTGCGCGACGGCGACACCGTCCACGGCAATGACGTCGATCAGCACCGACTGGTCGAACGGGACGATGTCAGCGTTGTCGTCCGTCGCGAACGCGGCTGCTTTCGTCACGACGATATCGGTCGTGGCGCGCGTCTCGACGAAGATGTTCTCGAACGCCGTCCCGATCTGGTCGGTCAGCGCGAAGGTGCCGGAGATCATCGCGACGCCGAGGACGATCGCGAGGGTTGTCAGGGTGCTGCGCAGCTTCCGCGCGAGCATTCCCCGCAGCGTCACGCGCCGCACTGCTACTCGAGCCCCATGACGACGTCCCGGATCTGATCGGCGATGGCGGCCGAAGGAGGCATGGAATGAGCTTACAGCGGCCCCGCCGCCGTCACTCGTACTGCAGGGCGTGGAGGACGTCGAGCCTGGCCGCCCGCCGAGCCGGGAGAATCGCAGCGAGCACTCCACAGACGACGGCCGCGACGAGGAACAGCACGACCTGCACCACCGGCACGACGAAGCCGAGTCCGTCGATCGCCCGGGTCGCGAGGAAGCCGAAGACCATCCCGACCGCGACGCCGATGACGGCGCCGATGATCGAGGTGATGACGCTCTCGTAGCGGACGATCCGGCGCAGCTGGCGACGGGTCGTGCCGACGGCGCGAAGCAGGCCGATCTCGCGGGTTCGCTCGTAGATCGCCAGCACGAGCGTGTTGACGAGCCCGAACAGGGAGATCACGACGCTGAAGGCGAGCAGGGCATACAGCAGCGCGAGGAACTGGTTCAGCTGACCCTCGAAGCGATCGAGGGCAGCGCGGTTCGACTCGGCACGAACCTGCGGATAGGCGGCGTCAACGGCAGCGGTGACAGCCTTTTCCGTGCTCGCCGCATCGATGCCTCCGGCGAAGCGGACGAACGCGATGCCGATCTCGGGTTTCTCGGCGATCGCCGCGTACGCGTCCCGGGAGACGATGAACGACTGGAAGAAGGTTGCGTCGGAGAAGACGCCCTGCACGGTGAACGTCGCGGAGCGTCCGGCCTGCGTGTCGACGGCGAAGGTCGACCCGATCGCCAGGGAGCGGGTCTGGGCCCAGTCCTTCTCAACGAGGGCGCCGTCCACGCCGAGCCGCGCCACGAGGCTGTCGTCGCCGGTGACCCAGTCGATCTTGTACGCCTCCGTCAGCTCGGGCCCGGCGGCCGCGAGCGTGTCCTCGGTGCCGTCCACACGGACTGGCGTCGCCTCGATCGCCACAACGGTCGAGACCCCCTCGACAGCGGCCGCGACGTCGACGACGCCGGGCGGCATCGCGCCGAACGACTTGGACTGGATCAGCATCTCGGAGGTGAACGAGGTGCCGAGCGCGCTGCGGATCTGCTGCTTGAAGCCAGTCGTGAAGATCGCTGCCCAGGTGATCAGGGCGACCGTGATCATGAGCGCAGCGGCCGTGACGGCGGTGCGACCGGGGTTCCGCACGGAGTTCTCGGTCGCGATCTGTCCCGGCAGGCCTCGCAGTGGGCGGCCGACGAGCCGCGCGATCGGTGGGACGAGCCATCGCGATCCCATCGCGACCCCGACCATCGTCACCAGCACGCCGGCACCCATCGCGAACAGCACCTGCTGCGCGGTGCCGTCGCCGAAGAAGCCGATCGAGGTCACGCCGACGCCGATCAGCACGAGCAGCGGAGCCAGCCACGGGACCAGTCGTCCCGAACGTGCGACGGGAAGCGCGGCGCCCTCACGCACGGCCGCGATCGGCGGTACGCGCGTCGCGCGCAGCCCGGGCGCGAGCGCGGCCGCCAGCGTGACGCCGACACCGACCGCGAGGCAGATCGCGACCGTTCGGGGGGCCACCGTGAGATTCGAGCTGGGCAGGCCGAACCCAACCGCATCGAACAGCGCCAGGAGCACCGAGGCGAAGCCGAGGCCGGCGACGATGCCGACGGCGGTCGCGAGGAGGGAGACCACGACCGCCTCCGCCATGACGCTGCCGAGCACCTGGCGGCGCGTCGCGCCCAGCGTCCGCAACATCGCGAATTCACGAACGCGCTGCCCGATCGTCATCGAGAAGGCGTTGAAGATGATGAAGGCCGACACGAAGACCGCGACGCCGGCGAAGGCCAGCAGCGCCGGGCGCAGGAAGCTGTTGATCGAGCCGGAGATGCTCGCTGCCTCGGCGAGACCGCGTTCACGCCCGGTCTCGACGGTGAGGTCGGCCGGCAGGGCGGCGGCGATGCGGGACTTCAACACCTCACCCGCGACGCCGTCCTTCGCGGCCACGACGATCTCGTGGGCCTTGCCCTCGCTGCGGAACCACCGCTGCACGTCGGTCGTCTCGCCGAGCACTACCGTCGCTCCGCCGAAGTCTGCCTTCGACGTGAAGACACCAACGATCGTGACGGGTTCGGCACCCGTGTCCGTCGCCATCTGCGCCGCATCGCCGACGCCGACGTCGCCGCGGTCGGCGACCGCTTTCAGAATCGCGACCTCACCGGGCGCAGCGACCGGGCGGCCCTCGATGTAGGTGCCCGTATCGAATGGCGGTCCGGCGGAGTTGAAGACGAGCGGCGGGGCGCCGCCGGTCGCGCCCAGAAACTCGGGCTTGCCGTCCTTGACGACGATCAGTCCGCCCAGGCCCTGGACGACGGGCTGCGCGACCTCGACACCCTCGACGGCCCGCACCTGCTCGATCAGCGACTCGTCGAAGGGCACGATGTCGCCCGTCTCGTCACTCGAGAACGTCGCCGCCTTCGTCACGACGACGTCGGTCGTCGCCCTCGTCTCGATGAAGATGTCCTCGAAGGCCGACCCGATCTGGTCGGTCAGCGCGAACGTGCCGGAGATCATCGCGACGCCGAGGACGATCGCGAGGGCGGTCAGGGTGCTTCGCAGCTTGCGGGCAAGCATCCCGCGCAGGGTCACGTGCCGCACGACTACTCCAGACCCTTGACGACGTCCAGGATCTGATCCGAGGTGAGACGGCCCGAGTCGCGCACGATCAGGCCGTCAGCAAGGAAGACGACGCGGTCGGCGATCGCAGCGGCTCGCGCGTCGTGGGTGACCATCACGATCGTCTGGCCGTACTCGTCCACGGAGCGGCGCAGCAACGTCAGCAGCTCGCCGCTCGTCTTCGAATCGAGGTTGCCGGTCGGTTCGTCACCGAAGATGACGGCTGGCTGGGCCAGCAGCGCCCGCGCGACGGCGACGCGCTGCTGCTGACCGCCGGACAGTTCCGCCGGGCGGTGCGTCAGCCGGTCGCGCAAGCCGATGGCATCGATCAGGCTGTCGCGCCAGACCGGGTCGGGGAGCGCCCGGCCAGGCGCAACGGCAGCTCGATGTTCTCCGCCGCAGTGAGCATCGGCAAGAGGTTGAAGAACTGGAAGATGAACCCGACCTTGTCACGCCGCAGCAGCGTCAGGTCACGGTCGTTGAGCGCGGTGATCTCGGCGTCATCGATCAGACACGTTCCCGCGGTCGGCCGATCGAGGCCGGCGAGGATGTGCATGAGTGTGGACTTCCCTGAGCCGGACGGGCCCATGATGGCCAGGAACTGGCCGCGCGGAACATCGAGATCGACGCCGCGCAGCGCTTCGACGGCCGCGTCGCCGGTGCCGTAGGTGCGGGCGAGACCATGCGCGGAGACGACAGTTGCGGTGGCCTCGACGGGGGGAGTCGGAGCGATCATGCCCGCAGGGTACCGCCGGTCGACGGCACGGAACGTCGTCCGAGCGGCTGATCTGCCTCGTTCTTGCGGCTGATCAGCGGTACACGTACACCGTCTCGCCGACGGGCGACTGGCGGTAGAGCCAGTCCGCCGCCCACATCGGGACGCGCGCGCAGCCGTGGCTGGCGATGCTGTTGTTGATGTGATACTCTTTACATGAACTACTGAAATGGGGGGGGGGAGCACAATGAAGATCCTTTCCAAGCGCAATGCCGTGGTCGTCGCGGTTGTCGTTGTCGGTTCCATCGCCGCGTTCGGGTCGGCACTCGCCTCGTCCGAGGACGAGGACGTCAAGGTCGATGCGTCGTGGGCGGTCGAGGCGGTGGCCACGCAGCGCGCAGCGGAAGAAAACCTGCCGCCGTCGCCGCCGGCCGCTGCGACGGCGGTGGGCGCGGAACTCGCGGCTCTCGAGGCGGCGAACGGGCACGCCGCGCCACCGCTTCTCCCGCCCACCGTTGACGAGAACGGCCTCGAGGTGAAAATCGGGAGCGCGCAGGAACCGCCGCGATTCGTTCCTGGCGGTGCGGTGCGTATCTACCCGGATACGCCCGAAGGTCTCAAGTACGGCCTGACCGGAGCGCTTGAGGACCAGACGACGCTGCTCTGCAGGTATCCGAACGGCAACCTCGGGGGCATGGAGATCCTGCGGCGGGCAGGCGCGACGGGTGACCCGTTCCCACCGCAGAACCCCAATGCCCGGAGTTGGGAGCGGCCATGCTGAGCTGCCGGCCTCGCCTCACGCTCTGCATGTTCGCACTGCTCGGACTATCACTATCGGCGCCTACGGCGTCGGCCATACACCCCGGGCCCGGTCACCTTGCAACCTTGGGGCTGGCTGTTCCGCGGGTCTACTTTGTCGACACGACAGGCCCGAACTGGCCGGTCACGGCGGCGGCGCAGAAATGGAACGAATCGACTGCCGTCGGCGCCTATCGCGTGTCTGCCTGCCCGTCGACGTCCTACTACTGCCTGCCCACCGTAGCCGTAAACCTGGGGACCTCTCCATGCGATGGCTCGATCGACGGCGTGTTCTTGTTCAACGTGTCGTCGGCGGGCCACTGGATGCGTGACAGCCGGTTCAGACATCGTGTTCTGTAACGACACGCCGTCGGATCGCCGCCTGTCGACCGCGTGCCACGAGGAAGGCCACCCTCTCGGGCTAGGCCACAGAGGAAACGTCCTTGGCACCTGCATGAGGACTGGAACTATCTACCCGCAGTACCCGGACGCTCACGACTACGCACAGCTGGTGTCCGTCTACAACCACTGATCGTCCCCGTCGGTGGCGCGAACTCCCCCGGTGGGGGTTCGCGCCATCGACTGGGCGCTGCCTGGATCAGCGGTAGACGTAGACGGTCTCGCCGACCGGGGACTGGCGGTACAGCCAGTCCGCCGCCCACATCGGAATCCGCGCGCAGCCGTGGCTGGCCGGGTAGGCGGGCACCGGCGCGAAGCCGTGGATGGCGAAGCTGTTCCCCTTGAACGTCAGCGTCCGGTAGAGGATCGCCGGCCCGAGCCACGTGCGGGTGCTCGGCGCCTTCCAGCGGATGCGGTGGCGGCCCTCGGGCGTGTTCCCCGTCGCGCCGGTCGAGGTCGGGATGACGTGCCGGACACGACCGTTCCTGACGACGAGCAGGACCTGCCGGGTCTTGTCGATCTCGATGTGGAGACCGTGGCCCCGGAAGCGCGGCCGGATCCGTCGCGCGGTCTGCAGCTTGCGCCAGTCGTCCGCGTCGATCACGTAGGTGCGGGGCAGGCGGTAGGCCTTCTGGAAGGCGACGACCGCATCGGTCGCGTCGCGGGAAAGGATCGAGGCGATGCCCGGCGTGTGGAACCCGAGTTCCTCGAGTCGGCGCAGCAGGGCCCGCACGTCGGCGCCGCGCGAGCCGGCCGCGAGCCGGCGGCCAGCGGCGCGGAAGGAGCGGTGGACGGTGCGTGCGGCGAGCCCGTCGGACGCCGGCACCTCGACCTCGGCTCGGAAGCGCTCGACGCCGGGGGCGGAGAGCCGTACCCGCGCCCGCCCGTCCCGGATCTGCACTCGCCGCGCCGCGAGACGGTTCGAGCCGCGCAACGTCCGCGCGATCACCTCGCCGGTCCAGGTCGAGGGCTGGATCTGGATGTGCAGCGTCGCGCCGAGGTACGCGTTCGCCTTCGTGATGCGCGTGATCACCCGCGGCACGACCACCAGTGCGGCCGGCGTGCTGACGGCGCCGTCCGCCAGTCGCGCCGTGACGGCGCCGCCGCGGCTCGCCTGGAACGTCGCGGCAAACGCCCCGGCCACATCGGTCATGGTCGTTCCGACGTCCGTCCCGTCAATCGCGATCGTCAGCGTGAGGCCGGCGACGGCTGGCTGGACCGCACCCGAGAGGTCGACGGGGCCGTGCCACTCGACCTCGGGCGCGGGCAGCGAGATCGAGATGGTCTCCCCGGCCGCGGAGGCGGCGGCCGGGAGTCCGAGCGTGAGGAGCAGGGCGATCAGGGTCCGTTGCACGGTCACCAGATCGGCGAGAGGGGCCCTGGGGTTGAGCACGAGTGATCGGCGTGCTACACCGGCGGTATGGAACGCCCCATCGGCCTGATCGGCCTCGGCATGCTTGGCACCATTTTCGCCGGCCACCTCACACGCGACGGTCGCCGTGTGCTCGCCTACGACCAGGATCCACAGCGGTCGCATCCGGACGTCGAGCGCGTCGCCGACGTCGCGGCGGTGGCGCGGTCGTGCAACGTGATCGTGCTCTCGCTCCCCGATCCGCCCGCGGTCGATGCGGTGATGGCGGCGATCCTGGGCGCGGCCGGGCCGGGAATCGTTGTCGTCGACACGAGCACGATCGACCCGCCGACGGCACGTCGCTCGCACGCGGCGGCGGCCGCGGCGGGTATCGGCTACGTCGAGGCGCCGATCTCCGGCGGTGAACCGCTCGAGGGCGGTACCGACGGTGCCCGCGCCGCCTCGGTGACGTTCATGGTCGGCGGCGAGGCCCACGATCTCGCGCTGGCCGAACCGGTCCTGCGTCTCCTCGGTCGCCACATCTTCCACCTCGGTCCGGCCGGCGCCGGCGCCGAGGTGAAGCTGATCTCCAACATGTGTTCGGGCGCATACGCGCTCGTGACCGCCGAGGCGTTCGCGGCTGGCGCCGCGCTCGGCATCGCCCCCGAACGGCTGGTCGAGGTCTTCCGGCACACCGACGCGAAGAGCTACTTCATGACCGACTACCTGCTCCCACGGCTCGTCGGCGACCGCTACGACGACGGCTTCGCCGTCCGGCTCCAGCTCAAGGACCACCGGTTGTTCGGAGCGATGGCCGACGAGCTCGGTCTGGCAACACCGGTCAACGATCTCGCGACGGCCGCGTACACCGAGGCGCTCGCGGCCGACGGCGACCGTGACGTCACCAGCGTCGTGGAGCGCGCGATCAGCCGGGCGCGGCCGTCGGCGGATCGAGATCGGCCGGCGTGACCTCGGTCGTCACGGAGCGGGCGAGGACGGAGACACCGGGGACGGTCAGCTCCGTGATGAACCCCGAGCGCGAGACGCAGAGCCGCGACCCGGAGGTAGCGAGGCACGAGACGGCGATCTCGCCGGCCTGCAGATCGGGGCCGACACCGACATCGGCCGTCTTCGCCGCCACGGGCGCGAAGCTGGCGACGACGAAATCGTTGCCGACCAGCCGGGCGATCGCGTCGGCGATGCGCGACGCGCCGCCGTCGGGGTCGCCGTCGACGCATTCGGGCGCCTGACCGACGGGCGCGGTGCAGGTGTACGTGACGACGCGCCCGTTGAGATCGAGCCCGACCCACGTGTCGCCCTCGGCAAGCGACTGGTGGAGGCGCGCGCGGAGATCGTCACTGCCGATCTCGACGGTGTACGTCGCGGGCGGCTCGGCATCGCTGCCGGCGAGCGCGACGTCGTACGCAACGATCCCGGCGGGTCGTTGGGCGGCGAGCGCGAGCACGCCGGCGCCGGTCGTTGCCGGGAAGGCGACCTCCTCGCGCGCCTCCACCTCGCCCGCCGTCGCAGCAGCCGTCGGCGCGGCCGGCTCCGGGGCGGTGACAGCCGGCGCCGTCGCGCTGCCGCCGCCACAGCCGGCTGCGACGAGCAACGGCAGCGCAAGCAGGATCGCGGCGGCGCGCACGGCGGCATCCTACCGGGCTGTAGTCTTCGAATCGTTGAGCGCCACCGTCCCCGACCTCGTCGCCGACCTCGCTGCGCTGCGGAGCCGCCCTGAGCTCGGGTCGACGATGTGGCGCCACCCGGCGCTCGTGCTGCGGGTGCTGCAGCCGGCCGTCGCATTCGCGCTGCGCGCGGCAGAGGGTCGCCGACGGGCCCTCGACGTCGGCGCCGGGTACGGCAGCGTCGCCCTGGAGCTGGCGCGCGCCGGCCACGAGGTCACGGCGATCGACGCCAACGCCCACGTCTGCACCGTCGCGCGGGCGACCCTGGCGAGCGTCGAGGCAACGGTGATCGAGGCGGCGTTCGGCGACGACGGGCTCGCCGACGGGACGTTCGACGCGATCCGCTTCGGCCGCTCCCTGCACCACCTCGACGTCGATGCCGCCGCCGAACGCGCGGCGCTGCTGCTCGCACCCGGCGGAGTCGTGATCGTCGACGAGTTCTGCGGGGAGCGGATCGACCGGGCGACGGCGACCTGGCTCGCGACGATCGGATCGTCCCTGGCGGCAGCCGGCGCGATCGACGCCTCCGCGATCGGCGACGCCGACCAGATCCTCGACGTCTGGGTCGGCAAGCGCGCCGGCCACGGCCTCGCAACCGGCGAGCAGATGTGGCGCGCACTCGAGGCGCGCTTCGTCCTCGACGAGCCGTTCTGGTACCCCTACCTCTGGAAAGAGGCGGCGAAGCACGTCGCCGACCCGTCGCTCGCCTCGCTGGTCGCGAAGCAGGTCGAGGCGGCCGAGGCGGCGCTGATCGCGGCCGGCACGATCCCCGGCGTCGCGTTCCGCGCCCGCGGCGTCGTGCGCTGAGCCGCTTCAGGCGCGGCCGAGACGACCGGGGTGCGCGCCGTAGGCGGCGATGAGCTCGGACGGGCCGGCGACCGTGCCCTCCGCAACGAGCCCGACCGACGCGGCGAGGGCGCCGACGACCGCCGCCGGCGTCGCACCGGCGTCGCGCAGGGAGGCGATCGTCTCCGCTCCGTGCCGCTTCGCGAGGCGCTCGCCGTCGAGGGCATAGAGAAGCGGCACGTGCGCGTACTGCGGCGGCGGCAGAGCGAGGAGACGGTGCAGCACGATCTGGCGGGGCGTCGACGGCAACAGGTCGTCGCCGCGGAGGACGTGCGTCACGCCGGCCGCGCCGTCATCGACGACCACGGCGAGCTGATAGGCGTGCAGGCCGTCCGCCCGGCGCACCACGAAGTCGCCGAGCGCCGCGACGTCGAGCTCGGTCGACCCGAGGACGAGGTCCTCGAACGCGACCGTCTCCGGCTCGACGCGGAGCCGAAGCGCCGGGCGGCGTCCGGCCGCCAGCCGCGCGGCCCACGCGGCGGCGGAGAGGTCCCGGCACGTCCCCGGGTACACCGGCTCGGGACCGTGCGGCGCCGAGGCGGCCCGCACCTCGGCGCGCGTGCAGAAGCACGGGTAGAGGCGCCCACCGGCGTCGAGGCGTCGGATCGCCTCGTCGTAGATCGCGCCCCGCTCGGACTGCCGCTGCTGCTCGCGATCCCAGTCGAGGCCCAGCCACTCGAGATCGACGCGGAGGGCGCTCTCGAACTCGGGCCGGCACCGATCGCGGTCGAGATCCTCGATCCGCAGGACGATCTCGCCGCCGACGGCGCGCGCCTGCAACCAGGCGAGGAGCGCGGTGCGCGCGTTGCCGCGGTGCATCCGTCCGGAGGGCGAGGGGGCGTAGCGTGCGAGCATACCGGCGGCATGGTGTCGGACAGCCGCCCCGTCTACTCCACCGAGGGTGGCGATCTCCGCAAGACCGCCGGCGAACGGCGGCTGCCGGAGCGCGAGCCGCCGGGTGACGGGATCGTCCGCATCTTCCGGGAGAAGAGCCAGCGCGGCGGCAAGGTCGTGACGGTGATCCGCGGACTGCCGCGGTCAGACCTCCGTGACGTCGCCTCCGACCTCAAGCGCCGCTGCGGCTCGGGTGGCGCCGTCAAGGACGACACGGTCGAGATCCAGGGCGACCACCGCGAGAAGATCGCGGCCCATCTCGCGTCGCTCGGCCATCGGGTCAAGCTCGCGGGCGGGTAGCGGCACCACCCGGCGTTTCAGCGACGAACGTCGTCTCGCTGTACGGTTGGTAGCCGAGCGTCTCGTTCAGGTGGCGGATCGGCGCGTTCCGCAGCTCGTTCGAGGTGACGAGGAGCCGGAAGCCCGCATCGCGGGCGGCGGCGATCTGCGCCAGCTTCAGCGCTCGCGCGATGCCGCGCCCGCGGGCGGCGCGGGCGACGCCGGTCATGCCGTGGTCGCAGCGGTCGCCGGGTCCGGCGTGGAGGATCGCGTAGCCGACGACGACGTCTGCCTCCCTGGCGATGAACGTCAGCTCCGGCCGCCGCGCCGGGCGGCCGAGGTTGAGCGCGAACCACTCGTCGAACGTGCCCGGCCCGCGCGGCTCGTCGGCCGGGATGTCGAGGTCGGCCTCGAGCGCGACGCCGTACATCGCTCGCTCGAGGCCGGGGGCGTCAGCGCGGCGGACGATCGTCACGCCCGGCGGCGCCTCGGCCGGCGCCGGTCTGGCCGTGGCGAGGTCGAGCGCCACGTCCGCCTCGTGACCGACGACGACGAAGCTGCGCGCGAGCGCGAACGCGAGCCCCTCCTCCGACCGCGTCTCACCGACGAGCCGGGCGCCTGCGGCATGACGGCGGAGATCGTCGAGGAGGGCCGCTGCGAGGCCACGGCGGCGTGCGTCGGGATGGACGTGGATCGCCGCCTCGAACTCATCCGGGCCGGACGGCGCGGCGAACGCCCAGGCGACGATCCGCTCGTCCTCGTATCGGAGAAGATCGATACGACCAGCGGTCGTGCGCGCGAGGTGCAGAACGTCGTCGATGTCCCAGTCGTACAGGGGGTCGGTCAGCCGCGCGAGCGCGACGGCCGCCTCGAGGGTCACGCGATCCGTTCAAGCAGGGCCTGAAGCACCGTCGGCGCGGCACCGCACTGGCCGAGGCAGATCCCGAACTCCTCCCCGGCCGGGCCGTGGTAGTCGGAGCCGCCGGTGGCGAGGAGTCGGTGTCGCGCGGCGATCGACGCGAACAGCTCGAGCTCGGTCGCGCGGAGACCGATGCGAACGACCTCGACGGCGTCGAGGCCGACGGCAGCGAGTTCGGCGACGAGCCGGTCGAGGACGTCGGGCTCCAGCAGGAGCGTCGCCGGGTGGGCGAGCGTCGCGGCGCCGCCGCAGGTCTTGACGAGGCGGACAGCCTCGATCGGGTCGAGAGCGCCGGCCGGGACATGGGCCGGCTGGCCGTCGCCGATCAGCCGGTCGAAGGCGTCAGTGACATCGCTCGCGTGCCCGGCCTCGACGAGGGCAGCCGCGATGTGCGGCCGCCCGATCCGTCCGCTCGCGTACGCCGCGACGGCCTCGGGGTCGAGCGGCGCGCCCAGCACGGCGAGGCGGGCGAGGATCATGGCGTTGCGCCGCTCGCGAGCCGTCGCGATCTCGTCCATCCGGGCGACGAGCGGCGCCGGCGCCGACGTCGCGAAGTGGCCGAGCAGGTGGAACGTCCCGCGGTCGGTGCGGACCGAGAGCTCGATCCCGGGAACGAGGCGAATTCCGGCCGTGGCGGCCGCGACGAGCGCCTCGTCGCAGCCGGCGAGCGTGTCGTGATCGGTCAGCGCGAGCACCGTGACGTCCGCCGCCGCGGCACGCGCGACGAGCGCTGCGGGCGCAAGTGCACCGTCCGACGCGGTCGAGTGCGCGTGGAGCTCGATCACGCTGACACCGTATCGGCGGGCCCGGCGTACGATGCCGCCGTGGCCGACCTCCAGACCGGCACGCTCCTCCGGCTTCCCGCCGGCGCACGCGGCCCCTTCCACGTCTTCGTGAACGGCGCCGAGCAGCGCGAGGGCAGCGACTACGCCATCGACGGTGACGGTCTACGGTTTGCCGTCCCGCTGCGGTTCGCCGGGCGCGAGGGGCTGTGGAAGAAGCTCGTGATGTCGACGGCCGGGATCGGCTTCTACGGACGCGGCGATGCGATCGACGTGCACTACACGGCTGCCGACGGCGCGACGGCGGTCGGTACCGGCCTGCAGGTCGAGCCGCGGTCATGAGATTCGAGCCGCTGCTCGACCTGCCGGGCGTCCTCGAGCCGGACGCGCTCGTCTTCGCCTTCGCCTCCGAGCGGCTCCTCCTGATCGGCAACGACCTGCCCAGCCTCGCCCGGCTGGGCCCGCTCGACCCGCTGCCGCTCGGGCGGCTCGACGGCCGGCTCTGCCTGGCGGTGGCGCTCGATCCGACCCACGAACCCGAGTCGGGCACCTCGCTCGACGCCCTGCGCGACGCCTGGGGCCGGCTCGACGAGCCGCTCTGGACGATGGCGGGGCGCGCCCTGCAGACACTGGCATGGGCCCGCGACCATGCTCACTGCGGACGCTGCGGCACGCCGACCGCAAAGCTCCCAGGCGAGCGGGCCCTGGCGTGCACCTCATGCGGCGTCGCCGCGTATCCTCGCCTGTCGCCGGCGATCATCGTCCTCGTCCGGCGCGGCGACGAGGTGCTCCTCTGCCACGGCACCCGCTTCCCGTCCCGGATGTACTCCTGCCTGGCCGGCTTCGTCGATCCGGGCGAGTCGCTGGAGGAGGCGGTGCATCGCGAGATCCGCGAGGAGGCCGGGATCGAGATCGACGACGTGACGTACGTGTCGTCCCAGCCCTGGCCGTTCCCGAACTCGCTGATGGTCGGTTTCACGGCGCGGTACGCGGGAGGCGACCTGACGCTCGACCCGTCGGAGATCGTCGACGGCGGCTGGTTCTCCCGCGAGGCGCTGCCCGAACTGCCGCCGTATCCGTCGATCGCGCGCCACCTGATCGACGGCTGGATCGACGGTGCCGACGCGCCTGCCGCTCAGCGCACGTCGTAGACGATGACGCCGTCGATCGGGCGCCCGGTCAGCCCGGCTTCCCGCAGCAGCGCGGCGTAGGTGAACCCATGGCGGGCGTCGACGATCACGTGCGTCACGTGCTTGGCGGCGAGGAGGCGTCGTAGCCCGGCGCTGTCAACGGCCGGCCGCGTGACGTCGTACAACTGCGGGAGGATCGGCTCGGACGAGTACCACGTCGGCACGACGCTCGACGCGTAGCCACCAGCCTGGCGGAACGCCATGCCGGTCTTCGCCTGCCAGTACATGCCGTTCGCGAGGAACCCGTACGGCAGGAGCAGGACGACCGGTTCGCGGCCGAGCGCCGTCTCGGCGCGGCCGTTCAGGAAGAAGGCCGGTGGCTCGAGCCGGTGCCACCAGAAGCCGGCCGCAAGCGTCGGCGTCAGCATCACGATGCCGAGCAGCGCGACGGCCGAGCGGACGACGCCGAGGCGCGCCGGTGTCGCCAGCATGAGCGCCACCATCACCGCCAGCGCGAGCCAGGCATGGACGACGAACCGCGTCGGCAGGGCGAGGTCGAGCAGCGGCAGGTCGTCGACGAGGCCCCACGGGAGCGGCGGCCCGACCGACCCCGCCACGACGAGGCGCGAACCGAGCGCGCAGACGACGGCGACCAGCGCCACCAACGGCAGCAGGCGACCGGCGAACGTGCGGCGGGCCGTGACGGCGAACGCCACCGCCAGTCCGAGCAGTGGCAGTGGCATGTAGCCGAGTTGCTCGGTGACGTTCCCGGTGAAGCGCGCACTGGTCGGGGCGAGGAGCCCGCCGCCGATCTCCGTCACCCCGGTCGGAACGACGAGGTTGGCGAGGTCGAGGACGTAGAAGCCCGGACTGAGGCGGTCGGCGATCGGATTCGGATGAGCGAAGGCCGCGTACAGGTACGGCGAGACGACGGCCATCGCAACCAGCCCGCCGGCAGCAATCCGGACCGCCGTCCGCACGAGTGTCGGTCGCAGATCGGGTCCGGCGAGGACGATCGCGAGGAGACCGGCGAGGCCCCCGAACAGAACGAGGCCGAGCAGCATCTCCGTGAAGATCAGGAACTGCGCCACGAAGACGGCGGCGATCGCGAGCACGAACCGCCGATCGCCGATCCGTCCTGAGGCGTGCCGCAGTACGAGCAGCGCTGCCAGTGGCAGGGGGAAGACGAGCGCGAGGTTGAGGTGGTTCTGCATCTCGACCGTCACGTAGCTGGAGAAGCCGAACACCGCCCCGCCGGCGAGCGCCGGCCCGACCCGACCGCATGCCTCGCGGCAGAGCAGGTAGCAGCACCAGGCCGCCAGGGGCGGCGCGGCCAACGCGAGGAGGTTGTAGGCGACCTCCGGTCCAGCCGTCGCCGTGACCGGTGCCATCAGCACGGCCGGTAACGGAATGACCGTCGCCCAGGCGAGGTTGAAGCCCTCCGGGGAGAAGATCAGATCGGTCAGGAACGGACTCTCGGCACCCTGGAGAACGCGCTTCCAGTGCACCAGGCTCCACATGAAGAAACCCTGATCCGAGCCGAAGCGGCCGACGACGGTGTCGCTGGCGTCGCCGAACACGATCCCGCGCCCGAAGAGCAGGACCGACCCGACGGTGTAGAGCGCAAGTGCCCGCACCATCAGCTCCAGGTGAGTTCGACCGCAGCGAGCAGGCTGTCGCCGCCGTCTCCCTCGACGGGCGCGATGACCCGGAGCGCTATCGCGCCCGGCGCGACCTGGAGGTCGCGCTCGGCCTGTTCGGGCGGGACGACCGCGACGCGCGGGACGCGGCCAGCGACCCGACCGAGCCCGAGCACGTCCGAGCGGGCGCCCTCGATGACGTAGAACGCCGCCAGCACGAGCGCGATCAGGTACGGATTGTCGCGCTGGTCGCCGAACGCCAGCCGCTCCCGCGTCCGCTGGGTCGCGTCGACGAGGAACGGCAGGAGGCCGGGGTCGATCCGGCCGGAGCGATGCGTCGGTAGCACCGACGGGTCGGCCGACCGCTCGAACAGGACGGCGACGGGCGCGGCGACGAGCGCGTACCGCTCACGCTGCTCGTGCGGCTCGACGGAGAAGGCGAGCCGCGCCGCGAGGCGAGCAGTCTCCTCGGCGAGCTGGTCAGCGAGTTCCGCGTCCTCGACCACACGGCCCAGTATCGTCGGTCAGGTCGGCGGCGGGGGGCATTCGAGCACGTAGCCGACCCCGCGCACGGTGCGAATGACCGTCGCGTCCGGCAGCTTCGCGCGGACGTTGACGACATGCTGGTCGATCGCCCGGGAGCCGACAAGGCCGCCGAACCCGAGAACGGCCGCCTCGAGTTCGCGCTTCGTGAAGACCCGGCCGGGCTCGCATGCGAGGGTCGTCACGAGCGCCAGCTCGCGCGGCCGCAGCCTTGGCAGTGGGACTCCATCCCACGTCACCGAGCGGTTCGCGACGTCGACCACGAGCCGCCCCGCGACGATCGTGGGCGCCACAGCCGCCGCGGACTCGTCGTCGATCTTCACGCCACGCACCGCTCTCAACCTACTACGCGCCGGCGAAAATGGTGCGATGAACGTCAGACGACCCGCGCCGGCACCTCGCCAAGGTGGTAGCAGGCGGCTCGCCAGTCCGGGTCGGCGATCAGGACGATGTCGGCCGCGTAACCCGGCTCGAGCCGCCCCACCTCGCGTTCGAGTCCGAGAACCCGGGCCGGCGCGAGGGTCGCGGCGGCCAACGCCTCTGCGCAGGACAGGCGCAGCCGGGTGCAGGCGAGGTTGAGGACGCTCAGCATCGACTCGGCGGGGGCAGAGCCGGGGTTGAAGTCGGTCGCGAGGACGACCCGCGCGCCGGCGTCGGCGAGCGCCCGTGCGGGTGGCATCGGCAGGTCGAGGTAGAGCGCACAGAGCGGCAGGCAGACCGCCGCCACGCCGCTCTCGGCCAGGAGCCGGATCCCGTCGCGCCCCGTCTGCTCGAGGTGATCCACGGACGCCGCACCCAACTCGACCGCGAGCGGGATGGCGCCGCACTCGGAGAACTGGTCGCCGTGGAGGCGCAGGGCAAGCCCGCGGGCGCGCGCCGCCTCGAGAAACGGGCGGCACTCCTCGGCCGAGAACGCTCCCCGCTCGAGGAAGCAGTCGACGGCGGTCGCGTACGGCTCGCAGGCGGGCAGGATCTCGTCGATCGCCGTGCGCACGAACGCTGCGGCGGACGCTGCCTCGGGCGGCAGCGCGTGCAGCGCGAGGCAGGTACCGGAGATCCGGACGCCGGCGGAGCGGCCGGCGGCGTGCGCCACCCGCAGCATCGCCGCCTCGCTCGCCGCGTCGAGCCCGTAGCCGGACTTGACCTCGGCCGTGGTCGTGCCGAGCGCCCGCATCCGCGCCAGGCGCCGCACCGTCAGGGCGGTGAGCTCCTCCTCGGTCGCGCCCCGGACGGCGGCAACGGTCGCCCGGATGCCGCCGCCAGCCGCGGCGATCTGCTCGTACGGCTGGCCCTGCGCGCGCCGGTCGAACTCGTCGATTCGGGATCCGGCCCAGACAGCGTGCGTGTGGCAATCGACCAGCCCCGGGATCGCGGACAGGCCGCGGCCATCGATCTCGACGGCGCCGTGCGCGGGCGCGACGGCGCGGAGCACCTCCTCTCGCGGCCCGACGGCGACGATCCGTCCGGCGCTCGCGGCGATCGCCGCGTCGACGAGAACACGTTCCGGCGTCGCGACGCTGGCGAGGCGGTCGATGACCAGATCGACGGGCTGCATTGCCCGAGTATGCCGGTACGCTCTGCCGCGTGAAGGTGAGCGAGCTGATCGCGGCCCATCGGCCGTGTTTCTCCTTCGAGTTCTTCCCGCCGAAGGACGACGAGGGCGTCGAGTCCCTGATCGCGACGATGCGGCAGCTGCGGACGCTCGAACCGTCGTTCGTCTCGGTCACCTACGGCGCCGGTGGATCGACGCGGGCGCGCACGATCGACCTCGTCGTACGTCTGCGCGAGGAGGTCGGCATCGAGGCGATGGCGCACTTCTCGTGCGTCGGCTCGACGAAGGACGAGCTGCGCGAGCAGCTGCAGCGGATGCGCGACGCCGGCGTCGAGTCGGTACTCGCGCTGCGCGGTGACGCCCCGCGCGATGCCGACGGCTGGGAGGCCGCGTCAGGAGGATTGGCAAACGCCAGCGACCTCGTCGAGCTCCTGGCGGCGGAGTTCGAGTTCGGCGTCGGCGCCGCCTGCCATCCGGAGAAGCACCCGGAGGCGGCCGATGCCGACACCGACCTCACGTATCTGCGGCGCAAGGTGCAGGCTGGCGCGGACTTCCTCATCACCCAGCTGTTCTTCGACAACGCCAGCTACTTCACGTTCGTCCAGCGCGCCCGCGATGCCGGCATCATGGTGCCGATCGTGCCCGGGATCATGCCGATCACGAACGTCGAGCAGGTCGAGCGCTTCACCCGCCTGTGCGGCGCCGTCATCCCTCCCGCGCTGCAGAGGGCCCTCAATACGCGGCGCGAGGACCCGGCCGCGGTCCTCGACTTCGGCGTCGCCTACGCGACCCTCCAGTGCGCCGAGCTTCTACGGCGAGGCGCACCCGGGATTCACTTCTACACGCTGAACCGCTCGCCGGCGACGGCCGCGATTCTCCGCGCCCTGCGGCTGCACGAACCGTGGCGCGTGGCGTGAACCGTCTCGCCCGCGAGACGTCGCCGTACCTGCTGCAGCACGCCTCGAACCCGGTCGACTGGTATCCCTGGGGCGAGGAGGCCTTCCAGGCGGCGCGGGGACGGGACGTGCCGCTGCTGCTCTCGATCGGCTACAGCGCGTGCCACTGGTGCCACGTCATGGAGCACGAGTCGTTCGAGGACGACGCCACCGCGGAGCTGATGAACCGACTGTTCGTCTGCGTCAAGATCGACCGCGAGGAGCGACCGGACGTCGACGCCATCTACATGGACGCCGTCGTCTCGCTGACCGGTCACGGCGGCTGGCCGATGACGGTCTTCACGACGCCCGATCGACGGCCGTTCTGGGGCGGCACGTACTTCCCACCGGAGCCACGCGGTGGCATGCCGTCCTTCGCCCAGGTGCTGGACGCCGTCGCCGACGCGTACCGGAACCGGCGCAGCGAGGTCGGCCGCCAGGCCGACGAGCTGACGGCGACCATCGGACGGCTGACTGCTGGTGCGAAGACGCCCCTGACGGCAGAACTTCCGGCCGCTGCGATCGCCGCGCTCGAGCAGCAGTTCGACGGCGTCCACGGCGGGTTCGGGGGCGCGCCGAAGTTCCCGCCGTCCGCGCTGCTGCCCTTCCTGCTCGCCCACTCCGACGAGGCTCGCGTCATGGCCGTCGCAACCCTCCGCGCGATGGCCGACGGCGGCATCCACGATCAGCTGGGGGGTGGCTTCCACCGCTACGCCGTCGACGGTCGCTGGCTCGTGCCGCACTTCGAGAAGATGCTGTACGACAACGCGCTCCTCGCCCGGGCGTACGCGCAGGGAGCGATCGCGACGGGCGAGCAGCGGTTCGCGGACGTTGCGCTGGGCGTCCTCGACTACCTCGATCGCGAGCTGACCCTCCCCGGCGGTGGCGTGGCCTCGGCCCAGGATGCCGACACGGACGGCGAGGAGGGGCTGACGTTCGTCTGGACGCCAGCGGAGGTGGCGGCGGTTCTCGGTGACGCCGCGGCGACGGCTGCCGTCTGCGCGCGCTACGGGGTCACGGAGGCGGGCAACTTCGACGGGTCGAATGTCCTCAGCGTCGTCGGCCCCGACGATGCGCTGCTGGCGCAGGCGCGTCCCCGCCTGCTCGCTGCACGGGCAACCCGACCCCAGCCGGCGCTCGACGACAAGGCGATCGCTGCCTGGAACGGCATGGCGCTGGCGGCCTACGCCGACGCCGGCCGGCTGCTCGGCGTCCGCGCTCACATCGAGCGCGCACGAGAGATCGCCGCCTTCCTGCTCGACGCGATGACGCTGGACGGGCGGTTGCTGCGGACGTGGCGCGACGGGCGCGCGAAGATCGACGCCTTCTCCGAGGACTACGGTGCCGTCGCCGATGGGCTGATCGCGCTGCACCGGGCGACCGGCGAGCTGCGCTGGCTGGACGAGGCACGGCGGCTGACCCTGCTCGCAGTCGACCTCTTCGGCGACGGCGACGGCGCCTTCCTGCAGACACCGCAGGACGGCGAGCGGCTGGTCACGCGGCGCCCCGATGTCGACGACAACCCGGCGCCGAGCGGCAACTCGCTGATCGCGGGCGCACTGCTGTACCTCGCCCGCTGCCACGGCAGGGCCGACTGGGAGGACCGGGCCGTCGCCGCCCTCGCCGAGGTCGCGGCGATCGCAGGCCGGGCGCCGCAGGCGTTCGGCAACGCCCTCCAGACCGTCGCGCTGGCGACCGCCGTGCCGAGGGAGATCGCGATCGTCGGCCGACCCGACGACCCCGCCACCACCGCGCTCAGAGCGGTGGTCGACGCGCGCTACGCGCCAACCGAGGTCGTTGTGATCGCGTCGCCCGACGACCCGCTGTTCGCGACCGTTCCGCTCCTCAGCGGTCGGCACCTCGTCGACGGCGCCCCGGCCGCCTACGTCTGCGAACGCTTCAGCTGCCGTCGTCCCGTGACGGACGCGGCGGAACTCGCGACGATCCTCCGCGGATCGTGACGGACCGCGCGAGCGAGGAGGCAGGTCGCTGCGGCAGGCTTGCGGTATGGCCTACCACATCGACCGCACCGCTCTGCTCGACTTCGTCGACCGTCAGATCCGTCTGATCGAGTCGACGCCGCTG
Source organism: Actinomycetota bacterium (assembly GCA_009885805.1). Classification (GTDB taxonomy): domain Bacteria; phylum Actinomycetota; class Thermoleophilia; order Gaiellales; family F1-60-MAGs149; genus VFJZ01. The sequence continues at coordinate 143,814 of VFJZ01000005.1, forward strand.
CCGTCCGACATCCGCGCGATCGTCCCGGCCGCCGACCTCGCAGACGACGAACTCGAGGGCGTCTGGCTCGGCGCCGGCCTTGCGACCCAGGTCGGCCTCGCCCTGCTCGACGGGCCCGAGGCGTTCGTCGAGCGGGACTGAGCGGAGATCAGGTAGCGTCGGCCGACGGTGCCGCACCGAGGCGACGGATGGCCTCTTCCCACCGCTCGGTGATCCGGCGTGCGCGCCAGCGCTCGTCCAGCGCCGCGAGATCGCCGACCTCGATCGGCGCGCCGAACGTCGCGACGAACCGCGGCAGGCGCGGCGGGAAGAGGCGCACGTGGTCGGTTCCCGTGACGAGCACGGGCACCATCGGTACCCCGGCCGCCATCGTGATCCGCGCGGCACCCGAATGCGGTCGCGCGCGGCCGTCGCGGTTCCTCGTCCCCTCCGGGAAGACGCAGACCAGCGCCCCCTCCCGCGCGAGTTCGATCGCGAGCGCGACGGCCTCGGTGTCGGCCTTGCCCCGCTCGACCTTGAACGCGCCGGCCGACCGCAGGATCCAGGCCAGCGGCGGGAACCGGTACAGCTCGGCCTTCGCCATGAAGCGGAGCATCCGCCCTCGGATGGCGACCCCGACGACGAGCGAGTCGAAGTTGGAACGGTGCGTCGGGGCGATGATCGCGCCGCCCGCGCACGGCACATTGTCGAGTCCCCTGACCTCGAGGCGGAACACCAGCCGTAGCGGCACCAGGGCCGCGAAGCGGATGATCTCGTACCACCAGCGACGGGGGGTACCGCGGCGGTCCCGCCGGTCACGGCGGTCAGGCGTAGACGCCATCGGAGACCGTCGCCGGATCGGGCCACGGCGATGCCTCCGCGAGGCTGGTCGCCTCGTCGACCGCGGTCGCGACCTCGTCTGCCAGCGTCGCCGTTTCCTCGTCCGTGACGGCGGCATGAGAGCGCAGCCAGGCATCGAAGCGACCGATCGGATCGCGCTCGCGCCAGGCGGCGAGGAGCTCCGGCGGCACGTACGAGGCGTCGTCGTGAATCGCGTGGCCGTCCATCCGCAGCGTCACCAGTTCGAGCATCCGCGGGCCGCCCCCCTCCCGGGCGTTCTCGATCGCCGCCCGCGCCTCGCGGTAGACCGCGAGGACGTCGGTGCCGTCGACGACGACGCCCTCGAACCCGTAGCTCGTCGCGCGATCGGCGAGGTGCTCGCAGGCATAGTTGAGGTTCGTCGGGGTGGAGTAGGCGTACTGGTTGTTGTCGCAGACGAAGACGATCGGCAGCCGCCGGACGGCCGCGAAGTTCATGCACTCGTGCACGTCGCCCCGCGCCGACGCGCCGTCGCCGAACCAGCCGAGGGCAACGCGCGGCTGCCCGCTGATGCGGAAGGCGAGCGCCGCGCCGGTGGCCGTCGGGAGGATGCCGGGCAGGTGGGAGACGCCGGCGATCAGCCCGCGCTCGAGGTCCTGCGAGCGGAGGTTCGAGTCGCGGCCGCGCGTCGCGCCTCCGTCTCGCCCCATGTACTGGCAGAGCAGCCGCCACGGCTCGGCGCCGCGCGCGATGTGGACGCCCATGTTGCGGTGGAGCGGCGCCGCGACGTCCCCGTCACGCATCGCGCTGGCGACGCCGACCGACGCCGCCTCGTTGCCTCGACCGGTGTAGAACGACCCCGGTAGACGCCCCTGCTTGAAGAGCGTCGACCCGCGCTCCTCGAGGCCGCGGGTCAGCAGCATCTGCCGGTACAGGCGGACCAGATCGGCGCGATCCAGGCCGAGGCCCGTCGCCTCGTCGATCGACGCCACGCCCACAGCTTCACGAACGGCCACGGGCGGCATCCTATCGGTGTTCGTCAGCGGGACAGCAGGCGCACGAGGACGGCCGCTGCGGTCCAGAGCCGGTTGCCGGCCTGGTCGAAGACGATCGACTGCGGTCCCTCGATGACGTCGTCGGTGACCTCCTCGCCGCGATGCGCCGGCAGGCAGTGCATGAACACCGCGTCCGGCCGCGCGCGCGCCATCAGGGCGTCGTCGACCTGGTACCGGCCGAGCGCCGCCAGCTTCGCGTCGCGGAGGTCGTCCTCGCCCATCGAGACGAACGCGTCGGTGTAGACGGCACTCGCGCCGGTCACAGCCTCGGCGGGATCCTCCAGGACGGTGATCGAGCCGCCGGTCGCACCGGCCACGACGCGGGCGCGGTCGATCACCACCGCCGCCGGCCGGTAGCCGTCGGGACACGCGAGGCGCAGGTGCATGCCCGCCAGTGCGCCGGCCTCGATCAGCGAGTGTGCGACGTTGTTGCCGTCGCCGACGTAGGCGATCTCGAGTCCCTCGAGCGAGCCGAAGCGCTCACGGAGCGTGAGGACGTCGGCCAGCGCCTGGCAGGGATGGTGCAGGTCGGTGAGGGCGTTGACGACCGGGACTGCGGACCACCAGGCGAACTCCTCGATCTCCGCGTGGGCGTGCGTGCGGACGACGACGGCTGCGCAGTAGCAAGAGACGATCCGCGACGTGTCGCGGATGGGCTCGCCTCGTCCGAGCTGCAGCTCACCGGGCGCGGGGAAGACCGTCGTGCCGCCGAGCCGCGCGATCGCCGCCGTGAACGACAGGCGCGTACGGGTCGACGGCTTCGTGAAGTGCATGAGAATCGTGCGTCCGCGCAGCGCACCATCGTGCGCGGCCGGATCGGATTTGATCTCGGCGGCGAGCGCAAGCAGGCCGTCGAGGTCGTCAGGCGAGAGCTCGGCGAGGGAGAGGAGATGATCCGGTGCGTTCGCAATCACGTTGCATGACTATACACGATTGTGCATAGTCATGCGCGGAAGCGGCGTAGGCGCAGCGAGTTGGCGACGACGAAGAGACTCGACGCCACCATCGCCAGCCCCGCCGTCATCGGCTCCAGCAGCCCGGCCGCGGCGATCGGCAGCGCGGCGACGTTGTAGGCGAACGCCCAGAACAGGTTGCCGCGGATCGTGCCGAGCGTCTTCCGCGCGAGCCGGATGGCGGTCGCCACCGTCGCCGGGTTGCTGCCGACGAGCGTCAGATCGGCGGTCGCGATGGCGATGTCGCTTCCGCTGCCCATCGCTATGCCGAGGTCGGCGGTCGCGAGCGCCGGAGCGTCGTTGATGCCGTCCCCGACCATGGCGACGACGCGACCCTCGGCCTGGAGTCTCGTGATGACACGCACCTTGTCGGCGGGTAGCACCTCGGAGATCACCTCGTCCAGGCCGATCGCGTCGGCGACGGCGGCGGCCGTCGTGCGGTTGTCACCGGTCAGCAGCAGGGGCCTGAGGCCGAGGGCGCGCAGCGCCGTGATCGCGCCCGCGCTGGTGGAGCGCACCTCGTCGGCGACGGCCAGCACGGCCACGGCGACACCGTCGACCGCAACCGCGACCGCGGTGCGGCCGAGTTCCTCCTGCGTGCGCCGGGCCGCCGCGAGGTCGTCGGGGAGGGCGATGCCGCGGCTCTCGAGCAGCGACGGCCGGCCGACGACGACGACCTGGCCCTCGACGACACCCTCCGCGCCAAGGCCGGCGAGCGCGACGAACCGGTCGACTGGCGGTGCCGCGGGCACGGCAGCGGCGATCGCGCGACCGACGGGATGCTCCGAGCCGCGCTCGACGGCAGCCGCGAGGCGAACGACCTCGGGCGGGCCGGTGACCGAGACCAGCGTCATCCGGCCGGTGGTCACGGTCCCCGTCTTGTCCAGCACGACCGTGTCGACGCGCCGCGTCGACTCCAGCACGGCCGGACCGTGGATGAGGATGCCGAGTTGCGCGCCACGACCGGTCCCCGCCAGCAGCGCCAGTGGCGTCGCCAGGCCGAGCGCGCACGGACAGGCGACGATCAGCACCGCGACGGCGGCGGCGAAGGCCGTCGTCCCGCTGCTCCCGACCACGAGGTGGGTGACGAGCGTAACGGCTGCGAGGGCGATGACGATGGGGACGAAGACGGCGGCGACCCGGTCGGCGAGGCGCTGCACCGGGGCCTTCCCCGCCTGCGCCCGCTCGACGAGCGCCGCAACGCGGGCGAGCGCCGTGTCAGACCCTACGCGCAGGGCTCGGACGACGAGGCGTCCGCCGACGCTGACGGTTCCACCCGCGACGTCGTCGCCGGGGCCGACGTCGATCGGTGTCGACTCGCCCGTCAGGAGTGACGAGTCGATCGCCGACGTCCCTTCCACGATGGTGCCGTCGGCGGCGATCCGCTCGCCGGGACGCACGATCAGCAGGTCGCCGACGGCGACCTCGTCCGCCGCCACCAGACACTCGCTGCCGTCGCGCACGACCGTCGCGTCGCGCGCTGCGAGGGTTGCCAGCGCTCGCAGGGCGTCGGCGGCGTGGTGGCGACCCCGGTCCTCCAACCAGCGGCCGAAGAGAATCGCCGCGACGACGCCAGCGGCCACCTCGACGAACACCGGCCCATCGTTCGCGACCGCCACGACCGACCAGCTGAGCGCGGCGATCGTGCCGATCGAGATCAGCGTGTCCATCGTCGACACGCCACGGCGGAGGTGACGCCAGGTCGCCCGGTGGATCGGCAGTCCGCCCCAGCCGACGACGACCGCGGCGAGCGCCGTCGCGAGCGTTTCCCAGCCCGCGAACTGGAGGCGGTGCACCATCGAGACGGCGACGACCGGTGCCGCCAGCACGACCACGATCGCGAGGCGCCGGCCACCGGCCGGCCCGGGCGGAGCGAGCTCATCGGGGAACCGCGCCCGGTAGCCGGCGCTCGCAACGGCAGCGAGCAGGCCGTCAGCCGCGACCAGGTCCGGCTCGAAGTCGACCGACGCCCGCGCCGTCGCGTAGTTCACGGTGGCGCGGACGCCGGCGACGGCGTTCAGGCTCCGTTCCACCCGCAGCGCACACGAGGCGCAGGTCATGCCCTCAACCGGCAACTCGAGGTGTGTACTCACGAACGAACCATACCATACCCCCCAAGGGTACAAGTGCTACGCTTCGTGCCGTGACGACCGAGACACCTCGCGGCTACACGACGACCCGGGACGATCTGACGCGCCGGCTGAAGAAGATCGAGGGTCAGGTGCGCGGCGTCGAGCGGATGATCGCCGACGACCGCTACTGCATCGAGATCCTCACCCAGATCGCGGCAATCCAGGCCGCGCTCGACCGCGTGGCGCTCGGGCTGCTCGACGGCCACGTGTCGCACTGCGTCGTCGGCGGCCACGGCCCGGGCGAGCCGGAGGAGCGCAGCGCCGAGCTGATGGCGGCCGTCGGTCGCCTGCTACGTCGATGAGTGTCGCGCGGCTGGAGCCGGCCGCCGTGCTCGCGGCGGCGCTCGACCTCCTCGACCGCGCAGTCGAGGGCGTGCCCGGCGTCGTTGCGATGACGTTCGCGACGCCGACGCTGGTCATCGGCTCGGCCCAGTCGCTCGACACCGTCGACGCGACCGCCTGCACCGCGGCGGGCGTCGGCATCCTCCGCCGCGGCTCGGGCGGCGGCGCGGTCCTCTGCGACCCCGGCCTGTTGGAGGTCGACGTCGCCCTCCCGCGTGGGCACCCGCTCCTTCTCGACGACGTCACGGCGTCGTACCGCTTCCTCGGCGAGGCCTGGCTCGCGGCGCTCGACGGCGTCGGGGTCGCCGGGCGGCTGGTCACGGTCGACGAGGCGCGGAGCCTGGCGCCGGAGCGCCTCGCGGCCGCCCGGGTTGCGTGCTACGCCGGGCTGTCGCCGTACGAGGTCGTCGACGCGCAGGGCCTGAAACTCGTCGGGCTGTGCCAACGGCGCCGGCGGGGGGCCGCCCTCTTCCAGTGCAGCATCGCCTGCGGGGCGGCGCCGTCGGCCGCGGCCGCCTTCGTGCATGTCGGGCCCGAATACCTGGCGACGACCGCTGCGGTGACCTCGTCCCCGCACGCGATCTGGCGGTCGCTCGAGCCGCTACTCGCCGTCTGAGGCGATGCGGTCGCGCGCCGCTCGCGCCTTCGCGCGGACGCGGGACCGCGCCTCTTCGACCGGGTCGGCCGGCTCGTCGACACCGTCGCTGCCGGCCGCCGCAGCGTTCGCGGCGACGACGGACGGCGCGGCGGCACTCTCGGCGAGTCGCGCGCGCAGGCTGAGACGGAGCGCGTCGGTATCGCCGACCTCGGCCGTCTCGCCCCCATCGTCATCATCGACGCGGTACTCGCGAACCTCGTTCTCGTAGTGGTGACGGTCGGACCCCCGCCGGCTCAGGCGCCGCAGCGCCTCGTAGGCGCCGGGCGCCGCGACGAGGGCGGCGGCGGCGCCAGCCGCACCCGCCGCCATCAGGACCAGCGATCGCTTGCTCAAGACGGGCGCTCCTTCTGCAGAGACAAGATTGTATCCGCCCCAAGCGGCGCCGGTCGCCGGCGGAGGCTGGTACGCTCGGCCCGTGCAGTCCTACGAAGCCCTGATCCTGATCGAAGCCGACGCCGAGGAAGAGCGCCAGGACGAGATCGTCGCGCGCGTACGAGAGATCGTCCTCGGTGGCGGCGGTTCGTGGGACGCCCTCGATCCGTGGGGTCGTAAGAAGCTTTCCTATGAAATCGCCAAGCAGTCCGAAGCGCACCACTGGATGGTGCAGTTCTCGTGCCCGCCGGCCGCGCTCGCCGAAGTCGACCGCGTCCTGCGGATCACCGACGGCGTGCTCCGCCACATGACGCTCAAGCGCTGACCAGCCGCGGGCGTCGCCCGCTTGACAACATCCGCTCCGTCCCCTACCTTTCCCCGAACAGACGTTCGGGAGGGAGAAGCGCTATGGCCAATATCAACCGCGTCGTGCTCGTCGGGAACCTGACGCGTGATCCCGAATTGAAATCGCTGCCGAGCGGCATGGCCGTCTGCGATCTGCGCCTCGCGGTCAATTCGCGGCGGAAGAACGGCCAGACCGGCGAGTGGATCGAGGAGCCGAACTACTTCACCGTCTCCGTCTTCGGCAACCAGGCCGAGAACTGCGCGCGCTTCCTTTCGCGCGGTCGCGCCGTCGCCATCGATGGTCGTCTGCGCTGGCGCGAGTGGACCGCGCAGGACGGCGCCAAGCGCGAGGCCGTCGACGTGATCGCCGAGACCGTCCAGTTCATCGGCCCGCGAGATGGCGCCGAGAGCAGCGGCTCCGAGCGTCGTCCGACCCCGGTCGCCGCGCCGGCCGCTGCCGCTACCGGCGGCGAAACGGCGTGGCCAGCGGGCGGCGACGTCGACGACGACATTCCGTTCTGATCTCCGTGCAAAAGGACTCCAACCCGACATGACCCGCATCGGAACCGTCAAGGCGATTCTCCTCGTCGACGTCGAGCACCTGGGCCATCGCGGCGACGTCGTCGCCGTTGCCCGAGGCTACCTCCGCAACTACCTCAGGCCGCGGCATCTCGCCGAGGAGGCCTCGGCTGCGCGCATCGCCGAGATCGAGCGCGTTCGCGCGCAGCGCGCACGGCAGGAGGCCAAGAGCGTCGACGAGGCGCGGGAGATCGCGAAGGTCATCGACCGCACCGTGCTACGAATCCCGGCCCGAGCCGGCGGCGACGGCCGCCTCTACGGGTCGGTGACCTCGGCCGACCTCGCCGACGAGGTCTGGCGCACCCGCAAGATCCGGATCGACCGCCGGAAGGTCCGGCTCGACGAGCCGATCAAGTCGCTCGGGGACTACATGGTGTCGATCGACCTCTTCCCCGAGGTCAAGGCGAGCCTGCGCGTCTCGGTCGCCCTGGCCGAGGGATTCGACGCCACCACCACGGCCGTCGACGCCGAACCGGCCGCCGCCGTCGCCGAGTAGCGTCGGGCGATGAGCGCCGTCGGCGCGACCGTTCCGACCCTGCCGCCGCAAGACCTCGACGCCGAGGAGTCGCTCCTTGGCGCAATGCTGCTCTCGCAGACGGCAGTCGATACCGCGACCGAGATCGTCCGCGCTGGCGACTTCTACCGCGAGGCGCACGGTGTCGTCTTCGAGGCCGTCACGCGGCTCTACACGCGGAACATGCCCGTCGACGCGATCACGGTCTGCGACGAACTCGCGACGATGGGCAAGCTCGACGATGTCGGCGGGGCGCCGGTCGTCCACTCCCTGTCCGACGCGATCCCGGCCGTCGCCAACGCCCGTCGCTACGCCGAGATCGTCCACGACCTCGCGGTCATCCGCCGGCTGATCGCCGCGGGCGTCGAGATCGCCCAGCTCGGCTACGAGCGCCAGTCGTCGGCCGCCGACCTGGTCGACCGCGCCGAGTCGATCATCTTCGACGTCGCGCAGCAGCGCAGCGGTGACGGGCTGACGCCGATCAAGGGGCTTCTCGTCGAGGAGTTCCAGCGGATCGAGCACTTACAGGAGGCCGGCGCGGAGATCACCGGCGTCCCGAGCGGACTGCGGTCGCTCGACCGGATCCTGTCCGGATTCCAGAACTCCAACCTGCTGATCCTCGCCGCCCGTCCCGGCATGGGCAAGACCTCGATGGCGCTCGGCTTCGCCCGGCACGTCGGCGTCGACGCCGGGCTGCCGGTCGCGATCTTCTCCCTCGAGATGAGCCGGCACGAGGTCACGCAGCGTCTGATGTGCGCCCAGGGACTGGTCGACTCGCAGGTGCTGCGCGGCGGGAAGATGCGCCAGGAGGACTGGGGTCGGCTGGTCGAGGCCTGCGACAAGCTCAGCCGTGCGCCGATCTACATCGACGACACGGCCGGGATCAACGTGATGGAGATCCGGTCGAAGGCGCGGCGCCTGAAGAGCCAGGAAAAGGGGCTCGCGCTGGTGATCGTCGACTACATGCAGCTGATGCAGGGAGCCGGCCCGTCCGAGAGCCGCGTGCAGGAGATCTCGCACATCTCCCGTTCACTGAAGCTCCTCGCCCGCGACCTCGAGGTGCCGGTGATGGCGCTGTCGCAGCTCTCGCGCGCCGTCGAGAGCCGCACCGACAAGCGACCGATCCTCTCTGACCTCCGCGAGAGCGGGAGCATCGAGCAGGACGCGGACGTCGTCATGTTCATCTACCGCGACGAGTACTACGTCAAGGACTCCGACACGAACAAGGGCGTCGCGGAACTGATCGTCGCCAAGCATCGCTCCGGCGCGACGGCCGCCGTCGACCTGGCGTTCCGTCAGAAGTACACGCTGTTCTCCGACCTCGCGCGGGGCGAGGGCTGACCCCTGTCCGGAACCGTCATCGTCGGCGCCCAGTGGGGCGACGAGGGCAAGGGGAAGATCGTCGACCTGCTCGCCGAGCGGTTCGAGATCATCGCCCGCTACCAGGGTGGCGCCAACGCCGGCCACACCGTCGTCGTCGGCGACGAGACCTTCAAGTTCCGGCTGCTGCCGTCCGGGATCCTCGACGCCGACAAGATCTGTGTACTCGGCAACGGTGTCGTCATCGACCCCGAGGCGCTCGTCGGCGAGCTCGACGAACTCGAGGCGCGCGGCCGATCGACACGCGGCCTCCGGATCTCCGGGAACGCCCACCTCGTCATGCCGTGGCATCGGATTCTCGATGCGCAGTCCGAGGTTCGGCTCGGACCCCTGCAGATCGGGACGACGAAGCGCGGCATCGGGCCGGCCTACGCCGACAAGGCGGCGCGGCTCGGCATCCGTGTCCAGGACCTGCTCGACCGCTCGATCCTGCGCGAGAAGGTCGATGCGGCGCTGAGCCTGAAGAATGAACAGCTCGAGCGCATCTACGACCAGCCGCCACTCGCCGTCGAACCGATCCTGGCCGATCTCGACCGCCACGCCGTCAGGCTCGAGCCGTACATCGCGGACACGGCGCGCCTGCTCGACGACGCGCTGCGGGCGGGACGACCGGTGCTGTTCGAAGGCGCCCAGGGCACGCTGCTCGACCTCGACCACGGCACCTATCCGTTCGTCACGTCCTCGAATCCGGTCGCAGGCGGTGCGTGCACCGGCGCTGGCGTTGGGCCGACGCGGATCAGCTCGGTGATCGGTGTCGCCAAGGCGTATCTGACCCGCGTCGGCTCCGGGCCGTTCCCGAGCGAGGCGGATCCCGAGCGAGGCCGTCAGCTGCGCGATCTCGGTGCCGAGTTCGGCACGATCACTGGCCGCGAGCGTCGCTGCGGGTGGCTCGACCTCGTCGGCCTCCGGTACGCGGCACGGGTCAACGGCATGACGGAACTGGTGCTGACCAAGCTCGACGTGCTGTCGACGTTCGAGCGGATTCCCGTCTGCACCGGGTACCGGCTGCGAGACGGGTCGGTCACCGACGACTTCCCCCCGCACCAGTCCGACTTCCACCACGCGACCGCCGTCTCCGAGGACCTCCCCGGCTGGGGCACCGACATCTCCGGCATCACCCGCTACGCCGGTCTGCCGGGCGAGGCGCGTGCCTACATCTCGTGGATCGAGGAGCGCCTCGACTTGCCCGTCACGATGGTCGGGGTCGGCCAACGACGTGACCAGATCCTGACACCCGCCTGATACGTTGGCGGCGTGAAGGTCCTGATCGTCGGCGCCGGAGGCCGTGAGCATGCGCTCGCCGATGTCCTGGCGGGGTGCGAGAGCGTTCGAGAGGTGCATGCGGCGCCAGGCAATCCGGGCATCGCGCGCAACGCGACCTGTCATCCGATCGCCGCCACCGATATCGAGGGTGTCACCGATCTGGCGCGCGCCATCCACGCCGACCTGGTCGTGATCGGCCCGGAGGCGCCGCTCGTGGCCGGCCTCGCGGACGCCCTGCGCCACGGCGGCGTCGCGGTGTTCGGGCCCGGCGCGGCCGCCGCGCGCCTCGAGGGCTCGAAGGCGTTCGCCAAAGACGTGATGCAGGCCGCCGGTGTGGCCGCCGCAAGCTCCTTCACGGCCGCGACGATGACCGAAGCGAGAGCGGCGATCGCCGCTCTCGGCGGCCCCGCCGTCGTCAAGGCCGATGGCCTCGCAGCCGGGAAAGGCGTGGTTGTCTGCGACGACGCGGCCGCGGCCGAAGCGGCTGCCAACGAGATGCTCGTCGGGGGCGTGCTCGGCGAGGCCGGTCGGATGCTGGTGATCGAGGAGCGCCTCGTCGGCCCGGAGGTATCACTGCTCGCGCTCTGCGACGGCGAGACGGCCGTGCCGCTGGCGGCCGCTCAGGACTACAAGCGGATCGGCGACGGCGACCGCGGCGCCAACACCGGCGGGATGGGGGCGCACTCGCCGGTGCCGGGACTCGACGTCACCCGTGTCGCCGAGCTCACCGAGGCCGTCCACGTCCCGGTCCTGCGCGAGCTCGCGCGCCGTGGACTTCACTTCAACGGCTGTCTGTACGCCGGACTGATGCTGACAGCGACCGGGCCGCGTGTACTCGAGTTCAACGTCCGCTTCGGCGACCCGGAGACGCAGGCGCTCCTACCGCGCATCGAGGGCGATTTCGCGGAGCGCCTCCTCGAGGCCGCCACCGGACGCCTGGCGCGCGAGGCCGTGCGCGTGCGACCGGGCGCGAGCGTCAGCGTCGTCCTCGCTTCGCGCGGCTACCCCGAAGGCAGCGAGGCGGGAGTGGCAATCACCGGCATCGACGCCGCCGAGGCGACCGGCGCGCGCGTCTACCACGCCGGGACGGCACTTCGCGGCGATCGACTGGTAACGGCCGGCGGCCGCGTCCTCGCCGTGACAGCGCTCGGCGCCTCGCTCGCCGAGGCCCGCGAGCGCGCGTACGCCGCCTGCGAGTCGATCGCGTTCGACGGCGCGCAGTATCGCCGCGACATCGCGGCCGCGGCAGTCACCGCCGAGGCGCTGGTGACGTCGTGATCGCCCGCTACACGCGCCCGGAGATCGGTGCGGTCTGGACGGACGAGCGACGGCTCGAACGCTGGCTCGACGTCGAACTCGCCGCCCTCGACGGCTGGGCGGCGCTCGGCGTCGTGCCGCTCGACGCGGTCGCGGCGATCCGGGCGAGCGCCCGCATCGACGTGGCGCGAACGCTCGAGATCGAGCGCCGGACGCACCACGACGTGATCGCCTTCACCGAGACGATCGCCGAGCAGGTCGGCCCCGCCGCCCGCTGGTTCCACTACGGACTGACGTCGTCCGATGTCGTCGACACGGGCCTCGCGCTGCAGCTGCGGGACGCCGGCGAGATCATCGTCCGCTCGCTCGACCGCGCCGTCGTCGCCGTCGAGGCCCGCGCGCTCGAACACCGCGCGACTCCCTGCATCGGCCGCACCCATGGCGTCCATGCGGAGCCGACGACGTTCGGGCTCAAGCTGCTCGGCTGGGCCTGCGAGCTCCGGCGCGCGCGGACGCGCATCGCCGACGCCGTCGCGGGTGTCGCCGTCGGCAAGCTGTCCGGAGCAGTCGGCGCCTACGGCAACATCGATCCGCGCGTCGAGGAGCACGTCGCGGCCGCGCTCGGCCTCGGCATCGAGGACGTGTCGACGCAGGTCGTCGCCCGCGACCGCCACGCCGCGCTGCTGACCGCGCTTGCCGTCCTCGGCTCGTCGCTCGACCGGTTCGCGACCGAGATCAGGCACCTCCAGCGCACCGAGGTCAGAGAGGTGGAGGAGCCGTTCGGGCGCGGCCAGAAGGGTTCGTCGGCGATGCCTCACAAGCGCAACCCGATCGTCTGCGAGCGGATCTCGGGCCTCGCGCGCGTGCTGCGCGGCAACGCCGTCGTCGCCCTCGAGAATGTCGCCCTGTGGCACGAGCGGGACATCTCGCACTCCTCGGCCGAGCGCGTCATCCTCGCCGACTCGACGATCCTCGCCGACTACCTGCTCGAACGTTTCACCTGGGTCGTCGAGGGCCTGATCGTCCGACCCGAGCGGATGCTCGCGAACCTCGACGCCTCGCACGGGCTGCCGTTCTCCGGGCGCGTGCTACTGCGCCTCGTCGAGGCGGGCCTCGCGCGGGAGGCGGCCTACGAGATCGTCCAGCGCAACGCGATGCGCGCGTGGGAGACGGGCGAGCACCTGCGCGACCTGATCGCAGCCGACCCCGAGGCCGGCGGCGTGTCGCCGGCGGCACTTGCGGACGCGTTCGATCTGACCGACTTCCTGCGCCACGTCGGCACGCCGTTCGATCGGGCGCTCGGCACGCACCGCGGGGCGGTCGATGCACACGCTTGACGAGGCCCTGATCGCTTCCGGCAAGGTGCGCGATCTCTACGACCTCGGCGACGGGACGCTGCTGATCGTCGCCTCCGATCGCATCTCCGCGTTCGATGTCGTGCTGCCGACTCTGATCCCGGACAAGGGTCGCGTGCTGACCGGGATGACCCGCTACTGGCTGTCGAGAACCGCTGGGATCGTCCGCAGCCACCTGCTCGGGACGGCCCCGCCGGAGTTGCCGGCGGTCGCCCGCACCGCCGAGCTCGCCGGCCGCACGATGCGGTGCGCCCGACTGCAGATGCTGCCGATCGAGTGCGTCGTCCGCGGCTATCTCGCCGGCTCGGCGTGGCGGGACTACGAGGAGACCGGCATCGTCGGCGGGCACGAACTGCCGACCGGCCTCCGCCAGGCGGCGCCACTCCCGACACCGATCTTCACTCCCGCGACGAAGGCAGCGCTCGGCGACCACGACGTCAACCTCGACCAGAAGGAGGCAACGGCGCTGCTCGGCGCCGATCGCTACCGCGAGCTGGCCGCGATCTCACTCGCCCTCTACGGGGTGGCCGCCGTTCACGCCGCGGCGCAGGGGATCATCCTCGCCGACACGAAATTCGAGTTCGGTCTCGACCGCGACGGCTCGATCGTGCTGGGCGACGAGGTCCTGACGCCGGACTCCTCGCGCTTCTGGCCGGCCGACGAGTACGCCGTCGGCCGTTCGCCGGCGAGCTTCGACAAGCAGTACGTGCGCGACTGGCTCGAAGCGACGGGCTGGGACAAGACCCCGCCCGGGCCGGAGCTGCCTGACGCAGTTCGCGACGGGACAGCGGCGCGCTACCGCGAGGCCTACGAACGCATCACCGGCGGCCGCTTCGGCGCCTACCTCGACGAGATGGGGGTTCCGACGTGAAGGTGACCGTGCTCGTCCGTCCGAAGGATGG